>JARGNR010000093.1 GCA_029212405.1 Saprospiraceae bacterium
GATGTCGTCTGTCTCCTTCACGTTGATATGTAGGAAGTCTGTTTTTGCTTTTAAAATATTATTTATTTCTTTGAAATCCTCTAATGCATCATCCAAATCTGTTTTTTTATCAAAAGCAAAGAGTGCTCTTTCTGGCTTTTTAAACTCAGTACTACTATGGATCAATAGGACAGGACATTTTGCTTCCTTGATTGTTTCAGATGAGGCAGAACCAAGCATTCTATCAAACAAACCATGTTTATCACGCACACCCATGATGATCATATCGATTTTATTCGATTCTGAGTATTCGGATATAGCGACTCCTGGAAGGCCAAACATGACCTCAATTTTGACATTTACAGAATCAAAATTGCCATCATTTTTGCGTAGAAAATTGGCCTTGAAATCTCCAAGTCTTTTTCTTGCGGAATCTTCCATTTCTACATAGGGATCGTAAGCAATCACTTCATTGGTATTATAGACACTATTTATAATGTGTAGAAGTGTAATTTCTGCATCGATCAATTGTCCAAGTTGCATGGCATATTCAAACGGTGCATGGGTGGTATCATATAAATCTACTGGGACTAATAATTTCATTTTTTTAACCATTTATACTTGAAAAAAAGTAGGTTTTGAATAGGCTATTCTTAATAAGTCAAAAGTGGTGATAATGCCTACTAATTCACCTTCTTCCAACACCGGTAGGCAATGGAAAAGGTTCTCTTTGAATATATCTGCGCAAACTTCTAGCGTATCATCTGGACTTACTTTGGCTACTTGAACGGCCATTCGATCTCCTGCTTTTTGACTTGCTAGCACCTGTTTGTTGATAGCTTGTGCGGATTTTAAGTTTAGATTAGTCGCCCAGTCTTGCAGCAAGACTACATCAATTTTACTAAGCATACCTTTCAAATTATTATCATCATCGGTTACGGGGACATGATGTATTTTGGACGTATTCATGATGTCATACACAATTTGCATAGAATCATTTTCTTGTACGGATATCACATCTTTAGTCATTACATCTTTCACCTTTATACCTAATAACTCAATCGTGTCCATGGTATTAATTATTTAAGTTGTTTTTAAAATATTTCAGTATGTCAAATGTGGTAATTATTCCTACCAACTCATCGTTTTCTTTCACCGGTAAAGCATTCACTCTATTTTCTATCATCGTTTCCAACACCTCGCTGACCAGATCATCCACATCTGCACAAAAGGGACGTGAAGTCATTACTTCATCCACAGTGGTGAGTTGAAGTTTTTTATTCTTTAAAAATTCGTCAAAAGTATTGTTGGTAAACCCCTCTAAAAACAGAATATCACCCAAACTTAAAATACCTCTCACATCCCCCATTACATGTATTGGAATATGGTGAATATCAAATTCGTTAAAGATTTCCTTCGCTCGAACCAATTTATCTTTAGGATGTAAAGTTTTTAAGTTTCTACTTATGATGCTGTCTATAGGGATATTCATAGTGTATAAATTGAAGAGTTAGATTCTATTATCTTGAGTATAAATTTCATTGAATATTAGATAATAAAAATTGATATATGTCATTTTATTCGGTGATTTGTATCATTGTTGCAAAATCAGTAGTTGGGTCTTTTTTTACAATTTTTTATTGACGATAATCAATAGACAATACTGGAAAATCAGAGTGATTTATAGCTTTTAATGTGTTATTTCCACTGATCATTCTTTTGATCGGTTTTTCATTTCTATTACTCATCACCAAAAGATCAGCTTTTACATCTTCCATGAAGTGTCTTATTCCTGCATCGATCGAATAATCTTTGTAAAAATGTTTCTTTACTATATAGGGTTTTGCCACTTCAACAAAATCTTCCATCGCAGTTTTCATTAAGGCCATCGGTTGAGTAAAGAAACTAGAGGTGTCTATACTCAATAGGTGAATGGTTGCATCCGCTGGCGGGTTTAATAGATTTAAAGCGAATTTTAAAACTTCTTTTTCCTTTGTATCAAAAGCAGATGCAAACACTATGTTTTTTAATCTGTAATCCGTAATTGGTTTTTTAATTACTAAAACAGGAATGTCAACATGTTTCACTACTTTTTCGGTATTACTTCCCCAAATTATTTCTTTTCTGCCTCCTGCTCCTGAAGAGCCCATTACAATCAAATCGATTTCGAGAATTTCTGTAATGTCAAATATCTTTTTTATAAAATCTGCTGAACCTGTCAAGTAGCGTGCTGTGACATTATGTTTTTTGGCCAATTGTTTCCATTTACTGACAGGAGGTGTCGTTATAGATTTTTTTAAAGTAAAATGTTCAATTTCTGGATCTCCAACCAATTCGTACATAATTAAATCTCCATCTTCAGAATTATGGTAAATGGTCAGTTCCGCTCCGTATTTTTTAGCGAATAAAAATGCAGCTTCAACGGCATTTTCAGCCAGTTGTGAAAAGTCGGTGAGTGTTAATATATGTTTCATCAATTGAATATTTTTACTTGAAATTGATTGGAAGGAGAACAGCTTTTATCCTGACTCTGTCCTGTTTCACAAATATCTACAGCCAGTGGGGATGTTAGTGTGATCAAGATCATTCTTAACTATGATATAAATCATTATAATCTCAGTGGTACTTGGGCAACTTTGATATAGAAATTAACCTTTAAATACAATACGCATGAAAATTGATAAAAATACGACGAATACTGCTTTGAACGAATCCTTTATTGGGGCTTTCCCATATTTGAAATTGGGGTTTTATAAGAAGTCTCATGATCATTTCCATGGTTCTAAGAAAAAAGATGAAATTACCGAGAAAGTAAGTTTAGGAAGTTTGAATCCAGATATGGTAGAAGGGATTGTAGAGTGGAAGGGTGAAATGTCAGTGGATGCTTTGGAGACGTATTTAGAAGAAGTTTTTGGACTTCATGTTCAAGTATTTCGAAAGTCTGGAGATATATGGTTACAAACTTCGGTTACCGATCATTGGACATTAAACGAACAGAATAGTCATGCTGCTGATAACGAGCAATACGCATCAAAATAAAATCAATCTATGCCGTATTGGGAAGTTTTTATAGGTCTTTATATTATCTATGTTTTCTACACATTACGGCATGTTTTTTTTCAAGTTTCCAATCCAGCAAAGACTTTCTCTTGGATGTTGTTTATAATCTTCATCCCTCTTGCTGGGATTATATTTTACCGGATAATTGGAAGAAGTGTAAAACGAGACAACTTTTTTCAGCAGAGGAAAACGTTTTTTAACGTGCAAGATGAAAAGATTAACAACACCAAAATACCCCGTCAAAAGCTCCAATTGGCAAACCTACTCAATAGCAATAACTCAGCTGCTATCTCTTATGACAACAAGGTGGAAGTATTAAAAAATGGTAAAGCCTCCTTTGCGAAAGTGAAAGAAGATATACTTAAATCAACGCGTTCTATACACCTAGATTTTTATATTGTGGAGAGTGGGGAATTGTTAGATTCATATCTAGAAGTATTCAAAGTGAAGATACAAGAAGGGGTAAAGATAAGACTGGTATATGATGCTTTTGGTACTGAAGAGGAATACAGACAATCTTTTAAAGAACTAAGAAATATTGGGGTAGAAGTGAGAGAATTTATGCCCTATAATTGGATTAAAAATCATTTATATCTAAACTATAGAAATCACCGTAAAATTATAATCATCGATAGCGAAATAGCCTATACAGGGGGGATGAATATTTCTGATAAACATGTGGTAGGGGACCCCAATTTGGGTTTGTGGCGAGATACCTACGTAAGAGTGGAAGGCAGTGCTGCAATTGATTTTGAACATGTGTTTTTGAGTGATTGGTTTCATGCTGGGGGGACTGAATTTAAGATTCCAGAATATAAGGAGCAATCCAAAGGAAGTATTCCTGTTCAGGTAGTGGCTAGCGGTCCCGATAGTGATCACCAGGGCATAATGCAAGAATATTTTACGCTTATCGTAAATGCAGAAGAGTATGTATATATAAGTACTCCCTATTTTATCCCAGGAGAAGCGATTCGGACCGCATTAAAAACAACTGCTTTGAGTGGGGTGGATGTACGATTAATGATTCCATACAATTCTGATTCAAAATGGATGCGATGGTGCATGTTTACCTATTTAGAAGAATTACTGGTTTCTGATGTGAAGGTATATTTTTATCATGGAGGCTTTTTGCATAATAAAACGGTGATCAGCGACGATATTGTTTCATCTATTGGTACAGCGAATGTAGATGTCCGTAGTTTTGAATCCAATTTTGAAATCAATGCAATTGTTTATGATAAAGAGATCACCCTAGAGCTCAAAGATCACTTTTTTGAAGATATGACCGTTTCTGAGCAGATTTTTTTGAAGGATTTTATTAAAAGATCCGATCGGAATAAATTTATGGAACCATTGGCCAGACTTACGAGTCCATTGTTGTAGTTTAATCACCGCTTTTACATTAAAAAATAAAATTTTCACTGTGAGGACTTTACTATTATACGTTTCGGTGACAGGACAAACACATGCCTTTGCACAGAGAATTGCGGCCTCTTTGGGCAATGTAGATCTAGTACGTATAAAAATTAAAACACAAATCCCCACAAATGAATTCTGGAAGATCGTGAAGATTGGTTTTTTGGTATGGTGGGGAGGTGGAATGAAATATGAGGTGCAATCGATAGACTTTGATAAATATGATACCATAATTTTGGGATCCCCAGTCTGGATGGGTCGAGGTGCACCACCCATTATTTCAATGACCAAGAAATATAATCTAAAAGAGAAAATAAAAGGACTTTTTGTTACTTGCGGATATGATCCGGGAATTGTGTTTTCTGACGTTAAGAAGAAGTGTAAAATCAACGATGTGAAACAAGAAATATATTTTATTAGTTTAGATTCTTTTGAAGATAAGGAAGTGCAAAAAAGAATTGACGAATTTGTAAGCCCATTTAAAAGTGATACATTGACAAGCAAAGAATCACTTCTTCATGAAAAATAGCATCAGCCTCACTTTTTTATTTTTAACCTTAATTGCTGAGGTGATAGGAACAATAGGAGGTTTTGGTTCTTCAGTATTTTTTGTCCCTATAGCAAATTTTTATTTTGATTTTGAAACAGTCCTAGGATTAACGGCCATGTTTCATGTAGCCAGTAATTTGAGTAAGATTGCTTTGTTTCGTAAAGGGCTAGACAAACGACTTGTGTTGTATCTAGGAGCCCCGGCAGTAGTCTTTGTTATCATAGGAGGGCTGCTTGCAAATTATGTCAATACGGCGTTTCTAGAGATCTCGTTGGGTATCTTTTTAATTGTCTTAAGTCTTCTTTTTCTCATGAAAAAGGACCTAGTTATCAAGGATGGTAATGCAGAAGCATTGGTAGGGGGGACACTTTCTGGTTTTTTGGCTGGCTTACTAGGGACAGGCGGAGCAGTCCGAGGTTTGACCATGGCTGCTTTTAATTTAGAGAAAAACATGTTTGTTGCCACCTCCGCTGTTATTGATTTTGGAGTTGATTTTACACGGACAATCGTATATTTTTTTAATGGATTTATTCGAAAAGAACATTTGATTTATGTTCCCTTTTTAGTGGTAATCGGTTGGACAGGTACTTGGATTGGAAAGAAATTACTCAATTATATTCCTCAAAGTAAGTTTAAAAGGCTGAGTTTACTCCTGATTTTGGGGATAGGGCTTGCTACTTTGTTGCGTGTGCTTATTTAAATCTTACGTCATGAAAACCATGTGATTTGTAAGCATAAACTAGGGTGAGTGCCGATCTCAAGGAGAATCCAAACAGGAATAAAATAAATGTAAAAAGAGAGCCATTTTTATGACTCTCTTTACCCAATAAAATTGTAACTGTACTTTGTTATGGTACAAATAATTACGAGTTGAAATATTTTGTAAGTAAGGTATTGACTACTTCATTTACTTTCTGATTAGGATTGCTAATTGAAGACCAACTCGGCCCATAAGCTGCTCCATGCCAAATGATTGAGTTGGTTTTTGTGTCGATTATATCTATTACTATTGACCCTTCAACATAGGTCACTACGCGTTCTTGACATAATTTTCCACCTTCCCATCTATTGTATTCTTCTCTACATTCTTCTACATATTTTTTACTCAAATTCTTTACGAAGTACTTGATCAACAAATCTGCATTGTCATTTTTCGAATAATCATTATTTCTCAACTTTGATTCAATCGCATTCTTTATACGAATTTGCATAATCGGGTTGATGTCATCCGAACAGTTGTCTTCCATAGTATACGTATGATATAGGTTGGGATCTACATCCCCCAGACTGTCTGAGACAAATTGTGTAGTAGAACAAGAAGTCCAAAAAAGCAAACCAAGTAATGAAAAAAGTATATACCTTATATTCATATTTTCAGGTTTAATATTGTTCTAATAAATATTTAATAACATCCGTAGATGTAATTATACCTTGCAACTCCTCTCCTTGAAGAACTGGTATAGCATGATAATTTCCTTGAGCAAGTAAACTCGCTGCATCTCTGATTTCAGCATCACTCTGAACGGTATCTAATTGACTAGTCATTACTTGTTCTATTTCAAGAATATCATAAATAGCTGTATTCGCTTTTACATCTTGCAAATTGGTAACAAATGAAATCTTGTCAATATCTGATTTACTAATCATTCCTATAAGATCATTTCCGGAAACTACAGGAATATGATGGATGTTCTTTTCAGTAAATATTTTTGCTACATCTGAAACCTTATTTGTTGTATTAACAGTAATTGGGTTTGCAGTCATGATTTTTGAAACTTGTTCTCTTTTTTTCATATTCTAATTAGTTGTTTTGTTTGTGCCCAATCAAATGACTGAGCGTATTCTTCATCTTTTGGATGTAAGTTAAATTTGATTTTATCTGTATTTTGTGATTCATATCATTGGTATGAATGATTTTGATTACCTCAATCATTGTGTGAAGCAAACCGTTTAAATCCTTTTTTCATTTCATCAAAAGACTTTTCAAATTCAATGACTTCTAAGTGCAAATGATGATGTTCTTTTGCTAATTTTTCTTTCTTGCTATCGTCAAGCAAATCTTTTTCCCCTTGTTGAATTCTTTTTTCTAAGTTTTTAATTTTTTCAGACTTTTTATCCAATATTGCTTCATATTCATCTATGAATTCCATCCTAGCTAAATTGATTTTGTTTTGATCAAAGACCAAATTCAGTTCTTTGAAGAAGAAAACTATTTCATCCTTATAAAATGCCAGTTTACTCATCCACTCTCTATGATCCTTATGAAAGTCTATCATTTTATTCATTCGACTTGGTATTAATTATGTGTTATTAACCAACTGTTTCTATTTATAAAATTCGATTTCTTCTACTTGTATTCATCTGATTTAGGTCATGTCAACGTATGATTTTTATCACCACGTTCCTATTGTATTTCTATTAATTTTAAATACCTGAATTTGTTGGGTTTCAATGAAAGAGCGAACTAAAGTTTATTAGTATATATTAATCAGATACGAGATGAATGTAAACAACACAATACAATGGTTAATGGATGGAGATGTTTCTATTCAATATCAAGTGAGCAGAGATATTTTGGATGAAAATCGACCTGATCTTCAAAAGAGAATTGAAACGGAAGGATGGGGTGCCGAATTCCTTAAATTTCAAAATCCAAATGGTCATTGGGGCAAGGAATATTATAATCCGAAATGGATCTCCACCCATTATACATTATTGACATTAAAGAATCTGGCCATAGATAAAAATGTAGCTTCTATACATTCTATTTTGCACACCCTTTTATATAAGGATCGTAAATTTGAAGCAAAACAAAAAGACTTTCACAAAAGTGTTCTATACGATGATGTCTGTGTCAATGGAATGTTTCTTAATTTTGCTTCCTACTTTTTAGGGGAGGAACCCAAATTGATGGAAATACTAGATTTTATACTTTCTCAACAAATGGAAGATGGAGGATTTAACTGTCAAAAAAACCGCTCTGGAGCTAGACACAGTTCAATGCATTCTACACTATCGGTCTTAGAAGGACTTCATGAATTTATTAAACAAGGAAATACCTACAGACAGGACGATATTAAGCACACCATAAAAAGAGCGGAGGAGTTCTTACTCATGCATAAACTATATCTCTCAGATCGGACGGGTAAAGTCATCAATGCCGCTTTTTTACGATTCCCATATCCTTGCCGTTGGCGATACGATATTATGCGTGCAATGGATTATTTTCAAGATGCAGGGAGATCTTATGATGAACGAATGGAACCAGCTATTGATTACATTTTGTCGAAGAGAACAGCTGCAGGTAGATGGAAAGTAAATGCAAAATATCCAGGCAAGAGTTTCTTTATTATGGACAAAGCAGGTAAAGAAAGCCGTATAAATACAATGAGGGCATTGAGAATTATGAAAAAATACCTTGGGTATACCGGACTGGATTTAATTTACAATGATTTGATCGATGTTCCTCATACCATTTCTTAACTCTTTAGCTGGAATTTTAAGCGTTTTTTAATTCAAATAATGCTTTTGCTTCTCCCATGATTTTTAGGATTCGACTTTGACTTATCCCAACATTCTGAAGCGGTGAGGGGTCATTCATGATTTGTCGGCACAAGATGGTTTCATTTTTCAATAATTGATGCTTTTCCTTTTTAGTTAATGTCGTTAAGCAGGTCAATGGATGCATTCCTGTACGGTCAATTCTGTGCCTCAAATTGTTATTTGATGGATAATTCCAGGATATTAATTTGATTCCAGTACAAGTGGCATAGGCAATGGCCTCCGATGTGAATTTCGTATTGGTTATTATCCAAAATGCATACTGTTTTTGTATAGTTTTTTGTTGATTATGGGCTTGGATGTCTTCAAATCTGGACCGAATGTAAAGCGGTGTTTTTACGTTACATGAAAATGAAGATTTATTGTGGAATTTGCATTCTATATAGTTTACCTCTTTTGGTTTCGTCGCTATGATGTCGACTTCATGATCAACACATTTACCTTTTACGATGATTCCTATTTGAGTGGCATAATCTTCATCTTGGAGTAAATGACCCACATAATTTTCAAATGGAAAACCAGAAGGTCCCAGCTCTAAAATCGCGTTTTTGAGTTTATATTTTGCTGCAGTCGCATTATGCTCTTTTCTTAACAGTGAAAATGCTTTTTTATAGATTTCTTTTGTGGGAATTCCAGGATACAAACTCGCTTCAATTTGAGAAATTATCTTTTTCACCAATTTTCCCGAGGCGCCTGAACGCATGAGCGATTTTCTTAATTTCTTGGCAATGTATTTGACGCGTTCTCCAGAACGTTTGGTCACTTCCATGGATATTGTTTTAGGATAATAATATGTGACTATTCCAGCAATGCTAGAATCGAAATAGGGAATTCAAACTTTAATCTATGTTCCAAGTTTTGGGATAAATCCAATTAAAGTCATAGCGACAATAATAAGGACTAAAATGATTTTGATAATTCGCCAAGATTTAGAGTATTTCTTTGAAAGTATCAAGTAGAAGTCAAGCAGTAAAACGATTAGTAGCGACATAATTGCTCCAACAAAAATTGCTGTTTCCGTACCATTCATGACATAGCTGAAGACAACCATAGCCAAAGCCAATAGCACATAAAATTTGGTATTCCAACTCACCTCTTTATCAAATGACTTAAATATATTACTCATACTCATTTTCTTTTTTATTTGCTTTTCGAATGGCATTTATCAACCAAAGAGTCAGAATGCCGGATATCGTAAATCCTATTACACCTAGCAATGGGATCTCATAGTAAAATGGTGGAATTTTAGCAACAATGATCAAGGAGGAAGCTATTATTACAGCAACAATGATCAGAGTGAAAGATAATCTGTTGACTGTTTTATCCAAACTATGAGCAAATGGACCCAATCCTTTATGTTCAATTTCTACATGGATCTTGCCTTCTTTGATTTTATTAATGATTGATCGTACATCAGAAGGGAATTCTTTCACCATTTCTGAAGTGTCTTCTATCGATCGAAATAATTCTTTTTGTAATCTGTTTGGGTTGTATTTTTTTGAAATAAGACGCTGTACGAACGGACCTATGTTTTCAATGATGTCGTATTCCGGATCTAATTTTAAACCTACACCTTCAATTATTACCAGTGCCTTTATAAGCAGAAGTAAATTGGAAGGGATTTTTATTTTGTAGTCGTAAAACAATGAATTGAGTCCTCGCATGACTTCATTTCCATCTATATTTTCGATGGAAATTCTTGAATACTGACGTAAAAAATAGATGACGTCATATTCAAATGCTCGTTCTTCCTCCTTGGTCAGTCCACTAGAAAATTTCAAGATGGCTTTTTTCAACCCTTGCACATCTCTTTCGTACATCGAGAGCAATATCCGAGCGAATAGAATTTTATCACTGTCTATTACGGTTCCCACCATTCCGTAATCAATAAATGCTATACGTCCATCTTTGAGCACAAATATATTCCCAGGATGAGGATCAGCATGAAAAAAGCCATGTTCAAACACCTGCTCGAAATATAATCGAATCCCTCTTTTTGCAAGACTTTTTCCTGTGATATTATACTTCTGAAGTGATTTAAGGTCAGTTATTTTATACCCCTCCACCAATTCCATACAAATAATTTTATCTGTACACAATTCTCTATAAATACTAGGAATAAAAACTTCCTCATTCCCTTGAAACATTTTTTGGAAATGTTCGAGATTATTGGCTTCAAGATTGAAACTCAATTCTTCTGTAATGCTCTCTTCGAACATTTTGACAAGTTCTTGTGGTTGGTAGACAAGATATTGTGGGAAGTAATTGTTGACAATAGAGACTAAGTTTTTTAAAATTGCAATGTCCAATTCAATCGTTTGTTGAATTCCTGGCCGTTGAATTTTAAGCACTACCTCTTTGCCACCTCTAAGTCGAGCTCGATGAACTTGGGCCATGGAAGCTCTTGCAAGTGGTACTGGATTGAAATAGTCTAATACATCTGAAAATGGTGCGGGCAGTTCTTGTTCTAAAGTCTCCTTGATGTCTTCAATTGGAACTTCAGGTGCTTGATCTTGAAGTTTCTCTAACTCCGTAATGAGCTCTTCCGGAAGTAAATCTGGACGATTACTTGCAATTTGAGCAAACTTAATAAACGTTGTCCCCAACTCTTCGCATGCCATTCGAATCCGCTCATATCTGGAAAACTGACTTACTTTTTTTCCATGTCTTACAGGGACAAATACATTCGTTTGAGGAATTATCTTATTAAAAGGAGGATGAGAAAGCAGATCTTCAAAACCATACTTTATGAGTATAGCGACTACTTTCTCATACCTCAATAATTTAGCTGTGGATTGTATATGCTGTGTTACAGCCATATAAATATTTTAGTTGGACAAATCAGCAATGGCTCTTTTGAGGTAGCTGAATGATTCAGAAATGTCTTCAACAAAACTATCTAATTTTGATTGTGCATTTTCTTTCTTATTCAGTATTTCTCTAATCGAACTTAATCGCTCAGTAAATTCATTTCTAATTTTTTCTACCTGTTCAGGATTGTCTTTGTCATGTAGCGCCAAATTGACCCTGAATGCGTCCATTTTTGACTTGAAGCTTTCAAGATTTTCTTGAATTTCACCTGACATTTCAGTCATATTATCTCTGATTTCCTCTTCTAGCTTATATACCTTGGTAAGGATGTCATTTTTATAAATGTCGTAAGCAGCAGATTCTTCAGGGACTTCATTAAATAGAGCAGTTTCTAAATCTTCCACGCAAGTAAGAAATTCTCTTCGACTCTCTTGTGCTTCATTCTCTGCTTTGGCCATCTCTTGCTTTTGTTTATTGATATAACTTGACAAGTTTTTTCTTTCTTGTTCAATTACATCTCTAGCTTCGGCTTTACCTAATGCCATTTGAACTTGTAATTCCTCGGCTAATGTTCTGAGACTTTTCGCTTGATTTTTAATTCTATCTAATATTGGATTTTCCATGGTATGTGTTTTAATTGTTAAACTCTTTAGTAATTCCAAAATATTGAGTTCTTTAAGTGAAATTCATCTTGATTTACTTTTTAATGGAAGTAAACTTCTAATTATTTCCCTTACTCTCTCTACTGCAAACATATTCTAAATTGGGTGCAGAATGAAATGACGTATATCATACATTTCACTGATGTTGATCATGAGAAAAGGAGGCTATTGTAGGGATATTTGAAGAAAATCATCATTATGAAAAATATATTGATACCTACGGATTTTTCGGATAATGCTAGTGATGCATTGGGCTATGCTTTGAGTTTACTTGGAGGATCAAAGGCCAATATTCATATAGTTCATGTTGTCCCTGTACATACTGTTCCAGGTGATGTGCCAGTCAATACCTCTGAAATCGTGACTACTGAGTTAGAAGAGGCTAGAAAGGCGATGGAGGCAATTGAAAATTTTAGTAAGGTTTTTTATGGAGAAAATGAGGGTGCTCAAGTGACCGTTACGACTGATGTGTCTGTGGGTGGTGTGGCTTTTAATATTAAAAAGATGGCAGAAGAAATTGGTGCTGATCTTATTATTATGGGAACACAGGGAGTCAACCATAGTTTTTTAGAAAAAGTACTAGGTTCGATATCTACCATGACCATTAGTGATGCACCTTGTCCTGTTATTTTGGTGCCCAAAGGTTATGAGTTTAAAACGATTGACAACATCATCTTTGCAACAAATTTGAATCATGCAGATCCGTATGAATTATGGAGAGCTACAGAATTAATAAAACCTCATATTGGAAGAGTGCGATGCGTCTATGTTACCAAAGATGAATCGAAGACAGATAAGGAAGAATTGGAAGAGTTTGCAAAGTATATGGTGGAGCATTCCCCTTCTGTTCAGACAGTATTTAATGTAGAAGAATCAGATAGTGTTGAAAAAACGCTCTCAGAATATGCTGAAAACTATGATGCAGAAATGGTTATCATGCATAGAAGTAAAAAATCTTTCTGGAGAAGTCTTTTTGGCACTCGTCATACAAAAAATATGGCTTCTTGGCTTAAAATTCCATTAATGGTTATGGAAAATAAAGATTAAGAAAAGAACATAGTAATTATCAAATTAAATTGGGTTGTATAAGCCTTCGCTATGTAAACATTATATAGTGTTTAAGAACTTGTGCCAGAAGACATTAATCCCAAATCAATGAGTGTACATATCAATGCGAAGCCAGGAGAAATTGCAGAAAGTGTTCTTCTTCCAGGAGATCCGATGCGAGCAAAATGGATTGCTGAAACATTTTTTGAAGAACCTGTTCTTTACAATGATGTTCGTGGAATGCTGGGTTATACAGGAACCTATAAAGGGAAACGGGTGTCTGTTCAAGGTACAGGAATGGGCGTGCCTTCTTCCCTCATTTATTGTCATGAATTGATCAATGACTATGGATGTACAAAATTAATTCGAGTGGGATCGGCAGGATCATATCAAAAGGAAGTGAAACTGCGTGATATTGTGATTGCAATGGCTGCCTCATCCACAAACGGTATTAATAATTCTCGATTTTTAAATGCAGATTATAGTCCTACTGCTAGTTTTGAATTATTTAGAAAAGCAGTGTTGTACGCTACCCAACATCAAATCCCCATAAAAGCAGGGAATATATTGACTTCGGATGAATTTTATGAAGATGAATTTGATAGTTACAAACATTGGGCAGCATATGGAGTCTTGGCCGTAGAAATGGAAACGTCAGGACTGTATACCATTGCTGCAAAATATAATGTGGATGCGCTGACCATATTAACTATAAGTGATTCTTTGGTAACCAAGGAAAGAATCAACTCCAGTGATAGAGAATCGTCATTTGAAACGATGATTGAATTGGCGTTGGGTATAATATAAAATACACATTTTGATTGGATTGGGTTGATGTGCCTGAAAATGGAATATTTACCAAGAAAAGATGATAGAAATCATTAATTTGGTTGATGATGGTCATTATTTTTTGAACCAATAAAGTAGTTCTTGTGGCTATAAAATACGCTCTTATGAGACTTGGAATTTCCTTATTATTTCTTATTCTGCTTGTTTCCTCTGGATGTAGTGAACAGAAAACAGGGATAAAACCAGAACATAGAGATCTGATTGAAGCGGTTTACAGTACGGTTAATGTAGAACCAAAGCTGTCTTATAGTGTATATCCTCAAGTAGGGGGAATTATAGAGAAAATATTTATCCAGCAAGGAGATACAATTCATCAAGGAGATCCCATCGTAAAAATTACAAATAAAACAATAGGTGTAAATGTTGAAAACGCACGTCTGCAATTTGAAGTTGCAAAAAATGCGTTTGAAGGAGAATCAACGTTGTTAAAAGAAATGATGGAACAAATTGAGACTGCCCAATCCATTGTAGCGAACGATTCCATTAATTATGAGCGGCAAAAAAGATTGTGGGCTCAAAATGTTGGCTCAAGACTTGAATTTGAAAAGAGGGAGCTTGCCTATGATCGTTCAAAAAATGACCTTGCAAGGCTATATACGTCTTACAACAGAACTCGAGATGAATTGGAAAGAAAGATGGAAATGGCCAGTAATTCTCTTAAGATTAATAAGTTGAATGCTGCCGATTATACACTTAGATCAAAATTGGATGGAATGGTGTATAGTGTTGATAAAGAGGAAGGAGAGTCCGTATCTCCTCAATCCCCAATTGCATTTATTGGTAGTGAAGATGATTTTATTATTGTGCTTCGAATTGATGAAGTAGATATTAGTAAAGTCATGGAAGGACAGAAGATTATTATTACGTTGGATGCGTATCCGAATTCGACGTTTGAAGCAAAAGTTGTAAAGATATTCCCTGAAAAAGATGAACGATCGCTTACCGTAAGAGTAGAAGCAGATTTTGTAACGAGGCCCAATCGTTTGCTGAAGGGGTTAAGCGGAGAAGCAAACATTTTGATCAGAGAACGAAAAAATGTTCTTACAATTCCTAGTCAATACCTGAATGAAGATGGAATGGTCCAAACGGATAATGGCATGGTTGCCGTAAAGACAGGGATAAAATCATTAGAATTTACGGAGGTTATAGAAGGAATTGATTCTACTACAGTCATCAAAATACTTGAGTAACAATGGACTTTAAGGTACTCTTTGCCATTGCAAAAACGCACATTTTTACACGTATTAAACAGTCAGCAATTGCAGCACTGGGAGTAACTTTTGGTATTGCTACATTTATTATTTTGGTTTCCTTTATGACGGGATTGAATGGCTTGTTGGATGGTATGATTCTAAATCGTACTCCACATATTCATCTATACAATGAAATTGTTCCTTCCAAAAAACAACCTGTCAATTTATGGGAAAAAACATCAAAACAATGGTCTGTGGTTTCGTCCGTAAAACCCAAACAAAAACAAAGCAGAATCTATAATGCGCTGCCACTGATTGAAGCACTCAAAAAGAGTGATGATGTATATGGACTGACTGCTCAAGTATCTACCCAGGCGTTTTATACAGCTGGGACAATAGAACTCAATGGGCTGATCAATGGGGTCAATATTATGCAAGAGGCAAAGCTATTTAATATTGATGATTATATTATTGAAGGAGAAATTAAGGATCTTCATCAAAATGACAATGGCATTATAGTAGGCGCTGGAGTGGCGAAGAAAATGAGTGCAAAAATTGGTGATCGCATCCAACTGGTAAGTGCAAGAGGAGGGCAACTATCTTTAAAGATCGTCGCTATTTATCAAAGTGGTTTGGCAGAAATTGATAATGTCCAGAGCTATGCCAATATCAAAACGGTCCAACAACTCATGGGTGAAAGTTCGAATTATATTACAGATATCAATATAAAGCTTCACGATATGGATAAAGCGTTTCCATTAGCTAAGGCATACGAACGCATCTACAACGTCACAGCAGTGGATATCCATACAGCAAATGCTCAGTTTGACACGGGGACCACCATTCGGAATATAATCACTTATGCGGTATCTATTACACTGTTGATCGTTGCAGGATTTGGTATTTATAACATTCTGAATATGTTTATATATGAAAAAATGAATGATATAGCCATTCTGAAAGCTACTGGGTTTTCTGGAAATGATGTCATGTTTATTTTTATCAGTCAAGCTTTGATTTTAGGATTAGTAGGCGGTGTTTTGGGACTGTTGTTTGGCTACTCCGCCTCTGTTCTGATTGATAATATTCCTTTCGTCACAGAGGCATTGCCTACAGTCAAAACCTATCCAGTTAATTTTGATTCTTCTTATTATTTGATTGGAATGGGGTTCGCTATAGTATCTACTTTTTTTGCGGGGTATTTGCCTGCAAAAAAAGCAAAGAGTATTGATCCTGTTGAAATATTAAGAGGTCAATAATATGAGTGTAATAAGACCATCCGTAATTAGAGCTGAAGGAATCAATAAGATTTTCAGAGAACCTGTTGATTTTCACGTGTTAAAAGATATATCCTTTGATATAAAAATGGGTGAGTTTGTCTCTATTATGGGTAAGTCTGGATGTGGTAAGTCCACATTGTTATATATTTTGTCGACAATGGATACCGATTATACAGGTGATTTATTCCTCAATGACAAGATGATAACAAAAGATGATCCGACTCAATTGGCTAGAATACGAAATGAACAAATTGGCTTTGTTTTTCAGTTTCATTATTTGTTGCCAGAATTTAGTGTGCTAGAAAATGTAATGTTGCCTGCACGAAAATTGGCAAAGAAAAGCTTTGAGGAAATTGAATTTGATGCGTATCAAGTTTTGGAAATGTTGGACATCAAACATATTGCTAGAAAAAAATCATATAGAATATCCGGAGGAGAAAAACAACGTGTTGCAATTGCAAGAGCATTGATCAATCAACCCAGTATTATTATGGGAGATGAGCCAACGGGTAATCTGGACAGTAAGAATTCTGATAATGTATTGTCAATTTTTAAGCAATTGGCCGCTGAAAAGGGGTTGACCTTGCTCGTTGTGACACACGATTTGGATTTTGCCAAGAGAACAGATCGTATTATCACGATGGGGGATGGACGAGTAATTGATCATGGATTTAATACGTAATTCATCGATAGTGAAATAAAAATGCCCTGAGCAACTACTCAGGGCCAAACAAAAAACCAATTAAATTTGAGTTGCCAATTGATTAAGCAACTTCTTGACTTCGTCTTACATTCTCAATTTCTTTGACTATGAGCCAATCGTCCATATTTGAATAATCTGATTTATCGATCATGAAAGGTTTGTCAAACATGATGAAATCAGAAATTGTGATTAATGTGATGTATCTTTTTCCTGCAAAGCGTTTTTTTAAGGCTGTATTCAGTACTAATTTATTTTGATATAGATCAATCAATGCAAAAGATTCTTCTCTAGATAACTTATCAGAAAAGAAGACCTCTTTTATTATGCCTTTGGCTTTTACCAACAAATCTCCCTTGTTTTCCACAAAGTACAATTCATCACCTACTTTAGCTCTTTCATATGGAACCTTCCTACCCATGGCACCTCTCATAATCATTGTTTTTTTGCCAATGGAAAGATTGTACAGTTCCTTTGCTTTGTAATCTAAATAAACAACGTGGTCCATAATATTTGTTTATGTTTTTGACTTTCCAAAAGAAACATATTCAAAAGTTGCCCTTCATTTGAGCATGCACAGTTTATACATATCTTATGATAGGTTTACTTTATAACTATGTTGTACTCATAAATTTACCTACTAAACTTTCTAGATGCAGTGATTTTAATCAGGCGCAAAAATGATTTTCATTGGGAAGCTACTATGCAATCATATGTGGGCCACCTAGAAATAGGGTGGAGTAGAGGTGGTAAAACAAGTAAAGATAAAGGTGTAATAGGGTATCTGAAGTCTTTTTCATGCATTAGAAATCTTTTTTCATGCTGACTCTTCGAATAGTCCATAAAGGTAGGATCACCCATAAAAGAAGAGAAAATGAAATAATAATCATACCGATGTTTTTACCCAAAAACTTGGATAGAACTGCTCCAGTATAGCCCATCATTGCAGACATATCGAGTTTCATTAAAATCAAAATTCTAGCTAGATCTATCGGATTCAAAACGATCATAGATATGGTAAGTTTATCTAAAGGATATTCCTTAAATCCTAGTAGTAAAAGTAAGAATATTCCATCATATATGATGGCAAAAAACAACCAAACGAAGATGGAAATACTAAGTCCTTTTACCTTATCATCGAATTTTAGTGCGATTAAAAATGCCATCAGTGAAAAAACAATACTCAATACACAGGCCATGGTAATCAAAAGAAGAAATAGAGACAGTTCGGCGGAGCCCAGAACACCATAAGCGATAAGTGGGATTCCAATTCCGATAAGGATACTAATGCATAAGGCAGCAGCTAACCCCAAATACATTCCAGTAAAAATCGACCACCGGGAAAGGGCTTGAGCCATCAATAATTGGATGAATTCTTTGGAATTATAGTAATAAATTGTACCAAATAAAATACCGATCAAAGGAGTCAGAATGATAATGATATTGGTCAAGCTGATCAATACTTTTGAGATATCATTACTCAAGAGAAGAAGAGCCATGGAAGCAATAAGGTAGAATCCAGAATAGATAAAAATCCACCTGCTACGAATCATTTCATAAAAGCTATATTTTAATATCTTCAGCATCTTTTACTTTTTTAGTTGATTTTAAAATATGAGCAATAGCATTTTCTAGATTGATCTCTCCTTGATCGTTTAATAAGGCACTCATACTCCCATTAAAAAATACATGACCTTCTAACAGGAATATGATATCGTCGGCAAGTGCCTCGGCCAAACTTAAGATATGGGTAGTAATGACTATAAGCTTTCCTCTTTCACGTTCTTCAGTAATGAATTTTTTTAACTCTTTAAGGGAAAGTGGGTCGAGACCTGTGCTGGGTTCATCCAAAATGATGAGTGGGTCATCATGCATTAATGCTAAAGTGATATTGACCTTTTGACGTGTACCTCCAGACAAACTCCCCATTTTTTTTTCTAATTCTTGTTGGAGATTAAACATTTGTATGAATTGATGTTCTCGTGTTTTTCCTGGTTTGATTTCCTTCATGAAAGAAATCAATTCATTGACCGTTAGATTATCAGGGAAACGTGAAATCTGAGATAAATAACTGATTTGTTTTCGATAAGAATACTGTTTCAGAACGGATTCGCCATTGAATAAAATATCCCCTGAGGAAGGTAAAACCATTCCCAAGAAGCTCTTTAATAATGTAGTCTTACCAGAACCATTCGGTCCCAATAAGGCAACTATTCCGGGCCCATTAATAGAAAGTGTAATGCCTTTGATGACATGATTCTTTTTATAGTATTTATTTAAATTTTGGAATGAAATCATAAGTTGCTATTCATTTTAGGTGCGTCATCTTTGACATCTTTAGGTGTAAAAATGGGACTGACTTTTTCAGCAAAGTTTAATATATCAACAAATAAACTCCGCATCAAAACCACGGATTCAGGGACTTGATTATGGATGTATGAATATAACTTGACAGGGTAGTGAGGTACATCACCTATTTTATTATTATCCAAATCGTATCCAGTATATTCACTCCAATAGTTTCCATTGAATGTATTGTTGTTTAATTGGCTGGAGACGACTAAATCAATAGAGTTATATAGAAAATCGTTGTTGGAAATCTTATTGGATTCGCATCCTCCTGAAAATTTAATGGCCCATCCATTTTTCCTGAATGAATTTCTTAGGTAATTAATCCGATTGGATCCTTCCACAAAAATAGCTACCGTGTTTTCAGTGAATTTATTATCTGATATTTCCGCGTCATAGATTTCTTTTAATAAAAGACCGTATGCAGCATGTCCCCAGTTATGGGCGAATGTATTTTCGGTCATAATGATCCTTCTGGAAAACATGACCGCTACTCCTACACCATTATGCTCTATAATGTTGCGCCTATAACTGTCGTCATTTGAAAACATATAGTGCAAGCCATACCTTGAGTTGTCGTGACTTCTATTGTCATTCATTTCACTATTGTTGACAAATTCCAAATAAATGCCATCTCTGTGATGCATGATGTCATTTTGTGCAATTAGGATGGAATCACAGTGCCATGCATGGATGCCATTTCCTGATTCTGCCTCTGTTCTATCTATGTTGTTTTTGTTTCCATTGATTGTGTTTCCATAGACTTTGGTATGTTTTGTTCTTTCTAAATAAATGGCAAAAAAACAATCGATAATGGTATTGTTCAGGATGTTGACATTTTTACATCGTTTTACTCTGATGGCTGCATTTTCTTTCAAATAGTTGGTGACAACGCCAGAAAAAGAGATGTTTTGTATGGTCACATTGCTTTTTTCTACCGTTATTATTTCTTCACCTGATTGTGATATAAGGTGGGTATTCTTTTCTCCGCGAACGACAATGCTTTTCTGTATTTTCCAATTGGGGATTTTGTAGATGCCTGCTTTAATCTCCAGGGTATCTCCATTTTCGCAGCTTTTATATGCTTCTTCAATGGTTGTGAATGCACAAGTTGGACAAACCTCAATTCTATTTCCAAAAATTGACGTCCAAGACAAAAATGATATGGCTATACATAAAATCTTCATTGATAAATATTGATATACTCATTTATTAATTGAGAAAATGAAAGAACTTTTCCTCCTTTTTCAAGTAGAGTCTGTTGAGCGATTTCTTGATTTGAATAGGCGCTCAAGTTTCCTCCCATGGGACTGGGTTGTTTTTCACTGATCAAAAAAGCGGCATCTTCGGCATCAATCAAATTGTGAGGTTGAGCATAATCGGTAACGATGACAAAAGCAAAATCTTTTTTCTCAGATTCGATATATGTTCTGACTAGGCATTCTGCTGAATCGTATTTGTAAATTTTCCCTTTACTCGTAACAATTTCAGCACCAAATCTAATATCCGCGATCTTCATCTTACAGTAGGCACATTCATCATAATTGTAATTGATGGGCTCTGGTTCAACGTTACAAGATGTCGTCACCATTCCAATGACAACAAAAAGTATATAGGTCATATGTTTCATGAAGGTATTGTTTTTGATTTTCTAGACTTCAAGTAGGTTGCAAACATGGCCAGTAGGGTGGAAATAATTAAAAATACTCCAGCTATGTGTGGGAGAGAAATAGCTGTAAAATTAATTATCTCTTTCTTCCCAATTAATGGAGGTTGAAATGATTCACCTTCAAATTTCATGGGAGCTTTGGGGTCTAATGAATGCCCATAATCATACTCCCATAGGTAAAAGTCATACAAGCCAATCGCCAAGATCAATAGCAGTAGAGTAATCCATGTCCAGTACATCCATTTTTTATTCAAAAAGGCTACGAGAAATGCCGTGATTATAAAGAATATGACAATCGGTGGCATATACTTTAGTTCTGGAATGGACTCAGGAGTTATTTCCTTCATCCCAATGTAGTGATTAAGAATATTGACATTCTGTAAGGTACCCTTTGTCGCTCCTCCTATTTTATTGATGTATATATGCATATGCACACCATCGGGATATTGAGGAGCAAGCAATGTGATGTTCCACATGGGCCAGAAGAATAAGGTGACCATAAGAGCTCCTGCGAGCACCATTAATATTTGCGGTAATTTCATGCTATTTTCTATTCAATAATGAAGAGAGCTGATAGGGATCTGATAATTCAAACCCTTACCAGCTCTTGATTGATTTATGTTCCTAAAAGATTAACTTTCAGGGTCAGGCTCACCCATACTCCATTTCAATGGAACATTTGAACCTTTTGGCGATACTCTGATGTATCCTTGCATTTCTTGGTGCAATGCACTACAGAAATCCGTACAATAGAATGGATAAACTCCTTCTCGTTGTGGTTCCCAATACATGGTTTCTGTCTGTCCGGGCATTACTAGTAATTCTGCATTTCTAGCACCTTGAATGGCAAGTCCATGAGGCACATCAAAATCTTGTTCTAGATTGGTAAGGTGAACATATACCTTATCGCCTACGCGAATACCTTCTATATTATCAGGAGAGAAATGACTACGTATGGAAGTCATATAAATTCGTACCACATTCCCTTCTCTGACGACTTTTGTTTCTTTTTCACCCCTCGCTCTATGCGCATGTTCATTTTCTTCAATCGGATAGATCTTCTTACTCTTAGACTTGATCTTTGAAGCGGCGATTCCTTGGGCATAGTGCGGTTCGCCTACGGTTGGGAAATCAAGTAACAATTTCATCTTATCTCCAGAGATGTCGTACAACTGAGCCGAATGATTCATTTCTGGTCCTGTAGGTAGATATCGATCTTTAGTGATTTTATTCAATGCCACCAAGTATTTACCATCCGGTTTCTTGGAATCTCCGCCAGGGATCATCAAGTGACCTACACTATAGTAGGTAGGGATTCTATCCAAAACTTCCCATGTGCCTACCTTCCATTTTACTACCTCAGAAGAGATAAAGAATGTTGTATATGCATTTCCTTTATCGTCAAACTCGGTATGGAGGGGTCCCAGTCCTGGTTTAGGTACCACACCGCCTAATACTTTATCGTACTTCAGAACAGGTACACTTGCTATAGTTGTTTCATATTCTTTATTTTCTATTGCAGACAACATATTTGTGAATGAATGAACAGTCAAGTCAGCTGATAATTTACCACTCCCAATGATGTATTCTCCAGTTGGATCAACATCTACACCATGCGGTGACTTCGGAGTCGGTAAGAAATAGACTAAACCAGGACAATCTTCCGGTGTCAACACTTTAACCGTCTTTTGCAATGTAGATGTAGCGGTGTGTGTTTTCTCATCATATCTATTGACATAATGTTCAGCTGGAACCTCTTTATAATTTCCTTGTGCGATAAATTCTTCTGCTTTTTTCCAATCTATGGCAGCAATAAAATCTTTATCATTTTGAGATGCATTTACTTCTAGTAAGGTATGCTTTTCTTCTGTATTGTAGGTAGTGAAAAACATCCACCCATGAGATTTACCTTTTCCTGCGTGTGCCAAGTCATAATCAAAGGCGGGTAGAAGGACTTGGAATGCGATTTCCATTTGTTCTTCTTCATTCATTTTTATGAATGTAAGCATCCCTTTGAAGTTTTCCTTATAGGAATCTATGGCCACATCTTTTTGTGGATACGGAACAGAAAAACGTGTTCCAGCGACTACATATTCTGAATTTTCAGTGGTAAAAGGCGAACTGTGGTTACCTCCACTATTTGGGATTTCAATAATTTCTGATGTTTCAAAAGTAGTCAAATCGATTTTTGCAACCCGTGGTGTATTATTTCCATTGATGAAGAGAAATCTACCATCCGTTTCACCATTTGTTTGAGATAATTCTGGGTGGTGGGCATCATCCCAAGGAACAAATCCAAATGAAGTATTCAGCATTGGTTTTGTTTCCTCATTATACCCATATCCTTTTTCAGCATCTTGAGAGAATACAGGAATAACCTTTAATAGTCTTCCACTTGGAAGTCCATACACTGAGACCTGACCACTAAATCCACCGGAAAAGAATCCGTAGAACTCATCGTGCTCTCCTGGGGCTACATATACTGCACTGGCAGCATCATTGGTAAGTGCTCCAGTATTGGCTTGTTGGCTGGTGTTGCAGCTTTCTGCGATAAAGGCGATGAATGCTACGACTACGATAGCCGAAATGAGGTATTTTATTTGTCTTTTCATTTTGAATGAATTGCGTTAGATAATTAATTATACAACAAATGTAAACTAAATTTTGCAATAAAAAGATAAAAATGTCTTTTTATCTTTTTATTTAGTATATTTGTTTCAAACAAATCAAAAGATGTTAAGTAAAACAAGTAGATATGGAGTACGTGCAGTGTTATATTTATCAGTGCACTCAGGTGAAAAAAAATTGTTAGGCATTAAGGAAT
>JARGNR010000094.1 GCA_029212405.1 Saprospiraceae bacterium
TGGATTTATCTGCCTACTTAGATAATACAGATAGTCAAGGATTGAGCTTGGATGGTAACATTCTGACATTAGAAGATGGTGGAACTGTAGACTTGACGGCATTCTTGGATAATACCGATGATCAATCCATCACTTTGGTTGGAAATACCTTACAATTAGAAAATGGTGGATCTATTGACTTATCTCCGTTCTTAGATGATACGGATACGGATGATCAAGCACTAAGTTTGAATGGAAATACACTAAGTCTGGAAGATGGGGGATCTGTAGATTTGACACCGGTAATGAATAATTCTGGACCAGTGATATTTGCAGCAGGAACCCATGGCGCTAACGAATTAAATAATACTCAATCCTTAGATGGATACAATTCTACTGTAACAAGAGTTAGTCAAGGACTATTTGATATCACTTTCCCAGATATAGGAAGTGATAACTATATAATTCAATTAACTCCTGAGGATTGTGGTGGAAATTGCCCAGATAATGGAAATTCGGGATACGATGATCCTACAGTAAGTTATATTGCATCAACAATATCTTCGACAGGTTTTAGAGTAAGAGCAGGAGATAGTGACAATGGAAACAATACATTGGATTTGGCAGATATTGGATTCATGTATTCCGTAATTCAGCTTCCAACTACTGAAGACAGTTCTAACGAATCTAGTTCTGATTCTGGACCTACAGGAAATCAAACGGAGGATTTTAATCTATCACTTTTGAATGATAGTTCTCCTGCTGTTCCATTTCAACTTGGCTTTTTAGGCCCAAACTACAGTGGAAGTTTTAACTATGAGGTATTGTTGGACAATGTTCCATACACACTAAACAATATAAACTTGGGTGATCACACTGTTGTAGAAACAGATAATGGAGATGGTACTTTTGATTATTTATTCACAAGCACTAGCCCTATTCAAGGATATAGTCAATATAGACAAATAACCGCTGATCAACCTGCTCCAACTCCTACGGGTTCAGTAGGTTCTGGACCAAGTTGTGGGTGTGTTACATTTTATTTCCTGCCTTAAATAAGTAGTTAAAATATAATCATAAAAAACATGCTTGTGTTATTATTACGTAAGCATGTTTTTCTTTAAATGGGGTCACAGTCTAAAAAAGGACCATTATGTATTTAATTATGCAAAGTAATCTTTCATCCGATCAAAGAAACCTTTCTCATTCTTACCTGGATTCGGTGTGAAATTTGGCATTGTTTTCATTTTCTCCAACAACTTTCTTTCATCATCATTAAGTTTTTTAGGCGTCCAGATATTGATATTAATCAATTGATCTCCTTTGCCATAACTCTGAACACTCGGTAAGCCTTTTTCTCGCAATCGGAAAATCTTACCAGCCTGAGTCCCCGGTGGCACTTTTATTTTCACTTGCTTTCCCAAAGTAGGCACCTCCACAGATGTACCTAATGCTGCATCTGCAAAATTGATGTAGAGGTCATAAATTATATTTTTACCATCTCTACTGAAATGTTGGTGAGGTTTTTCTTCAATATTAATCAGTAAATCTCCTTTTCCACCTCCATTTTTACCAGCATTTCCATTTCCTCGCATACTCAGTTGCATACCATGTTCAACGCCTGCTGGAATATCAATTTCTATAGTTTCTTCTCCTTTTAATCTTCCTTCTCCTCTACAATTACCACATTTTGCGGTCACTTGCGTTCCTGCACCTCCACAGGTTGGACAAGCTGATGTCGTTTGCATCTGCCCTAAAAAAGTAGATTTGATTTGTCGTACATATCCAGATCCTCCACACGTACCACAGCTTTTTACAGAAGCTTTATCTTTGGCACCACTTCCATCACAAACATCACACGATTTCTGTTTCTTGACTTTAATTTTTTTAGTAACCCCTGCTTCAATCTCTTCCAATGACAAGCTTACTTTAATCCTTAAATTACTACCTTTCTGGCCTCCTCTGCCTCCTCCTCTTCTTGCACGCTGACCTCCACCGAAGAAGCTATCAAATGGACTGCCACCGTCTCCAAAAATATCACCAAATTGAGAGAAAATATCATCCATGGTCATTCCTCCTTGGAATCCGCCTCTACCTCCAGCATTTGGATCTACCCCTGCGTGTCCATATCGGTCATATCGAGCCTTCTTATCTGCATCACTTAAAATCTCATACGCCTCGGCAGCTTCTTTAAACTTCTCTTCTGCCTCTTTGTTATCCGGGTTTCTGTCCGGATGATACTTCATAGCAGTCTTTCTATACGCCTTCTTTATACTTGCCGCATCAGCACTTTTATCCAGTCCCAACACATCATAAAAATCTCTTTTTGCCATCTTTTTATATTTCTATTCCCAATTTCCTTAGTTCCTACTCCCCTACTACCACTTTGGCATATCGGATTATTTTATCGTTGAGATAATATCCAGACTCAATGGTGTCTATAATTTTGCCTTTCATTTCCTCAGTAGGCGCAGGAATTTTAGTAATTGCTTCATGCATTTCAGGATCAAAAACTTCACCAGTAGAATCCATTTTTTTCAATCCTTTCGCATTAAGTATAGAGTTCAATTTATTGTACACCAACAATACCCCTTCACTAAAAGCTTCTTCACTTGATGAATCATCGGCACTGCTCTTTGCTCTATCAAAATCATCTATCACTGGCAATAAAGCTGAAAATGCATCCTGACTCGCATTTTTCAATAAATCCATTCGCTCTCTGATATTCCTCTTTTTGAAGTTATCAAACTCGGCAAAGAGTCTCAGATATTTATCCTTTGCTTCGGACAATTGAATGTTGAGTTCTTCCATCTCAGCCTGAAGATCTTTTATTGTTGGTTTTTTTGACTTTGAAGACGTTTTGGTTGTCTTTTTATCTTCTGTATTTTCTTCAGTAGTAGCCGTATTTGCTTTGCTCTTACTCATTATATCTTTTATTTTTTTTATCACCCTAGTTTTATATCAATTGTTGAACCATTTTATAAAAAAGTCATTATGACACAGTATCTATGTATAAAGTGCTTTTTTGACAAAATTTGACGTTGAAAAACTGGCATTTTGGCGGTATAATTGATCTCCGTGGTTATTGATTTTGACATCACCAACTTTAATGTTTCCTCTTCTTAGTTTTTCAAGTTAATTCTGACTTCTGTACTCCGCATATTTTTTACCAAATTCAGATATCGAATCATTCAAATCTCGATATTTAAAATCTTCAAAGGTAAGTGACTTAGAATTATCATAAATGGATTGATGAGATGTACTCTTCACACTCTCCTTTGTGATTAATGGACTTTTTCTTGTTATAAAAGAACGAAACCATTCCAACCTCCAGAATATATCTAGCATCCAACTTGACACAGCCTTTTGTGGCGACTTGCGTTGCATTGCATCACAAAGTTTTGTAAATATTTCTTTGTAGGACATATTCCCTGCAGAGAGCAAATATCTCTCCCCTTCAATAGAGGATTCCATTAAACTAATTATAAATCTAGAAACGTCTCTTACATCCACCAAACCAGTGCCTCCTTTCGGATAAAATGGAAGACCATCGTATGCTCTTTTGAAAATTTGTAATGAACTTTGTTCCCAATCTCCAGAACCCAAAATAAGGGATGGATTTACGATGGCCATTGAAAGACCTTCATAATATGACCTCCACACTTCCTGCTCTGCGAGATATTTTGTAATTCCATAGTATGAATTATACTTACTATTGATCCACTTTGATTCCTCTGATATTTTACCTCCAGTCTCATTTCTACTTAATGCCGCTATTGAACTCACATGAATTACTTTTTTGACATTTGTGGTAGATGCAATATTCATTACATTGGCCGTTCCACCTACATTGACTTCATGCATGGTTTTAAAAAGTGAAGGATCAAAACTGACAACCGCTGCTGCATGAATGACATAATCTGCTCGCTCAATGCTGTCTGTCAATGGATATAGCTCTGTGACATTTCCGACTGTAAATTCTACATGAGGATGATCAATAAAGTCCAAGGTAGGTTTTGGTCCAGATCGAGTAAATATTTCAATATTCGTATACCCGCTTTCTAGTAATTGGTTAACAATGTATGCACCCAATACTCCTGTACCGCCAGTAATTAATATTCTTTGATTTTTAGAAATGCTCAAAATATCTGGATATAATCTGTTTCAGTACAACAATGCAACATAAATTAAGTTATGAGAAGCAACTCTTTTTTGTTTAATCCTTTAAAGTTTTAAGAATCGAGATTTGACATAACAGCTCTTAATGCTTTTTCTAATTCTAAAAAGTTTGATGCTGACATATTTGACAAAGGCAATCTGACATCATTGTTTCCAAAACCTAACAGTTGCATGGCAGATTTTATACCTACAGGGTTTCCTTCAATGTATAGCCATTTATGCAAATCATATGTCAGCTTATTCAATCTTCTTGCTTCTACAAAATCATTTTTTAATGCTGCTTTTATCATTCCAGAAAATTCTTTAGGAAAGGCATTTCCAATTACAGAAATGACTCCATCTCCACCGCAAGCAACCATTGGCAAAGCTACTTCGTCATCCCCAGAAGTAACAAAGAAGTCCTCTGGCTTATTATTGATTATTCGAGTAGCCTGAATTAAGTCTCCTGTTGCCTCTTTCACTCCAATAAATTTGGTGCTTGCTTCTGCTAGTCGAATCGTAGTGTACCACTCCATATTACTTCTAGTCCTACCAGGTACATTATAAAGGATGATGGGTACAGGACTCACCTTTTCCATTTCCATGAAGTGTTTATAAATCCCCTCCTGAGAAGGTTTGACATATGCAGGACTAGATGAAAGAATAGCATCAATTCCAGTGAAATCGTACCCTTCAATCTTTTTACATAATTCTAATGTATTATTTCCACCAAAATTACCTGCTACTACTGGAACCCTTTTATTCACTGCAGAAATAACTACATCTAATACTTTTCTTGACTCTTCCTCATTTAAGGTGGCCGTTTCTCCTGTACTGCCTAAGGCAACAATATAATTGACACCTCCCTCGATCAAATATTCCACAATACGCTCAATGGTTTGGTAATCTACAGCTCCATTCTTAAAAGGAGTAATCATAGCAACTCCGGTACCTATAAATTGAGAATGTTTCATTTAATTTCTATTTAAACTAACTACTTAATAATTTTAATTGTCTATCAATGCTTTGAATAAGTAGTTCTGTATTTGAACGATCACTTATATCAATCATTAAGTCAAAAATGTGTGTACAGTTCTGAAATCCAGGACCTAATTTAAATTTTGCATTACATAGTATCGATAGGTACCTCAAATGGTTTTCCATTTCAGGATAAAGAAAAATCAAAAGGTCATATTCTTTAGACAAAATGGAATCAATTATTTCATGTTGAGGAATACCATGCCACTTTACATGTTGTCTTGAATATCCTATGGTAGAAACATTTTTATCATCTGAAAAATACAGTACTTCTACCCTTTTTCCATGGGACTCCAGTCTATGCTTATATTTTTCTACAGCGTTGCTACTCGTTGAGTCTCCAGAGGCTATTATGCAAATAGAATTACATAAATTCACACCTGTAAAATCTTTGTTGATGTGATAATTAGAGTGCCCTCTCAAAGATTTATTAAACATCCATGTACGGATAGACGAGATCATTTACTTTTCAGTCTTTTCCTTCGCTTGACCAGCTTCTTCATCTTCCAATACTGTGAATTGTCCCATGCTTCCATACTTGGTCAATCTATTTTCAATTCTTTGATCAGGAGTCATATCCATCAAATGAGTAAGCTCTTTTTTGATGTGGGTTCTCAAGGATTTGGCCATTTTTTGTGGATCAGTATGCGCTCCTCCTACCGGTTCTTTTATAATGTCATCGATAAGACCAAAACCCAACATATCCTCAGCAGTTAACTTTAATGCTTCTGCTGCTTCTTCTTTGTGGTCCCAGTTTCTCCATAATATCGAGGAACAGGATTCAGGACTTATAACTGAATACCATGTATTTTCAAGCATGAAAACACGATCGCCCAAACCTATCCCAATCGCTCCACCAGAAGCACCTTCTCCAATAACATAACACAAAATCGGTACTTTCAACTGTGCCATTTCAAAGAGGTTTCTCGCAATTGCTTCCGCTTGCCCTCTCTCTTCTGCTTCTAATCCAGGAAATGCACCCGGAGTATCGATGAGACAAATTACTGGATAGTTAAATCGTTCGGCCAATTTCATTAGTCGGAGTGCTTTTCTATATCCTTCAGGATTGGCCATTCCAAAATTTCGATACTGTCTCAATTTTGTGTTTACTCCTTTCTGATGACCCATAATGACCACCGATTGACCATTAATCCTGCCTATTCCTCCAACGATTGCTTTATCATCTTTGAAATATCGATCTCCATGCAATTCTACAAATTTCTTGCAGATTTGCTCAATATAAAATAGAGTATATGGACGTTCTGGATGCCTGGAAAGCTGAACTTTTTGCCAACCAGTGAGATTAGAATATATCTCCTTCGTTTTGGCTTTAATTTTATTTTCCAGTTCCTTGATGCTTTGCGAAACATCAATAGTCCCTTCTTCATCAACTTGCTTTATTTTTTCAAGTTGTTCGTAGAGTTTTTCTAAGGGCTTTTCAAATTCTAAAAATACCATATGAGATCGGTTTTGAATTTGTAATAAACAAATCGATTTGGAATCGACGGCAAAGTTAGAAAAAATGATCGATCATACGTATTTTATTTTATTCACTTATACGTGTTTTCACAAACTTACACCTCTATCCTACTGATTTACAAGTAATAATACCAATAATCAACACTAATAAATGTTTAAAAACAAGATAGATTAATATATTTGCCTATATGTCTATAAAAATCAACACCAATCAAGATCTATTTGGTAGAAGTGCACTCAAAATCATTGCATCACTTTTATTCATTTCTATTTCTTCTTACATAGCATTTGATATAGGTACTATTCCTATTACAGGCCAGACATTAGTCATTCTAATAGTTGCATTCTTTCTTACTCCTAAAGAATCTTTTATATCTCTGCTTCTCTATCTTATAATCGGTGGTTTGGGTGCTCCTGTTTTTGCTGAAGGCACATCTGGATTAGACAAACTAGTTGGAAATAGTGGAGGATATCTCGTTGGATTTCTATTGGCAGCAGTTCTTGTTTCTAATCTGAATTCAAAACATCACTATCGACAATTTATACAAATTCTATTGATCACCTTTTTAGGTACTATAATTATACTTTTTACTGGGGTATTCAGGTTAGGTACTCTAATTGGCTTTCAGAAAGCGGTAGAGTATGGGCTACTTCCATTTATTGTGGGCGCTTTTATAAAAATCGGACTGGGATCAATTATAGTCTGGTCCATAAAAAAATGGATTCCCAACCCATAGAATTAAGCACACAACTACAAAAGCTCATCTATTTAATTTTCCAAGGTGGGTTGATTCGATTTTCGCCAGCTTTATAAATTATAATAGGGTTCGAATCCAGATCATAAAGCTTTGCTTCTCTCCACAAATACCTTTGGTCTGTTGGCATTTGTTCAAATTCAATTCCTTTTGCTACCAGTTGTTTAACATAGTCGTCCAAATCATCTCGCTCAAAATAAATGGTCACTCTTGGGCCTTCACTTAGAACATCTACTTGATGCAGAGACAATGTGGATCCATTGGGAGAACATTCAAAACGAGCATATTTGTCGTGTGTATGAACAATCAATTTTAATCCTAGAGCTTGATAAAATGGAATAGAAGATACCACATTTAAAACAGGAATGGTCACTTGATTTAAATTCATTTGGATTCGATGTTATTTATAAAACAATTTAACTCGTAAAAATAGGAACATTTTAATGGATAAATTACATAATGATTTCAAAATGAGTAATCTAAGTAAAATAGATAAAGTTTTAATAAATACTTATTTGATTCTTGTACCTTTGACACGAATCAGATAAAATTTATGTTTGATATTGTATTAGCATTTATTACATCATTTACGCTAACTTATTTAGCTATACCTTCCATCATTCATGTGGCCATCAAAAAGAACCTCATGGATGAACCTGGAGAAAGGAGATCTCATACTCAGAGTACACCTTCTTTAGGAGGAATAGGAATATTTGCAGGAACTTTATTTAGCATTATTCTATGGACTCCGTTTCAATATTTTGGAGATTTGCAATACATATTGTGTTCCTTCATTATCATATTCTTAATAGGCGCTAAAGATGACATTGACCCAATGTCTCCTTCTAAGAAATTCTTGGGAGAACTTTTTGCAGCTGCAATTCTGGTCTTTAAGGCCAATATAAGACTCACTAGTTTATATGGTATTTTTGGCGTACATGAAATCCCCGTTTTTGCTGGAGCTATACTCAGTATCTTTGTCATTATTGTAATCATAAATGCCTTTAATCTGATCGACGGAATAAATGGATTATCAGGAGGCCTTGGCACATTGATTACTATCGTATTCGGACTTTGGTTTTTGAAAGTAGACAATATTGAATTGGCCATGGTAGCATTTGCACTTGCTGGCTCTCTCGTTGGTTTTTTGAAATACAACATTACACCAGCCAAAATATTTATGGGGGACACCGGTGCCCTTTTATTGGGTTTGGTATGCTCAATACTAACCATTAAATTCATAGAACTCCACAATGAGTTGGGAGATAATAATTATGCATTCAAAGCTGCTCCTTCTATGGCCATTGCCATTTTAATTCTTCCTTTGTTTGATACATTGAGAGTATTTATAATTCGATTAATCAATGGAAAATCACCTTTCCATCCAGATAGAAATCACATTCATCACATGATGATTGATGCAGGATTTTCTCATACCTCTGCTTCTGCTATATTAATAGCTGTTAACATCATTTTTATGTTTATAGCCTACTTTTTCCAACATCTAGGAAATTTATCTCTATTATTTCTTATCCTTTTGCTTGCTGTATTACTTTCCTATTTTTTATATCGCATCAAGGAAAGAAGACAAAAACTTGCTTAACTTATGCAGGACTGGATATATGTATTTATCGGAGGAGGTATAGGAAGTTTGTGTAGATATTGGATAGGCCTTCAATTTTCAAACTTTAATACTGATTTTCCTTTGGGTACTTTTGTTGCCAATTTTCTTGCTTGTTTGATTCTAGGATTACTTATTGGCATGCAATTGAAAAATAACATAGCCAACTCCACCAGTCTGTTTTTAATGACAGGATTTTGTGGAGGCTTCAGCACATTTTCAACATTTAGTGCAGAAACACTCCAACTTTTCCAAGACCAACAATACGCTTTAGGGTTATGTTATATTGGTATAAGTTTGATAATTGGTTTACTGGCCGTTTATATTGGCTTAAAACTTCATAGTTCTATTTAAAATGAGTAAAATTAGATTTTTTCAATTGCTATTTTTAACTGTTGCTTTGTTAGCAGGAATTCTATATTTCATGAGTTTGAATGAGAAAATTTATGAACACATAGATATAGCCTATTATGCAATTCCAGCGTTCACGCTATTATCTGTTTTGATTTATTTCCTCACAGAACATTTAGACAAACAGCAGAATAAAGGAATGATGATTAATCTTGTCATCATGAATGTGATGTTTAAGTTTTTAATTGCCATAGGCATTGTCTCTATGTATCATAAATTAAGAGATCCGAAAGATGGAATTTTTGTCCTTACATTCATCATAATATATGTCATCTTCACCATTTTTGAGACATACTTCATGAGTGTCCAAGCCAAATCTAAATAAATGTGCTCGTCCAATGAATGAAATAAAAGAAGAAGATATTAAGTTCTTAGATGAATTTCTAGCTGATGAGTTAACTGAAGAAGGATTAAAAGAACTTGATCGGAGGCTGAAAGATCCAGATTTTAAAAACTATTACAAATTAAGATTAAAACAAAAATATTCCATTTCACCGATTCGTTTATTTATGGCTTATTTGCCCATGATCCTCCTAATTGTACTTTGTGGATTAGGAATTTATTTAATTCTCACTAAACTGTAAACATTTCTATTGTGACAAACGAAAAAATAAAACAACTTATAGAAGATTTGATTCCAGTAAGTAAAGAAGCTGGGCACGCCATTTTAAAATATTATCAAACAAATAATCAGGGAATCCAGAAGAAAGCAGACACATCTCCTATCACCAAAGCAGATTTAGCTTCTAATCATATCATTTGTCAAGCGCTACAGTCCCTTTCTCCTGACATCCCTATTGTATCCGAAGAAAATGAAGACGAACCGTTTTCTGTTCGATCTCAATGGGAATATTGTTGGGTGGTTGATCCACTAGATGGCACAAAAGAATTTATCAATGGAAATGGAGAATTCACTACTAATATTGGTCTAGTGCATAATCATGAAGTGGTGGCAGGCATCGTTTATGTTCCTGTCTCCGATGAGATGTTTTATGCTGTAAAAGAGATGGGTGCATTCAAACTTATCAATGGGAAACCTGTTCAAATTACTGCACAATCATTTGCACCTGGGGAGTCCGATTTGAAGATTGTATGTTCAAGGTCGCACTTAAATGACTCCACTCAAGAGTTTATAGATGGATTTTCAAACCCAGAATTAGTGGCTAGAGGTAGTTCATTAAAATTCCTTTCTATAGCCGAAGGCGAGGCTCATGTCTATCCACGAATGGCTCCTACCATGGAATGGGATACATGTGCCGCTCAAATAATTTTGGAAGAAGCTGGTGGTTCCGTTTTAGACAATGAACTTAATCAGCCTTTGAGATACAATAAATCTAATCTACTCAATCCATTTTTTATTGCCAAAGCCAATGAAGTAAATTAGGCATGAACATAAGAATATCTGCAGTAATAATTACAAAAAACGAAGTTGATCGGATTGCAACATGCATTCAAAGCATTCTCCCTTTAACTCATGATATTATTGTTGTAGATAGTGGCAGTACTGATGGGACGATAGCGAAAGCCAAAGAACTGGGAGCTCAAGTTGTACAAACGGAATGGAAAGGTTTTGGAGCAACTAAAAATTTTGGACATACAAAGGCAAAGTATGATTGGATATTATCCGTAGATGCAGATGAAAGTTTATCAAAGGAGCTGTCCCTAGAAATCAAGAATCTACCCCTTGAAAAAGGATGTGTTTATGCCATTGATCGAAAGAATTATTACGGAGATCAATGGATCAAATATTCTGGTTGGAGTCCTGACTGGGTACAACGTATTTTTAATAAACAAGAAGTTCAATGGAATGATAATCTGGTTCATGAAAAACTGGTACTACCCAAATCGACTACTTGTATAAAACTAAACCATAAACTAGAACACCATAGTTACAGATCTTTAGATGATCACAAAGAAAAGATAGAAAGTTATGCTGCGTTAAGAGCCAAAATATGGTTCAACACAGGCAAATCGCCCAGTACACTAAAACGGATATTCGGTCCGATATTTAAAGCATTTAAATCATATATTCTTAAACTTGGCTTTCTAGATGGAAAGAACGGGTGGATAATAGCCAAAATGAATGCCTACTTAGTGCAGCGACAAATCCATTACTATACTAAAATAAAATCTGAACAGTCTTGAATATTCTTCACATATCAACAGCCCACAGTTGGAGAGGTGGAGAAAGACAAGTTCTTTATTTAATGGATGGCCTCAAATCCGTAGGTGTATCTAACCATCTCATGTCTCCAAAAAATTCTGCCTTAGCGGAAAGGTGCTCGCTCAAGACGGAACAACAACTTACTTATAAAAAAGGAATACCCTCACTTATTCAAAATGTATTATCCTTAATCAACTATTGTAAAAATCATAAGATTGACATTGTACATGGACATGATTCACACGCACATACATTGATTTGGATGGCATATAAGTTCGGGAGATTAGGATGCAAGTCCATCATCACTCGAAGACTTATGAATCCCATTAAAAAGAGGTCTATAGCAAAGTATAATTACGCTAAAATTTCAAAAATAATTTGCATTTCTGAAGCAGTAAAAACCACCCTATTGCCCGCAATCCATGATACGACTAGACTTCAAACCATTCATAGTGCGATAGATACCTCCAAAGTAAGTGCTGGAAAGTTTCCAAAGAGTCAAAATGAATTTGTCGTAGGCTACATCGCGGCATTCACCCAGGAGAAAGATCATCATACCTTTATCCGTACAGCCAAGCATCTGATAAAATCATTCCCTCAAATTAATTTCAAATTTTTATTGGTAGGACAAGGGCCTCTGTTCAATCAAATAAAAACAGAAAGTAAATCCATACAAGATCAAATAGAATTTCTTGGGTTCATTAAAAATATCAAGGAGGCTTATCATAAAATAGACCTTATTCTTCACACCAGCCAATCAGAGGCATTAGGTACATCTATTCTTGATGCACTTAAATTTAGTATTCCTGTAGTAGCTACAGATGTTGGTGGGATCCCAGAAATTATCGACCATGAAAAAAATGGTTTTTTATGTACTCCTGGAGATCATAAGCAAATGGCAAATTTTGTAATACAACTTGCTACAAATCCTAACCTTTATGATAAAATAACAAAAGCAGGAATACAAACATTAAATAATTTCGATGTGAACACTATGGTAACGAAAACTTTTCAACTCTATAAAAGACTGTTATAATGGTATGAACTGTCACATAATTAACACTTGCAATTTTATCTTTCTATACTTTATTGGTATGATTTTCGTCTTATAGAGGTATACAAGCAAACTGGAATGAATAAGAATCTGATAACGTCCCGTGAACTATTACAATGGTTTTTTATTGGATTGATGCTGATCGCATTAGCATCATGTAAAACTGCTAAAGAAGCAGTAATAATTGCTCCATCAGCACCCACACCAATCAATTCCTTTGCCTTCAATTTTGTCCAATCAGATAATTTAAAATCTGTATTAAAACAAGCCAAGCAAGAAAACAAGCTTGTATTTGTCGACATTTACACCACGTGGTGTTTGCCATGTAAAATGATGGATAAAGATGTTTTTACCCATCAAGAGACTGCTGATATTATCAATAAAGACTTTATAAGCTATAAGGTAGATGCTGAAAAAAGTAATGGTCCAATTATTTCATTTAACTATGATGTCAATGTATTCCCTACCCTCCTATTTCTTGATTCAAATGGAGATATTTTAGAAAGAAAAGAAGGTGCTGCTTATCACAGAGAAATATTATCGCTCGCTCAAAGTGCATTAGATAAAGTAGTATTGGGAGATTGAATTAAAATTTAACTTTGTCCTAAGAAACTAAGTAGAGTTTCAACCCGTTTCTTTTTTGTGAGCAAAATCATTTAAGTGAAAAAATTATCTGTACTTGTATTATTTCTAATTAGTATAAATTCTGTCGTAGCCCAGAATGATGTCATGAAAAAAGATGAAGGGGCTTGGAACACTCTATCCATGGTCACCTATGAACGATCATTTGATGAGACATTTGGCATGGATGTAGAAAAACCAATTCTAAATCCTATTGTCAGAACATTGGAAGGGAAGGAAATTGAAGTCGAAGGATATATTATCCCTTTAACTGGTAAAATAGAACAAAGTCACTTCATGTTGTCTAGATTTCCTCAGAGCATGTGCTTTTTTTGTGGTAAAGCTGGACCTGAATCCGCAGCTCAGGTTTTTACAAAAAATGGCAAGAAAATTCCCTTTACGGATAAGAAGGTAAAAGTGAAAGGAATTCTTAGAATAAATGTGACAGACATCACAAATTTACTTTACACCCTTGAAGATGGCGTTATCATCGATTGATTCATTACTTTTGCACCAATATTTAAATAGAATCCTATGAATAAATTAATCAGTCTTACTTTTTTAATTCTTTTCTCAATTACTTCTGTATACAGCCAGAACGATGAAAATGAATCATTGGAAACTGAAAACACCTGGAAGACACTATCGAGGATTACCTATAAGAAAGAGTTTGATGAATTGATGGGTTTTAAGATCGATAAACCTGTTTTTAGTGATAAAGTATTGGCACTTTCTGGAAAAGAAATCATTATCAAAGGATACATCATTCCTGTTGAAGGATATAAATCGCATAAGGAGTTTATATTGTCCGCCTTCCCCTATAACATGTGTTTTTTCTGTGGTGGTGCAGGACCTGAAACAGTAATGGAAGTAGAAGCTAAAGAGCCTGTAAAATATCAAGCGGATGTCATCTACCTTAAAGGAAAATTAGAATTGAATGCAGATGATATCAATCGATTGATGTATAAAATTGTGGATGCAGTCCTAACAGAAGAACCTGAATAGGGATCAATTACAATCTGAATTCCGCCTGGTATCAATGATATGAACTATTCTCCATTCTCCATCGGATCGAATTAAGTGCATAGCATTTACTCCGCAATGGCTGAATTCGTCTCCTACATAAAATGAATAATCCATCCATGCTTGGGCAAGATCTGCATCAATGTTTATTTTTAAATTAGTTACGCGTTCGTCCCACACTTTTTCATGAGGAGTCCCAATTGCTGTGACAAATTGCTCTAACTCACCCGTTTTAGCCGTAATCTTCCCTTCTTTATTAACATGGACCGTTTGCAATACAGCATCTTCTGTAAATACGGATTTTGCTAAGATGCCGTCTCCTTCATACATCGCCTTGAATAACGATTCAATAGATTTTTGAGGGCTAGATAAGCGCTCATCCTGACTATAAATAGTGGTTACATTTACCAAAGTAAAAACAACTAACCAAAACATTCCTGCTATTAATTTCCTCATGTTGGCACTTTCCATTTTCTCAATCTTTTTGTTTAAAAATACTTTTGCTATTCTCAGCTATCTTTGCTTCTATTGTCTCTTTGTCCATAGTATCAAAATCTACTCCGATAAACCACTCATCATATTGCGCTTCAATTATTATCGTTTTATCTTCTCCCCGATTTGAATTAAAATCTATATCAAATGTGACATCTGCATCGATATTAATATCATAAATTACTGTATCTAAAAAATCGACTCCCTGAGCAATCTGCAATCGTTGAAAAACATACGTTTCGGTGATGTCATCATAGAGCGTGTCAGGGTCAGTCGTCAAAGGGTGACCATCAATAACCTCACTAAATCGGTTTTCATTCAACGCTGTGGAGAGTCCCACTTTAAAACTAAATTGATTTACATTCCCATCAAATATTGCAGTACCAATTTCAAATGTAAAGTCATCTCGGGTGACTCGAATGATATCGTCTTTCACTATTAATTCTCCATCTGATCCAATTAAACTGACAACATCGGTAACTTCGTAAACACTATCTTCTGAATACACTTGAAAATCAGAAAGGAGGTATACAAAATCGACGAGTGAGATCTGTTGCTCAAAATCATTGATGATGGTATCTCCCAAAATGAAAGTTGTATCCAAATTCTCGTGAAAAATACTCGTACTCAATTCTGGGTACACACAACAATCGTCACAATCATTATCAGCAGTAATTGAGTAATTCGTAGCTTCTGGGTCCAAGCACCCCTCAACCGGCGAATAGCATGATGTAACATGAGTCAGCAAAAGAGCAACGATACAAAAATAGATTACATTGAAGAGTGATGATTGATTCATTTCCAAAGATATACGATTAATTAATTTAATAATTATTGCTTGTCGTTTTCTCTTTGGATATCGTCCATGATTTTTTTGACTGCTTTTTTGACTTGAACAGAAAAATCCTTGTTCATTATCCAAGCATAATACTGTCGATCATTGGCAATGATATCCCTTACTTTTTTACCAGCATACTTTCCAAAATTAAAAACGATTTCACCTTCCGGATTGTATTTCAATCTTTGAGTAACATCTACCATTCTGTTATTATGAGTAAACTCAGAAAGTGCCTTTACATCATTCTTTATAGGTGCTGGAGTTACAAAATCATCCCCATCTATATAGTCTACCCCATCGTATCTCTCTAATTGCCCTTTTAAAACATCTACTGTAGCTTTCACATCTGCTAATGCATCATGCGCATCAACAAGCTCTTTCCCACAATAATGTTTTAAGGCTGCTTTAAGTGTACGAGGTTCCATTTTATAAAAGATCTTCTGCACATCAACCGTTCTTCGCTTTTCAATCTCTAAGTCATAGCCATATCGATGAAACTCTTCCATTAACATGGGAATATCAAATCGATCAGAATTATAACCTGCCAAATCAGCTGTACCTATAAAACTAAATAGCTTATCCGCTACATCCTTAAATCCAGGTTTATTTCGCAATTTATCGGGTGTGATTCCATGCACATTCATTGCCTCTTCCGAAATTGGAATTCCAGGGTTTATTAACATTTCCAACTCTATTGGTTCCCCTCCATCTTTAGGGTATTTAATAAGTGCGATCTGAAGAATCCTATCTCGCATCACATTCAACCCCGTAGATTCTATATCAAAGAAAATTAAATCTCTATCTAAATTAAACTTCATACTATTAACTTTTAAACATCTTATCTTTTAATTATTGATTGATGCCATATAATTTCAATCCCTTAAATGCAACCAAACGTATTTTAATCGAGTTCAATTATCTACACATTATTTGTTACTTTAATGTATCCGGCACAAAAGTAAAAATTTAAAGGGTAATTTAGTTGCTGATTGCGTCGCCTATTATCGTTCCTTTACCACAGATTTTTTGAATCCATTCGCATAAAACTTTTCTAAATCCTCATCGCCATCGGCATCATAAATTAAACATGCAGGTATCTTGTTTTTACTCAGAAATTCTTTTGCCCCTTCTAGGCCCTTCACCATTAAGGCCGTCGCTAACCCATCTGCTGTCATACAATCCTCAGCTAAAACAGAAGCACTCAATAGATTGGATAAGGCAGAATACCCTGTCTTAGGATTTAATATATGAGCAAACTTTCGTCCTCCTTTTTCATAGTATATACGATAATTTCCACTGGTAGCCAATGATTGATTATCCAATTTCAAGATGATTTCTAAATCATCCACTGGAGCATCCTCTTTAGGTTTATTGATCGCTAATTTCCAAGTCTCGCCAACATTGTTCACCCCTTTTGCTCGTGCTTCTCCACCTATATCAATGAGGAAGTCTTCAATCTTTTTATCCTCAAAATATTTAGCCAACACGTCAATTCCATAGCCTTTTGCCAAACTAGAAAAATCTATCTCAGCTTCCGGTATAGATTTGCTGATAAACGCTTCCGAATCATTTTCTTTCAGTTCAAAAGAAGTTCGTTGTACAATTTGAAGTAAACTATCTACTGCAAGACTATCCACTCGACTGATTTGGTCTTTTCCTTTATACCCAAACCCCCAATAATTTACCAATGGAGCCACCGAAGTATTCAAGTCACCTCCAGTTAATTCATACAGCACATCGGCCTTTTTGAAAACAGGAATAAAAAATGGATCGTTTTCAGGTATCCGTATTCCTTCCTTATTTGAATTCAATTTAGAAATCGTGGATTCTTCAATGTAGGTAGAAACCGACATATTAAAATCAATCAAAATCTGGTCGATCTCTTTTTTAAATTGAGCCGGATTTGATCCTTTGTATGTAATGGCATAATAGGTCCCCATCGTACTTCCTGTCACCTTATGATATTTCTCAGGAGGTTGGCAGGAATAAACACCGACAGTAATAACTAGAAGTAGGATTATACTCTTAAAATTCGCCTTATTCAATTCCCTGGAATTTTATATACTTTGCAGAAAAATTAGCAAACGCAAGGTACAAAAGCTATTTTACAACCCATCAAATAGCAATTGCGAATTACTAAAATCATTCCACAGCATTTACGGTAGAATCAGGTTATATTTGCATCTCAAAACTTTACCTCTTCGATATGGACTTTAAATTGGATTCAAACTTTTCTCCCACAGGAGATCAACCACAAGCTATCAAACAATTGGTTGACGGTATTAATAATAATGAAAGGAATCAAGTATTACTCGGAGTAACGGGTTCAGGGAAGACGTTCACTATGGCCAATGTCATTGCTCAAACCAATAGGCCCACGTTGATTTTGACGCACAACAAAACACTTACTGCTCAACTGTACACCGAGTTCACAGAATTTTTCCCAGAAAATGCCGTAGAGTTTTTTGTATCCTACTACGATTATTATCAGCCCGAAGCGTACATGCATTCTTCCGATACCTACATCGAAAAGGATCTATCTATCAATGATGAAATCGACAAACTGAGACAAAGAGCTACATCTACTTTACTCTCTGGAAGACGAGATGTAATCATTGTGTCTTCAGTGTCTTGTATTTATGGTATGGGAAACCCTGAAGACTATGCTACGAGTATTACTCGAATTGAAAAAGGGCAAACGATGTCCCGAAACGGCTTCCTTTACAAGCTAGTGGATGCCTTGTACTCAAGGACGGAGACCGATTTTAAAAGAGGAACATTTCGGGTAAAAGGAGACACCGTTGATATCAACCTTTCTTATGTTGACTTTGGATATCGAGTTACTTTTTTTGGGGATGAGATAGAATCCATTGATCAAATCGAAACTTCGACAGGAAAGAGAATTACAAGCATGGACAATGCTGCCATATTTCCTGCAACACTCTATGTTGCTCCTAAAGAAAGACTGCAAAGTGTCATACATCAAATCGAAGACGAACTCGTTGAACATGAGAACTTTTTTCAAAAAGAAGGCAGATTTATTGAAGCTCAACGGATTAAAGAGCGAGTTACTTTTGATTTAGAGATGATCCGTGAATTGGGGTATTGCAATGGTATTGAAAATTATTCTCGATTTTTTGATGGAAGAAAAATGGGTACTCGTCCTTTCTGTTTATTGGATTATTTTCCAGATGATTACGTTTTAATGATTGATGAAAGTCATGTCACGGTTCCTCAAGTCAGAGGAATGTGGGGAGGTGATCGAGCTCGAAAATTGAACTTAGTCAATTATGGATTCCGATTACCTTCAGCGATGGACAACCGTCCATTAAATTTTGAAGAATTTGAATTGTTGTCCAATCAAACAGTTTATGTGAGTGCGACTCCTGGAGATTATGAACTAGAAAAAACAGAAGGAGTAGTAGTAGAGCAAATTGTTCGACCGACAGGATTATTGGATCCTCCAATTGAAGTGCGGCCATCCATTAATCAAATTGACGATTTATTGGATGAAATTCATAAACGCATTGAGGTAGAAGAACGAGTTCTATTGACTACTCTGACAAAAAGAATGGCGGAGGAGTTGACTAAATACTTGCAAAAAGTTCAAATCAAGGTTAGGTACATTCATTCTGAAGTAGATACTATGGAAAGAGTGGAAATCATACGAGATCTGAGACTGGGTGAATTTGATGTTTTGGTAGGTGTGAACCTTTTAAGAGAAGGATTAGACATTCCAGAAGTTTCACTTGTGGCCATTTTAGATGCGGACAAAGAGGGATTCTTACGGAACAATAGATCACTTACCCAAACCGCAGGTAGAGCAGCAAGAAACAGCAATGGACTCGTTATTTTTTATGCCGATAAAGTAACCGATAGTATGCAGGCCACGATTGATGAAACCAATAGAAGAAGGTCGATTCAAATCGAATACAATGAAAAACATGGCATCACGCCAACCACAATTGCTCGATCAAGAGAAGACATTCTGGCACGGAAATCCATCTTAGATATAAAGGGGAAGAAGTCAAAAGCGTATGTAGAACCTGAAGAAAAGAGTATTGCAGCAGATCCATTGATTTCTTATATGAACAGAGATCAACTTGAGAAATTACTCACGGCTACAGAGGTAAAAATGCGAAGAGCTGCAAAGGAATTGGACTTTATCAGTGCTGCTCAGTATCGGGATGAGATGTTGGAGCTGAAGAAGAAGTTGAAGGCGATGTAAATTCGAGAATTTATTTAAAAGCTCATTACATTTTTAATGATTTTTCCGGTCCAATAGCCTATTCCGACCCAATCTCCCTTGCCCGCTCCTGACATTTCTCACATATACCCAAATGTCGAATGACCTTATCCGCAGAAGCCGTATTCTTTTTTGTGATTCCTAACACCACGTCTTTCAACTCCTCGTCTTCGGGACATTTTCGTTGATTGATAATTTCTATAATAATCTTAACAATTCCATACAAACAAATCAATAAAAAAAATTGGAACAATATATTGCTCAGAGAAGTCATGTTTGCGCTTGTATACTTGTTGAAGTTATTGTTGATTTTATCATTACAATTCCACTAAGAATATTTAGCCCCAAATACAATGTTCCTACCCCTATCAAAATAATTGCATCTTTTGATAGTCCAGGAAATTCATTGAACTCTGAAAACAGGGCCAAAAACATAAAACCATTCAAGCAAATAAAGAGTACAGGGAATACCAACTTTGCTTCATTCTTAGCTTTAAATACATGAAGAACAAAACCAATTAATAAAGCTATAGCAAAGGGGTTATAGATGCTCGTCCCTAACCAAAAGTACACTAATGAACAGAGAATATAGCCATTGACCCAAGGAAGTAAGGTAGTAGAAATACTTTTTGTCATAATTCGTTCTTTTTAATTAAATATCTACACGTAATCTCAAATTTATTCTTCTTGATGTCAAAAAATTAGGAATTGCAAATTGCTGGTCCGTTACTGTCTTAATCCAAGTATTGCTCGCTACATTGGATACTTCAAGTAAATTGAACACTTCAACACTCAACCAAGCATCTCTTGAAAATTTAAATGGATGGTGAGGTTTCATCTTCCCCCAATCTCGCTTCCACAATTGATATCCAAATCCTATATCAACTCGGTGATACGGTTTAAATCTAAACGCATTTCTATATACTCTATTGTTATCTTTTACTCCAAAAGGCAATCCAGTACCCACCGAAAGATTTAAATGCATCCTGAAGTTTTCATTATTCGGCAAATAGTCTTGAAAAAACATGGATAATGCCATCAATCGATCCGTAGGTCGAGGTACAGAAGTTCGAACCAAAGGACTTTCAGGATCGTCTCGATTATATTGTAAATGATCAATATCAATAATATTTTCTTTAGTAGATAAAAAGGAAAGGTTCACCCACGATTCCGCTCCTGGCACAAACTCTCCATTCAATCGTATGTCTAATCCCATTGCATATCCTTCGGCATCATTCTCCCCGCTGTACCTTATTCGAACATTATCTATATCATAAGAAACCAAATTGGTCATTTTCTTATAATAGACCTCGGTGATAAGACGAAATGGTTTTTCACTCATACTTTTCCAGTAGAAATCATAACTCATTCCTCCAACAAGGTGCAATGATTTTTGAGACTTCAAATTGAGATTAACCGTACCATCCAGTCTTCGCATCTCCCGATATATAGGTGGCTGATAATATACCCCTCCACTCAACTTAAAAGACACATCACTGCTCCAACTTAAAGGTTTATACAATAACTGAGCTCTCGGACTCAGAATAAATTCCTCATTTACATCTCGATAGTTCGCTCTAAGTCCGGCAGTTAGTTTTATTTCCCTAACATCCTCATCCAAATACGTATACGAATCCTGAATATATCCTGAGATTCTAGAAGAGCGTATCTCATTTTCAGTTTTTAGTACATAGGCCAATTGTAATTCTTGTGGATCTAAAGGCAATGAAAACCCTGCAGAGTCCAATCTTTCCCACTCATTCAACCGATCATCAAAATATTCGTTTTGGTATTTCACACCCCATTGAAAAAAATGTGATCGCACAGCATCCCCGTCCAACTGCAACTCAAACCCTCCTTTATGGGCTATGTTATAGATGCGATTATGCAAATAGTTTCTCACATATTGTTGCTGAGTTCCCACTCCTAAAACTGCGACCTCAGTACCAAAGTCGTCACTCCCTAAATCCGTTTCTATTTCTGCTAATCGATAAAATCCAAGAATATCAAAGTTTTCCTCCTCATTACTTTGATAATTCGAAGCCAAAAGCTTGAGATACAATGGGTTTTTATCTCGTTCTGGTACATAGGTAAATGAAACTCCTGTTGTTCCATTTTTAAATCGATCTAATTCCCCCCCTTCAAATACCGAAGTAAAACGAAGCGCTTGGGTAATCAATCCCAATGTAGTGCTTCTACTTACTGGCGTGAATTCATAAATACTATTATTATAATTCCCTAGTACTCCAACCTGCAAGCTTCTCGAAATATCATAGGTCAAGTAAGCTTGTATATCCGTAAACTCCGGTAAATATTCGCCTTTCGTATCCAAAGATCCTAGCAAATATCGATTGGTTTTGTAACGAGCTCCAATCAAATACCTAAATTTGTTATAGGCATTGGCACCGATTCGTTTGCTGCCTTCAATATGCGCTGAAGCTCCAAGCATACTCATTGCAATACTCCCTTTCACTTCTTCTGGTCTTTTGTATTTGATGTCCAAGACCGATGATAGTTTATCTCCAAATTTAGACTGAAATCCACCTGAGGAAAACGACAAATCCCGAATAAGATCAATATTTGGAAAACTCAATCCTTCTTGTTGCCCAGCTCTAATCAATTGAGGCCTAAAAATTTCAAAATCATTTACATAGACCAGGTTTTCATCATAATTACCACCTCTTACATTGTATTGAGAGCTCAATTCTCCACCACTTCCAGCGGAGACACCCAAAGCAATACTAGGAAGCACACTTTCCAAATTACCAGAGGCACTCGGTAGCAATCGCAATTCAGTTACTTCCTCTTTGACCATACCCACATCCTCAATTCTGGATTCTCGTACTACAATTTCAAGATCTGATTCTTGTGGAGATAGTTTAATATTAATGTAGCGTTTTGATGAAACTGGCAATGCTGGTATAAATGCGCTGGCATTGGTATATCCAATTCTAGAAACAATTAATCGTTGTTTCGTTTCTGCATCCACCTCAATTCGGTATTTTCCTTTAGAGTCCGATTCAGTGGCGTTATTCGAATTTTCAATATATACCGTTGCAAATTCTACTGGAAGTCCAGTATCCAGATCTGTAATTGTCCCAAAAACCACTGCCTTTTGGCTATAACCAACATAAGACATCATTGAAAATAGGAAGAAAAGTAAAATGTGTTTCATTCTATGCTTTTGGAATCTGCTGGAGTGAATAAGATCTCAAATCAAATAAACGTAAAATCCAACATATTAATATGTTATCCTATCGATTTCAATTGATGAATAGCTTGTAATGGGTCGGCTGCTTTAAAAACACTACTTCCAGCTACTAAAACGCGTGCTCCCGCTTGCAAAATTACTTCTGCATTTTGCAAACCAACACCACCATCTACTTCAATGATTGCATCAGAATTAATATCTGTAATCATGCGATGCAATGTCTTGATTTTTGGGATGGCCTGATAGATAAATTTCTGACCTCCAAATCCTGGATTCACTGACATTACACATACTAAGTCCACCATTTCCAAGACATCTTCCAATTGAGCAACATTCGTTCCTGGATTAACCGCTACCCCCGCTTTTGCGCCTGTGCTTTTTATTTGTTGGATCGTTCGATGAATATGGGGGCACGCCTCCAAATGTACTGTAATCACTTCCGCACCTGCATCTCGAAATTCTTCGATAT
>JARGNR010000095.1 GCA_029212405.1 Saprospiraceae bacterium
GCGGCGAGCGAAATAATTCGGTTAAAATACTTACCTCGAATTTAAGGAGAAAGTCTTAAAAAAGGGGTAATATTTTCAGGTGTAAGGCCTCTAGGCCTAATGAAATTGGGGATATTCGGTATTACTGAATATCCCTAATTTCATAACTACATCCGCTCTTTTACGATGCGGGCTTAAAGGTATTAGCGAGATATCCTGGACGTTTCATAGTACTTTTGCCTTCCCATTTCTTGCTCAATATTAATTTTTCTATGGGATTATACAAAAAGATAACAGGCTGGTCTTCATACATCAGTTTCTGTAACTCTTTATAGTAACCATTTCTACTATCACTATCCCTTGCAGATCTAATTTTATCAATTAGCTCATCCGCTTTTTCTGAATTGTAACTGATATCGTTGGCCTTTGCTGGATCATCGTTATCACTATGCCATTTATCATATGGGTCATCCAAAATCAAATTTTGGGTCAATACCAAAGGTACCAAATCAAAGTCCCTAGTTTTTAAATTTTCTCGTTGAATATCTGAGAATTTCTTTGTGACAATATTAATTTTCACTCCTGCTTTACTTGCATTTTCTTGAAGTAATAATGCAATGTTATTGCTCAATTCTGAACCCGTAATATGAATATCCAACTCCATTTCTACCTTCTTCCCATTTAAAACTTTATCGATGGTGCCATCATTATTGGTATCCTTCCATCCTTCTTCATTAAATATGGATTTGGCACCCTCAATATCTAATGGAATAGGCTTTAATGACTTGTTGTAGTACGGTTTCTTTTCATTAAAAATACCTACCGTTTGATTGCCCAAGCCATTTTCCAAGACTTCAATTAATTTTGGTACATCATTTAACATTGCCAAGGCTCTTCTAATATCTGGATCTGCCAATTCTGGTTTACTGTTATTCACTGCGATGTAATAAAATCGCATAAGTTCTTGGGTCAAAAATTGAAAATCATCTTTAAAATCATCATTTTCTTTCAAATCAAAAAATGCATCTGAAGAGGAAGCTGGTATTAAATCAATGTTCCCTTCTTTTAATTGAGTCATTGAAGAGGTCTCATCTGGAATTATATGAAACACTATTTTATCCGGATATGCTTGTAAGGCTGGTATATCTGTATCAGTAGCCCAATAATTCTCCTTTTTCTCTAATACGATAGTTTGATTCGCTATCCATTCTTTCAATCGATATGGGCCAATGTTATCAACCATTTCTCTGGTAAATTTCACACTGTTGAATTCCGTAGCAAAAGCAGTCAATTTTGGATTCGCTTCTACCAACTTCTTTGCATCTTTACTGCTTAACTCCGCATAAGAAATTTCATCCATTGCATTATTTGGATCATACATGTATTGCGGATACACCTGTAGTGTAACAATTAACTCTTTTGCCAAAATGTAATAGTCTCTGAAATAGACATCTACCCTTCTTTCATTATCGGGGTCTACAACGATATCGCTTACCCAACTCAAGTAGGACCTATAACTCGCAGCATTGGTCCCTGGATGCTTAATTGATTTCATTGAAAACAACAGATCCTTTCCAGTGACAGGAGAACCATTATCCCACTTGGCGTCTTCTCTAAACTCAATCGTGTATTTGGTCCCTCCTTTAAAGGGTCCATCCAAAATCTCTTCTCCATTTGGAATAGAATTAATTAAAATAGGCTTTAATTCATATGTGGTCGGGTCAAAATCAGCCATAGAAATAAATAAGTACTGATATACTTCTCTTGCTCTACTGGTTGGATTTAAAAATGGATTCAGCATTTTAGGCTCCCGCTTTAAAACGATATCCAATGTTGTTTCTGTAGTCATTTGAGGTTTATCCTCTTTGCATGAATACAAAAGAATCAGAACGAGAATAAAAAATGGGTATTTTCTTAGTAGATTCATAGTACAATTTGTTTTCTGTTCAATAAAGGGGGTCCATAGCACAGCATTTCAAAATTAAACAAACTTTCAATTTTTACTTGCAATAATATTTTTTAATTGACGAATAGACAACTGGTAGATACCAAAATACAATTTTTGCCTCTTAAGCCTTAATAGAATCAGAATACTTCGTTTCTTTGTAATATGATAGAAATATTTATTTGGGCTCTTGTATCGATTATATTTTCATTTTTATGCTCTATATGGGAAGCAGTATTGTTGAGCATTACTCCAACATATGTGAATACTGAATTGAACAAAGGCTCCAGTCTCGGTAAATCTTTGAAAGGGTTTAAAAACGATATTGATCGGCCCTTATCGGCAATCCTTACACTTAATACCGTTGCACATACTGCAGGGGCGATTGGTGTAGGAGCAGCAGCGGCAAAAACTTTTGCTGGAAAAGAAGTATTTAATTTGATAAGTTATGAAACGGTTGTTGCTGTGCTGATGACTTTAGCCATCTTGTACTTTTCAGAAATAATTCCAAAAACAATCGGTGCCAACAATTGGAAAAAATTGACTCCTTTTACGGTGAAGTCTTTGACTTTCTTACTTTGGGCCCTATTTCCTCTTATCTGGGTGTCTCAACTGATCACCAAAAGTTTCAAAAAAGATAAAGAGAAAGGAGTATTGACTCGAACCGACTTTCTTGCCTTGGCAGATGTAGGTAAAACCAGTGGCGCATTAGAAGAATCAGAATCATCCATTATTACAAACCTTTTAGGTATGGACACACTGAAGGTGCAAGACATCATGACTCCTAGATCCGTAATGCAATTTGTGGACGAAGAGACTACTTTGCAGGACTATTATGACTCCCATCAGCCCATGCGTTTTTCTAGAATTCCGATATATCATGAAAAGCCTGATTCTTTGACTGGTTTGGTATTGAAAGATGAGATATTGATTCAAATGCTTCATGGAAAACAAAATGAACCGCTGAAAATTATAAAACGTGAAGTCAAAATAATCAACCAAGATAAATCATTGAAAGAGCTGTTTGCTTTTTTGACAGAAGAACACACACATATTGCTATCGTTCATGATAATTATGGTAGCATTACAGGCCTGGTCACCATGGAAGATATGATGGAGACTATCCTAGGATTGGAAATCGTCGATGAATCTGATAATGTGACTGACATGCAAGCTCTAGCTAGGAAAAGATGGGAAGACAGAGCAAAAAAACTAGGAATTATTGAATAACCAATGGGTATAGCGTATACTATAAAGGACCTTTCCAACCATGGCAAAGAAGAAAAACAAAAAATCTTTAAAAAGAAAATCAGCTCCTATTGCACCTAAAAAAGAAGTACAACCTATTGTACCCTTTTTTACGTCTGGTTTTTGGAAAACCAACTGGCTACAAATATCCATCATTTGTGTAATACCATTACTATTATATGCTCAATCCATTAATTTTGGATACGTTCTAGATGATCAAATCGTAATTACAGACAACGCATTCACCAAAAAAGGAATTGATGGTATTGGTGACTTGATGACTACTGAAAGTATGACTGGTTACTTTGGTGAGCAAAAAAACCTTGTTCAAGGAAATCGATACAGACCTCTTTCTTTAATCACCTTTGCTATTGAACATGAGATTGCAGGAGGAATGGAACCTGGAACTAGTCATTTATTGAATATTATATTGTATGCTTTAACAGGAATACTTTTATTCCGAGTGCTTTTAATGCTATTTAGGAAAAAACAATCTTCTCATTGGTGGTTGGCTATTCCATTTTTAGCCAGTCTTTTTTTTGTAACACATCCAATCCATAGTGAAGCAGTAGCCAACATTAAAGGACGTGATGAAATACTTGCCCTCTTACTGTCGCTTTCGACCTTGTATGCATCATTACGATACATGGACAAAAAGAATATCCTCTGGATGTTGTCCTCCTGTGTATTATTCTTTTTGGCTCTACTTGCAAAAGAGAATTCGATCACATTTTTAGCGGTCATTCCATTGTCTATTTATTTCTTTTCAGAACATAAATGGCTTGATAATTTTAAGTTGTTGGGGGCTTTACTGTTCACCACACTACTCTATTTGGCACTCAGGTTTAATGTAGCAGGAATACCAGAATTTGGTCAAGAAATCACTGATTTGATGAATAATCCATTTTTGGAAATGTCGGGCAATGAGAAGATGGCCACCATCATGTTTACACTATTTAAATACATTCAATTGTATATTTTCCCTCACCCATTGACTCATGATTATTATCCATATGCGATTCCTATTTTAGGATGGGGCGACTTGAGATCATTAGGTTCGTTGTTGTTGTACATCGGGCTTGCGTTCTGGGCATTCAGAGGTCTTCGTAAAAAGAGAATATCGAGTTATGCAATTCTATTTTATTTGTCCACATTGACCATTGTATCTAACATTGTGATCAACCTTGGGACATTTATGAATGAGCGTTTTATCTATATGGCCTCTGTAGGTCTCTCCATTTTGGCGGCCTATTTGATCTCAGATAAACTTGCTAAATGGAAAGGAAAAACGGGGTTGATGGCAGCTTCAGCACTTACTGCATTGCTGGTCATCGGCTATTCTCTAAAGACGGTAACAAGGGTCCCAGACTGGGAATCTGCGCTCAGTTTGAACCAATCTGCTGTATCCAATGGAAGTAACAGTGCACGAGCAAATTCATTTATGGCCACTGCCTTATACAATGAAGGTCGAGAAAGTGGAGGAGATGAAAAGATTGCCATGCTTGATCAGGCCTATGCTTATGCAGACAAAGCCGTTTCGATATATCCTAGATATTTAAATGGGAATTTAATGAAAGCGGGTGTGGCTGCGGAACTGTATAAAATCAGTAGAGACGAAAAATTATTGTTGGACAGATTTGCCGAGGTAATGGCAAAAAGGCCCGATGTACCTTATATAAACGAATACTTAGAATACCTTGAACCACGAACAACTGATTTACAATATTTGAAAAATTGGTATGTAGAAACATGTTTAGATGAAGTAATGATACAATCCAGGCAGCAAAAATGGGCATTACATTATCTTAATAGAGCATACAAACTTGACAAGCAAAACGTTAACGTTCTAGAAGCTTTAGCTACTGTCTATAACAGGATGGGCGATCAGGCTAGGTCAAACCAATTTTTACAAATGGCGCAAGCCGCAAAATAAATGAATAAAAACCTTTTACACAATATTGCTCTTACGCTGATTCCAGACGTAGGACCAGTCATGGCCAAATTACTAATCAGTTATTGTGGCAGTGCAGAATCTGTTTTCAATACTTCAAAGAAAGAATTGGCTAGAATTCCTAATGTTGGAAGCAAAACAATAGAGAGAATCTATACGCATCAAAAAGCTTTTAAAAAAGCCGAAGAACAAATAAAATATCTTGAAAAACATAATTGTAACGCGACTATTTTTCATTCAGAATCATACCCACAGCGATTAAAACACTTTGATTCATCTCCTTTGGTCTTGTATTATCGAGGGCAATTGGATCTTAATCATCCAAGAACAGTTGCCATTATTGGTACAAGAAAACCAACGGAACAGGGAAAGGTCATCTGTGAAAATATTATACAAGGACTCCAACGATATAATGTGCAGATCATCTCTGGATTGGCTTTCGGAATTGACACATGTGCACATCAGGTTTCCGTAAAATTAGGCGTTGAAACCATTGGAGTCATGGGGCATGGTTTGGATAGAATGTATCCTGCATCCAATAAAAATCTCGCAGGACAAATGGTTAAAAAAGGAGGTCTCTTGACAGAGTTTCCAACTGGAACCAATCCTGATCGAGAAAATTTTCCAATGCGGAATAGAATCATTGCAAGCATGAGTGATGTCATTATTGTGGTAGAAAGTAAGAAAAGAGGAGGCTCGATCATTACCGCTGAATTTGCCAATACTTATAATAAAGATGTATTCGCCATTCCGGGTAGAATTAATGATGAAGTTTCGGAAGGATGTAATCGATTGATTAAACAACACAAAGCGCATTTGCTGGAGACCGCTGATGATGTGGGCTATATTATGCGGTGGGAAGAGTTTGATAAAGAAAAAGTAATTCAAAAATCTCTATTTGTTGACTATACTTCTGATGAACAAAAGATCATTGATATTTTGAAGAAATCAAAACAGATTACAATTGACGAACTTAATGGCATTCTAAAAGTACCGTCTTCAGAATTGGCTTCATTGTTATTAAATCTTGAATTTAAAGGAGCGATAAGATCATTGCCAGGGAAAAAATTTATCTTGCTTTAAATTTTAAAATTATAAAATGATTAAGCATTTCATTTTTGCATTGTGTTGTCTTATTTCGATCGCATCTTGCAAGACCCATAAGAACTCACAATTGAGTGAGCACCCTGGAAGTAGTACAAAATTTCCCTTAAAGAATACAAATAAAAAGGCTAAAAACATCATTTTGATGATTGGCGATGGAATGGGAATTACTCAAATAAGTGCAGGAATGTATAGCAATGGCAACTCGCTGAATCTTGAACGATTCTTGAATATGGGATTACATAAAAGCTATAGTAGTGACAATTTGATCACTGATTCAGCGGCTGGTGCTACGGCTTTTGCCTGCGGAATAAAAACATACAACGGAGCGATTGGAGTTGATCCAGACACCAATGCCGTTTATACGATTCTTGAAGAAGCAGAAGATAAAGGATTAAAGTCTGGCTTGATCGCTACATCTACCATTGATCATGCTACACCCGCATCATTTATTGCACACAATAAGGCAAGAAAAAACTATGAGGAGATTGCCCTAGATTTTCTAAAAACAGATTGTGAAATATTCATTGGAGGAGGACAAAAATCATTCGAACGTAGAGAAATGGATGATCGAAATCTAACAAATGAGCTCAGAGAAAAAGGGTATAAAGTAGTCAGTTTTGTGGATCAAGAAATTGATGAAATTGATATGGAAGGCGTTGAAAAACTAATGTACTATACGGCAGATGGATCTCCATTGCCCGTTTCACAAGGTCGAGATTATTTACAACCCGCAGCAAATTTAGCGATTAATCATTTAGAAAAATCCAACGAAAACGGCTTCTTTTTAATGATTGAGGGAAGTCAGATTGATTGGGGTGGACATGCCAATGATGCCAATTGGATCATTACAGAAATGATTGAATTTGATAGAACAATTGGTGCAGTACTAGATTTTGCAGAGAAAGATCAAAATACATTGGTGATTGTTACAGCTGATCATGAAACTGGAGGATTTGCTATCCAGAAGGACTCCAAAATGGATAGTCTTGTGACAGCATTCACCTCTGATTACCATACCGGTGATCTAATCCCTGTATTTGCATATGGTCCAGGTTCTGAAAAATTTAGAGGAATCTATGAAAATACTTCGATTTATAATAAAATGAGAGAGGCTTTTGGTTGGGTGGATAAAAAGTAATATTAGTCCTCCTTTTCTCACTTTTATTATCTCATTTTACCTGATTTATATAACAACATAGGTCTTCCAAATCTGAAGCAATTATAATATGAATATTCCTATAGAAGGCACCTAATAATAAAGGTATGTTTAGGAGTAGATGAATATACAAAAACAAGAACTTTGAGAAAATGCTAGGGTTGCATAATTTAAAATGGTTTTTCTTCTGAATCTCCCTAATTATTCGAATATTTCACGATAGGAAAAACCTCAATCTCTTCATTGGAAAGGTATAAGATATTCACCGCTCCAACCCCTTCCTTAAAAAGAGCTTTGAAGTAGGCGATCTTGTATTCTGTCATGCCCTTTTTTGGAATAAAAAGAGATTCAATAGCCCAATCGCTATTGGTTTCCATCAAATATTTATCGTTGGTGTTCATTACCCGAATATCAAATTCTTGGCGATTAGTTGCGAGCGTAGACACTAAACCAGAAACTGCGATCTGTGGGATATACGTCCCATCATCATTCCGAGTTTGAACCAGTATTAACATTTTACCACCATCAATTTCAAGACCAAAATCATAATTAAAATACTTAATAGCACCTCCATCAATAAATGTTGGAAATTGCTCTACTGGCTGAATATATTCCAATTGCATTTTATTCATTGTCTTTTCCATATCCATAGAAAGGCCCGATTGCGCTTGCATTCCAATCACTAAAAAAAGGAAAACGTTGCATAGAACAGTCTTGATTATTATCATTTGGTCAATTTTACCTAAGCTATTTGACAGCAAAGTTAATGTGAGTAATTAAATCGTTGGGGTCTGTATCGGCAGGGCTATTTCCATATGTTTCAAATGGATGTATCCCTTTTCTACCTTTAATTTCTTTGTTTCTGTGCATGGTGTAAATGGTCGTCCACGCATTGCCTAAATGAGCATATGGTCCAATATGTTCTACCGTGTAAATTTTCGTTGGCGGAATATTACCCGCTTTAAATTCAGAAGGTAAATCCGATGGAATAGTTGGACTTGGAATTCCTGCGGTATACTTGGCCATATTCTTCACGAAATCAAACTTATGGTACATCGAAAAGGATTTTGTTACATCAGCTCCTTCCACACCTTTTGCATACTCCATTAAATTTTCAAAATCGGATTTCATCACTACCCCCATTTCATCAATCGAACATGTCCTAGATATTCCGATATAATCGCATCCTGGGAATTGACGCTCTCCTAACCAATTAAGCTTTGAATGAATCTCACCATCTTCCGCAAAGTCTTTTAAAAGACTTAATCCTCTATCATAATCTTGCCCCACAAACGCTACCATCATCTTTTTCATCCAAAACATGAACCACGGCAAGGAGCTATCCATATGCCAGGACACTTCAGTACCTCCATCTTTTTCTTTGGTTTCAAATCTCACTTTCGCTTTTGATTTCCACGGTTTTAAAAAAGTGAGGTCATAATCAACGGATTTATTGGGTGTTTCCTCTAAAATAGACATATGACCTGACCCAACACGATTTCCCTCCCAAGAGTAAGATCTATTATCTTCTGCAACTTCGACAATCGCATCTGGATCCATAATCAACCAAGGAGACCACTTGGACCATGAAGACATATCGTGTACAATTTCATATACTTTTGAAACAGGTGCATTGATATGTTTCGTTTTCACTATTTGCATCTTAGGCATAACGAACAGATTTTAAATTTTAGTTAGATTATTTCATCTAAGATAGTCTTTTACAGAAACGAAGCAAAATCAATTTTGTCCAAACAACCAGTCTTCGACTATCAATCTTTAGAAGAATATAAAAATTCTTGATCCAACTGAGATAGTCGGAGAGTAACAAATTGATTGATAATCTCTTTTTCCTGCTCGTAATTGTTATCATCGTAATACCAATACCCTTTCACCGGCCATTTTGCCACATTTTTTTCGACCTCCTCATGGATCAACTTATCAATCTCATTTATTTTTGATGCAATATGGTCCTCACTAAAGAGTCCAGAATCCCGTAACTCTTTCCATCTTTGATCCAATTTTGTTTTATATCCCAATGATTTTGAATCTAACAATCGAACCAGAAGTATAGATCTTTTCCATCGTAAAGGTCGTTCCATCATGTTGAGTTCATTATCTCCATCTCTACCAAATGTGTGATCATAATCCCAAATTGCAATCCGAAAAGGGGTGGTTGAATCCTTCTTATAGAGGTAGAAATTTTTCATGATCCCATCTCCATTGTTGGTAAATAACAGCAATAAATGCCAATCAATGATATTCTCTAGATCAACCCAATTCCCAATCTCTCGATCAAACTCTTCATCACTTGATTCAAATAGAAATTTTCGAAATGCATCCAGATAGTATGTCTGATCTCTTTTATGAATTTTAGGAAATTTTTGTTGGTGAATATTATTCGAGTCTTGAGGTACTCTTTCTTCCACATATAAAAACAGAGGATCTTTGAACAACATCGCCATTGTATCCTTTTTATTCAGACCGACTTTCTTTCCATTTATTTCTTCCGTAAACAAATACAAGCCATTGTATTCTCCGTTGACCAAAACGTTTAAATAATTACTTTTTGCAGCAATATTTTTAGGCCCCATAGCCTGAAACAAGTCATAATTCAATTTGTGTCGCATAAAAGTTTTGTCAATATAATTGGCATTCAAGATGTAATCATCATCCTTTGGGAAGTCAAAGAATTTGTATTTTTTCTCCAATTCTAATGAAAAAGAATTCTTTTTGTACTGAGCAGATATGCCACCTCGGTATTTTATGGCAGCAGGCATTTCTACGGATTGTCCCTCATAATTAAAAACCACCATGCATTCTTCCTTTTCTTTCCAGCTAAAAGGAACTTCCTTTTGAATGTCCAATGAAGGAAACGCATAGTCTTTGCATCCAAGACCAATTGTAAAAATTAAAGTATAAAATAAGAACCTGAACATTTTAAAAGATTTATGTTCAAAAATAAGATTCAATTTAAAATCCCATTATAATGAGCCAAGGACAGTTCTAATATAAAAAAAACCCAACTACTACTTTTTTATCACTAAATAAGTTGAACATCATTTCAACATCAATCCACTCCAAAAACCTTCCACCGCTCTTCTGTGGCTACATGCGCTCACAATACACAAAGTAATGTCTGGGTGTAAACAATCTAAGAATAGGTCTAATTCCAAACTTTAAACCATGGCCGTTTACTTTCTCTTCTTTCACAATTTTCCAATTGGCTTTATTCAAAAGCATCTTTAATTGTCTTGGTTCGAATTCATGATAATGTCGATCATAGGGGTCATTTTCATTCCAATAGGCTTTGGCAAACCATAAAGATAAAGGAACACTGATTACCAACTTATCGGCAGCTATAGCTTTGAGTAAAGGAAATGGAGATACCATATGTTCAAATATTTCAAAAGCAACTACAGCACCATAACTAGGATCTTTTACTACTTCATAATCCAAATCCAAATCTAAATTAACTTCTGTATTCGTAATGGAATACCCATTGCGCACTAACTGATCTGTAAGTGGGTTATCAGGACCTAGGTTTAAAATTTTCATAGATTTCAAATCCAAATCTTCCATAAACTCTACCGTCTTATTAAACCTTCTGGCATGTCTATGCTCGTATTCTTTGCTCGTTTCAATCTCTTTCATAGTACTTCTTATTTTTTATGCTCTATGCATGCTATTCTTAGCTAAACAGCAATAATGTACAGTTAATATATTATGATAATTTGTAATATTACAAATTATCTTTTGCAAAAGATTTAAAACATGCATAAAGTCTTTCAAATGCATCGGTTATGCATATTTCCAGTCCATACATCATCGTTCGAATGAGAAAAATATTAAGATCTATATTTTAATAAAAAGTCTTTGATATCGTGATCAAAAGTCTCTTGATCGTCGTGAAATTTAACTTGCATAGGCAAAACAAACACGGGAATACCCAATTCTTTCAATTTTGCACGATGCAAATCTAAACGCATTGCATCTTTTTCTGTAGTCAGAATCAGTTTCCGTTTTGCTTCTCTATGTGTAAATACGGTATGAATGTAATCAATATCAATTTCTGAAAACAAATGGTGATCTTCATAATTCATATGGTGAATATCTTCCACTTCCTCATCCAAATAGGCTAATAAATAACTGGTATTAGCTATTGCACTGATCAAGATGACATCCAATTTTTTATCCAACTTAATTCGCTGTTTTGGATTGTAAAAATTATAGGGATAGCCATATTCGTAATAAGAGAAAAATATTTTTTGATGATTCTGGGGATTGATTTCTTGGATCATCAAAGATTTTTCTTCAAATGAAATCTCTTTTGGACACTTTGAAACTATAATGATATCTGCTCTTTTATAGGCGGATCTCCACTCCCGTAATCTACCAGAAGGAAGCAAATAATCTCTTGTAAAGGGTTCATCCCAAGTGGTAAGTAATATGTTTAATGCGGGTTTAATCGAACGATGCTGAAATGCATCATCCAGCAATACGGTTTGTAAATTGGGGTATTTACCCACCATTTGAGGAATTGCTATGGCTCTACTTTCTCCGACTGCTACCACTGCATTTCTATGTTTACGTGCATACATGAGGGGCTCATCACCTGCATCCAATACACTATCATTTGGACGAATAAATCTGAATCCTTTGGTTTTCCTCTTATATCCTCTACTTAATGTCGACACATTGATATAGGGAGAAAGTAAACGGATCAAATATTCAATGTGTGGTGTTTTTCCAGCTCCTCCAATGGATAAATTCCCTACTGAGATAATCGGTAAACTAAATGTGGTACTCTTGACCAATTCTGAATCGTACAATGTGTTTCGTATACCTATTGTCAACCCATATAAAAAGGAAAAGGGAGCCATAAGAATTTTACCTAGAATAGATTGTATCATAAAATCTAAATCAAAAAATTTATAATAGGGTATTATGTATCCATAAAGTTAGATAATCGTAAGCCAATTCATGTGGTTTGATCACCTTTAGCATTTCATTAATACCTTCCGTACAACAATAAAGTACGAGTACAGTTTTTCTTTTAGGACGAACAACCTAAGATTTTCCATTTATGAAGCTTAATATCCGATTGAGTAAATGATATACAACATTTTTGCTCCACCATGACTCGTTACGATGATTTTTTGATTTTTGATTGGACAATTCAGGTTGTTTTTCTTTGTTTACACCTACTAGATCATTAAGAAGATTCGAATTATTTTGAAATTGGAAGTCATATAAATTCAAATTCCATTTTAATCGCTTTGCCATTTCTATTTGACTTTTCCCATGACTGATATCACCATCGGTAACATCTGCGATAATCAGGTTAGGGAAAAGTACAAAACACTTTTTTGGATACGACCTACACACAGAGCGAAGCGGGCCAGAATCAACTGGGCAATTCATTTTTTTTATTTCACTCAAGAACAGGTCAAAAACTGAACAATCCAGAGCAAAACCAAATGTTCCATCTGCTCTTTGAGGAAAATACCAAGGTTGATCAGGATCAAAAATAAGTTGTTGTGGGTCTTCGTATGATAAATCTCTAGGAATTTTCCATTCTCTTTGTGACGCCCCTAGATAGATTAATTTCCAATCTTTGGAAATTGTCTGAATCACTTTCTTAAAGTTATTTTCAAATGCTTTATGAAAGATTGCATCATCTTCTAAGCATAAAATTCTTTGATATTCTTTGATTTTGGCATCTTCAATAATGTGTTCGTAGCTTTTTAAACAGCCCCATGCACCCGAACTAACAATCAATTTTCTACCTCTCTTTATCTCTAATGGATGACACCCTTCTGCTCCAAATGGTATTTCTAAGTAAGCTTTATATTCTTGTTTTATTTCCTCTAAATTTCCGTCTACTGCATTAATGTATTCTGCATTTATGCCTAAGTTTTTTAATTTATTTACCATCTCACGTTTGCGGTCTGTCCTGCGTTCGAGGTTCAGCACATACACATTATCGAAGTATTCATGTACTAGAGAAGAATTCATTTAGTAGAAAACAATTTTTTTATGATCGAAGTCATTTTTTGACGCAATGACTCTGAATTATACTTTATAGCCTTCACTCTGTTATAAAGATGAAGATCTAAAAGGTTTAGTTCCATTAATTTTCCTTTTTGTTCTGCAGTAGGTTTTAGTCTAAAGTTCCCAAACTTTAAAAGTTCTTTAAAAGTAATGAAATAGAATAATGCAGATCATTATTCGAACAATTTTAAACAAAACAAATTTCAGATTTTCCTTTTTTTGTACATTTATCCTCAATGATCAAACTATTTAAAATTTGGACATTTTTTGGTTTGTATTCTCCTGCATGGCTCTATGATAAATTGGGAAATTATTTATTTGTAAATAGGCAGTTTGAACAAGCAAATACCCTGTATGAAATGTTCCAAGCTAAACATCCAAATTCTCCGTATGGCTTACTCGGTCAAGTGAGGATAGCTAGAACATTAAATAAGTGGGAGGCAGCTGTTGAAAAATTAGAAAAAGGAATTCAAAAACATCCTAAATATCTTGACTTTTATGTTCAAAAAATAAACGTCCTGATCTTAATCAATAAATTAAAAGATGCAAAACAGACTGTCGAATTAGCGAAAAAGAATCAACCTCCTCACTTGTCCTTAGTATTTGCAGAATCAAAACTATATCAGAAGGAACTTGATTATGAATCTGCTCAACAGGTTTTGAATAAAGGGTTAGAAAAATTTCCAAACAATGTAGAATTAAGCATCAGAAGAGGACACAATTTTTGGTGTCTTGGAAATCACGAATCTGCCAAGGAAAGCCTCTATCCAGTTAAACATCAAGTCGATCCAACTCAAAACGAACTTTTTACCAAATTTTCAACTCCATATATATATCTATTACTTCAAGACAACAATTTAAAGGCTTTGAAGCATTTTTTCGAAGAAGCTACTGCTGCTGGCATCTTGAATAAAGAAATAGTTTTTGGTTACAGCCAATTATTAATCGGACAAGGAGAATATTCCTCCGCTATAACCTTTAATCAACATATATTGGACTCCGATGAATCCTCCTTGACATTTAATCAAAAAATCTTACTTCAATTCGAACTAAAAAAAGCAAAAAACCTGAATGACTGGAGTAAAGGTCCTCAGAGATTAATGTCTCCCAAATATAGTTCGATGGAATTATTTTCATGTTTGAATACCATCGAAAAGGAATTGGTGAAAAATCCAAAACTGGTTCAAAAAGACCATATTGTATTTAAGCTATTTCATTCGTTACGTATCTGCCCTTCCGTATTTCCTCATACTTATTTGAATACGACATATTCTATTAAGGAAGCGAATACGATGTTAGCCCTCATAATTCAATCCATCCAAAATAAATCACCCTTTTCAATGATTCGATTAGGAGATGGTGAAGGAGCATTTTTACCTTATGAAAAAGAAAAGTCTCATTTTCAAAACTCTGATCGTGAATTAAGTCAACATATATGGTGGGGAGACACTAAGATTAATGAAAAGGAGTGGATTAAGATTCAAAACCATTTTATGACATCAATAAAAAATGCAGATGTATTGGGAATTCCTGATGTCTGGAGATGTTGTAAAACTTTTCTATCTATTCCATTGGACCAGAAAATGCTTAATCCAGAAGGAAGAGGATTAGCCGCAATATTTAACTTTGTTGAAAAATCCTGGTTGAAATCCCCTGAAGAAAACCTTAGTAAAAACCTGCCTATACTTACCTCTTGCCATATTCATACCCATTTTACAGAATGGAACATTTGGGATATCATTCTAAAAAAAATAACAAGTTGCTCTGTTATCTCTTGTCATTCTGCACTTATTCCATTACTCAAAGAAAAACACCAAGTTACTGTACGAAGTTTTCATCACATTCCTTCAGAATATAAATATGCACAACTATTTGATCAACGAGATAAGCATGAAACCTCTCACTATCCTGAGATTTTTGAACAAATTTGTGCAAATATTACCGTAGCTTATCCTGGGGAAGTTTATTTAGTAGCGGCAGGATTTTTAGGTAAAATATATTGTAACTTAATAAAACAAAAAGGTGGAATAGCTCTAGATGTTGGAAGTGCAGTAGATTATTGGCTCGATTATAAGACTAGAGTATGGACAAAATTTCCATCTTCAATTAATATGAATAATGAATCTTGAAATCCTTATAGATAAGTTGAAAGTTTTTTCGTATTCGGCTTTAAAACTGAATATACCGTTGCCATTAAGAGTAAAAAACACTGTGGGTCAATATCTTCTGGAACAAGGTCGTCCAAAAGAAGCCATGCAAGTATTTGAAAATATTGGCAAACACCACCCTAAAAATGCTCAAGGGTTTATTGGCAATGGAATGGCCGCCATAAAAATTAAAGATTGGCAAACAGCCATACGCTCTTTCAAAAAAGGGCTTGAAATCATGCCAGAAAATAAAATTGCAATGTACCAATTGGGTATCGCTCAAACTAAAATTAAAGCTTATGAGGCAGCGACAACTACATTTGAAAAACTTATTCAACTGTACCCAACAGATCACTTTGGCTATGAGGGACTCGCATTCGTCTTAAATGCAAATTTCAATTTTAAAGAAGCAAATAAATGGTTAAAAATTTCAATTGACAAGACTCATCAACCAACAAGTTATGTGAAGAGAGCTCGACTTCTTATTCGATTTGCCTATTTTGATGAAGGGTTTAAACTGTTAGAAGAATTAATAAGGAAAAAAAATAATCCCATCCATTTACAAATTGAAAAAGCGAACCTCTTACTCATTGCAAATAAATATAAAGAAGCCGTTGAACTCCTCGCTGAATTGTTCGAAAAAAAACCTACAAAATTAATTAAGCGATTGTATGCTCAGTCTCTTATTGGAGCCAAACAATATGATGAGGCAAGTCAAATAATCGATCAAATATCTTCATCCGACCCAGATCTTACTCAGTTAAAATCGACTCATCCAGAAATGATTATTCGATATCTGAAAACTTGGCAAAAGTATTATAAAGAAGGCCCAGTTGCCACATATCCAAAGGTCTTTGGAATTGGACTGAGCAGAACAGGTACATCTTCATTGACCAAAGCACTAGATTTGCTTGGTTTTACCACCATTCACTTTATTAATCCCATCACAAAAAGGGTGATAGATATAGATGATTTCTATTATTATGATGCATTTACAGATTCTCCAGTTGCCTATCGATTTGAAGAACTCTATCAGCTTTTTCCAAATGCAAAATTTATCTATACGGAACGAAACCTAGACGATTGGGTCCGATCCAATTCCAACCTTTACAAACCAATGAAGTTCAGCACTACTCTTGAAATGAAAGAGTGGTTGAATCAACCTAAAGGGGATCAATTCAATAAATTATTTCAAAATTACCATCCCACATACCATGCGGCTTATGAAAGCTTATACGCTGATTTTCCAAATTGGGAAACAGCCTACCATGCTTTTGAAAAAAGAGTAGATCGTTTCTTTGAAGATAAGCCGACTTCTTCCTTTTTAAAAATCAATATTCCCGATGGAGACGGATGGATAAAACTGTGTCATTTTTTAGAGGTTCCTATACCAAAGTATGATTTCCCTCATCGCAATAAACTTACTTCAAACGAAAGCTAAATTGAATCGCACATCAATGACGATGGTTTACATAGTCAACTGGCAATTTTAATTGTTTAGCTTGCATCACTTGTTCTCATGACGTAATTAAAAATAATGAGTAACTTAGGGATGAACTTTTAATTACTATTATGCCCATAAAACACCTTTAATGAGAATATTACTTATCACTGTTCTTATCATTCAATTTTCAATTTCTGGAATAGCTCAAGTCACTTTTACCAAAGAAGATGTTTTGGATATCGGATGTACGGTCATCTATCAATATTTGGATTCCACATATCTAGAAACTTTAGAGTTAAATCAGGAAGGAGGTCCGATAGAATGGGATTTTACAGATGTGGTAGATGGGATTTTTATAGATACTCAAACCATTATTTCTCCTTCCATGTCAGATTATCCTGATAGTTTTCCATTGGCCGACCTTGCCCAGGAATATGTTGAAAATCAAACCAATTTCTTCGATTGTAGAGATACCGGGGTATACTTAATTGGGTTTGGTAATGGAGATGAATTATATCATTTTGATTCTACCGGACTGCTACAATATAGCTTTCCATTTACCTATGAAGATATTCACGACTATGAAAAAAGCTACACCATTGGAGACAATGATTATTATGTAAACTATCATACGGTAGGAGAAGCATGGGGAACGATTACTACGCCATTTGGAATGTTTGATTGTTTGAAAATCACTAGTGAAGAAATAAGAGAAGTGACTGCTCCTTTTGTGACTACAGTAGAAACTAGCACGAGGGTCACCTATTGGTCTCCAGCAGTTGGTGACGTTTTATTTTATTTAGATGTCCTCTATTCTGCCGCAGGAATTGAGTTCTCTTATAAAACAGGTGCCTATCTGATAGATATTAATAAAAATGTTCCATCTTCTATTGATCCCCTTGAATTTTCAAAGATTAAGTTATATCCAAATCCTACTTCTAATTATATTCAAATAGCTATAGAAAACACTGCTATAGATGATTTACAATTTGTAATTCGTGATCAAAATGGAAAATTATTCATGAACGATTCTTTTAAAAATTATCCTCTACATCAGGATGGAATTCAAATACCGATTCACTCGCTTTCCACAGGAAATTACTCTATTATGATTAAAGAAAATGCATCTATAATTGGCCGTTCAAATTTCATCGTCCTAAAACCATAATTTTTAAGACATCATTAGCACAATTTTTATAAAAAGAATTGTTTCCATCCCTACTTTTCTCAACCTTCCACCTTACCTTGTGTTTCCTTTGTAAAATACAGTAGCTGAATGGCAAAACATATCGAAGAAGATGGCTATATCGAAATAGTCGGCGCTCGTGAAAACAACCTCAAAAATGTATCTGTTAAGATTCCTCGCAATCAATTGGTCGTGATTACTGGTATTAGCGGAAGTGGAAAGTCTTCTCTAGCATTTGACACGTTGTATGCAGAAGGACAACGGAGATATATGGAAACGTTTTCCAGCTATGCCAGACAATTCCTGGGAAATATGGAACGGCCCGATGTTGAAAAAATCGAAGGGCTTAGTCCAGTAATCTCTATTGAACAAAAAACAACTGCTTGGAATCCACGATCTACGGTGGGTACCACTACAGAAATTTATGATTTTCTTCGTTTGTTGTACGCAAGAGGAAGTGATGCGTATTCCTATGTGACGGGGAAGAAAATGGTGAAGTACACCGAAAATCAAATCATAGAAGATATCTTTTCCAATTATAATGGAAAGAAAATAGTCATTTTAGCTCCCATGGTCCGCTCTAGAAAAGGACATTACAGAGAACTCTTCGAACAAGTACGTAAAAAGGGATATACCAAAGTGCGTGTAGACGGTGAAGTCATCGATTTGGTGCAAGGCTTGCAAGTGGATCGGTACAAAGTTCATGATATTGAACTCATCGTTGATCGTTTAAAAGTAGAAGAAGAAAAGAAGGAACGTATTTCCAACTCCTTGGAAACAGCCATGAAAATGGGGGAAGATTTCATATACATAATGGAACATGGAACCAATGAATTGACCCCTTTTAGCAAGCAATTAATGGATGCTGAATCTGGCATAAGTTATGAAGAACCTTCTCCGAATACATTTTCATTCAACTCTCCTTACGGTACCTGTCCCGCTTGCAAAGGGCTCGGACAATTGCATAAGGCGGATATGGAAAAAGTAATACCCGACGACTCCAAAAGCATCAATGAAGTAGGTATAAAACCTTTTGGAGAAGTACGATCCAATATGACCTTCAAACAAATTAAAAAAATTGCCAAGCACTTTAAATTTGATTTGGATACGCCCATTAAAAAAATACCCAAAAAAGCATTGGATATCCTATTGTATGGTGGAGACAGTTCGTTGGGTATAGATTTGGGTTATTCCCCCCACGAAATGGTGTACAATTTGGCTACCGATGGCATTATAAATATGCTGGAACGGTGGTACAGAGATACTACATCTGAAAAAATACGTAACTGGGCCGAAGAGTTTATGACCATCGCCAATTGCTCTGAATGTGAAGGATATCGATTGAAAAAATCTTCGTTGTTTTTTAGAGTCGGAGGCATGCATATCGGTCAATTGGCAACTATGGATTTGGACAAGTTGTATGAGTGGTTTGAAAATGTAGATGACAAATTAAGCGACCGTCAAAAAGCAATCTCAAAAGATGTCATTAAAGAAATACAATTGCGATTGGGCTTTTTGCTGGAAGTTGGATTGAATTATCTTATGTTAAATAGACCGACTCGGACCCTATCTGGCGGCGAATCACAACGTACCCGACTTGCTACACAAATAGGTTCACAACTGACCGGTATCACGTATGTCATGGACGAACCGAGTATAGGACTACACCAAAGAGATAATCAGCGATTGATCAATGCCCTCAAAAACCTAACTGAAATTGGGAACACCGTTGTCGTAGTAGAACACGACAAAGACATCATGCTGGCTTCTGATTATTTAATTGACATGGGTCCAGGTGCTGGGAAAAATGGAGGTGAATTGGTAGCACAAGGGCACCCAAGAGAATTCAAAAAAATAAAAACCATCACAGCAAATTACCTCGCTAATCGTGAAAAAATAGCTGTACCTGAAAAACGTAGAAAAGGAACTGGTAAAACCTTAAAATTAATAGGAGCGACTGGACACAACTTACAAAATGTAGATTTAGATATACCACTAGGAAAATTCATTTGTGTAACTGGGGTATCAGGAAGTGGTAAATCCTCTCTGGTTAATTCTACTTTATATCCCATACTAAGAAATCACTTTTATAGAAGTTCGCAACGACCTCTGCCCTATAAAAAAATAGAAGGGTTGGATCACATTGATAAAGTCATTGAAATTGATCAATCCGCCATTGGTCGAACTCCACGTTCTAATCCAGCAACCTACACTGGTGTTTTTGGAAATATTAGAAATATATTTTCTGGTCTACCGGAAGCCAAAATCAGAGGATACAAACCTGGTCGATTTTCATTTAATGTAAAAGGAGGAAGATGCGAAATATGTCAAGGTGCAGGTAAGAAGGTGATCGAAATGAATTTCCTCCCGGATGTATTGGTCGATTGTGAAAATTGCATGGGTCGTCGGTACAACAGAGAAACATTAGAGATTTTATTCAAAGGAAAATCCATCTCTGATGTCCTGGACATGAGTGTGGAAGAAGCGACCGAATTCTTCAAAAGCATCCCAGCGATCTACCGTAAATTAACCACATTAAATAGCGTGGGTTTGGGATACATCACATTGGGACAACAAGCCACTACTCTATCTGGTGGAGAGGCACAACGTGTGAAACTCTCTTTAGAATTGGCAAAAAGAGATACGGGTAATACCTTATATATACTGGACGAACCAACTACTGGACTTCATTTTGAAGATATCCGTCATCTCGTCAATGTATTGGATCGATTAGTGGACAAAGGAAATACCATTCTGGTTATCGAACATAACATGGATATCATTAAGGTGGCTGACCATGTTATTGATATTGGACCTGAAGGAGGGCGCGGTGGAGGAAAAATTCTATTTTCTGGTACCCCAGAGGACCTTTCAAAACAGAAAAAAAGTCATACAGGACGCTTTTTGAAAGAAGAACTTTAAATCTTTCCTAAAAAGTACATAAATCTTATACTATAGATCACATTTAGATAGTTTTACACCAGCTAAATGTAAAAAGATCATGCACAAAAACTTCGAAACTAAAGCGATCCGCACACAGATGGAAAGATCGCATAATGCGGAACATTCTACTCCTTTATACCTTACGTCTTCCTTCTTATTTGAGGATGCAGAAGAAATGCGAGCGGCGTTTGCCGAAGAAAAGAAGATGAATATCTATAGTCGATTTACCAATCCGAATGCTACGGAATTCGTTGATAAAATGGTAGCTCTCGAGGGTGCAGAAGATGGATATGCATTTGCATCGGGAATGTCTGCCGTGTTCAACACTTTTGCAGCTTTGCTTAATGCGGGGGATCATATTATTTCCAGTGATTCCGTCTTTGGTTCTACCCATTCTCTATTCAAGAAGTTTCTACCAAAATGGAATATTACTACTTCTTATTTTCCTGCTTCTCAATTGCAAGAAATAGAATCGTTGATTACACCGAACACCAAAGTCATTTATGCCGAATCCCCTACCAATCCAGGTGTGGAGGTGCTGGATTTGGAAGAATTAGGGAAAATAGCCAAACGAAATAATTTACTTTTGGTCATTGACAATTGTTTTGCCACTCCATATATTCAACAGCCCATTCAATTTGGAGCGGATCTGGTCATTCATTCAGCAACGAAGTTAATTGATGGTCAGGGAAGAGTTTTAGGTGGTGCCGTAGTCGGTAAAAAAGAACTTATCCGAGAAATCTATCTTTTTGCTCGAAATACGGGACCTTCTATATCGCCATTTAATGCGTGGGTCTTGTCAAAAAGTTTGGAGACTCTGGCTGTACGGCTAGATCGACATTGTGAAACGGCCTTCCATATTGCAGAGGAATTAGAACAACATGCGAAGGTGAATTGGTTGAAATATCCTTTCTTGAAATCCCACCCCAAGTATGCTTTGGCAAAAAAGCAGATGCGGTTAGGAGGCAATATTATTGCTTTTGAAGTTAAAGGTGGATTGGATGCTGGTCGTAATTTTTTGAATGCCATTCAAATGTGTTCATTGACAGCAAATTTGGGAGATTCGAGGACCATAGTTTCTCACCCTGCCTCCACCACCCATTCCAAATTGTCGGATGATGAAAAGGCTGCCGTTGGGATTACCAATGGGATGATTCGAATGTCGATCGGACTGGAACATCGGGAAGATATAATGAATGATATCTTGCAGGCCTTGGAAAAATTGTAAATTTCTACCTGTCACAAATTGGATCTTTTGTAGTTGTAGGGGTATAAATCAATACCATAAAAAATGACACAAAATGAAATTGCTTCGGTTGTATTTGAATCTGCATTAAAAATTCATAGACGATTGGGTCCAGGTCTAGTAGAAAGTGTGTACAAAGAATGTATGTATTACGAAATAAAGGAGCGTGGTTTGCATGTGGAGAAACAGAAAGGAATGCCGCTTATTTATGAAGATATTCAATTCGAAGTCGGGTATTTAATGGATTTATATATTGAAAACCAATTTGTTGTAGAGATAAAATCTATAGATACCTTACATGATGTTCATCTGTCTCAAATTCTGACCTATTTACGTTTGTCTGAAAGCAGTTTGGGGATGTTGATCAATTTTAATGTTCCGTTGATTAAGGATGGGGTGAAACGGGTGATTAATAATAAGCGGAAGAGAGTGGAGCCATCTAAGGAAAAGGAGAATGGGAGTAAGATGGGACAAGACTCAAAGTAGATTATATACGCGGTTCTAGATGGTAACGGTTTAAAAATATTAGGAGCAATAGGGAAAATCGAGACACGGTGATGGATATTGACGGCTTTAACGCAAAGTACACTAAGGTTTCGCAAAGTACGCAGGGTTGGATGGAGTTGAACTCAAGGTTGTGCAGAGACGCGGGGATAGATAGTGACAGTTTTAAAATATTAGCCGCATAGGGAAAATCGAGACGTGGTG
>JARGNR010000096.1 GCA_029212405.1 Saprospiraceae bacterium
GTCGACTATCGTCGCCACTCTTCGAGATCAGTCAGTCTTAATCTCTAAAATCTCTCCAATCTCTCCAATCTTTAAAATCTTCCTACACGCTGCTAACGCATTCCTTCCTTTGTCGACTATCGTCGCCACTCTTCGAGATCAGTCAGTCTTAATCTCTAAAATCTCTAAAATCTCTCCAATCTCTCCAATCTCTCCAATTCCTGTAAAAGCATGTTGCTGATTACTCTTTTTCTACAGAAATTTCAATCCATTTTGATGTTGGAGTTTTACTTTTTTTAGCCACAGAATCAATAGGCACTAAAACATTTGCCTCAGGAAAATAGGTAGCAACACAAGATCGTGGAATATCAAAAGGAACCACTTTAAACGAATTGGCTCTTCTTGTTTGGCCTCCAAATTGATTGGTTAAATGAACCACATCATTCACTTTTAGTCCAGATCCTTGCATATCTTCTGCATTCATTAAGATTACCCGTCGTTCATTATAGATGCCTCGATATCGATCGTCCATACCATAAATCGTCGTATTGTACTGATCATGACTGCGGATGGTCATCATCACAAAATTTCCAGGCTTGATACTTAGATCAGGTAATTGATTCACTGTAAAGTGAGCTTTACCTGAAGGAGTATCAAACTTTTGCTCTCTGTTGCAATTCGGTAGATAGAAACCACCTTTTTTGCGAATTCTAGTATTAAAATCTTCAAACCCCGGTATCGTTTTTTCTATACCTTCTCGTATGAAATCATAATTAGATACCATTTTGGTCCAGTCAATTTTGGAGTTGTGAGCAAGGGTCGCTTTTGCCACTCCAGCAACAATATATGGTTCACTCTTCAATTGATCAGAAGGAGGATTCAAAACCCCTTGAGAAGAATGAACTACACCCATAGAGTTTTCTACACTAACAAATTGTGCTCCATTTTCCTGAATGTCTACATCGGTTCTTCCTAAACAGGGTAAAATAAGAGCCTTTTTTCCATGGATAAGGTGGCTTCGATTCAATTTTGTAGATACATGAACGGTCAAGTCACAATTTTGTAATGCCTTTGCTGTATATTCAGTATCAGGAGTAGCAGATAGAAAATTTCCGCCCATCGCAAAAAAGACTTTAGCATTTCGATGATACATCGCCTTGATTGCATCTACCACTGGATACCCATGTTTTCTTGGAGGAACAAAGTCAAAAACTTCCTCTAGTTTAGTTAAAAATTCTTCTTTCGGGGCTTCCCAAATGCCCATAGTTCGATCTCCTTGTACATTGCTATGACCACGAACTGGACAGGTACCTGCTCCTGGTTTTCCGATGCTTCCTTTTGCCAATAATAGATTGACAACTTCACGGATATTTTGAACTCCAAACTTATGCTGAGTGAGTCCCATTGCCCAACAAATGATAATTTTCTTTTTATGCTGGATCATGACAGCTGCCTCTTGAATCAATTCGAATGGAAGGCCTGTTTCTTCGATCAATTGGTTTAAGTCATAAGATTCCAATTCTACCAGGAAATCGTTAAACCCAATTGTTTTTGTCCGTATAAAGTCCATATCAAAAACACTACCTGGAGATTTACGCTCTTCTTTCCATAGTAACTTTAGTATTGCTTTTAATAAGGCAATATCACTCCCAATTTTCAAGGGCAGAAAAAGGTCTGTCAGTGGAGTGCCACCAGATATCAATTTGGAAGGACTTTGAGGATGAATAAAGTGCATTAATCCAGCTTCAGGAAGCGGGTTTACGGTAATAATTTGACCACCATTTTGCTTGCATTTCTCAAGCGCACTCAACATTCTGGGGTGATTTGTACCTGGATTTTGACCAATAACCATGATGACTTCTGCTTCATGCAAGTCTTCTAGCGTTACGGAGCCTTTACCAATGCCTAGCGTTGTACTCAGTCCTACACCACTTGATTCGTGGCACATATTTGAACAATCGGGGAGATTGTTTGTCCCATATTCTCGAACAAATAGTTGATAAAGGAATGCTGCTTCATTACTCGTTCGACCAGAGGTGTAAAAGATCGCATCATCAGGAGAAGCTAATGCATTTAGGTGGTCACCAACCAGTTGAAAGGCCTCATTCCATGAAATAGGAACATAATGACTCGCATCTTCATTCAGTACCATTGGTTGCGCTAATCTGCCTTTTTTTCCTAATTCAAAATCACTCCATTGACGCATTTCTGCTATACTATGCTTTGCAAAGAATGTCTTGCCAATTGTTGTACGTTGAGCTTCCTCTGCAATTGCTTTTATTCCATTCTCGCAGTATTCCCCAAGAGGAGAACGTTCGTCATCTGGATCGGGCCAAGCGCAACCTGGACAATCAAACCCACCTTTCTGATTGATTTTAAACATCGTTTTAGTGGCTGCAGAAGCAGACATGTAATTTGCTACATGTTTTAACGAATTGATTACTGCTGGAATACCAGCGGCATATGTTTTTTCTTTGCCTAATTTTAAATTTGAAAATTTCTCTGGCGGCTGGGCTCCTGATGTTATGTCCCTTATCTTCAATTTCGTGATCTTTATCTTTTATAATCTTACTTCGTTATCTATTATATTTCAATAAAAATTAAACGGCGCTCTACTAAAAGTGAATTGACCGTAAAATTAGATTATGAAAAATGGAATAAATGCTACATATGTATCAATAATCAAACTTGTACTGATTCTAATGTGTCATATTTATAGTGGGGGTAAATTCACAATAATGATGAGCGTATCCATTGACCGAATAATTTTTAGATGATCAGTTGTAACTAAACTAAAGCATTGATGTTTGACATTTATAGTTAGTTTTGATATATGAAAAATATGATATTCTATGCCTCATAAGTTGGAATTAGGAATAAAATCGTTGCTTCACGGATTGGATGAGGCATTGTATTCATATCAACAAACGATTGATGAACTCGTGTCGGATGGGATATTGACAGAGCAAAGAGGGAAAGAGAAAATTCGGGCATATCACAAAAGGATGTTAGAAAGTTGTTCTTATATAGACAATGACCCTGATCACTTACAAGTTGATAGAAATAAGCGCTTTGATTTATTAGATGAGATTAAGAAAGTGGGGTGGAGACTTCAATTCAATCCAGATGATGAATCGGTCAATGATAGTTTCGGCGCGTATCTTTTGTATAAAAGAAAAAAAGCGATGAAAGAGCTTCAGGACGCTTCAATTATTGCCAATAAGTTACTAAGAGATGCAGGGACTATTGAAAAGAATGAAATGGAATCGTTCACAATGACTGTTTCGAATCAAAATACGTTGGAAACCCATGAGGTGAAATTATCAAATTTGATTTTAGGAAATACCTCCATTCACTTTGATTATTCATTGGTAGATAAGATTGAGGAAAAAACTAACTTTCAGGCCACCATTTTTCAGAGAATACCGGAAGGTTTTGTGCGTATTGCTACAAATATCCGTACACTTAATAATGAACGTGCAATCGGATCATATATCCCATCTGAGTCAAAAGTAGTTCAAACAATTCTTTCTGGAGAGGTCTATGAAGGCAGTGCTTTTGTTTTGAATCAATGGTGTTTGTCTATTTATTGTCCTCTTTATATTGGAGAGGAGATTGAAGGCATGCTTTATGTCGGCCGTAGAGAATCTATTGAGTTTCTTCCATCTTCTGACATTTCGAATGCTAGAGTTCAAAATATGGTAGATGAATTGAGAAAGGCGGGTGCATTTGATCTTGAAGATAATAAGGATATTACGGGTAAGTTTATTCAAATTTTAAATACTCTTCCAGAACAAGCCTCCGATCCAATACTTAATATGGGGTTGAAAGAAGCAGTTGCTTTGATGGCCCAAGAGAGAGAACTGAAACTGCAATCTACTTCAAAAAATAAAGAATTGCGTTCGCTCGATGTCATTGTGGAGTACATCAAAAATAATCTGTCAGATGAGATCTCCATTGAAGAATTGGCGGATTTATCTTTTATGAGCAAAGCTTCCTTTCATCGACATTTTAAAACAAAATACAATACATCTCCCAATGTATTTATTAATAAGACCAGATTAAAAAAGGCACACGAAATGCTAGAATCGAACAACCAACAATCTATTCAAGATATTTGCCAAGAAGTGGGGTTTAAAAATCCATCCTACTTTATTAAACTCTTCAAACAGTTTTATGGAGTGACACCCAAAAAGTATTTGATGCAGCTAAAAGAAAAGTAATTGATTTCTAATTCTTTGGCCCATTAAAAAAAATATATCAATCAATATATTCAAAACTTGACGGATCCACATTGATTATTTTCCAACCATACCTTTCATAGATTTCACCACTCAGTTGGATTTCTTCTCCTATAAAGTCCAATACATGCTGATTGATATCCTCGCCATTAGATCCTTTTATAATAAAATATTCAAAACCCGTTCCTTTCTGAATTTTGAATACCGGTGGAATACCGCCACTTATACACCGAATTGCACAGCTTTTATGCACTTTGCCTTCTGCAGGTTTCATAACTCCAAACCAACACTTTGGATCAATGATTTCTCCGCGTAAAGATTGTTTACTTATTCTGGATTTCTGTGCAATGCCAATCTCTGGTGACACAACTTCAAGCACGGATTGTTCCTTTTTTGTTAGTTCGATTAATGTTTTGCCGTCCCCATAAATCAATGTTCCTTGCAATTTTAATCGGTGTCCCGTAAGTTTTCCTTTACTATTTTCAATTGGATTCATAAATGTCTTCGCTCCATGTTTGCCAAAACCAACTAATAGTGCTGAATTGCTCGTATTGGTGGGGAGTTGTTCCTTATCCAATAAGAATACAGGAAATGGATCGTCATAATATACGCCCGTAAAGGTTTTTACATTGCCCAATTCAAATACACCTGTTCCAAATGGTTTTGCAAAAAAGACAATACACCATAGGAGGATGGGGATTCCAACAAATGCAGGGATTAATATGCGTCTAATCCATTTTTTATCAGAACTAGAAAGTGTTCCCTTCCATCCAATAAAGAAGTTGCTATTATTGCTCATTGGATAATCTTTACGGGTTCAATAAATGTTCCTTCGGGTTTGGGATTAGGGTTTATCCAGACAATATCTTTAATCAACTTCACTTCATACGTTTCAAGTTTCTCGGTGAATGGGGGAGGGGATTGTCCATTTTCTGGTAGATATTGATACCCATGCCACGGACAAGTGATGCATCCATCTATGATTTTTCCTTCACCAATTGGCCCCATTTGATGGCGACATACATTATTCACAGCGGATAGTTTGTTGTCGTATTTAAAGATGGCAATGTTTTGACCATTAATAAAAACAGTTTTGGCACAATCTGTAGGAATTTCATCCACAGTGCAGACTTCAGCAAAACCATTCTCTACCAAGAATTTATTTTGAGATCGTATCCAGCGAAACGCTTTGATTCCAGCCCAGAGATGTAAACCGGCAACGGTTCCAAAACTAACAATGAGTAATATCCAATAGACCAATTTGTCTTCATATTGGAGTATGCCCAGAGCAATGTGCAAGACTACAAGGCCGTAGGCAATATACACCATCATATGTAACGCCTTCCATATTTTTGGACTCAAATTTTTTAGCCAGAAATCGTGGCTGGTGGCTGCCATTAAAAAGAAGATGATAAAGGCAAAAAATCCAAATACCTGAAAAGGAAACTGACTTATAGAAAGATATTTTGTGTTCGAAAGAAAAATACTTTCTATAGGATTGACATTGCCCAAAGCATGAAACTGAATCATACAGAAAATACTATGAATTGCTGCAAATACAAACATAGTAACCCCCAGATGTCTCCGATTATATAAAAGAGGTAAAAATGCAGGGTTGATTCTGCTCAAGGGGCCAATGATTAATATGAAATGCAATAGAAATACTGCAGTCAATGATGTAGTACGAATAATTAACGTCTCAATGGTGATGTTGGAATCCAATACCAGTTGTAGTCCAATAAATGAAGATACGATTAGACCAATACCAAGCAGCATGATCTTATCGTATGATTTCTTGAAATTATTCCAACCTACTGAAGAATATGTGTTGCTCATAATATTGGAATTAGGCTTGAGAAATGATGATAAAGACGATCACACTCAAAACTATCCAAATGTAAAGGTGAGTTCTTCTTTGTTTAATTTTCATAGATTATTAACTCTTATGATTTTAATATTGAAGTGGTTTAAAAACTCACTCACTACCTGCGCTAAAAGCATTGCAACCATTGACCTACGCCTATTTTTATTACCATAGCTTTGGCTATGAAAAGAAAAATGAGACTTGCCAATAGCTACAAGCCTTTCAGCTCGGTAAACCTCGGAGTTCTTAAACCACTTCATTGATAGTTGGTATTATTTTTCACGATTGCTTTTTATCCATTTGATTAAAATAATCGGCCAAAACCCTACAATACCTGGAAATGTAAGCATTCTAAATCCAAGACCTGCTCCCTCCACGGACGGATCTATTTTCTTTAGTCCACTTCGTTGTGCGGTAATAGCGATGACGACTCCCAATAGGATATAAATAAAGAACGCAAGTATTAAAAATTGAACAATTGTCTCCATGAGTTATATTTATATGCCTGCATATTTAATACCTGTTAGAAGATGCATCTGGTGATCTAGCGTAGATAAATCTGAATGGTTAAATTTACTGAAATCATTATAACCACAACTTCTTGCGATTACTTTCATCAAGTCTATGGATGCATCAAAAAATCGAGTAAGTTGTTTAGCAGATTCGTCAATAATTAATCGTTTTCGTAATCCTTCTTTTTGTGTGGCAATTCCTACAGGGCAGTTATTGGATCCACATGCTCTCATTCCCAGACAGCCGATGGCTTGTAAGGCGGAATTAGAAACCGCTATAGCATCTGCTCCCAGCATCATCGCTTTTGCAAAATCTTCTGGTACTCTCAATCCACCCGTAATGACGAGTGTAACATCTTTTCGATTGATACTGTCCAGGTATTTTCTAGCTCTTGCCAATGCAGGTATCGTTGGAACATTAATATTATCTCTCAATATAGTAGGTGCAGAACCAGTGCCCCCTCCTCGGCCATCTAGAATGATATAATCAACACCTACAGCCAAGGCAAATTCAATATCTTCTTCAATATGACTTGCAGCAATTTTAAATCCAATAGGTATACCTCCCGTTTTTTCTCTTACCTTATTGGCAAAAGCCTTATAATCTTCGACCGTTATCAGATCTGGGAAAGTAGGAGGGGATATGGCATTTTGACCTGGTTCCAATCCTCTTACTTCAGCTATTTCTTTACTCACTTTTGCCCCTGGCAAGTGGCCACCTGTCCCTGTTTTGGCTCCCTGTCCTCCTTTAAAGTGAAAAGCTTGTGCTTTTTGTACTTTATCCCAAGAGAAACCAAATTTTGCAGAGGCCAATTCATAGAAGTACTTGGAGTTGTTTTCTTGTTCTTCGGGTAGCATTCCTCCTTCTCCCGAGCATATACCCGTACCTGCCATCTCTGCTCCTTTTGATAGTGCAATTTTAGCTTCACGCGACAATGCCCCAAAACTCATATCCGAAACAAAAACCGGTATATCTAAATGCAATGGTTTTTTTGCACTACTTCCGATTACTACTGACGTTTTTACCTTTGCGTCGTCCATTAGCGGTCTGCGAAACAACTGAGCAGGTAAAAATTGGATATTCTCCCATTTGGGTAGTAAATTTCGATCCACTCCCATACTAGCAGAAGGACCATGATGGCCGTATTTTTTAAGACCATTCTTCGATAGGTGTTTAATGTACCCCGTGTAAGGTTCTGTTGATGCAGGATGGGTATCCGCATATTGTCCAAGGTATTCATCTCTATTAAAAGGTTGTGGGTGATCGACTAGGTATTGGTTGATTTCGTCTTCATCGATGCAAACATATCCGTCCTTGATTTCCGCCTTAAATTTGTACAATACTTCACTATTGTCATATTCAGAAACTCCAGTGTCATATCTGAAATCCCATCCGTGCAGTCCACATATTAAATTGTCACCTTGTATAAATCCATCTGCAAGAAGAGCTCCTCTGTGCAAGCAACGACCGTATAATACTGAAATATTATCATCGTATCTTACGAAAACAAGATCCAATCCGTTGATTTGATAAGCTATGGGTGTTCTATCGCTGAGTTCTTCAAATAGAAATGTCTTTGTTTCTGTCATTTGTTTTGATTAAAATTTTAAGAAGACTGCAAAATGCAATTTAATGTAAACGTAAAATAATGTCTCAAAGACATTTGCTCCAAATATAGGATTTGAGATTATAAATCTATGGAAGACATGAAGTGTTTATTAAAATAATCCACGTAAGAAATTGAATAAGAACAACATGAAAAAGAGAGCATTAATAAAACCTGCAATCCATTTTAGTGTAGTTAGTCCTTCATTTTTGATGAAACTAAGAAGGGTGAACAATACACCTGTAATACTTAGAATGGAAAAAATCTTTGAGATGTAGATCAATACTTCTTCAGAAGCGGACAAACCCATCATAGAATTGTAGAGGATGAGCACAAAACTTAATCCAAAAATTATGGTTAAAAAAGCATTGATCGCTGAAAGAATTGAATATCTCTTTTGCTCGTTTGGAGGCGAAACATAGTTATTTTGATTATCCAATATCTCTTTTTCTTTATTCGTAATACTCATGGTATTCCATTCCGTAAATGAGAACAATTAATAGGTTAAAACTAAATCAATTTTTTCAAATGTTTTTTAAAATACGTAGCACTGTCCGCAGCACTTTGCGTTGAATTATGGGCGTAGTTCCCTCCTTGTTCAATATAGTAATATTCTAAACCGGACTCCATTGGATTGGGCAATTCTTGTGTGTAATCTATAGATCCATTTCCTAACTCGGTGTAATCTCTTGAGACCTTATCCATATCCTTTATATGCCACATAACAAATCTGCCAGGCTGTTTTTTTATAAGTTCTTTTGGAGTCATAGTCGATGAATGCATTACCCAATACATATCTATTTGCAGCTTTACCAAAGAAGGATCTGTATCTCGTAATATTACATCATAACCCGTCTCTCCATTATGGTCTTCAAATTCAAAACCATGGTTGTGATAGGCAAACCCTAATCCAGCCGCATTGACCTGCTCCCCAATGACATTGAGTTTCTGGGTCATTTTTTTCATATTTTCAATAGTTCTTAATTTAGGGTCTAACCAAGGCCAGGTGATGTACTTCATACCCACATTTTTAGCCCCTTCGATACATTGGTCTACAAACCATTTTAATTCAGATTTGGACTTTTCCATATAAGGAGAGAATCCAAAGTGACCGCTCGTAGTTGATAAGTCTAAATCATTCAATATTGTCATAAAATCCTTGGACTTGAACCCATAAAATGTATCTTTTTCCGGATCATATCCGTACGTTTCAAAATCTTGATATCCCATTGATTTTAATGCTTGAAGTGTTGTGATGGGATTTTTTGCCATTTCATCTCGTATAGAATACAATTGATACCCCATCTTATACTTTTTATTTTCAAATAGTGAGATGAAGTTGTTGGAAGAAAGAACTGCTGAAGCAAGTACGGTTGAATTTTTTATGAAATGCCTACGCTGCATAGTGTTTATTTAAGGATAAATTGGAAGATTAGAGCAAAGTATTGATTTTATTTTATGAACTTGATTTTGGTACGTATAAAATGAATTCTGGATTATCGGGTAGATCGTCAATGAATGTTTCTCCTTTGCCGCTTCCATCATTAGGAAACTTCTTTATTTTATTTGCTTTCCTTTCTGCCACGTAAAAATTGCCATCGTCATCAAAAGCCATTCCTGACACGTGTTTTGCATGCCCATCGATAAATAGTTCAGGTTCAACAGTAGTACTTGGGACTCCATTGGCAAGGTCATAAGTGACTACACTATTATTTCCACTGCTGCCAATGTAAAGTACTCCTCCTTGCAACAATAATTGGACAGGTGCACATAGGTTATCCCCTTTAATTTGACTGTAGAGTTCTCCACTTTCTAGATGATATATTTTCACGGCATCTGCTGGCTGGTCGGACACAAAAAGATACGAGTCATAATAGAGAACGCCTCTAATAGAATGGGCAACTTTGGAATCACTATCATCATCAAATGAAACATCTAATCCTTGAGGAGTATTGACATTGGGAGGTATTGGATTGGGCAAATTGGGAAGTCCACCAATTGAAGAAGCTACTTGAGAGCCAGGATAAAACGGTTCAGAAGGATATGTATCTTTTAAAAAGGAGGCAACATCAAGTGCTTGATTGGGTCCGCTTACTCCGATCACAGTATTACTATCTTGATTTGAAATATAGCAATTGTCTTTTTCATCAAAAGTGATATCGTAGGGATGAAAAACGGCCACAAGTTCATCAATGGATGCCAATACTCTGTCAAAAGAATAGGCCCCATCTGAATTTGCTTTATATACTAAAACTTGACTATATTTTTTATATCCATTAACTACATACAATAGATCGTTCTTAATATAAAAAGCTCTTAATTCTGATAATTCAGGATTGTTGCTGGAGGTTGGTAAAATGTTAGGATTTGAATGGGGTTTTCCACTATTGTGATAGACGTGGATATTATTGACTCCATCAGAGCCGCCATGGAAACTTATGTACCACATTGTTTTTGATATTTTGGGGTTAAATAATCTATTATTATGTGAAGATCAATATCCATATGAAAAGATTTTCCTCACGATAATCTTTTGTCAATATACTATAAAAAATGGAAATTTGATCACTAAGGGGTGAAACAAAAATGAAAGATGAATTAGTCAAGATTAACAGTCCATATCAGCACAATCCTCTCCATTTCTTTCCAATTCAATGGTGCAATGTTGAATATTTTGATGCAGCAATTGATGTTTCAATGTTTTTTTGAGATCCATGTGTTCTTCGATAGGCATAGAATCGTCTAATTGGATATGGACAGTCATTGCATTTTCCGAACTGCTGAGTGCCCAAACATGCAAATGGTGATGCTCTATAATGGCCTGATGGTTTTGTAATAAAGAGATAACTTTTTGCATGTCTACATTTTTAGGAACTCCATCAATCACTAAACTCAAGCTCTCTTTAAGTAAGCTCCAGGTCAAGAATAGAATAATTATAGCAATGACAAAGCTGATTAAAGGATCAATAATATTCCATCCTGTATACCAAATTATAATTCCAGATAGTACGACTCCAACGGATACCAATGCGTCTACTAACAGGTGCAAAAAAGCACCTCGAATATTGATATCTGATTTTTGCCCTTTCCAAAACAGAAATGCAGATATTGTGTTGATGACAACTCCGATTAGCGCGGTAAAAATAATACTAATTCCCGCTATTTCTGGCGTGTCTGAAAGTCGCTCAATTCCTGTTTTTATAATGTGGTACACTATGAAAAGTATTAAAATAGCATTGATCAAGGAAGCCAAAATCGATGCTTTTTTATAGCCATACGTATACAGTTTGGTTGCAGCTTTTTGAGCCATCATCATTCCAAGAAGCGATATGATCAAACTCATAACATCGCTCAGGTTGTGGCTGGCATCTGCAATCAATGCTAAAGAATTTGTTCGATATCCAACTACAAACTCAATGATAGTGAAAAGGGTATTAAGACCAATACCTACATAAAATGCTCTATTAATATCTTTTAACTCTGGTGCCGCATGAGAATGATCATGTCCCATTGATATAAATTTTGCTGCAAGGTACGGAGAACCATTAATTAAATATTATCCCATCTTTGATAATAATCTTGCCAGCGGTCAAATTAGAAGGCTCTTTGAAAGGGCTTTTATCCCAAATCAGCATATTGGCTTTTTTATCGACTTCTAAACTTCCGATCTCATCTTCAATTCCCATTGCGATTGCTCCATGTAGTGTTGCTATTCGAAATACATCTTTTGCAGGAATTCCATATTCCATCAGCAACTTCATTTCTAGGAGCACTAACTTTCCTCCTGGATTGGTGTCTGAACCTATTCGAATAGGAATTCCAGATTGATAAATATATTTTACGTAATCCATCATTATATCAAAATTATCAAGACATCTTTGAAATTGATCTTGTGATAAATTATCAATTTTTGCAGGTCCAAAAAAGGTAGGATGAAATGTTTTATATACCCATCCAATGGTAGTTGAAATGTCACAGTTTGCAAGTGCCATTGTATCTATCAATTGAAGTAGCTCATCTTTTTTATGTTCTTCTGCATGTTTGAATGTTTCCAAAATATAGAGTAAGGACAATTGATTAGGGTCCCCTTCAACTTCACCAAAGTTACTTTGGTATTTTGCATGAATGATCTCCCAGTCTTCGGATTCAAAAACACTACATGGAAGTATGGCAATATGTTCAAAACTTCGCATCCCGAAATCCAAAGCTTCTAAAACTGTAAGTTGACTCGGGTCAAAAAAACCACCTGAGTGGGCAAACATTTTCATGTCAAGGCTATCTGCAATAGAAACAATGGATTCAAATTCAGGAGCTTTAAGCCTCCAATACAATTTTAGATGTTCGATTCCTTTTAAATGATATTCCAGGATTTTTTGTCTAGCAACGGATGGATTCAAAACTCGATGATGACCTTTGTACGTATGTCCATCTTCTGTGGCCAATGCACCACCGCACGTGTAGACATCTACATGTTTTGAAGAAGAATCATTTTTCCACTTAAGAAATTCTTCTGTCCATGAGTCAGGGTGCCCCATCATGAGGACCGTTGTGATGCCATCTGGGAGATAGCCATCGGTTAAGTTTTCTCTATAATAAGCACTTGAATCGGATGGAATCGTATCTGGCACCAAGTCATAATTGCCGTCAGCGAATTCTGAAATGGGGTGAATATGGGTATCTATCAATGAGGGAGTGACTAGTTTATTCTTTGCATCAATGACTTTTTTACCATTTGATCTAGTAGAGTTGAAATTGATTTCTTGGATGATACCATTTTGAATGCAAATGGTTTGATTCTTAACCAGTTTTCCAGAGTCTACGTCCAATACGGTGGCATGTGTAATGATTAAATCATAGACCTTTTTATCCGTACAACCGAGTACTGTCAATAGAATAAATAATTGTAAAGCAATCTTTTTCATAATAATGTGAATTAAATGGAATTTGGCCACAATTCATATGATCTATTTGTGCTTAACATGTAGATAACAAAGGAAACTATTGTTTTATAAACATTTGAGAAGTGTTCTTATTATGGTTTGTAGATTCTAATATGTATACTCCTGATTCAAAATGACGAAGCCCAATAGACGTTCCTTTTTTATAATTAGCTTGGGACATTAACAATCTGCCATCCATATTACGTATTGATATGAGGTCTACATCTCTATCTAACGAAATATAATTATGAGTAGGGTTGGGGTAGATGGTTAGGTTACTATCCTTTCTATCCTCATCCTCTGTAAAGGTGATTGTTTCTTTATCAATATAAAATAGTTGATAAGAATTGTCAGATGGAGATTTGGCAATAAAGTATCCAGTGGTTTCTGTCTCAAAAATTGTACGAGGGTTACTATTTTCTGGAGATTGATTTCGTCTTCATCGATGCAAACATATCCGTCCTTGATTTCCGCCTTAAATTTGTACAATACTTCACTATTGTCATATTCAGAAACTCCAGTGTCATATCTGAAATCCCATCCGTGCAGTCCACATATTAAATTGTCACCTTGTATAAATCCATCTGCAAGAAGAGCTCCTCTGTGCAAGCAACGACCGTATAATACTGAAATATTATCATCGTATCTTACGAAAACAAGATCCAATCCGTTGATTTGATAAGCTATGGGTGTTCTATCGCTGAGTTCTTCAAATAGAAATGTCTTTGTTTCTGTCATTTGTTTTGATTAAAATTTTAAGAAGACTGCAAAATGCAATTTAATGTAAACGTAAAATAATGTCTCAAAGACATTTGCTCCAAATATAGGATTTGAGATTATAAATCTATGGAAGACATGAAGTGTTTATTAAAATAATCCACGTAAGAAATTGAATAAGAACAACATGAAAAAGAGAGCATTAATAAAACCTGCAATCCATTTTAGTGTAGTTAGTCCTTCATTTTTGATGAAACTAAGAAGGGTGAACAATACACCTGTAATACTTAGAATGGAAAAAATCTTTGAGATGTAGATCAATACTTCTTCAGAAGCGGACAAACCCATCATAGAATTGTAGAGGATGAGCACAAAACTTAATCCAAAAATTATGGTTAAAAAAGCATTGATCGCTGAAAGAATTGAATATCTCTTTTGCTCGTTTGGAGGCGAAACATAGTTATTTTGATTATCCAATATCTCTTTTTCTTTATTCGTAATACTCATGGTATTCCATTCCGTAAATGAGAACAATTAATAGGTTAAAACTAAATCAATTTTTTCAAATGTTTTTTAAAATACGTAGCACTGTCCGCAGCACTTTGCGTTGAATTATGGGCGTAGTTCCCTCCTTGTTCAATATAGTAATATTCTAAACCGGACTCCATTGGATTGGGCAATTCTTGTGTGTAATCTATAGATCCATTTCCTAACTCGGTGTAATCTCTTGAGACCTTATCCATATCCTTTATATGCCACATAACAAATCTGCCAGGCTGTTTTTTTATAAGTTCTTTTGGAGTCATAGTCGATGAATGCATTACCCAATACATATCTATTTGCAGCTTTACCAAAGAAGGATCTGTATCTCGTAATATTACATCATAACCCGTCTCTCCATTATGGTCTTCAAATTCAAAACCATGGTTGTGATAGGCAAACCCTAATCCAGCCGCATTGACCTGCTCCCCAATGACATTGAGTTTCTGGGTCATTTTTTTCATATTTTCAATAGTTCTTAATTTAGGGTCTAACCAAGGCCAGGTGATGTACTTCATACCCACATTTTTAGCCCCTTCGATACATTGGTCTACAAACCATTTTAATTCAGATTTGGACTTTTCCATATAAGGAGAGAATCCAAAGTGACCGCTCGTAGTTGATAAGTCTAAATCATTCAATATTGTCATAAAATCCTTGGACTTGAACCCATAAAATGTATCTTTTTCCGGATCATATCCGTACGTTTCAAAATCTTGATATCCCATTGATTTTAATGCTTGAAGTGTTGTGATGGGATTTTTTGCCATTTCATCTCGTATAGAATACAATTGATACCCCATCTTATACTTTTTATTTTCAAATAGTGAGATGAAGTTGTTGGAAGAAAGAACTGCTGAAGCAAGTACGGTTGAATTTTTTATGAAATGCCTACGCTGCATAGTGTTTATTTAAGGATAAATTGGAAGATTAGAGCAAAGTATTGATTTTATTTTATGAACTTGATTTTGGTACGTATAAAATGAATTCTGGATTATCGGGTAGATCGTCAATGAATGTTTCTCCTTTGCCGCTTCCATCATTAGGAAACTTCTTTATTTTATTTGCTTTCCTTTCTGCCACGTAAAAATTGCCATCGTCATCAAAAGCCATTCCTGACACGTGTTTTGCATGCCCATCGATAAATAGTTCAGGTTCAACAGTAGTACTTGGGACTCCATTGGCAAGGTCATAAGTGACTACACTATTATTTCCACTGCTGCCAATGTAAAGTACTCCTCCTTGCAACAATAATTGGACAGGTGCACATAGGTTATCCCCTTTAATTTGACTGTAGAGTTCTCCACTTTCTAGATGATATATTTTCACGGCATCTGCTGGCTGGTCGGACACAAAAAGATACGAGTCATAATAGAGAACGCCTCTAATAGAATGGGCAACTTTGGAATCACTATCATCATCAAATGAAACATCTAATCCTTGAGGAGTATTGACATTGGGAGGTATTGGATTGGGCAAATTGGGAAGTCCACCAATTGAAGAAGCTACTTGAGAGCCAGGATAAAACGGTTCAGAAGGATATGTATCTTTTAAAAAGGAGGCAACATCAAGTGCTTGATTGGGTCCGCTTACTCCGATCACAGTATTACTATCTTGATTTGAAATATAGCAATTGTCTTTTTCATCAAAAGTGATATCGTAGGGATGAAAAACGGCCACAAGTTCATCAATGGATGCCAATACTCTGTCAAAAGAATAGGCCCCATCTGAATTTGCTTTATATACTAAAACTTGACTATATTTTTTATATCCATTAACTACATACAATAGATCGTTCTTAATATAAAAAGCTCTTAATTCTGATAATTCAGGATTGTTGCTGGAGGTTGGTAAAATGTTAGGATTTGAATGGGGTTTTCCACTATTGTGATAGACGTGGATATTATTGACTCCATCAGAGCCGCCATGGAAACTTATGTACCACATTGTTTTTGATATTTTGGGGTTAAATAATCTATTATTATGTGAAGATCAATATCCATATGAAAAGATTTTCCTCACGATAATCTTTTGTCAATATACTATAAAAAATGGAAATTTGATCACTAAGGGGTGAAACAAAAATGAAAGATGAATTAGTCAAGATTAACAGTCCATATCAGCACAATCCTCTCCATTTCTTTCCAATTCAATGGTGCAATGTTGAATATTTTGATGCAGCAATTGATGTTTCAATGTTTTTTTGAGATCCATGTGTTCTTCGATAGGCATAGAATCGTCTAATTGGATATGGACAGTCATTGCATTTTCCGAACTGCTGAGTGCCCAAACATGCAAATGGTGATGCTCTATAATGGCCTGATGGTTTTGTAATAAAGAGATAACTTTTTGCATGTCTACATTTTTAGGAACTCCATCAATCACTAAACTCAAGCTCTCTTTAAGTAAGCTCCAGGTCAAGAATAGAATAATTATAGCAATGACAAAGCTGATTAAAGGATCAATAATATTCCATCCTGTATACCAAATTATAATTCCAGATAGTACGACTCCAACGGATACCAATGCGTCTACTAACAGGTGCAAAAAAGCACCTCGAATATTGATATCTGATTTTTGCCCTTTCCAAAACAGAAATGCAGATATTGTGTTGATGACAACTCCGATTAGCGCGGTAAAAATAATACTAATTCCCGCTATTTCTGGCGTGTCTGAAAGTCGCTCAATTCCTGTTTTTATAATGTGGTACACTATGAAAAGTATTAAAATAGCATTGATCAAGGAAGCCAAAATCGATGCTTTTTTATAGCCATACGTATACAGTTTGGTTGCAGCTTTTTGAGCCATCATCATTCCAAGAAGCGATATGATCAAACTCATAACATCGCTCAGGTTGTGGCTGGCATCTGCAATCAATGCTAAAGAATTTGTTCGATATCCAACTACAAACTCAATGATAGTGAAAAGGGTATTAAGACCAATACCTACATAAAATGCTCTATTAATATCTTTTAACTCTGGTGCCGCATGAGAATGATCATGTCCCATTGATATAAATTTTGCTGCAAGGTACGGAGAACCATTAATTAAATATTATCCCATCTTTGATAATAATCTTGCCAGCGGTCAAATTAGAAGGCTCTTTGAAAGGGCTTTTATCCCAAATCAGCATATTGGCTTTTTTATCGACTTCTAAACTTCCGATCTCATCTTCAATTCCCATTGCGATTGCTCCATGTAGTGTTGCTATTCGAAATACATCTTTTGCAGGAATTCCATATTCCATCAGCAACTTCATTTCTAGGAGCACTAACTTTCCTCCTGGATTGGTGTCTGAACCTATTCGAATAGGAATTCCAGATTGATAAATATATTTTACGTAATCCATCATTATATCAAAATTATCAAGACATCTTTGAAATTGATCTTGTGATAAATTATCAATTTTTGCAGGTCCAAAAAAGGTAGGATGAAATGTTTTATATACCCATCCAATGGTAGTTGAAATGTCACAGTTTGCAAGTGCCATTGTATCTATCAATTGAAGTAGCTCATCTTTTTTATGTTCTTCTGCATGTTTGAATGTTTCCAAAATATAGAGTAAGGACAATTGATTAGGGTCCCCTTCAACTTCACCAAAGTTACTTTGGTATTTTGCATGAATGATCTCCCAGTCTTCGGATTCAAAAACACTACATGGAAGTATGGCAATATGTTCAAAACTTCGCATCCCGAAATCCAAAGCTTCTAAAACTGTAAGTTGACTCGGGTCAAAAAAACCACCTGAGTGGGCAAACATTTTCATGTCAAGGCTATCTGCAATAGAAACAATGGATTCAAATTCAGGAGCTTTAAGCCTCCAATACAATTTTAGATGTTCGATTCCTTTTAAATGATATTCCAGGATTTTTTGTCTAGCAACGGATGGATTCAAAACTCGATGATGACCTTTGTACGTATGTCCATCTTCTGTGGCCAATGCACCACCGCACGTGTAGACATCTACATGTTTTGAAGAAGAATCATTTTTCCACTTAAGAAATTCTTCTGTCCATGAGTCAGGGTGCCCCATCATGAGGACCGTTGTGATGCCATCTGGGAGATAGCCATCGGTTAAGTTTTCTCTATAATAAGCACTTGAATCGGATGGAATCGTATCTGGCACCAAGTCATAATTGCCGTCAGCGAATTCTGAAATGGGGTGAATATGGGTATCTATCAATGAGGGAGTGACTAGTTTATTCTTTGCATCAATGACTTTTTTACCATTTGATCTAGTAGAGTTGAAATTGATTTCTTGGATGATACCATTTTGAATGCAAATGGTTTGATTCTTAACCAGTTTTCCAGAGTCTACGTCCAATACGGTGGCATGTGTAATGATTAAATCATAGACCTTTTTATCCGTACAACCGAGTACTGTCAATAGAATAAATAATTGTAAAGCAATCTTTTTCATAATAATGTGAATTAAATGGAATTTGGCCACAATTCATATGATCTATTTGTGCTTAACATGTAGATAACAAAGGAAACTATTGTTTTATAAACATTTGAGAAGTGTTCTTATTATGGTTTGTAGATTCTAATATGTATACTCCTGATTCAAAATGACGAAGCCCAATAGACGTTCCTTTTTTATAATTAGCTTGGGACATTAACAATCTGCCATCCATATTACGTATTGATATGAGGTCTACATCTCTATCTAACGAAATATAATTATGAGTAGGGTTGGGGTAGATGGTTAGGTTACTATCCTTTCTATCCTCATCCTCTGTAAAGGTGATTGTTTCTTTATCAATATAAAATAGTTGATAAGAATTGTCAGATGGAGATTTGGCAATAAAGTATCCAGTGGTTTCTGTCTCAAAAATTGTACGAGGGTTACTATTTTCTGGAGATTGATTGATGTCTGAAGCAGGTGTGAAAGTCAGATTATCCGTATCAAATTCGAAAAATTCACTGTTTTCATATTCATCCCAACGAGGCTGATGGTAGAATGAAAGCAGGTGCTTATGGTCAGAGACTCTCAAGGATGAATGCGTAGCATATTGTTCCGTATAAATACCAAAAGATTCTACTGAAGACTTAGTAAACTCATACTTCTTTTTATCGTATTGGACCATCTCAAAGCCATCTGCAAAGGATTTTACTAATAGATGAATACTATTTTCTCTGTGGGTTGCAAACAGTAGATCATAGTTGTGGAAATCTGTTCCCTTTATATCCAATTTGACAGGAATGTGTCCTAAAGTGAATAGATAGATGCCCTCTTGTTCTGATTCATCTATTTTGATGATGATATTATCTCCAGACTTGTACCAAACCAATGGTACAAAAGCGTCATCAACAGGAATAGAAAATAGGTTCAAATTGTCGAAACGATGCAATAACATTTTTAATCTACTATTTGATGCATCATAGAAAACTAAGCCTGATAAAGCACCTCTTTCCATGCCATTGGGATAATAATTCCATAATCGACCCGATATGGTAGTCCTTGCCCCAATCGTTCCATCTGTTTTAATCACACTAATTCTACTGATTTGATTTTCCAGAGATTCTACAACAAAAAATTCACCATTGCCTTTAATGAAAATCTTAGGTGCTTTATCCAATTCTAGTGGAATGTTTTTAAATTCACCATCTATAAAAGACGTTAACATTGGGCCTGAGGTAGATTCTGAGAAGAGCAGCATATTCTCCTTAGATTGTAACGTCCAAATAACCAATCCAGGAACATCAATGGAAACAAAAGATTTGGAATCCAAATCAAAATATAATTTTTCTGTTGCTGAAAATGCTCCAAATATATAGTTTGAGGTAGATTTTGATAGGGATTCAACTTTCACTTTTTTATCTAAAACAATGGTGTCTATTGTTTGCGAAACGAAATTGTATCTAAAGTAATAGGAGGTATCGTTGGCATTAACCAAACCTTCTACACCTTGATTTCTGATGACCATTTTTGAAAATTCATCTGCCTCAAAAATCTCTTTTACAGGTTCAGAAGAATTATGATCTATCCAATATAATTTGTTTAGGAAACCTAAAGCCATTTGCTGGTCCTTTACAGCTAAATACTGGGGTGATGTCAATCCTGCATTTCTGAGGTCATTGGTAAGGTAAATGTTGTCCACTTCCGCACCACTTTTAAAATTGGCAACTTCTAATCTTTGTGAAGAATTGAGAAATGCGATGTATGTTTCATCCAAGTTTGATTTTGAAAAACAATACGGGCGAATAAACCCATCAAAACCAGTGTGTTGAGCGCTGAAGCTTTTGGATTCCAAATTTACAGAATAGACAAAATATGCGGGTTCAGGTTCTCCCGGATCACGTCCAATGAAGTATAGGTCACTGTTGGAATAGAAAAAACTATTTGGATTTATTAGACCCACGTCATACATACTGACGGTGTGCAGGCTGAGATTTTTTGTGTCAAATAAATGAATCTCAGTAGAACCAAATCCTCCATAACCAGAGGCAAAAAAGATATAGTTTTCAGGGGCTAAAGGGGTGTCAAATAATTTTAATCCTCCGTCAAACCCATCAGAAAATATTTCAGAGAATAAAATCGAACAATCATTTTTATCTACAACCTCAAAACTTGATCCATCTTCAAATTGGGTAAAGACAAAATGGTAATTTTCTGATTCAATTATATTTGCTTTATCATGATTCAATTGGATAGGACACGTCAGTTGAAAAGTGGTGTCGTTATTTATAAAACGCGTGGTAAATATATTTCCAAAAACGAACCCTTTTTGTTGGTTCATGTTACTCTCGGGACCAACGGAAAGAACGGGTTCATTTTGAAATAAATGCTCTTCGTCTCCAGTTAAGGCGTCAAATTTGACTATACCTAATCCATTTAGGTCTGAGTAATAGGTGTGTTGATCTCGAAAAGTTCTATCGTATTGAAATTGTAATGGTGTAAATAGTTGGTTTGTAATATTATATATAGAATAGGGGAATAGACTAGCCCCTTTAATATGAATGAGATTATCAATGACTTCCATGTCAAAAATATAGGGCATAGTCCCTGTCAAGAAAGGGTAAATTTCAACAATGTCTCCGCTTTCAAGGTGCCGTTTACGAATTTGATTTTCAAATACCTCATATAAAAAACCATCTTTAACGTAAAACCCAGAGCGAGTCTCGAATCTCCCATAAAACACATTTATCTCATCATCAATAGGGTAATCGGAGACTTCATATAAAATTTCTGTAGGTTGCCCAAGCTTTGATACTCTTAATGAAGATGCATTGGCTTCGATTAAATAGTCTTCGCCTTCAATATGTTCGATTCCATTCAAATCATATTTCAAATACGAAACTTGTTTGTCAATTTGAGTAAGTTGTATTTGTGCTTCAACTAAAGAAGATAATGGGAGTAAAAGCAAAAGAATAATTGTTGATCTTTTCATGAGTATTGGTTTCCTTTCAAGATAAACAAACTTTTTACCTTACTAAAATAATAATTGTGAATTGTCCTATTCAGCACAAGTAGCCTGTGTATTTGTAGCCTAAAAGTATTGTGAAAGGAATGTTGACACTAAAAAGTATATACGATTTCTTTTTTCTTATTCTTCTTCAAAGGAGTCATCATCCAAATTCAAAAAGACCATATGGTCGGATACATTTGCAATCAAATCCAATCGGATTTCTTTTCCGGAATGAAGTACCATGAATTCCTCTTTGCTAGGTTTGGTGACTAAATCTTTGATGTAATCTCCTTCTTCAACATGGAATGTATTTGGTATAAATACAATTCTGGTTTTGTGCATGGCTAATAAAACCAATTCGTCATAAAAGTTACAATCTATAGGAATATAATCACTCATAAATCATGCATTTGACATTAAAAAAGCCCAAATAACTCTTTGTCCACTTTTTCAATTATATAACCAAAATCTTCCGCTTTATCTTTGAAGTTTAAGTTGTCTACATTGATGATGAGTAACTTTCCATCTGTATAATTATTGATCCAGTTTTCATATTTTTCGTTGAGTCGTTTAAGATAATCTAAACTCATGCTTCCTTCATAGTCTCTCCCTCTTTTTTGTATATGTTCTACGAGAGTAGGAATACTAGATTGTAGATAAATTAGTAAATCAGGAGCAGCAACTTGTGTTGACATTAATCGGAATAATTCGAAGTAATTACTGAAATCACGTTCTGACATCAAGCCCATATCGTGTAAGTTGGGTGCAAATATAAAAGCATCTTCATAGATGGTTCTATCTTGAATTACCGCTTTCTCTCCAGCGCGAATATCTAGAATCTGCTGGTATCTACTATTCAAGAAGTAAATCTGAAGATTAAATGACCATCGCTTCATGTCATTATAAAAATCAGACAAGTATGGATTTGTATTGGTGTCTTCATACATAACCGTCCAGTCATAGTGATTGGAAAGCATTTCGGAAAGTGTGGTTTTACCAGCTCCAATGTTTCCTGCAACGGCAATATGTTTAATGTTTTTCAAGTTGGTGTCGTTCATTTCTATACATTAAGTCGTAAAGGTAAAAAAGGAGATTGGAAAAATGGAAAAGTATGGGGAGAATAGGAAAGATTGGGAAAGATTGGGAAAGATTGGGAGAGATTGGAGAGATTGGAGAGATTGGAGAGATTGAGAAAGATTGGGAAAGATTGGAGAGAT
>JARGNR010000097.1 GCA_029212405.1 Saprospiraceae bacterium
TTTAATTATATATAAAGTTTTTGATGTATGTAATTCACAGTATTTCATATCGTTTGGTTCTGTAAATTCAATGTACATGGGGCTTTTCAGGTCATCATATTTTAAAATAAAAATATAAGACGAAAATAAAATCAACGAAAAAAAAAATCATATTAAAACTAATTATAATACAAGAGAATACATATTTATAATTTTCGATACAATAACAATCCATAAAGTAAATACGAAAATTATATTTTCATCCCAATTATTTCAGTTAATATCCGTTATTGTATTCCATTTCTAACTCCATTTTAAGGCATAAAAAAGGGAACCATTTTCACGATTCCCTTTCTTATTTTTTATGTTCTATTTTTTTAATTATCCACTGCACATTATACATCCTTCTTCCATGGTACATGCTGCACCTTCTTCCAGATCAATTACTTCTTGTTCTGTTGTTTGTGAAGATTGAATTCGTTGATGTTTTTTATCCAATGTAAATTTAATTGGATCTACTGCAGCTTTACTTCTTAAATAGTACATTCCTTTTTTAAGGCATTTTTGCAATCCGTAAAAATGAATTGAAGACAACTTACTGAAAGTTGGATTCTCTACAAAGAGATTCAAACTTTGACTTTGACAAATATAAGCGCCTCTATCTGCCGCTTGATCAATGATTACCTTTTGGCTTAACTCATAAACTGTTTTATACAGATCTTTTAAGTCTTCTGGTATTTCATCAATATTTTGTATCGAACCATTTTCTGCCATTAATTGCTGCTTCAACTCATCATTCCAAAGATTCAAACCAATCAAATCTTTTAATAGATGCTTATTCATAATAATATACTCACCAGAAAGCGTTCTTCTTGTATATATATTAGATGTGTACGGTTCAAAACATTCATTGTTCCCAAGAATTTGAGAAGTACTGGCTGTTGGCATTGGTGCTAGTAACAAGCTATTTCTTAGACCAACTTCCATGATTTCTGCTTTTAATCCATCCCAATCATAACGATCACTTGGTTTAACTCCCCATAAATCAAATTGCAATTGCCCCTCACTTGCTGGAGAACCAGAGAATGTACTGTAAGCTCCTTCGACTTTTGCCAGTTCTTTGGATTCAACTACAGCTGCATGATAAATTGTTTCAAAAATATCTTTGTTCAATTGTTTAGCTTCTGCACTATCAAAAGGCATTCTCAACATCATAAACGCATCAGCCAATCCTTGTACACCTATTCCAATAGGTCTATGTCTGAAATTTGAATTTTCAGCTTCCTTAACTGGATAATAATTAACATCAATTATCTTATTCAAATTACGTGTCACCACTCGAGTAACTTCGTGCAATTTTTCGAAATCAAACTCTTTTGTATCTGACTTTACATATTTAGGTAATGATAATGATGCTAGATTACATACTGCTACTTCATCTGGCGATGTGTATTCCATTATCTCCGTACACAGATTACTTGACTTGATTGTTCCTAAATTCTTTTGGTTGGATTTTTTATTGGCTGCATCTTTATATAGTATATAAGGAGTACCCGTTTCAATTTGTGATTCTAGAATTGCAAACCACAAATCTTGAGCTTTGATTGTTTTTCTTGCTCTACCTTCTGTTTCATATTTATGATAAAGTGCCTCAAATTCTCCTCCATAACAGTCATGAAGGCCCGGAGCCTCATTCGGACAGAATAGTGACCAGTCTCCATTTGCCTTTACTCTTTCCATAAATAGATCAGAAATCCACATGGCATAAAAAAGATCTCTCGCTCTCATTTCTTCTTTACCATGATTCTTTTTCAAATCAAGAAAATCAAGTATATCAGCATGCCATGGTTCAAGATAGATTGCAAATGCTCCTTTTCTCTTTCCTCCACCTTGATCCACATATCTTGCCGTATCATTAAATACTCTGAGCATTGGCACGATTCCATTTGAAGTTCCTCCTGTACCTTTAATATAACTTCCTTTTGCACGAATGTTATGAATAGACAAACCAATTCCTCCAGCACTTTGAGATATTTTAGAACATCTTGTTAGTGTTTCAAATATTCCTGAAATACTGTCATCTGTCATGCTTAGTAAGAAACAAGAAGATAATTGTGGTTTTGGTGTACCTGCATTAAATAAGGTAGGAGTGGCATGAATGAAAAACTTTTCAGACATGAGGTTATAGGTCTGTATGGCAGATTCTATATCTTCTCCATGGATACCCACAGCAGAACGCATTAATAAGTGTTGAGGTCTTTCTACTACTTTGCCTCCCATTCTTAATAAATACGATCTTTCTAAAGTCTTGAAACCAAAGAAATCAAAATTGTAATCTCTATCATATATAATAGCAGAATCCAATTGGTGTGCATGTTTTTTAATAATAGACATAGTTGACTCTCCAATCAACCCTGCCTTATCTCCTGTTTTAGGATCTATGTAATTAAATAAACCCTCCATTGTTTGTGAAAAGGACTTATTTGTATTCTTATGTAAATTTGAAACTGATATCCTTGCGGCCAACATTGCATAATCTGGATGCTTAGTTGTCATAGTTGCAGCAGTCTCCGCTGCGAGGTTATCCAATTCTGTTGTTGTTACACCATCATATAAACCCTGAATTACTTTTTTGGCAATATCAATAGGTTCGATGTAGGTAGCATTCAGGCCATAACATAGTTTTTTTACTCTAGCGGTTATTTTGTCGAAGCTAACAGCTTCTCTCGAGCCTGATCTTTTAATTACTTGCATGTTTGTTAATGATTTGGAGAGTTAATTAATGTAGTTTTATTTAATCTTATTTTACCTTAAAATATTTGTTAAATTTCTTGCACATATTAAAATATTTTATATGTGTTTTGAGAAAAAGAAATACAATCAATTTACATCAATTGTATTCCTTTATATTATACTAGAAGTCTTCGTCTAGCGAAAACACTTGCTTATCTCTATCCGCTGTTACACCAGCTTTCTGGTAATCACCCACTCTTTTCTCAAAAAAGTTAGTTTTTCCTTGAAGCGATATCATATCCATCCATGGGAAAGGATTCTCAGAATTATATACTTTTTCATTTCCAAGCGTCAATAATAATCGGTCTGCACAGAACTCAATGTATTGACACATCAATTCAGCGTTCATTCCGATAAGTTTTACTGGAATTGCATCTGAAACAAATTCCTTCTCAATTTCTACCGCATCGGTAATAATCTTATGAATTGTCTCTTTTGGTAATTTGTTTTGAATATGGTTGTTATAAAGTAGACATGCAAAATCACAATGCATTCCCTCATCTCTTGAGATCAATTCATTGGAAAATGTAAGTCCTGGCATCAAACCTCTCTTCTTCAACCAGAAGATGGAACAAAATGAGCCACTAAAGAAGATTCCTTCAACCGCTGCAAATGCAATGAGGTTTTCTGTGAATGTTCCTTCATCAATCCAACGTAATGCCCAATCCGCTTTTTTCTTTACACAGTCTAATGTTTCAACTGCATTAAATAGATAATCTTTTTCTTTGGAGTCTTTTATATACGTATCTATAAGAAGTGAATAAGTTTCTGAGTGAATATTTTCCATCATGATTTGAAATCCATAGAAAAATTTGGCTTCAGTATATTGTACCTGGTTCACCATATTCTCAGCCAAATTCTCATTGACTATACCATCACTTGCTGCAAAGAAAGCCAATACATGTTTGATGAAATGACGCTCATCGTCGTTTAGCTTACTTTCCCAATCTGTGATATCTTGGTGTAAATCAATTTCTTCGGCCGTCCAAAAACTTGCTTCTGTCTTTTTATAAAATTGCCAGATGTCATCGTGTTGTATGGGGAATACAACAAACCTTCCTGGGTTTTCGTCTAATAATGGTTCTGATTTTGCGTTTGTACTCATGGGTAAGTATTCTTATTTATATGTTTGTTCAACTCGCTTATTAAGCATAATACAAGAGAGTCTAAATATTTTCATTCTTTCAAAAAAACATAACGCCGTAAAATGGCCTAGGGATCTTTTTTTTAATGATACCCCGTGATGTTATTTCTTCAGGTTGTTATTGTGATTTAAGGGATAAGAAAAAAGAACTCATGCAGATCTTTTTTCAACTTTAGATTATAAACTAAAGTGGAGTACAAATAAAGGTAAAATTCGACATGTTTGCCTCATGTAAATTCCAAAAGTTATTAACATGCTGTGGATAAGTTGTTCAAGTGCTTACAAATCAACACTATATAAATTTTCGTAATATGTCAATATGTTAATAACTTTTTTAATATGTAGCGTAAGCTATAGAAGTTGTGAGCAGTATGTATACGATTTTTTTATCATGTGTAATACATACTGAATTTATTTGAAATTTAAGAAAATAATTCAACATTTATTTTTCAAACTTATTTTATTCAAAAAACCAACTAAAAGAGAAGAAGTGTATTAAAAAAAATAAGGCATAAAAATTATGATATTGACTATCTTTTTTTATTGATGAAAAATAGAAAACCTAAGACAATACAAATAGATATAAATAGAAGATATACATAGGCATACTTATTATTCATTAAGGGTAAATCAACGTTCATTCCATAAAAACTATAGACTAAAGTTGGCACCATCAATGTTATTGTGATAACTGTCAGTCGATTAACGACCGCATTCATATTATTTGAAATTATGGAAGCATATGTTTCCATGGTTCCACCCAAAATGTTGGTATGGACATTTGACATTTCCAAGGCTTGACTATTATCAATTATTACATCTTCAAATAAATCTGAATGATACTCAAGGTCTCTTATGTTCAAAAGGTCAGTCCGTTTCATTTTCATTTTCAACAATTCATTAGCACTTAATGAATTAACAAAATAAACCAGACTTTTTTCAATACGCAAGAGTTGTTTTAATTCTCTATTCTTACTGGAATTATATAATTCTTGTTCAATAAGATTCCGTTTTAGATTCAGCTTTTTCAAACATTCGAGAAATCGCAACACATTTTGTTCGAAAAGTTGCAATACAAATAATTTAGCATCTTTAGGGTCAAAGTTTTTCACTCTATCTTCAAGAAACTTTTCTATAATTGGGTTTTCTCTACTTGTTATGGTGACAATTTTATCACGCACCAAGATGATTCCAATGGGAACTGTGTAATATATTGCCTCATTATCTTTGATATCTTCATTTAGCAGTGGAGTGTTGAATAATATTAGATTGGCATTTTCCTCCCGCTCATATCTAGACCTCTCATCGATATCCAATGAATCTACAAGAAAATCTAAAGGGATGTCATGTGTTTCGGCAAATGAACTTAATTCACCTTGATCAAATGGTGGTGCGATATGAATCCAAGCAGAATCTTTTTCCTCCTCCAATTCTATGAACCTGCGATATGTCTTTGTATAGTACCGAATCATATTCTGCGTTTTCCATGGTTAAAGAATTGATGAATAAATAAAAAATGTAATATGAGCGGCAAACATACAATTTATGATTTTAAATATGTACGCCACCTTGAATTAAAGTACAATAAAAAATGCAATAATTAAGCCAAGCCATTAATCTACTGTAGTCTTGACATACTTATCGACGATGTCTTTCAAAACCTCTCGATCAATTTTATGTGTACCTTCTGTTTTATGTATATGTATTTTAAGTTTTGAATTTGAAATTACTTCATGAAACATTTTCATTCGATCTTCCGTCAAATATTCATCATTGGCCCCATACGTAAAAACAAGAGTCTTATCTTTTAAATAATCTTGAAGCAGGGATAAATCAATATCTTCTGGCATCCAACCAGCATAATTAATAAATACATCGAAATCAGGACGATGATCAAAAATCCATCTCCAAATTGTTGTGCCGCCTTGTGAAAAACCAAGCAATATGCGTTTACTTTGATTCTTACTGGATTCATATAAAGATGTCAAATAGGCATTATTATCATTGATTTCATCCAACCTATAACGTTTGGTCATCCAAGTCGTTGCCACTTGTCCTGAAACACCTTGCCAATAAAATCTATTCATTGATTCTGCACTCAAAACCGAATGCCCTTGATCAACAAGAAAATCAAATTTTCTAATAATCGTATTCCCCAATTGTCCATAACCATGACAAACAAACCATACTATTGGTGCCTCCTTCAAATCACCTGATGTGTAGAACACTCCAGTTCTCTGGACATTGATTTTATTCTCTTTGATTTCCATATTTTCTAAATTAGTACGAACATAAAACTATCTGGCCGAGAAATCGTTTAATAGTTCAAATTTGAATGTCAATATTAATGGAAAAAGAACGTAACTTTTTAATTCATCCTTCTTACATATTAATGTTTTTGCTTTTGGCAGGGATAACTTCTCTGTTTTTAGGATTTTCTGGGGCTTATCTATACAATCGTATTCAACAAGAAATACCTCCGATAGAATTGCCTTCCTTGTTTTATTTTAATACGCTAATACTTATTGCCAGTAGCATTGTGCTCAAATGGGCAAAACAAGCATATTTAAATGACAACACAAGAAATTATAAAATAGCCTTGCTTGTCACTCTTGTACTTACAATTTGCTTCCTTATTTCTCAGATATTTGCTTGGCAACAATTACAAGCGAGTGATATTTTTGTCAATTACAATAATATGGCGTCCTATATGTACTTGATCTCTGGCCTCCATTTTGCTCATGTGGTCGCCGGCATTCCTTTTTTAGTGATCTTTGTGGTCAATGCTGTGCGGAAAATGAAAAGTCCTGTAAGTGTGCTGATCTACTTCAGTGATCTCAAAAAAAAGAGGAGGCTTGATTTATTCAATATATATTGGCATTTTTTGGATGGATTATGGATATACCTGGTTTTATTTTTTCTAATCAATTACCTTATTCAATAAAACATATGCATTTGATAAAACATACTCAATAACATATTATGATTTTTTATATCTTTGCAAATCGAAAAGGTTAATAAATTATCAAAATGGCGTTGAATTGATGGTTTATGATCAAAAAGAAAGAAATTCGTGTAAATATTAATTATTAAAGGCATAAATAGAATATGAAATATTTAAAGATTGCTACGGTTTACGTTTTAAGTTTGTTTGTCATTGGATGTGCCACTACTCAAAATGGTACAAATGTTTCTGGTACCATAAGTGATGCATCAACCATGAGCATTTATTTTGATAAAATTGGCCCAGACAATGCCAATGAAATCCTTCTGAATACAAAAAGTGATGCGGATGGAAGTTTCGAATTTCAATTCCCCGAAGGTATACAACCTGGCATATACAGAATTAGAGCTGGCGCCAAGTCAGCAGATTTGATCCTCAATGGAGGAGAGAAAACAATAAAGCTGGAAGGAAATTTAAAAAGTTTGGGCGATTTGACCTATAAAGTAACGGGTGCTCCATTAACAGAAACGTACTTAGGTATTATCAAGGAGTTTACAGATAAAAAGATGGATACTCAGCAATTAAAAGACAAGACCATCAATGAATATGATCCTTTGATTGGATACATGGTTTCCACTAAGATGCTGCGATTAAGACCTGAATTCCTTGATGTGCATAAAGCTGTTTCAAAAAAGTTAGAATCGCAATACCCCACTAATAAACTAGCAATGGGATTTAAAGGGTTAATCGCACAAGTTGAGAGACAATATGCCCAACAGATGGCTAATCAAAAAATAAAAGTAGGACAACCTGCTCCAGATATTGAATTACCTGGAATTGATGGTAAAACACGAAAATTATCAGACCTAAAAGGAAAGGTAGTGTTACTTGATTTTTGGGCAAGTTGGTGCGGACCCTGTAGAAAGGCAAATCCGAAAGTAGTTGATGTTTATAAAAGATATAAAGACAAAGGATTTGATGTCTTTTCGGTATCTCTAGATGGACTTGATTCTAGAACTAAGCAGAGATATGGAACGGAAGAAAAAATTAAAATGCAAATGGACCGATCAAAAGAAAGATGGCTTGCTGCAATTAAAAAAGATAACCTTACTTGGGACAATCATGTAAGTGATCTAAAAAAATGGGAAGCTGCTCCAGCTGCTACATATGGTGTGCGAAGCATTCCGAAAACGTTCTTAATCGGAAGAGATGGAAACATTGCTTTCATTGACCCACGGTATAATTTGGAAGAACAAGTAAAGAAATTCTTATAGATATAACAATTCCAAAAGTGATAAAAAAAGCTACAGCGGATTGTCTGTAGCTTTTTTTATGGATTAATTTCTAATTAAGGAATGGGCATTTCATGTTGATTGTAGTCAAAAAACAATTGTAATGCTTTTTGTTTCTCTGTATCAAAGCGATAATCTATATATTTTTTAAAATACTCGTCTAATTTAATTTTGGTGGCTAGAGATTTATTTTGCTTTAATACTTTTTCCATATTATTCACTCCCTTTCCAATTTCAAGATTCAAAGTAGCGATTACATCGTCATTAACATCTTCTCTGGCTATCCAAACTGCAAAGGTAAATGGAAGACCGCTATGCGTATTCCACTCCGCTCCCAAGTCATAAGAATAATTAAATGACTTATCCGCAGAAAATACTTTGTCACCAATCATCAAAACCCCTTCATCTGGATTTAGGTCACTGGAATTAATATTTCTAACATTGCACTCTTCTAGCTTTGGATTTATAAACCAATGTCTTTTGCATAAGACCTCTACCAATTTTTGAGATGTTCTGCTATCTTGATCTAAATAAATTTTGGTTACCTCACTGATTGGAGAATTTGAAAATACACAAACAGTACCTACTTCTCCAGAACATCCAATACAGTACTTAGATATTATTTTGTAGTCATTCCTTTCTAATAACGTTGCCACCGGTACTAAGGCAATATCTGCCTCTCCATTTATATAGTACTCTATGCATTTTGAAGGAATATCTAAGATCAGATTAAATTGGTTACTTTTCTCCAATCCAAATAAGAAAGGTAAAGTGTTATAATACCCTACCATTGCGACATTTACTAATCCATTATTTTGCTTATTCAAATTATGGTTATTTTCTTTTAAACATTTGTCCTGAATTTAAGTTGACTTATAAATGCTGAAAATTGAAATAAATCTACTTTGGCTTCCTTCCCTATTTTTACATGTGTCAAAATTTCAATTACATGCCAGTCTCATATATATATAGTCGCTTACTTTGGTTATGCTTCATATAAAATGATTCATTTTGACAACCAAGCAGGGACAAATCATCTTGACTATTAAGTATTAAATCATGTGCAAGACAAAACTTGGATAAATATATTAAAAGGATGTTTTTTTACTTGATTGAGTACTATCTAAATCATTCCAAGAGATTATCTTGCGCCAATAATAATAAGATTTCTTTTAGAAAAGATGGAACTAAACAGAATCATTTCATAAAGATCAGAAATTGATTTGAGTTGTACTTGATTAACCATACCGTATGATTAACAGAATAGAAGCAGAATTACGTGGACTTTGTATCCATCAAGTTGGAAACTCAGCTGAAGAGGAAGGTATAAAGCTTTCCAACACCATCATATCACCCGAAGAAGAGGTTTTAAACGACTTACTCTTGAAATATTTTTTTGATGGATTTAAAGACCCCGAGTTTTTCCACTTCACATTTACTTCTAATGAGATTGAACTAAATCCACTTTACAATTTTGTTGGGAATATATTTGATGACCCTTCATTATTATTGGAAGAGTCAGTAAAAATAACTCGGCATTTGTATGAAAAATCAAGCCATCCAAACATCAAGTCTGGTGATCTGGTGGTAAGCTATATCGAAAATGTTTTAATTGATGATGAGTTGGTCAATGCCGTTGCGATTTTCAAATCAGAAAATAAAGACACGTTCTTACGTTTAGAAACAGATGGAAGTAACTATGCTATCGATTTTGAAAATGGGATAAATGTAGAAAAGTTAGACAAGGCATGTCTGATTTTTGATACGGAAAGATCAAATGGTTTCAAGTTGTGCATTATTGATAAATCTAATCGAAATAAAGAAGCGCTTTATTGGAGGGAAGATTTTTTAAATGTAGCGTCAAGAAAGGACAATTATCATGCTACAACACAATATATCTCGCTAACCAAAACATACGTGAAAGAAAGGTTAAAACATGAAGATAGTGCTTCCAAAATAGATGAAGCGGATATCATGCATCGTTCAAAGGAATATTTAACGAATGTTGAAACATTTGACCGATCCGAATTTGAGGATCAAGTTTTTAAAAGCGAAAAACTAAAAACATCATTTCAAGAATTTAGTGATGATTTCGAAGCTGAAAGACAGATAAAACTACCTGATTCATTTGAGGTGTCTGCTTATGCTGTGAAGAAGAAATCAAAAACATTTAGATCTGTTATAAAGTTGGACAAGAATTTTCACATTTATGTTCATGGTGATCGTTCGAAAATTGAGCGAATTCAGGATATAGATGGAAGTAAATATTATAAAATTTATTTTGATCAGGAAAGTTGAGAATAGAATGAGAAAAGTTGGAATTATTAGTTTTCTAATGATGCTACAATGGTCTTTGTGGAGTCAAAATAACATACAAATTGATGGGTTATTTAATGACTGGAGTGAATTAGACCCTGTGTATATCGATGAGACCGGAGATGGTCAGAATAATGGGATTGATATAAAAAGAGTGTGGGCTTATAATGATGATGTTTATTTATATTTTAGATTTGAATTAACCAAAGAAATAAACTTGCAAGAAAATAATGAACTTGCAATTTATATCGATTTTGACCATGATATAAACACTGGATTTAAAATTAATGGAATAGGAGCCGAACTAAGGTACTTCTTCGGTGATCGTTTTGGTGTAATAGAAGAAGGTGATGATATTGATTTTGTAAGTTTTCTGCCTATTGAAATGTTAGTTGCTCCATCTGTATCAAGTACAGAATTTGAAGTATCTATAGCACGCGAAATAAATGTATCTGGAATCAATATTTCATCAGACACTGAAATTTCTTTCCGAATAGAAGACAATTCATTTAATGGAGATGAAGCACCTAGTGATCTGTTTGGGATTGAATATGCTATGAATAATACAAACGAATTGATGATAGATGATGTCAATTTGAGTAGATCCAGTAACACAGAGTTTAGGCTTTTATCATACAATATTGAAAATGATCAGCTTTTTGACCCTTCTAGAAGATTGGCATTTCAAAGAATATTTCAAGCCCTCCAACCTGACATTATCGCTTTACAGGAAGTTAGGGATTTCAATAGTTTAGAATCAAAAAATATCATTGAGGATTTTCTTCCAGGTGAAACTTGGTACCATAAAAAGCATGGGTTTGATATTGTAACGGTAAGTAAGTACCCTATTCTATTCAGCGAATCCGTTGATGGCAATGCAGCATTTTTCTTAGATGTAAATGGACAAAAAGTCTTACTTATTAATTGTCATTTGCCTTGTTGTGACAATGATTCAGATCGGCAAACTGAAGTTGATATCATAATGGAATACATCCGTGAGTTGAAAGAAGGAAATGGTAATTATTCTGTCGAGGAAGGCACTCCTATTATTATTGCTGGAGACATGAATTTTGTAGGAGACTCCAACCAACCCCATACATTTTTGACAGGAGATATTCTATCAAATGGCTTCTACGGCCCTGATTTTATGCCAGATTGGGATGATACTAATTTAAAAGATGCTAACCCTTATTCCACCAACACGATAAGTAATTTCACTTGGTTTAACCCAAATGGATCATTTTTTCCAGGCAAGTTGGATTGGATCATTTACACAGATAGTAGGTTAAATTTAGAGAACACTTTTTCTTTATATACACCTAGTCTCCCCTCTTCCATTTTAGCAGAAAACAACTTGCTTTCTGGAGATGTAATTCAAGCATCTGATCACATGCCCATAATTGGAGATTTTGCCTATTCTACTGTAAACACCAACGACCTTCTAGACATTGATTTTGCATTATATCCTAATCCTGCAAGCACGAATATCAACATTGATGCTGGCAATCAGATCTTCAATAAATTAAAGGTTATGAGTGAAGTAGGACAAACTTTACTTGAGAAAAATGAGTTAAATTCCTCCCTAATAACAATTGATGTGTCCTCTTTGTCTACAGGCAAATATTTCCTTGTTCTTTATACCCAACAAGGAAGATTGATCAAACCATTTTTAAAGATCAAATAATGTTACTACCTTCATATTAAATTTTGTTTAATATGTTTAAGAAGAACCCACTTTCATTACTTGTTTTCATAGTAGTTTATGTTCTTTTATCTTGTTCTCCATCACCTACTTCTGAAGAACTTGATCCAGAGAAAGAACCAACTCCTTTCAACCATCCTGCAAAATGGTCTGAAGAAGCAATTTGGTATCAAATATTTGTTGAAAGATTTAGAAATGGTGATAAAAATAATGATCCTACAATAAAAAACATGGAAGGCTCTTGGTTTGATCCTTTTCCTGAAACTTGGTCTCCAACAGATTGGGGCCATGATTGGTATAGTCAAGAAGATTGGGCCGTTTCTACAGGCCTTGAATTTTATAGAACAGTCCAAATGAGACGGTATGGAGGAGATTTTCAAGGTGTTCTTGATAAGGTGCCTTATTTAAAAGAATTAGGTATAACGGCTATTTATTTCAATCCTATTAATGATGCACCCTCCTTGCATAAATTTGATGCACGAAACTATAGACATGCAGACGTAAATTTTGGCCCGGATCCTCTAGGTGACGTTGAAATAATAAATTCAGAAATCCCAGAAGATCCAACAACATGGAAACTTACTGCTGCAGATAAACAATTTTTCGATCTGGTAGATGAACTTCATGCTAACGATATTAAAGTGGTGGTTGATTTTTCATGGAATCACACAGGGAAAGAATTTTGGGCATTTAAAGATGTAGTTGAAAATCAAGAAAAATCGAATTACAAAGACTGGTATGAGATAAAATCATTTGATGATCCTTCTACCCCAGAAAATGAGTTTGAATATGATGGTTGGTTGGGAGTAGCTACCTTGCCAGATATAAAGAAAATAAGAGAAACACAAAAAAGGCCTGGTCATCCTTATGAGGGAAATATGGTTGAAGCTCCTAAGCAGCATATTTTTAATGTAGCAAAAAAATGGATGGACCCAAATGGAGATGGAGATACCTCTGATGGAATCGACGGAATGCGATTGGATGTAGCAGAACATGTTCCACTAGGATTTTGGAGAGATTTCAGAAAACATGTACGTTCTATCAATCCAGATTTCTATTTAGTTGGAGAAAATTGGTGGACAAGTTGGCCAGATACATTAATGGATCCTAAACCATGGGTTAAAGGGGATATTTTTGATGCGGTGATGCATTATCAATGGTATAAACCAGCGCGATCCTATTTTCATTTATCAGAGAAAAATCAAAACCCAGAGAAATTTGCTTTTTCAATGGATAGTGTTTTTAATTCCTATCCAGATTACACCAAGAAAGCCATGATGAATTTAGGCGCTTCACATGACAGTCCACGAATGGCTACTTCACTTGCCAACAGAACAAAATACAAGTACAACGCCAACCCAAAGGCCAATGGATTGTATAATATAGGTCCACCTTTGGACAGCGATTATAATCTAATGAAACTGTTTTTATTCCATCAATTCACTTGGATAGGCTCCCCACACATTTGGATGGGTGATGAAATTGGAATGTTTGGGGGAGATGACCCTGATAATAGGAAACCACTTGTATGGGAAGATATAGCGTATGATTTAGAGAAAAATCCTTCATTCACAGAGATTGAATATACCCATAAACCTAAGGTTAGAAAAGATATTCATGATACGTATAAACAATTGGCTTCACTACGTAAGAATAACCGTACTTTGATTCATGGGAGTTATAGATTTCAAAACATTGGAAACAGTTTATTAGCGTATGAAAGGACAACAGATGATGAAAGCTTTTTAGTAATTTTGAATACTTCTAATATTAAGAAAAAAGTGAATATTCCTCTTGATTATCAGCAAGAAAGCATTGTTTATCTTCTAGGAAGATATAAAAATCAAATATTGAATCCTTTATCAGGAGTTATTCTAAGAAAAGCAAAGTAGATTTTTTCTAGACCTTGATTTGAAGATCAATAATTTTTTGAGATCTGGAAATTCAATAAAATTAAGGGTTTAGATATTTAGTGTAATAAATACTATTGATATGAACGAGTAGATTTTTGAATGATAAATTTCTTCTTTCATATTCAAAACTATAATTACATATTTCTACCTATAAATGAATATTTTATTATAAATTGTTGACCACTTTTATAAGAATCAAAATGAATTGATTGAAGCGGAAGATTTATGCAATTGTAGATTTAGAAACGACTGGTGGTCTTGCAAAAAGAGATAAGATCACAGAAATCGGTATTGTCTTGTTTGATGGAGAAAATGTTATTTCGACCTATCAGACGTTGGTTAATCCAGGAAGGTCTATCCCACCGCATATCACTAGAATTACAAATATCACAAATGAAATGGTGGCTCAAGCACCCTTCTTTTATGAAGTTGCAAAAAAGGTAGTTGAGCTTACTGAAGGAGCTATTTTTGTGGCCCATAATGTTCGGTTTGATTATTCCTTTTTGAAAGAAGAATTTGCAAGTCTTGGTTATACTTTTACAAAGCGTCAATTGTGTACAGTACGTCTATCCCGTAAAGCATTTCCAGGACTAAAATCTTATAGTCTTGGCAACTTGATAAAACACTTCAATATTGATGTAAATGCTCGACATAGAGCCTTAGATGATGCAGTAGCCACTACTGAATTATTGAAAAATATTCTCAATCAAGATTATGCTGAGCAAACAATAAATCAAATTGTCAATGCCGGGATAAAATCTTCAAAATTGCCCAAAGAGATTACATTGGACAAACTGCATGCACTACCTGAAACTCCTGGAGTCTATTATTTTCATAATACGTATGGAAAAGTGATTTATGTTGGAAAAAGCATAAATATAAAGAAACGTGTGATGCAACATTTTTCCAAAACCACTCAAAAAGCAGAACGACTTGCACGGATGGTTACAGATATATCTACGGAGGAAACGGGCAATGAATTATTAGCAATGTTACTGGAGTCTCATGAAATTAAAGGGTTGCAACCTGAAGTTAACAAAGCCCAACGGACAAGTGAATATCCTTATTTCATACATTACTATTACGATAGTAAAGGATATCTCAATTTTGCGTGGGAAAAATCATCGATCAAGACTAGAAAAAACAAACAAATTTTATCGCATTATGGATCCAAACAAGGTGCCATATCTCACCTTGCTGGAATCACTAGAGAATTAGGTCTTTGCCAAACTAAAACAGATTTATACGACAAAGATGGTCCATGTTTTTTGTATAAAACTGAAGAATGTGATGGAGCATGTATAGAAAAAGAGTCAACGGAAGATTACAACAATCGAGCAGAAATAGGAATTGATCTCTTAAAGCGTATTTTTGATCAAAACTTTATTCTTACGTTAGAAGGTAGAACTTCGGATGAAAAAGGGATTGTTTTGGTAGAAGAAGGACATTATAAAGGGTACGGATATATTTCTATTGAAGATATGCAATTTGGCATTGAAGAAATTAAAGAAGCAATAAAATACGTACCTGAAAATCCAGAAACGAATGGCATTATTCGTACATATTTGCACAAACATCCTTTTACTCAAATGACTACGTTTTGATCTAGAATACCACTGCACTTTAATTAGAAAAATGTATATATTGGGTAATAATAAAATACGATCGAAATGAACAATCAAAACAGTATTGCTAAACTGATCTTACGTCTAGCTTTTGGAGGAATGATGTTGGTACATGGTATACCCAAGTTACAAAAGCTATTTGCTGGTGGAGAAATTCAGTTTCCTGACCCCCTTCATGTTGGAGCTACCGCCTCTCTCATTCTTACCGTCTTTGCTGAAGTTGTATGTGCCGCTCTCATAGTGGTTGGGTTTAAAACCAAATGGGCAGCTTTACCGTTGGCAATAACCATGCTGGTGGCTGCTTTTGTGCACCATGGAGCTGACCCTTTTGGTAAAAAAGAACTTGCCCTATTATATGCCGCAGGATACATATGTATTGGCATGTTGGGAGCCGGTAAATATTCAATTGATAGGAAATAATGACCATGAACGGCTTGAAAATTGATCGAATTGAAATTTATCCCACTCGGATAAAATTAATAGAACCATTTGTTATATCCGTTGGTGCCATTACGCATGCTAGGAATACAGTTGTTAAAATTATTCTTACGGATGGAAGATATGGTATAGGAGAATGCTGTCCATATCGTTCGATACATGGGGAAACCATGGAAGGCCAGATGGCAATAGCTCAGGATATTGCCAAGAATTTAATTGGATTGGATCCTCGCACTTCAAAACGACATTTACATATGATGAATAAAGTCATGAAAAACAATGCTTCGATAAAAGCAGCATTTGATATGGCTTTATATGATTTGAATGCAAAAATTGCAGAGCTGCCTTTATATATATTTCTTGGAGGCGATAATAAAAAGGAGATTTTTACAGACAACACTGTAAGTCTTTTAGAAGCGGACAAAATGGTGGATAAAGCGCTCCAATTCAAAGATTTGGGCTTTCCTGTCTTAAAAGTTAAATTAGGTGAACAACCGTCAAAAAAAGACGTAGAAAGAATTACATCCATTCGGAAAGCTGTTGGAGATACACTTCCATTACGCGTTGATGCCAACCAGGGGTGGAATTTTTATGATGCAAAATATGCGTTGAATGCAATGAAGGATTTAAATATCGAACATTGTGAAGAACCTATAGCAGCGGCGAATATTAGAGATCAAAAAAGACTTACTGAATGGAGTACGATACCGATCATGGCAGATGAAGCTGTCTTTAATCATCATGACGCATACCGAATACTTGCAGAAAACGCAGCAGATTTAATCAATATTAAATTAGGAAAAACAGGAGGAATAGAAAATGCAATGAAAGTGGCGTCAATTTGTGAAGCAGCTGGAGTATATTGCCAAGTTGGTTCCTTTTCTGAATCCAGATTAGGTATTTCCGCGCTTGTGCATTTTGATTTGGCTTGGGACAACATCATCTACCACGATCTTGATAGTCCCTTAATGATGTCTGAGGATCCAATTATAGGAGGTTTATCTTATTCTGATAAATGGCAAGTGACTGTTGACGATTCCCCAGGTCATGGAGCGGATTATGATCCTAGTTTTCTTAAAATGTTTGAATGTGTAGCTGTAAAATGATTTTCTTAAGGTACTATAATAAGTATTCCTTTAAACATCTATCTTACTAAGATACAATTGCTTGCGTTTACCTATCAAGAATTAACTTAAAGCAATTTTTTCTCTTTGACGACGACTAATCATATGAATCCTTTATGAATTCATTGTTGTAAAAGCCTTTTGTAGTTTTCCATCTGAATTTTATTTTAGGACTATTTAGGTTTGTATTTAATACCAAACAGGATGCTTATAACTGATAAAATAACTAAGTCTTCTGGTCCTCGGCAAGGAGAAAAACACTATTCGAGTTTAAGCTGTTAAATTAATACATGAGTCATTCAAAAATCATACCTTTGCAAATTCTTTTAAGATAAGCAAATAATGATGGATTATAATACAGCAGAAATTGAAAGCAGATGGAAAAAGTATTGGTCAGAAAACAATACTTATCAAGTATCTGATGACACTTCAAAACCTAAATATTATGTTTTAGATATGTTTCCCTATCCTTCAGGGGCAGGCTTACATGTCGGACACCCTCTAGGCTATATAGCTACAGATATCTTTTCAAGATACAAGAGACAAAGTGGATTTAATGTATTGCACCCAATGGGATTTGACGCATTCGGTTTACCTGCTGAAACGTATGCAATTCAGACTGGAGTACACCCAGCAAAATCTACTAATGATAATATAAAAAAATACATCGAACAGTTATCTAATATTGGGTTTAACTATGATTGGTCAAGATCCGTAAAAACTTGTGACCCGAGCTATTACAAGTGGACTCAATGGATTTTCACACAATTATTTGACCATTATTATGATAAGGATAAAGATAAGGCTGTTTCTATTAATAAGCTGATACAAAAATTTGAAATCGGTGGATCATTTTCGGTAAATGCTGCACATGCATTGGAAGAAGATTTTTCTGCTGAAGAATGGAAAAGTTTTTCTGATGTTGAGAAAAATGAAATCCTTATGCAATTTAGATTGGCGTATCAAAAGATAGGTTATGTAAATTGGTGTGAAGCGCTAGGTACAGTACTGGCGAATGACCAAATTAAAGATGGCTTATCGGACAGAGGGGGGCATCCTGTTGAGAAGAGAGCAATGAAACAGTGGGCTCTTAGAATAACAGCTTATGCAGAAAGATTATTAAACGGTCTTGATTTGGTTGATTGGTCAGAATCATTAAAAGCAATGCAACGAAATTGGATTGGTCGGTCCGAAGGTGCACAAGTGTTTTTTAATATTGAAAATAACGATAAAAAAATTGAGGTTTTCACAACCAGACCTGATACTATTTTTGGCGCAACTTATATGGTTTTGGCACCAGAACATGATTGGGTAGAAGAATTGACTACCTCTGATCAAAAAGATAAAATTGACACCTATATTTCTTATGTAAATAGTCGTTCAGAAATTGAAAGGATGTCTGAAGTAAAGGAAGTTACTGGTGAATTCACTGGTTCCTATGCGATCAATCCTTTTACCAATGAACGTATTCCGATATGGATCGGAGAATATGTATTAAAAGATTATGGTACAGGTGCGATAATGGCTGTACCGAGTGATGATGACAGAGATAAAGCGTTTGCCACCAAATTTGAACTTCCGATAATTGATGTCGTTGACAAAACCGATTATCCTGGAGCATCGCTGAAAGATAAAGTTGGGAAAATGATTAACTCTGATTTCTTGAACGGAATGGAGGTAAAAGAGGCCATTACTGCGGCCATTAAAGCGATTGAAGAAAAACAACTTGGCGCTGGAAAAGTTAACTTTAAAATGAGAGATACCAATTTCTCAAGGCAAAGATATTGGGGAGAACCTTTTCCTATAAGATATAATGAACAAGGAATAGCTGAGGCATTGACCTTAGATCAACTTCCATTAATGTTACCAGATACTGATGATTTTCAACCTGCAGGTGGAGGCAAATCACCTTTAGCTAGAAATACTGAATGGATCAATGAAGAAGCTGGCTATACAAGGGAAACAGACACCATGCCTGCGGTTGCTGGATCTAGTTGGTATTTTTTAAGATATATGGACGCCAACAATCCAAATGAATTGGCGAGTAAAGAAAAAATTGAATATTGGGATAGTGTCGATTTATACGTAGGTGGAACGGAACATGCAGTCAGCCATTTATTGTATTCGAGATTGTGGCATAAATTTTTATTTGATATTGGTATTGTTTCATCTAGAGAGCCTTTTAAAAAGCTGATCAACCAAGGTATGATCCAAGGGGTCATTGAATTCATCTATCTTCAAAAAGAAAAAGGAGAAGGTGGGCAGAATATTTTTGTTAGTCAAGAAGTCGCTCAATCAAATCCAGATATTGAGTACGCGATGATTCCAGTACATATCGATTTTATTTCATCTTATGGATCAAAGGATAGTTATTTGGACTTAGAAGGTTTAAAGAAATTCACAAAATGGTGGCCATCTTATAAAGGTGCCAAATTTGTCAGCTCAACTGCAACTTATACAGACGGAGGAGAAGATGTTGATATTAATATGGTGACAAAATCTGAAGTTGGGAAAATGAGTAAAAGGTACTACAATGTTGTAAATCCTGACGATATGGTAGAGCAATATGGAGCAGATTGTTTCAGAATGTATGAAATGTTTTTGGGGCCAATAGAACAATCGAAACCTTGGGATACGAACGGAATAGATGGTGTTTCTAAATTCTTACGTAAATTTTGGAATCTATTTGTTTCAGAAAATCAATTAATTGTTGAAGATGGAACTCCATCTGCAGAAGAAATGAAAGTGCTACATTCTACGATAAAAAAAGTAAGTGAAGACATTGAAAAATTTTCGTTTAATACTGCGGTGAGTGCCTTTATGGTTTGTGTGAATGAATTAAGAGCTTTAAAATGTCACAAGAAGCTGGTTTTAACGCCTTTGGTGAAACTTTTAGCTCCTTTTGCACCCTTTCTTTCTGAAGAGCTTTGGAATAAGCTTGAGGGAGAAGGATCAATACACCATCAAGAATACCCAAAATTTGATGAATCGTATTTAAAAGAAGATAGTATTGAATATCCGATCTCTATAAATGGTAAAAAGAGGGCCTCAGCTATGATCCCTACTGATGCAACAAAAGACGAGGCGGAAGCTATCGCACTTGGTTTGGAGACTATTCAAAAATGGATAGAAGGAAAAGAGATAAGGAAAGTTATATTTGTACCAAAGCGGATGATAAATATCGTAGTTTAAGTGATAAAAGTCACGGATATAAAATATGCCTACTGAATGATTTTCAGTGGGCTTTTTTATTGACAGTTCTCATTTCTTTTTATTTGATTCAAAATTTAATATCAAGTTTCATTCATTTTCCTTAAAAGAGAGCATACTTTTATGTTGTGACGCTCTTGAAGCAATTTCTGGGCGTTTATATTATGTAAAACCAATAGTATAATTATGACATCAGAAAACTCCCCCAAGTTAGATCATTTGCCTGACTGGATTAGACAATTGAGGAATCAAACATGGCAGATTGAAATATTAATTGCTGGAAGTACTGTTTTTACATTGTTTTCATTGTCCGATGACTTACAAGCATTTTTCTATAAAATATATCCGGGAATTTCCTTCAATTTAGAAAGAACACTGATCTTATTTGGTATCTATATTGTGACTAGAATACTACTTATCGGTTTTGTGGCCAATTTAATTTTAAGAGCGGTTTGGTTGGCCTACCTTGGTATTAATTTTACATTTCCCAATGGGGTCAATTTTAATAACCTTAAGAACAATCAAGAATCTAAAAATATTCTCAAAGGTCAATCTTCCATACTAGAACGAGTGACTTTATTAGACCGATTATCCAAGCTCTCTTATTCACTTGCGATATTATTAGCAATATTTGTCACAAGTGTTTTTATAAGTACACTTATTATTCATATTCTTTTTGAATTGGTTGGATTTGATTCAATAATATATGAAGCATGGTTTTCTTATACTGTAGCTTCGATTATTGCAATAATTCAATTTGGTATTTTAGATCGTTTTTTCTTTAGTAAAACATCTAAAAAACCATATATAAATCGATTGAAAAAATGGCTTTCTACCTTTTTAGAATACTTCACACTTTCTTTTTTGTTCAGAAGAGAAATTTTAGCAATAAAATCTAATACGAATAAATGGGCATTTACGCTTTCAATAGTATTCGTTTTATCATTAGCAAGTATTATTACCTCATATCAAATAGGTAAATATTGGCCATATGGTACAATAAAATTAAAATTATTTGATGACCGAGAATTTTTTGATGTAAAATATAGCCCTTCGATAAGTATCTATGATTATGATACCAACATCACAAATAAAACTTCTGTTTTAAGAGCTAGTATCCCAGAAGAAGTTATTTCTGGTAACTATTTGAAGGTATTTGTAACCTCTTGGGCAGAATTTGATAAAAAATTGAAACACGGTTATGAGAAATACAATTATCCATTAGATTACAAAGCAGATAATGCGGTAGATTATTATAAAACAAAAGAATTAGCCGATAGCCTATTCAATTTAGTTCTTAATGATATTTTCATTCTTGAAGTAGACGACATTACTCAACAAAACCTACGATGGAAAACCTCTAATCACCCAATCTCTAAGACAAAAGGATATGTCACTTTTATAAATATAGCTGGATTAAATCAGTCAGAACACAAATTAAATATCTACGTCAACTATTTTGGTAAGAATGATAAACTTATAAGAGGTAGATGGAAAGAAATAAATTTCTGGAAAGAATAAAAGATCACACAAAAAAAAAAGAACGGATCACTTTGAGTGATCCGTTCTTTGTGCTTTTTGTGATTTATTATTCTATAATAATCATTTTCTTAGTAGCCGTAAAGTCTCCACTTTCTAATG
>JARGNR010000098.1 GCA_029212405.1 Saprospiraceae bacterium
TCGGGTCATTCACACATCAATTGGGTGCTGTAATACGAGAATAAATTAACAGTTTGTATTATTCTATGCTGACTGAGTTATAAGATTTGTAATTCAAATAATCTTGTCTTATTAAATTACAAATCTTATTTCTCGAAAGGCAAACACACTCTGTCTTCCATCTTCACGCTCAACTATAAGTTGCCCTATTTCATCCACACCTAAAATTTTCCCAGTAAACACGGCATAATTTACATCTTCAAAATGCCACCATTCATTGATTCTATACAAGTGCTGTAAATATGCATTTTTCAACGACTCGATTTCACCTCTAAACAACTGACGATAACGGATTGTCAAATATTCAAATAATTTTAAAAAAGCCATTTCGATGTTTACTTCTGTCTGCATGATTTTGCACAACGAAGTTGGATTGGGAATAAAAGAAGAAAATTGAATTTGGTTTACATTGATTCCTGTACCCACGACACAAGAACTTATAGATTTGCCCTTTAGTGTGTTTTGAATTAATATACCTGCAATCTTATCATCATTAACATAGATATCATTTGGCCATTTAATTCTGACTCTTTCATTTGGAATATAATGGCTTACAAAATCAAGAATCGCTAGTGAAACTGCCATATTTAATTGAAATTGATCTTGTGGAGGTAAGAAGATAGGACGTAAAATCGTAGAACAAAGTATGTTCTTATCCATTTCACTTTCCCAAAACCTGCCAATTTGTCCCTTTCCATCCGATTGAAATGATGCGGATATGACAGTTCCCTCGGTTGGATTGCTTTTTGATATACATTCTTGTGCATACGCATTGGTACTGCCAACACTATTTAACCTTATGTGTGGATTACCTATGAATAAAGAACTGTCGGAATGTTCCAATGCCATGATATTTACTAACTTTGATATGGAGTTGGGCAGACAAATTAGTCATTCCGACTTATAAAAACAATAAACCGTCTAATATTGTAATCATTATAGGACGTAAAACGTTATATATCAAATAAGAAAAAAAATTTGAAAGTAGAAAATAGTTCAGCAATTACTGCTCAGCAATTCGATAGCATTAATGATTTGATAATTGACGCTATTCGAGATATAAAAGGTAAAAACATTGTAAAAATTGATCTTACCAAAATAGAGGATGCTCCTGCTCAGTTTTTCATTATTTGTGAAGGAGAGTCCACTGTACAAGTAAGTTCAATTGCCTCCAACATTCAAAAAAGAATAAAACAAGAATGGGGCATAAGAAATGATCATTTAGAAGGGATGAAAGAATCAAAATGGGTTCTAATTGATTATTTTGATACAATAGTTCATGTATTCTATCCAGAAACAAGAAGTTTTTACGATATCGAAGATCTATGGGGAGATGGTCATTTTGTTGAGTATCAGGACTTATAAAAAAGTTGCAACAGTCTTAGTAGAATACTGTTATACCAAGACAAGAATTGTAGCGATTAATTAAAGACGAGATTCATTAAATAAATGGAAGAAAATAATAATAATGGCAATGGTGGTGGACCAAAAAAACTAAATTTCAATTCCTATTGGATATATGGAATTATAATTTTGGTTCTTATCGCTATCCAAATGATAACGGCAATGTCAATACAAACAAAGACCATAAGTCAAGGTCAGTTCGAAGATATTGCACTAGATGGAGACATCGAAAAGGTAGAAGTAATCAACAAAAACTTGGTGAATATTTACCTAAAAGAAGAAGTTCTTGAAGATGGAAAATATCCAGAAATTGAGCAAGGAAAATTTAAAATGCTTCATCCTCATTTCAAATATGAAATTGGTGACATTACTTACTTTTATGAGCGGATCCAAGATCTGCAATCAAAAGGTGTAAAAATTGATCCTGTTGCCATCAGTAAGACAAATTGGTATGGACCTATTATCGGGTGGATTTTACCATTTCTTTTGCTTATTGGCCTTTGGCTGTTTATTATGAGAAGAATGAGTGGAGGAGCAGGTGGCCCCGGAGGTCAAATATTCAATATTGGTAAATCTAAAGCCACACTATTTGATAATACAAATAGTAAAGTGAATGTAACATTTGCAGATGTGGCAGGCCTTGATGAAGCGAAAGAAGAAGTTATGGAAGTCGTAGATTTCCTTAAAAACCCTAAAAAATATACTTCATTAGGTGGAAAAATTCCAAAAGGTGTACTATTGGTAGGCCCTCCCGGAACAGGTAAAACACTTTTAGCGAAAGCCGTAGCCGGTGAAGCAGGTGTACCATTCTTTTCTATTTCAGGTTCTGATTTTGTAGAAATGTTTGTAGGAGTGGGAGCTTCACGAGTAAGAGACTTATTCAAGCAAGCTAGAGAAAAAGCACCTTGTATCGTTTTTATTGATGAGATAGATGCCATTGGACGAGCTAGAGGCAAAGGTGCTATTCAAGGCGGAAATGATGAAAGAGAAAATACATTAAACCAATTGTTGGTAGAAATGGATGGCTTTAGCACAGATAAAGGTGTGATCCTCATGGCGGCGACCAATAGACCTGATATTTTAGATGGAGCTCTTTTAAGACCAGGAAGATTTGATAGACAAATTGGTATTGATCGTCCAGATCTTCAAGGTAGAGAAGCAATTTTCAAAGTGCACCTTAAGACCATCAAGACTGGTCCAGATATGGATGCACAGACCTTAGCTGAAATGACGCCAGGTTTTGCAGGTGCTGAGATTGCAAATGTTTGTAATGAGGCTGCCCTAATTGCTGCAAGAAGGAATAAGACTGAGGTGGATATGGATGACTTCAATTATGCCCTTGATCGGGTCATTGGAGGTCTAGAGAAAAAGAATAAACTTATATCCCCATCAGAAAAGAAAATAATAGCATTTCATGAAGCTGGTCATGCGATCTGTGGATGGTTTTTGGAACATGCGAGTCCACTAGTGAAAGTTACAATTGTACCTAGAGGTGTGGGCACATTGGGTTATGCTCAATATCTACCAAAAGAAGAGTACATTACTAGAACGGAAGCACTATTGGATAGAATGTGTATGACGATGGGAGGACGTGCCGCAGAAAAAATTGTTTTTGATAAAATTTCGACTGGAGCACAAAGCGATCTAGATCAAGTTACAAAAATGGCTTATTCCATGATTGCGATTTATGGGATGAACGAAAAAGTTGGTAACGTATCATTTTATGGTATGCAGCAAGATCAATTCAGTAAGCCATATTCCGACGACACTGCTAGATTAATTGATGAGGAAGTAAGGAAAATGATTGATGAACAATATGATCGAGCGCAAAAACTTCTTATTGATAAAAGGGAAGAGTTGGATGCTTTAGCCAATGCTTTATTAGAAAATGAAGTACTGCACAAGTCTGATGTAGAACGTTTGGTAGGACCACGTTTTGGACAAGATAAAGATGAAGCACCTAGTGCTGAACTAGAACCAGATATTGCAGACAGTTAATCTTTTAATTTCGAGATGCCTAGATTGGGATTCTTTTTAGTCGTATGTATTCTTTTTATAAGTTTAGATTGGTACGCATTAGATGGATTATCCCTAATCTTTGGTAAATCCGATTTTGTTACTCTGATCTATTGGATTTCTTCTTTATTCATTTTTATTGGATTTTATAAAGTATATATAGATATCCAAAGGAGTAGGCATAAAATAAGAAGGCCATCCACCAATCTTATTTTGGGCTTTGGATTTGCTATTCTCATTGCTAAATTAATCTTTGTAGGGTTATTGATATTCCAAGATTTCACTCGTCTCCTTATCGGAGCAATATTGGGATTATCAAGTCTAATCAATGACAGCACCTTTGCTTTTCCAGCAAGAAACTCTCTGATCACAACAATCTCAGCAATTCTTTCCAGTATCCCATTATTAAGCATGCTTTATGGAATAACGAAAGGGAAGTATAAGTATGAAATAGAAAATATAAATCTAACATTCCATGATTTGCCTAAAGCATTTGATGGATTTAGAATAGTTCAAATTTCAGATATCCATGCTGGTAGTTTTGACAGCCTTGAACAAGTACAGAAAGGAATCGAGATCATCAATTCACAAAAAGCAGACCTCGTAGTATTTACAGGCGACTTAGTAAATTCACATAAAAATGAAATAGATCCATATGTAACATCATTTTCTAAACTGTCTGCTCCGTTTGGAAAACTTTCAATATTGGGGAATCATGACTACTACGGCCTATATAGAGTTGCACAAAATGATCCTCAAAAAAGGTATCAATACATGGAGGATTTTATATCCAAACAACAACAAATGGGTTTTCAACTGCTAAACAATGAATCTCATCTGATTGAAAAAGAGGGAGAAAGCATTCGCATCATTGGTGTAGAAAATTGGGGGAAAGGGCCATTTCCAAAAAAAGGAGACTTAGATAAAGCATTGCAAGGAGTAAATCAAAATGAATTCTCCATACTATTAAGTCATGATCCTAGCCATTGGGATTATCACGTACTTCCTCATTCTAAGAAAATACACTTAACCTTATCAGGACATACGCATGGGCTTCAATTTGGAATCAATTTGGGATCCTTTAAATGGAGCCCTGTAAAATATCGATATCCAAGATGGATGGGTCTTTATGAGAAAGAAAATCAATTTCTATATGTGAATCGAGGCTTTGGCTTTTTAGCTTGGCCTGGTAGGGTTGGCATGACTCCAGAAATCACAGTTATCGAACTCACTTCATCCAAGGCCTCTTAGATTTACTTTTATTAGTACAGAAATTTATCATTATCCGTTTGCAATGGTAAAATCCGTATATTACATGAGATGTTTTTAATGTGAACAAAGGCTCGTTTATTTTGAAAAATATTTTCATTCTATTTTTTATTTTACTACTGGGTAGAAGTATAGCACATTCTCAAACCACAAGCTATGTCTTTGATCCTATTCTAATGGACCAAGGACATATCAATGATATTATGAGAGACAGTGAAGGGTTCATATGGATTTCAACACAAGATGGACTTACAAAATATAATGGGAGTCAATTCATTCAATACAACTATAACCGAAAGGATAGAAATAGCATCCCGCACAACTATGTCTGGACTACGTTTGAAGATTCAAGAAAAAATATTTGGGTAGGACTTTTTGGGGGTGGCTTATGCCTTTTTGATAAGGTGACCAATAAGTTTTATCAACATGATCAAAATGGCTATACTACTCGACATGGAATACGAGTGATAGACCAATTCAATGACAGCACGATTATAGTAGGTACAGATCATGGCTTATATCTTTTTGATCTTGATTCCTATTCCTTTGATTCAGACACCACTTTTCAACATAATCAATATCAAGCAGGGCTATTTCATACACACAGTGTCTCAATTATTCAACAGAATATACTGGTTGCAGGAGAAAATGGCGGCTATATTCTAACACCACATACAAACCAAGTATTAAAAATAAATCTTGAACATGAAGGATATTTAGATGTCAGATACCTACATAAAATAGAAAATAATAAGGTATTCTTAGCTGATAATAATTACTTCAGTATTGCGGAATATAATGCAACAACAAACAAATTTACCATTCAACAGAAATATAAATCCAATACACCGCTTACCATAAATGATATCTCTCCAAAGGATAATGATCAAATCTTAATCATGGCTGAAGAGGGAATTTTCATTCTTGATTTTACTTATAACACCCTTCAACAAATTCCTTCTGACCAGCCAGAATTAAACAACTTGAGTGACAAAGTTGCGTATTGCATTGAAACTATTGAACCTGACTTAAAATGGATTGGTACTAAAACAAAAATTTACGAGTATTCAGAAAAATCATCCCCATTTAAACACATTTTGAGTGAAGAATTATGTGGTTCAGCTATTTTAGGATTGACAGAAGATGACAATGGAAACCTTTGGGTGGCCACGCGAAAGGGACTTGGAAGGATACAAGATTTTGACAAGGGAATAGAAAACTGGAAGTACTTCTGTTATGATCAAAACTCCAATCCGGAAATGAAAAACAATTATCTTCTCAATGTATCAGAGATTGAAGGTCAACTCTATGTTGGATATCGCAAATATGGCTTTGCTCTACTCACATTAGGAAAGGAAGACAATGTACTTTTTGAATCCCCTCCTCCTTTAATTCATGCAATGACAAAAAATGGCAGTGTCTCCAACTTTATGTTGGATCAAGATAAATACATTTGGGTTTCAACTTCTGGAAATGGAGTTATCAAATGGAATAGTCGTGATCCAACTGATGCATATCAATATAAAAACAAGGATGGTCAACATAATATCCTTTCTCATAATTATACATTTGGTTTTGAAGAATTGGATAGTGCTTGGGTTGCGGTAGCTACTGCAACTGGCATTAGTGTTATTCATAAAAAATCAGATTCTACGTATCAAATTCTAAGTGGAAGAGACAGTTTAAACCTCAGTGGTAACTTCATCATGGATTTTGAAAGAGACCATGAAGGTCGATTGTGGGTATGTACTGATGGAGGTGTGAATTTGTGGAACACCGATAATACCTTCCAAAGTTGGACGACCAATGAAGGGCTACCCAATGATGTGGTCTATGGAATGCTAAACTTTGAAAATGAACAGTGGGTATCTACCAATAAAGGTTTGGTGCGAATAAATAATCTTAGATCTCCCAGCTTTTCTACCTACACCAAAGAAGATGATGTCCTAAATAATGAGCATAACCAATTTTCATTTTATAAATCTAAGAATAATGAACTCTGTTTTGGCGGTAAAAAAGGCATTACGGTTTTTAATCCAAAAGATATTCAACCCAACACCAACGTGTCTATTCCTGTCATTGAAAATTTTAAACTTTTTAATCAAAATGGATCCACTAAGAATTCAACGCACATCAACTATATTTCTGAGTTGATTCTCGATTATAATCAAAATTTTCTGACTTTTGAGCTTGCTTCATTGAGTTACTATAAGTCCGAACAAAATCAATACAGATACAAACTCCATCCTTTAAATGAGGATTGGATATATTTAGAATCACGTAACTTTATTTCACTAAATGGATTGGCTCCCAATAATTACCTTTTATCGATACAAAGTAGTAATAATGATGGTATATGGGGAAACCAAACAAAAGAGTTGGCCATCATTATTAAAAAACCAATCTATAATCGATGGTATGCCTGGCTAGTTTATATACTCATTCTAAGTGGTATAATCTATAGCTTCTATAGGATGAAAATCTCTCACATTAAAAACCTAGCCATTGTAAGGGAGGAAGAACGCGCCAACATACGAGAACGAAGTGCACAAGACTTTCATGATGAAGTAGGTTCACTCATTACTAAATTGAGTCTGATGAATCAGTACGCATTGTCTAATATAGATCAGGCGGATGATGAGAATATTTCAATTCTCAATAAAATGCAAGTAAATATTCAAAAAATTAGGACTGGAATGAAGGATTTTATTTGGGTATTGGATCCAAGTAAAGATTCTTTACAATCCTCGATCATTCGAATCAAAACAATAGGGAATGACCTATTTGAACATACACAAACAACGTTTCAATGCATCGTATCTCAAAATTTGGATCAATCAGTAGAACTTAATGGTGTGCAAAGGAGGCAGCTTATCTTATTCATAAAAGAAGTGTTACATAATATTGTAAAACACGCAAATGCTAAAAAATGTGTTGTGACGATCCAAGTTGATCCGCATATGCTTAAATTCATTATTGAAGATGATGGTATTGGTTTTGATCTAGCATCATACAAAGCTGGAATGGGCTTAAAGTCTATGCATATAAGAGCTAAAAAAATGAACGGTCAAGTTGTTGTGAAAAGTGACAAAGGTAGCGGCACAACAATAACATTAAACCTGTTGCCCACCCAAATGGGTTATAGAATCTCTCAACAATAAGCATTATTTTTATACAATGAAAAATATTAGTGTTGCCATTATAGAGGATGATCAAGATATACGTCAACTGCTTCAACTGATCATTGATAAATCTCCAGGATTTTCCTGTTTACATGCCTATGAAAGCTGTGAAGATGGTATCCCGACTCTCCTAGAATTTCCGCCCCAAATCATATTAATGGATATTGATTTACCTGGGATGAATGGCATAGAAGGCATTAAAACGATTCGCCAGCATAATCAAAACATTATTATTCTAATGCTTACTATCCACACAGAGTCTGATGTGATATTCGATTGTTTATGTGCAGGGGCAAATGGTTATCTAGTAAAAGGAATTGCACCGACACAATTACTCAATAGTATCATTGAAGCATCTAATGGAGGGGCTCCTATGACACCTAAAATTGCATCTAAAGTGGTTCAATTCTTTCACCGGACTCAAAATCATGGACTAACAAATCGTGAATTACAAGTGCTCAAACTTTTGACAGAAGGAGAAAATTACTCAACGATTGGCGAACAATTATTTATAAGCAAAAACACTGTGAAAGGACATATTAAGAATATTTACTCCAAACTTCATGTAAATTCTAGAGCGGAAGCCGTTTTGAAGGCCTATCAAACTAAAATTATTTAGTAAAACCCTCCAATTGGGTTATTTTAAATATCCATGTGGTAACATAATTTTGGATCATTATTAAATTCCAAAATTTATCCAAAATGATTCATTCCATCCTTTGTAATTGCCTTATTTCCAAAAGCATTATGTATGTCGTCTGAATATTTTCACTTTGACAATCAAGTAGTACAGTATTAGTACTTAACAGATGTAAGTTAATTGGCGTCTCCTTTTTTTGTTCTAAAGTGAATCATTTTCGACATTTCTAATCTTCCTCTTTCAAAACTCTTAACCCTCTATTTCTTCAAAATAAAATATTACTTATGAAAACGATTATGTGTACTCTACTCTCATTTTTTGTTTTGACCTCCATTGCTCAACCTACCATAAATTCTTCCGCAATTGTAGGGCTAGGAGAATCAGAACCAACTCAGTTTATTAATTTAAGTAATACAAATTGGAACAGCGGTACTCATGGTCCAAACCAGATCTGGAATTTTTCCATGTTTATGGGTGGGCAAGAATGTGATTATTCAGGGTTGGCATCGGTAGATTCCCCTTATTTTGATAGCTTTCCGGACAGTGACGTCTATTTCATTTGCAGCTTTGAAGACAGCCAAGGTTTCACCAGTAAAAATCATACTTTTTATCAAATAGATGGAGACAACTTCCGTCTAGCAGGTGCCGTAAGTTTATCAATTGATAACCCAAGTTTTGATAGTGTTTACATTGTATATACAGACCTTTTAGACTGGGGTACATTTCCGTATTCGTATGAAGACTTAACTGAAGATAGTTTTGAAGCCCGGGTCACCACATATGCCGGAAATCAAATTATATCTGCCATACAATCAGGAATGAGTTCACATGAGGTGGATAGTTATGGAACATTGACAACTCCAGCTGGCACCTTTAAGAATACCTTACGAGTAAAAAGAATTGAAATGGCCGAGAATGCAATTCCTGGAATACCTTTTACAAGTCCACAAGAATCCTATAGATATACGTGGTACGCAGAAGATGAAAAAGGTGTTATCCTTAATCTTGATAGTATTGTTATAAAAGATTTTAATAACAATATTATATCTACAGAATACTCTGGAAGCTATAGAATTGAGGGCCCAACAACAACTTCAACAAGCGAAAAAGTTATTAATGAATTGCTAGTCTCTCCAAATCCAGGATTTGATCAAATTAAAATCGATCATCAAGGGATTTCCAATTATGATATTTATATTTATTCATTAGATGGAAAAAGACAAGAGTATTCAATAAAATCTGAAAGTCAAAATTCAAAAACTATTTTACTTGACCGAAGTCAAACTCTTAGTGGGCTATATTTTATTCGAATGAATAATACATCAAACGGCAAAGTATCTACTACTTCGATATTGCTTCAGTAAAAAGAAAATGGAACTATGTGCTAATACACCACTCGTTTGATAATCAAAACTTATAGAGGTTGAATAATTAATAACCCACTATTTAAAATCAGTATTTTATGCTTATGCCTGCAATGAAGAACTATGTGAAATTAATTCTGTTTAGTTTTCTTATCTGTCTAAGCGTTAATGTAATCACGGCGCAAGAAAGTGAAAACACTCTCCTATTCATTTATGATGCAAGTGGATCCATGTGGGGACAAATTGAATCGAAAACAAAGAAAGAAATAGCATCCAAGATACTCATCGAAACTGTTGACAAATTAGATGAAAGTCAGCGCATAGGGTTTATGGCATATGGTCACAGGTCAAAAGGAGATTGTAGTGACATTGAACTGTTGGTAGAACTTGAAAATAGAAACAGGAATGAGGTAAAAGAGGTTGTTAAGAATTTAAATCCCTTAGGAAAAACTCCATTGGCCACCTCAGTCCAATTGGCCATTGACAAGATTATTGCGAGTAATTCAAAAACTACAATCATTTTGATTACAGATGGCATAGAGTCATGTGATGGGGATTTGTGTAAAGTTGTCCAAAAAGCAAAGCAAGAAGGTATAGACTTTAAATTGCACATTGTGGGTTTTGGCTTAAAAAATGAAGATTTAAAGAACTTAAAATGTGCTGCTAAAAGTGGCGAAGGATTATACTTCGATGCAGAAAATGGAGATCAACTAACACAAGCTCTTGACAATGCAGTTACACAAAAAATAGGAGACCCGGTTCCAAATCATTCTTTTTATACATCTAAGAATGGAAAAGGAGTGGATGCTTGGATAAGACTCACTGACAAAAACAGTGGGGAGATTATAAAAGGTATAAGAACATATCAAGATACAGCTCATATGTTTATACCTCAAGGTGAATATACGATTATAGTAAATCCACTCGAAGGTACCGATATCGCCAGCAAATCTCTACATCTTACAAAATCTCCAGAAGGTCCAGATTTTAATGCTATTTCTTTTGATGGAGGTACAATTAGTATCTTCATTACGGATAATGGTGAGGGGTGGGATGCAACCGTAAAAGTAGTAGATCCGCAAACTGAAAAAGTGGTAGCAAGTTCTAGGACATACGGTCGCAAAATAGAAATTGAAGTAAATGAAGGAGTATACAATTTAGTAGTTACCCCTCTACAGATCAAAGGACTGGCTCTTAAACAAACCCTTGAAAACTGTCGTGTTTTTGCAAAAGAAACAATTGAAAAAACACATGACTTTCATTCTGGAACCTTGTCTATTGGCATTCAAACTGAATCTGGAGATTATGTTGACGGAGTTGTCAAGGTTTTAGAAATTGATAGTGGCACCTATGTAACCGGGCTGAGGACCTATTCTTCTGAATCAAACAATCCTAAAACTATAAAAATCCTACCTGGAAACTATAAGATAAACATCCAGACATTAGGAAAACATAAAGGAGTATCGCAGACTGCTAACATCGATGTTTTTACTGGAAAGAAATCTTCCAAAACATTTAAGATACAATAACATGAAAATTTTGAGAAGAATAACGATGTGTATTCTAATGCTTATTTCTGGGTTTTTAATTGGTGTTTTAATCGCTTATGTCATGGAAGCCGGCAAGGGCCAGATGCTTGCTGGAGGTGCTATTGTATTTGGCTATGGAATTGGAGGTAGCCTAATGTCGCTATTGGTATTCTCACTTCTAGTGTTCCTAAAAAATACTTCTGCAAAAACAGAGAAATGGATCAATGTATTCTTATGTATTACTATTGTTTTGATATCTATATTCTTTTGGAACAATCATCAAAATCGACAAAAAATAAAAAATGAATCGATAGGGTATTATCAAGCCAAAGATCAGTTACTAAAAAATAATCAACACAATGAAAATGGAATTTTAGGAAGAATAGTCTGTTAAAAAATCCAGATGACTTGGATAAAAAAACAAACTAAAATATCCAAAGACCAATCATTTGCTAGATCTAAACCTTCTTTTGCTCCTAAATTGAAATCTAGATAATAAAGATGTAGAGAAAATTATCGTTATTATTGCAGTATAAGATTTATATTCTCAATGAAAAAGTGGTTCAATAAAGGTGTAAAACTGTACCTGAAAAATAGGTATGCTCGAATTGAATCTATTCGAAATAATCCTATTGAAGTACAACAGAAAGTGCTGCTCTCTCTATTATCAAGAGCTTCTAAGACAGAATATGGAAAACAGTTTCATTTCGATAAGATCAAGACTGCAGAAGAATTTGCAAATACATTGCCATTGACTGATTATGAAGATCACAAAGCTGACATCTATAAAATGATGGATGGGGCGAAAAATGTGCTTTGGCCAGGCAAAATAGAATGGTTTGCTAAATCTTCCGGTACCACAAGTGATAGAAGTAAATACATTCCCGTATCCGATGACTTCTTATACAAAAACAATGTTGCTAGTAGTTGGGATACCATGGCCATAACCTACAATGAGGACCCAGAAAGTCAGATATTTTGGAAAAAAAGTCTAATCATGGGTGGTTCATTGAGTAAATGGAAACACAATGACAAGATTAATGTTGGCGATATTTCTGCTATTTTACTTCATAGAATGCCAGCTGTCGGAAGGCCATTTTATTCTCCAGATTTTAAGACTGCAATAATCGATGACTGGGAAGAAAAAATACAATTGATGTCAGATCTTTGCATCAATGAGGATATTGTAATGTTTGGTGGTGTACCCACTTGGACTATTGTTTTGTTCAAACGAATATTAGAAAAAACAGGAGCCAAAAACATGCAAGAAGTATGGCCAAATGTAAAATACTATATGCATGGTGGAGTTGGTTTTGACCCCTATATAGATCAGTTTAAAGACTTCTTTCCAAAACCTGGATTCAAATATTTTGAAATATACAATGCTTCAGAAGGGTATTTTGCAGTTCAAGATCGAAAGGATGAGAAAGGAATGTTGCTGCTTTTGAATAATGACATTTACTATGAATTCATAACAATGGAGGAATTGACAAATGAGCATCCTAAAACTACTCCCCTATCAGATGTTGAAATCGATACAAATTATGCTATAGTAGTAAGTTCCTCTGCTGGACTTTGGAGGTATATGCCTGGAGATACAGTTTCTTTTACTTCAAAAAATCCTTATAGAATTAAAGTGAGTGGAAGGACAAAACACTTTATCAATGTATTTGGAGAAGAAGTGATGGTAGGAAATACGGACAAGGCACTAGCTGAAACACTTAAAGCACTTCCAGCTATCGTTTCAGAATATACCGTGGCTCCAATATTCATGAACCAGCACAAAAAAGGTGGACATCTATGGATGATTGAGTTTGAGAAAGAGCCAGATAATTTATCTGCGTTCGAAATATTACTTGATGATAATTTGAAGAAAATTAATTCTGATTACGCAGCCAAAAGATTTAAAGACATGGCGCTATCTCGGCTACAAATTCAACTTGTTCCTAAAGGTACGTTCCATAAATGGATGGCATCAAAAGGTAAAATTGGTGGTCAAAACAAAGTTCCTCGGCTATTTAATTCTAGAAAGTATGTAGATGAGCTCCAAGGGTTTATTGGAAAGAACTAATATCATTCAACTTAACAAATAAAGGCACTCCCGTACAGACTCTTTCCAATATTTAGGAGCAATTCCATATTCCTTTTTTATCTTAGAAAGATCTAATACACTCCATTTTGGTCGAGTTGCAGGAGTTTTATAATCGGAAGTAGGTATCGGATGTACATCAATGTCTAATTCTGCCACCTCAAAAATAAAAGAAGCAAACTCAAACCATGAAATCTTTCCTTCTCCTGAATAATTATAAATTTCAATTCCAGTAAAAGGCTTTTTAGCATATTGGTCAATCATTTTCATTGTTGCATTAGCCAAATCACCAGCATAAGTTGGACTACCAATTTGGTCATTTACAACATTCAAAATAGATTTCTCTTTCCCAAGCTTCAACATTGTTTTCACAAAATTATGTCCAAACTCAGAATAAACCCATGATGTTCGAATTAATAATGCATTGACTGGACTCCTTTCAATAATCTCTTCTCCCATTTTTTTGGATTGCGCATATATACTCTTAGGAGACGTAGGAGCTTCTTCCCCCATTGGAACCTTCATCCCATTATCATAAACATAGTCAGAAGAATAATGAATTAAGAGGGTGTTATTTTTAATACAAAATAAGGTAATATAATCTAGGGCTTCTGAATTTATTGCATACGCTCTCTCTCGTTCAGACTCTGCTTTATCCACGGCCGTATAAGCTGCACAATTGATAAAAACACTGGGTTTGAGACTACTAAAAGCGTGCTCTAAAGCATTCTTATTGGTTATGTCTAATTCATTACTATCAAAAAAATGAAAATTATACTCTTGCCAATCAAAAACAATTTTTTGAAATGACTTTCCCAATTGACCATTGGCTCCAGCAACTATGATAGTTTTTGATTCCATGAACTATGAATAAGAAATATGATTTTTAAACGTATGATTTTTGCTGTCTTTTTCAGACAAAACAATTTCTTCATGAGGCAAAATCCAGTCTATTTTTAATTCTGGATCATTATAAATTATACCTTCTTCCGCTTCAGAATTATAAACATTGTCTACCTTGTATAAAAACAGAGCTGTAGCACTCAAGACAATATATCCATGTGCAAATCCTTTAGGCACAAGTAATTGCTTTTTATTTGTTGCACTTAAAATGAGAGAAAAAGATTTTCCATATGTAGCGGAATCCTTTCTAATATCAACAACAACATCCAAAACTTCTCCTTGCACAACTCGAACTAATTTAGTTTGTCCAAAAGGTGCTTTCTGATAATGCAGTCCCCTTAAAACTCCTCTAGAAGAAAAGGATTCGTTGTCTTGGATCCAATTATAGGTATATCCTTGATCAAGCAATTGTTTTTCATTGAATGATTCCATAAAATAGCCTCGGCTATCTCCCCAAACTTTTGGTTCGATCACGATTAGATCTTGAAAATTAGTTTTAACGATGTGCATACAATCCTATTTGTCTCTAAAGAATATACTAATTGGAACTCCTGAAAAGTCAAAATGTGATCTTAACTTGTTCTCCAAAAAATTTCTATATGATTCTTTGACATGTTTTGGATGATTGCAGAAAAAGGCAAAAGCTGGATAATAAAGTGGAAGTTGAGTGATGTATTTTATCTTAATAAATTTCCCTCTATGTGCAGGTGGTAAATTCCGTTCTATTTCCTCCAACATAATTTCATTAAGCACTGACGTTTTAATCTTTCTAGTTCGATTTTTGTGAACTTTGATCGCTGCTTCAACTGCCTTAAATATTCGTTGCTTCTCAACAACAGATGTAAATACAATCGGAATGTCATTGAATGGAGCAATTCTTGCCTTTAATTCTTTTTCAAAATCCCTTGCGGTGTTGGTTTCTTTCGATACTAAGTCCCATTTATTTACTAAAATGACAACTCCCTTCTTTCTTCTTTGAATCAAGCCTAAAATACTGAGATCTTGCGCCTCTAAACCATCAACTGCATCAATCATCAACATGCATACATCCGCCTCATCAATTGCTTTGACCGCTCTTATAACCGAATAAAATTCAAGATCTTCATGCACCTTATTCTTCTTACGTATCCCTGCAGTATCTATCAAATAAAATTCATTGCCAAACTTATTATATTTGGTATAAATAGAGTCTCGTGTAGTTCCAGGAATATCTGTAACAATATTTCTCTCTTCACCCAATAAGGCATTGGTAAGGGAAGATTTTCCAACATTCGGCTGTCCAACCAATGCTAATTTTGGAATTTCACTATCCATATCATCGTCTGCATCATCTGGCAAGACATCTGTTATTGCATCGAGGATTTCACCCGTCCCACTTCCTGAGATAGAAGATAAGAAAAATGTATTTTCAAATCCAAGGCTCCAAAACTCATTCGCCATTAATTGACGTTGATTATTATCTACTTTATTTACGGCAACAAAGACTGGCTTATCGGTCTTTCGCAACATATTTGCCACTTCTTCGTCTAAATCTGTAATACCCGTAGTCACGTCTACCATAAATACAATCACACCAGCTTCTTCGATAGCGATATTTACTTGTCTTCGAATTGCAGCTTCAAATATATCATCTGAACCATGAACAAATCCACCTGTATCAATTACAGTAAAATTTTTGCCATTCCAATCACTCCAACCATATATACGGTCTCTAGTCACCCCACTAATGTTATCAATTATTGCCTTTCTCTGACCTATCAATCTATTAAAAAGAGTGGACTTCCCTACATTTGGTCGACCTACAATTGCTACTACATGTCCCATTTTCAACTATTTTTTCGCTTCCACTTCCAAATACTGCCTTAAAAAGCTGAATTATTTGGTTTGAGTAAACCTACTTTATCTATTTTTTTTACAATTAATGGCAAAAGTACGCATTTGCTTCATTGCACTTCTGTTTTTATTAGATATAAATGATTAATTGTTTTCTTTTAAAATCTTTCAATCGCCCAATCTTCCTTTGAACGCATTTCTTTTTGCTCTTCCTCCGTTTTATCCTTATACCCCACTAAATGCAAAACACCATGAGCTATGACTCGCAACAACTCTTTTTGAAAAGAAGTATTGTACTTTTCTGCATTGTCTTTGACCCGATCTATACTTATAAAAATATCGCTTTCAATAGTCTTTCCTTGTTTGTAAGGGAAGGTAATTATGTCCGTATAATAATCATGATTCAAATACGTCTTATTAATCTCTAACAAATATTCATCAGAGCAAAAAATATACGATAGTTGACTTATCATTTTCTCTTCCTCAGTAACAATATCAACCAACCAATCCTTAAGACGGTCTTCATCTGGAAGTTCAAATTCAATTGCTTCTTTATGAAATGTTATTGGCATTGAGTAAAACAGGTTTATTAAATATAATAGAATAGTATAAAAAAGAGCACCGAATTTGCATCGATGCTCTCAATAATTTCGTTTTCGAGTGTTTTGAATATATTAAATATTCCTAGCTTAATTTGAAAAACATTTGTACGGTACTACCATTGTTTTCGAAGGATAACCTATCGGCTAATCTCGACATAATATAGACACCTCTTCCTCCACAGCATTCCAAATTCTCAGGAGCTGTAGGGTCAGGTATACCATCGGGATCAAAGCCTTCGCCTTCATCAGAAACAGAGATTGCAATTCCACTCGATTGACCTTCCATATTGATTCTCACTCTTTTAGTTTCGTCTGCATTGTTGCCATGAATGATGGCATTATTTACAGCTTCTGTGATGCTTATCAAAATATCTGGAAATCTCACCTCATCAATTTTGAGGTCGAGTTGTGCATCTCTTAAGTAGTTTTCAACTTCTAAAATGTTGTTTGGGTTTGAACTAATAGTTAACATTATACTACTCATTTTCGATTTTCCTTTATTAACTGTAAGACCAAAAAATATTATTACTCTCCTTTGAGTGCTTTATAATATTCATCTACTAGATATTTGTAATAAGGTCTTAATGCAGGTGAAACGGTCTTGTACATTTCTAGCTCAGCTTCTCTCTTCTTGATATACTCTTGAAGGGAAGGTGGTAGCTCTCTTTTTTTCTCCGTTGCTACTTCTGCTTTTCTCTTATTATCAAATTCTCGTTGTCTTTCAGCCTTTTCTGCTTCTAACAATCTTGTTGTTATATCCTGCTGACGTTTCAGCATTTCACTATCAAGACGTTTATTGACTAAATCTGTCTCAATTTTATTCATTTCTTCAATGATTTCCTCTAATTCTTTCGTTCCTCTACCCTGTTCTTTGGCTTCTTTTTGAAGATCTTGAAGGGCTTTTCTCATGGCAGCTTGTCGGGCTGCTGCTTGTGCAAAATCTTTAGCTGATGGTTTCTCACCTTTGCCTTGTTTGTTTTGCATTCCCTTCATCATCTCCTCCATGCCTTGGCTACCTTCGGACATTTTATCTTTAGGGACTTTGCCCTGTTTTCCTTGCCCTTGTCCACCTGGTTTATTACACATTTGGCTTCCAGGCATACTTGCACCCATTTGTTCTTGCATACTTTGCATAGATTCTGCCAACATTAGAGCGAGATCATTGACATTCTTCATCGTCCGTCTTTGGTTATCAGCTGCCTCAGGTTTTTTCCTTGCCTCTAGCTCAGTAAGACTTTCCTTCATATTTAGTTTTACATCACCAACTTTTTCAAGAACAAAACTTTCTATCTGATCGTTCCGATTGGCAAGTGCAGTAAGACTATCCTCTACTAATTTGAAGTCATCCTTCAGTTTAAATTGTTCTTGAACCAAATCTACATATCTTGGCGTCACAGTTCGCGTTCTCCCCAAGTCGTTGATTAAATTCTCCTGATCAAATGAAAGATTCACAAGATTTTCAAGAAGCTGTCGGATCATTTTAATGTCCTCTGTTTGCTGTTCTTGTTCTCCGCTCTCCATACTAGATTGCAAACTCCCTGCCATTTCCTTCATCTTCTTAGAAGCGTCCTTTTGTGATTTTGATGCTCCTTTATTATCACTATCCTTCATTTGTTCGCTGGACTTCTCCATGTCTTCTTGGATGTCATCCATCTTTTCTTGATTTTCATCACCAAGATTTTTCGGTTTTTCCAGCTCTTCATTTTTCTCTTCAATCTTCTCCATCTCTTCTTTTAACTCCTCCATCTTTTCGTTCAACTCTTCTTGCTCCTTCTGAATTTCTTCGTCTGTTTTCTTCTCTGCTTCAGTTTCTTCAGCCAGTTTTTCCTGTTCTTCCGCCAATTTCTCTAGCGCCTCTATTTGGTCTTTTACTTCTTTTTCAAGTTCAAGTGATTTATATAATTCGAGCAATCGATCCATCTCTTTTTCCATCGACTCATTATCCATTTCCATTTGCTCCATCATCTCTAATGCACTCTCTTTTTCCAACTCTTGCATAAGTTCTTGAATCTTATCCATGAGTTCCTGTTTTTCGGGATCAACAGCCTCCTCAAACAACTCTTGTAATTTCTCTTGCTTCTCCAGAATCTCTTCTTTCTGCTCATCCATCTCTTCCTGATTCTTAAGATTCTCTTCAAACTTCTCTTTTGCCTTCTCTAACTTTTCTTGGATATCCTTCTGCTCTTCCAACAGTTTTTCAAGGTCCTTTTTATCTTGCCAGTCCAGTTCCTTTTCCTGCAATAACTTTTCTCTCATCTTCTTATAGTTCTCTCTTAATTTTTCCATTTTTTTGAGAGATTCTTCAAGATTATCTTTTATTGCTTCTTCATTTATATCTTCTATTTCCTTTAGTTCTTCAATACTAGGTTTTTCAAAACTCATTACGCCAGTCTTGGCAGATTTGCTACCATTTACACCATCATTATCCTTTGTTTCAAAATAATAAGACACGTTTTGGCCTGGTTTAAGGTCCAATTCTCCTATATCAAACGTATATTCATATTGAGTCTCTCTAGATGCAGGGTCTTTTAATTTCACTGTTTGAAGTGGCATTTGACTTCCATCTGCTTTGGTAATATTGTAATGAAAAGCAAGACTATTCAACCCATAATCATCACTCGCTCTACCCACAAAAAATAAAACAGTTTTTTCAAGACTATCCACAAATTGCTCAACATTAATCGTTGGGTATTGATCCTTAATAACATTTAACGAATAACTTACAGAATCCCCTTCAGGCACATTTTCATTCGCTATAAATACTTTATAAAAGTCATTGTTACGAATTCGCTTTTTGAAATAAAATAGATCTTCTCCTTTTTGCTCTGCTTCCAACATTTCACCCTTAGATGCAAATTCCAATCTTACTTGTTCTGTATTTAAGGTATTAAAAGACCATTTGACTTGTGTCCCTTCAGGAATAACCAAATCTCCTAGGTTTTCAACAACTTCATCTTTCCTTTTTGTATACCCAGGGAAATCCAATTCAATGTTAAAGTTGGATAGGTTGGGTTTAGCCAATACTTTTAATAGATTTTCCTCGGAAGATACCTTTCCAGAAAACACTCTGAATGGAGTATTCTTTTGTACATTTCTAATGGTATAACTGTATCGATCTGCTTCCACTTTCTGTAGTCTATATTGAAAGTTGTCTATTTCTATAAATGCCTCATTCGGAAGAACTTCTCCTTCAATTTTAATTTGGACATTATAATCGTCAAATTGGACTACTGTTGGTGCCTTATCCTCTAGTACAAATTTAAATGGAGCTTCTTTTTCAAAAGTCTGACCATTGTTGATCAAGCGATGTGTCCCCTCTTTAATTATACTTGGAGCTGCAAAAAGAATAAAAAGAAAAAGCAACAAAGGTGGAACAGCATATTTGACCAAATACTTTCGATTTTTTCGTAAATCAATGGCCGTTCTAAATGGAATGGGTGTAATAGTTTCAGTCTTTTGATCTATACTTGCCTCAATCAACTGAACATGTGCAGATGATTCTGCTTGTTTTTTAAGTTGAAGAACATTGAGCAATTTATCTTCTACTCCTTGAAAGTGATCTCCAATAATATTAGCAGCTTGCTCATGAGAAATAGTCTGACCAAGTTTAAAGTACTTGCTTAATGGCACAATTACCCATAGGGCTAATGCTCCAATGCTGGTAAGAATAAATGAACCAAATAACAGTTTCCTCACTCCTGTTCCAAAGTAGAAGTAATATTCTAAAATATTAAAAAGTAGAAAAAGTGCTACGATCAAGCCAAGGGTATAGAATGCCCCTTTGATTAATTTATTGATGTAATATTTTCGTATAAATCGATCAAGTTTATTGATCAATAAACTATAATTACTCATGTTGTCTGCCATAAATCCTCTTATTCTATTGCTATGCTAAAAACAAATTAACAAGTTGATAGATTCCATTCTGCCCTTAAAATATGTGTTCATCCTTAATGTAACGTTGACACATAGTTAACAAAGATGTAAATTAAGTATAAAAAAGAGTTTTATCAAGTGTAGGTTGTAAAAATTGTTACAACAAAGACGTCGATACTACTTAATTGTTCATAACAAAGTGATAAAATTCAAAGTTGAAATCATAAAAGCTTACCCTTTTCGATCAGCTACTAAGTTTTCAAATACTCTTCAATTCGATCTAACTACTAGAAAGTTAATTGTTCCTCATGTACTAGAACAAGGATTCTAAAGATGAGTTCAATGTTTGCTCTAATTCACTTCTAGCAATTCAACATCGAATACAAGAACGGAGTTCGCTGGAATAACTCCTGTTGCTTGTCCACCATACCCTACATTAGGAGGTATAATCATTGTGGCTGCCCCTCCTTCACCTAGTGCTTTAAGGCCAATTCTCCAACCTTCAATAACCCCTGACATTTGGAATTTTACATCTGTCCCAGAATCAAACTCAACCCCATTGGTAAGCGTTCCTGAATAATTCGCTATTACTTGACTATTAATATTCGGTCTCACATCACTGCCAGGATTTTCAATCACGATATGAACACCTTTATCTAATTCCTGTGTAACCAAGTTTTTGCTTGCAATATATTCGTCTACCGTTAAATCCGCAACTCCGTCTCCGCATGAAGCAATGACAAAAGCAAGGGATAGTATATAAATAAATTTCATTTTCATCTTTTATTATTTTTAATTCACCTCAACCAATTCAATTTCAAATACCAATGCTGAGTTTGGAGGTATACCCCCCGTACCACTAGATCCGTATCCTACTTCAGATGGCAACACTAAGGTACATGTACCTCCCTCGCCTATCTCTGACAAACCAATTCTCCATCCCTCAATCAAATCTCCAAGCAAAAATGTTACGTTTTCACCTTGATCAAATATTAATTCATTCGTAAGTTTTCCTGTATAATTGACAGTAATTATACTTTCTGGGGATGGTTTATTGTCTGACCCAGGTTCCTGGACAGCTATATGAACCCCTTTTTCTAATTCTTCTGTTTCAAGGTTGTTTTCTGCAATATACTCGTTTACCGTTAAGGTCATGAATATATTTTTCAATTCAATATCAAAAACCAGTGTAGATTTTGCAGGAACAGGACCATTATCAATGGTACCAAAACCCATGGCATAAGGTATAATCAATGTACATGACCCGCCTTCTCCTAACTCCTTTAACCCAATGTACCACCCTGGAATCAAATCACTTAATAGTGCCTTGAAGTCT
>JARGNR010000099.1 GCA_029212405.1 Saprospiraceae bacterium
GAATTGACCGAAGAAGAGCAGCTCAAAAAAAGCAATGCAAAGGCGAAGCGAAAAGAAGATCGTCTTCAATTGACCCAGGCTGGAGTTGGCGAATTAAAATTGTGGCTCAAAGATCTCATTCGAATAGGTCTATTGGAATTGCCTAATCGAAACGCTGCCTATTTTGATACGGTCATTGAGCGGATGGTGGATTCTAAAGCAAATGGATTAGCCGGATGGGTTAGAGCACTGAAAAACTTGAACTTCAAAGCGCAAAATACCTGGCAAAACCAGGCACTGGAAATAATCTCCAAACTATTTTTGCTTATACGTGCTGCTGAAAACTTGGATCACTATTCTATATCAGAAAAATTGGCCATAAAAAGTATGCTTGGCTGGACATTCACCCAAAAAGAACTGGCTTCTGATAAAAATACCATCTCCTTGAAAGATCATTGGTTGGTAATGGGATCAACAATAGATATTCAGGATGATCTCACTATTTTTAGATATTGGCTACAAGGCTTACAAAGTGGTCAAGATGCTCTAATCCTGGAGTTTGAAAATAAATTTAGCAATCAAGCTAATACAACCCCAATTTTGGAAGGGAGTGTGATCGAAGCAGAACTTGGATTTTATCCGGGATTAATTCCTCATCGAGCATTTATAAAAAAACAAAAGGAGGTCCATCAATCGTTGAATCAGTTGCCTCCTCAGAGTGAGTCTTGGGCGGTATACCAAGATAAAAATCTGGAAGCACTCAAACAAGACCCGTGGACCAATAACCGGGCTGGATTTATAAAAAAAGTCAAAATACTCAGTAGTAATCAATCTTTGATTGCAATGGATACAAATCAGAATTATAAAGAGATTTCAGAAGAATTGGACGAAGACAAAAAGAGTACCCTACTTCTATTTTCCAATAATCAATATGTCTCAATGGCCTTTGTAGATAGACAACAAAGTATTCTACCCCTTGGATTATTGCAGGATCAAAATTACAGTGTTTTATGAGCAGCCATGAATACCTTAAAAGCATATGCCTTCTAGGTTCTGATCGTCAACCTCTGGATACTTCAAAGTTAGGAGAAACACTCCAAGCCTACATTTCCCCCTTAAAGGAGCTGGAATCATCGGAAATCATCTTGCATGCCTTGGCATTGGATCACTATTACCGCCTTGCCGGCCGTCCAATTGCGAAAACAACACAGATCCACGAGTCGGTTCCTATTCAAGAAAAAATTGAAAATGCTCCTGAAAATGCCTATAAAATTTTAGAAAAAATACTAGAGGTAGAAAAGCAGAAAATACAACTTCCCTTATTAGCTCAATGGGTTAAAAAGATAGTGGAAATGAAACGTATTGTTCACCCTATGTATTTGGTAAAGTACTTCAACCTATTGACTTCCAGTCCAAAAAAAGTACGCACATTGGCCAGTCCTACGTTTGGTGAAAAAGGAAAATGGCTCATTCAACAAAATCAAAAATATACCAATCTCATCCCGATCGAACAAGAAGACGTTTATAGTTTTGGGACATCCGAACAACGAACTCTTTTCTTGACGAACCTTTTACAACTGAATCCCGAGAAAGCCATCTTGTTGTTGCAATCCAACTGGGATACGGAATCATCGAAAGAAAAACTTAAACACCTAAAAACACTTTTACAGCACATTCATAACGATTTTCTTCCATTTCTCAATGATCTTTACTCTAATGAGTTTAGCTACAGTGCAAATGAGACAGCTACCCAAAGACAAAGTCGAGCAACAATTGCTAAGGCGCTGTTATTAATCCCAAACAGTGAATTGCATCAACAAACGTTGAAAAAATTGAAACCATATGTTGTTGAAGAAAAGGGAGGGTTGCTTTCCAAAGTATTTCAGACACAAAGTGAAATCGTCCAAATACCTGAGCACAACGATTCATTTTTCAATCCAATGGTCATGTTGGAAATATATGGATTGAATCCGAAATCGACAGCGATGTCAGAGTATAGAACGGATCAATTGTATTGGTTTGGTCAACTGTGTGCGATGATACCCTTTGAAGCGTGGTCAAAATTGACAGGTAGAAAGGAAAAAAATATCCTCACTTCTTTTTTGAAGTCGGATCAATATGCAATCACTGTACAGGGGAAACGAGAATCGTGCTTAAAAAAATCGCTCCTTCTTTTGGCGGATTACTATCAAAACGACACCTATATTCTCCATTTTCTAGCCCAAGAAAAGGATAAAACCACTGCTCAAAATTTAATTGCCAAATTATCCGTTAAAGCTTGGGAAATGTACCTCAGCAATAACTTTGACTTAGCAGACAACGCTGTGTTAAAAGAATGCCCACACCAGGAAAAAGAAACATGGAGTACTGCCTTCTCCAAACAGCTGATAGATTACATTTACAATCAAATGAAAAATGCAACGCATTGGAGTGACTACATGATGGGCATTACTATGGCACACTATTTAAGTAGCAAAAGTTTGGATCATCTGCTCTGGGTAAACAGTACGAAAGCTCAGAAAGCAGGCATGATTTACAATTGGAAGAATCATATTTTTGACCCTATTTACAGCACTATGGCTATCCGATTAGAAATAGAACAATTATACTAAAAAAAATAAACTGACATGGACGTATTAAGACAACATGCTGAAGACGAATTCAAAGAAGAATTGGAAGAGTTACAGAAACAAGACAAAGGAATTCGACCTGATAATTGGCAGCTCTCGCCCATAGCTGTCGTCGATTACCTCATGGGGAAGAAACTCACTAATGGAAAAGTAATCTCACCAAAGTACATTGGCAAACGAAGATTAATGGAAATTGCCGTGGCTACCTTGACCACCGATAGGGCTTTACTGCTTTACGGCATTCCCGGCACAGGAAAATCATGGGTGTCTGAGCATCTCACTGCAGCCATTACCGGGAATTCAAAGTTGTTGATCCAAGGCACATCTGGTATCGGTGAGGAAGCCATTCGGTATGGATGGAATTATGCCAAATTATTAGTAGATGGTCCATCTAGAGATGCGCTGGTAGAAACACCTCTTATGCAAGCTATGAAAAATGGTAAAATTGCGAGAATTGAAGAACTCACCAGAATATCAGCCGATGTGCAAGATAATCTCATCACAATTCTTTCTGAAAAACTCCTTCCAATTCCCGAGCTCAATACAGAGGTCCAAGCCATTTCTGGATTTAATGTCATCGCTACAGCCAACAACAGAGATAAGGGAGTAAATGAACTGTCATCTGCCCTCAAACGGAGGTTTAACACAGTGATCTTACCAACGCCCGACTCCGCAGAAGAAGAAATAAATATTGTCAAAAGTAGAGTTGAGAAAATGATGGAGAGAAATAAATTGCCCGCAGAAAAACCCCCATTGAAAGAAATCCAACGTATTGTTACGATCTTTAGAGAATTACGATCCGGTGTCACTGAAGATGGAAGGACAAAGATAAAATCTCCTACTGGCACCTTAAGTTCTGCCGAAGCTATAGGAGTAGTCAATAATGGCCTCGCACTTGCTGCTCATTTTGGAGATGGCAGATTGTCCAGCATGGATATTGCATCTGGGCTCATCGGAGCTATCGTCAAAGATCCCATCCATGACAAGGAAGTATGGGACGACTATCTGGAATCCATCGTTAAAACCCGAAGAGAATGGAAAGACCTCTATCGATCCTGCAAAGAAGTATCACAATAAACAAATCAAAAAACAATAAGAACTATGGGAAATCAAGCGGATAGAATTGAGCAAATTAATACAATGGAAGGAAGACATCTCGATATGACATTGAGAAGAAACCGACAAAACCCAGAAGAAGAACAAAAAATAATTAAAGAAATAGCATCGATTGCAAGAGGAGAAATAAACTATTCTCCAAACTTAAATTCAACTATAGAGGCAAATAACTTCCACTCGGCACAATACTTTCTCCAAGCATTAACTTTCAGGTCTCTAAACTTATTCAATTGGGATGAAAATGATGAACTTATAAAAGGATACGTCACAGCTGGTACATTACGTCAAAAGCACAATTACTACCAATGGCAATATATAGCTCAAAAATTAAAAGCTCCAGCAGAGAACAATTTAGATTCATTTATAAGTTTTCTCAATAAACTTGGCCTTTCGAATGAAAACATTGTGAAATACGTTGCAAGTTTCGATCGAAATGTTTTCAGTCATTACACAAAAGAAAGAACACTAAAAGATACCTTTTTCAAGAAGTTTATTACAACTAACATTGAGGGCAAATCTTCTTTTTTTGGACTTAGAAAAGAAAAAGGATTAGGCGCGATATTAAATGAAGTCGCGGAAGATCATGAAAAAAACTGCAACCGAGCAGCCGTTCTTAAAATTTTACTTGAACACGATCCAAAGTCAATAAAATCAATTGATACGTATATTTTACCTCATGGTAGACATAGTGACCGATTAAATCTCGAATCACTACAAATTCTTTTAAGTCATGACGCTCAAAAATACGAAAAGAGTGTAGTCTCTTACATTGATAAATACAAACATGATTTGTCTATTCAGGCCTCTGGACTTTTTCTATTGGAAGAATATTTACCCGGAAAATACCACCATAAAATAGTTGAATTAGGTGATGAAGTATTAGCAAAATTCAATCAAGCTCAAAAGGGCCAATATTATAATTATGGTTGGTCGAGCAAGGGATCTTTAGAAATAGCATTTTGCAAATATTTGCTAGAAAAAGATTCGGAGCTAGCAAAATCAAAAATCTTAGCCTACACATATGAATCAAAATATATAAGTGATGGCTTCCTTCGCTTTTTGGATGAAGAATTTGGTAAAGAAGCATTGCCTTACTTATTAAATTGTCTAAATAAAGAATATGGGATTGTTGATGCCAGATGGAAACGTTATTTTGAAAAATTATTTGATCTGTTATCTCCGTTAGACCTTTCTCCACATACAGAAGATATCATTCGATTTGGTATTAATACTTCACCAAAAAAATACAGAATACTTGCTTCAAATGTGTTGAAAAAATATATTGATATTGTTACTCCGCGAGCACAACAATTATTAGATGGAAAAGTAAATGACAGAGTGTTTGCAGCAATGATACTTCAACATTCATCAGACCAATCTATCATTGACCAACTCATGACATTGATTGATACTGAAAGAAGTGATGATACCAGAGATATCATTTTGGATGCGCTACATGACATCAAGTTTGCAACACCAATGAATCAAGTGCAAGCAAACGATATGATTGCGAAGGCAGATGCTCGTAAGAAACTCAACAAATGGGGCGAAAAGTGGATCGAGGAAGCATCTCTCCCAAAGTTGTACTGGAAAGAAAATGGAGCTGCTTTAACTGAAACGGAAATTCGATATTTATTCTATCGAAGTAAAAGGATCAAGGGTATAAGTTCTGACATAGAAGCGAAACAGGTAATAGAATTACTGGACGATCAAAAAACTGAAAAGTTTGCCACTGCTCTTATCAAAGCGTATCAAGACAGTAATGCAGATAGCAAATTTAAATACTATCTCGTCATGGCGGGATTGATTGGAAAAGATTCCATTCTTTCTCGTTTGCACACTGTTTTCAAAAGTACCGTTACAGCCAAGCGCTATAGAATGGCAGCAATGGTCGTGGGGGCAATCGCCATGGTAGGATCTGATAAGGCATTGCGAATTGTGGATATGATTGCTAGGAAATTTGCTAATAAACGACCTCAAATTGGAAAAGGAGCTAGAGAAGCATTGGATGCCGCAGCCAAAGAGTTTGATATTACTATGGATCAATTGGCTGATCGAATCATTCCGGACTTTGGTTTTGAGGACCACTATTATACATTTATGGCTGGAGAAGACGAGTACCGAGCATTTATTAATAAAGAGTTTAAATTGAATTATTTTAATGAGGATAATAAACTTCGGAAATCAATGCCTAAGGAGACTACAAAAGAAGCAAAAGCAGAACTTAAAGCCATTGAGAAAGAGATAAAAGAAGTGGTCAAATCTCAGAAAGGAAGATTAGAGGGATATTTAACAACTGAGAGAAAGTGGGAAGTTGAAGAATGGATGGAGTATTACCTATCCAATCCTGTTATGCTCATCTATGTTCAGCGATTATTATGGGGAGTCTATGATGAATCCTATAATTTGAAAACTGTTTTTTACTGTGATGATGATCTGGAACTTTATGATGTGGAGGATGAAGAAGTAGATATTGAAGAAGGAACATTTATAAGTATTGTTCACCCATTGCATATGAGTGAAGAATTGCATTCAAAATGGAAAGAAAAGGTCTATGATATGGACACAGAATTTGAATTTGAAATTATCAACCGAGTAGTCACCCATATACCTGAGGAAGAAATTGAACGGAGTGTATCCAAAGTATTATTCGATCAGGAAATACCTAAAGGAGCGGACTTTGTAGCTGGATTTCTATTAAAAAAAGGATGGATTAAATCGACTGGAGATGGAGGATATCTTCAATTCAACAAATTTAATCATGCTGAAAATATCAATGCCTACCCCAACATAGAAGGCCCCGCTGTATACTATCAAGGAGGAGAGACTCAGGCCCGAATCTTTGAAATTAACTTTTATGAAAAGGGAACCAATCAACCCAAAAATCTGAAAGATGTCCCCAAGGTATTTTATTCAGAAGTTGTTGCCGATTTAAAAGGCTTAATAAATGCATAATTAATGTCAGTACACATTTTAGGCATACGGCATCATGGAGTAGGCTCTGCAGAAATGGTAAAATCCTACCTGAAGGAGTTGAAACCTGATATTATTCTGGTAGAAGGGCCTCCGGAGATCAGTGATCAACTCCAGTTGATAGGGCATAAGGATCTTCAACCTCCAGTTGCCTTGATTGTCTATGATGAATCCAATTTGGAGCGAACTTCTTTCTATCCTTTTGCTGAATATTCTCCTGAGTGGGTCGCTTGTCAATATGCTGGAGCTGCCTCCATTCCCATTCGAGCCATGGACCTTCCTGCTGCCATTACATTTAATATAGAGGATAAGGTAGAAAAGGAAAAAAGTGAAGGCGATCAACCTGAAATTTACCGCGGAGATCCCATTTCTTATTTGGCGGATATAGCCGGTTACCCTTCAGGAGAAGCTTGGTGGGACGATCAATTTGAGTTGGTGGAGTTTCGAGATGCCCAAGAACATTTTGAAGGGGTAGGCCTTGCCATGAAAACGCTTCGTGAAGAAGGAATAGCCAGTGGACTTGATCAGGAAAATGTGTATCGAGAGGCCTATATGCGTCAACTCATTCGTACTGCCCAAAATGAGATGTATGGTACCATTGCCGTTATCTGTGGCGCATGGCATGGCCCTGAATTAGTCGATTTGGAGCAGAAAGCCAAAGAGGATGCAAAATTGCTCAAATCTTTGCCCAAATCAAAAATCAAAATTAAATGTTCCTGGATTCCCTGGACCAACAACCGACTGTCCAGAACTTCTGGTTATGGAGCTGGAATCTCTTCTCCAGGCTGGTACGAGCATCGATGGTCAACGAGTGAAGATTTAGAAATCAGCTGGTTATCCAAGGTAGCTACCTTATTTAGAGCACAAGAAGTAGATATTTCGACGGCCCACGTTTTGGAATCGTATCGGTTGGCTCATTCATTGGCAGTATTGAGGGATCATACGATCATCTCGTATACTGATCTTCATGATGCCATTCGGACCGTCATGTGTAATGGGGATGACATCCTTTTCGAACTGATTAAAAAACATCTTTTAGTCAATGATCGAATTGGGAACCTTCCCTCGGATATACCCAAAGTTCCGCTCCAGCAAGATTTTGAGGATCAGGCAAAATCCATGCGATTAAAACTGTCTGCTATGCCCAAAATATATAGTTTAGACCTTAGGAAACCTCTGGATCTAAAGAGAAGTATATTCTTTCACAGGCTCAACATTCTTGAGATTGATTGGGCCATACGAAAAACCGTACGAAAAAAAGGAAGTTTTAAAGAAGGTTGGGAATTGACCTGGAATCCTAAAATGCAAATTCTACTCATTGATAAATCAAGCTATGGTACAACGGTTGAATTTGCAACCCAGGGATTAATTGAACAGACTTTGAGCAATGAAAAATCTATCAGTGCATTTGTCAAATTGATCAATTTATGCATCCCGGCACAGTTATTCAAAGCTATGGACAGCGTATTGCTCAAGATCAATCAAATTGCGAGCATATCGAATGACACCATTGATATTATGCGAAGTTTGCCGAAACTCATTAACATCAGTAGATACGGGGACGTTCGAAAAACCGATGTAGATCAGATAGATAAAATCGTACTTCGTCTTTTTAATAAAGTGAGTACATCTCTGGCCAATGCCTGTTATGGCTTGGATGAGGATAATTCCAATGAGGTTTTTCTATTGATTGGAGAACTGGATCGATCGCTGAAATTGTTGGAAGACCAGGACATCGCAAATCGATGGATCAGAACACTGGAAGAGATTGTCGCCAAAGAGGGCATACACATGGTAATTAAGGGCTGTACCATCCGCTTGTTATTTGATCAAAATCAGCTTCAGGACGATGAATTGTCTACTCTACTTTCCTATCATCTCTCCCCTATGAATGAGGCGAAAGATGTCGCGTTTTGGGTTGAAGGTTTTCTGAGAGGAAGTGGTCTGATATTAATTTATGATAATAGAATATGGAACTTGATCTATGAATGGGTAGCCAGCGTCAACTCCGAACAATTTGTTGATTTATTACCGGTATTGAGGCGTGCCTTTTCTAATTTCCCTAGTGGTGAAAGAAAGCAAATAGGTCAAAAAGCAAGTCGAGGGCTGGTCCAATTAGAGTCCACAAATGTTGTACTAGCTTCATCCACTATTGATCATGAAAAAGGTATGACCATCCTCCCTTATATTCAAAAATTTTTAAATGGAAATCATGCTTGATAAACCCCTTACCGATCTAGAAAAATGGCGCCTAATGTTAGGTGGAGGTGATGCCGATGGTACCAATACTCCCCTTTCCGATATATTGGCGGGTATGGACGATACACTTACTGCTTTATATGATTTTAATCCAGGAGAACAGTTTGGAGAAAATTATAAAGAAATCAACAAAAGAGGAGGATCCGAAAATTCAAATCCCTCTATTTCCAGATGGTTGGGTGACATTCGGAAGTACTTTCCCCAACAAGTGGTCCATGTCATGCAAAATGATGCCATGAAACATGATGAACTCAAACAAAAGATGTTGTTTGAACCTGAGATTTTGGAAAAAGCAGATGCTGATATCCATTTGGTTGCCACCTTGATGGAGTTGGGTAAGTTGATCCCTAACAAAACAAAAGCTACAGCAAAAAAAGTGGTTAAAAAAGTAGTAGATGAAATTTTGCACAGGCTGGAACAAAAAACAATATCTGCCATCAATGGAGCCGTAGATCGCTCTAGCATTAATCGAAGGCCAAAGTACAAGGAAATCAATTGGAACTCTACCATCCGTAAAAATCTAAAACATTACCAACCCAACTACAAAACCATCATCCCTGAGACCTTAATTGGTTATGGTCGAAAATCAAGGAAGTCCTTGAAGGATATTGTACTCTGCATCGATCAGAGTGGTTCGATGAGTTCTTCAGTCGTTTATTCAGGCATTTTTGGTTCCGTAATGGCTTCCATTCCCAATGTAAAGACAAAGATGCTGGTCTTTGATACACAAGTAGCAGATTTGACGGAAGAGTTGAATGATCCAGTTGACTTATTATTTGGCGTTCAATTGGGAGGGGGAACAGATATCAATTTGGCCCTACGGAAATGTGAAGAAGTCATTTCAAAACCCACGGATACGATTGTTGTCTTGATCACGGATTTGTATGAAGGAGGCAACGTTGAGGAGATGCATAAAAAAGCGGCAGAGCTAGTGGGTAAAGGGGTTCAGATTATTTGTTTATTGGCTCTAAATGACGATGGCAGTCCTGCTTACGATAAAAATAATGCACACCGTTTCAGTGAAATTGGCATTCCTGTTTTTGCCTGTACTCCTGATTTGTTCCCAGATTTAATGTCCGCAGCAATTAAAAATGAGGACTTGAAGCGATGGGCAAGTAAAAATGATATTGTAACTCATTGATCATTTAAGAAGTAGTAAGTGAACAAAATATTTTTTAAATCACTTATATTTATGCAGCTTTCAGTTTTTCAATGTTCATTCACAATTATTTAAAGAAGCAACACCATGGCAAAATTTAGTTTGACTATTAATAAGAAAAATGTAGAAGTTGATGTTGATCCTTCTACTCCTATACTTTGGGTGTTAAGAGATCACTTAAATCTAGTGGGCACAAAATATGGTTGTGGGATAGCACAATGTGGAGCATGCACCATACATTTGGATGGAAACGCCATGCGATCTTGCATCCTTCCGATCGATAAGGTGGGCAATCAAAAAATAACGACCATTGAAGGGTTATCTAACCATGGGGATCATCCCTTACAGAAAGCTTGGATAGAACACGACGTTCCACAATGCGGGTACTGTCAATCCGGACAAATAATGAGTGCCGCTGCATTATTGAAAGAAAACAAAACACCAAGCGATGAAGACATTGATATCGCTATGAATGGCAATATTTGTCGATGCGGTACATACACCCGTATTAAAGCTGCCATTAAAACAGCAGCCAAATAAATGAAGTAGCTTTTCAGCACCTTCCTTACAACAAAACTTCAACGTTAAAAATATAAAACATGGCTTTAATTAAAACTTCTGTGAATCGTCGATCTTTCTTAAAATCATCTGCACTAGCTGGAGGAGGACTCATGCTTGGATTCAGTTGGCTGGCCTCTTGCAAACCCGTTACTGAAGAAGAAATATTGACCTTGCCTGAAGAGTGGTTTGCAATCAATTCTTACCTGAAAATAGGCGACAATGGCGTGGTGACCATCTTTTCTCCCAATCCAGAATTTGGACAAAATGTAAAAACGTCTATGCCCATGATTGTAGCAGAAGAACTGGATATAGATTGGAAAAAAGTTATCGTGGAGCAAGCCGTCTACAGCCAGGAAAAATTTCCCGGAGGTGCGTTCGGTCAATTTTCAGGTGGTAGCCAAGGGATCAGAACAAAGTGGCAACCTTTACGGATGGCAGGAGCTACCGCAAAACAAATGTTGAAAGAAGCTGCTGCTCAAACCTGGAATGTTCCCTCAGAAGAAATCACTACAGAAAATGGAGTATTAACACACGAAGCGAGTGGCAATACTGCGGGTTATGGTGAAATGGCCTCTGCTGCGGTTCAAATCCCTGTTCCAGAAGAAGTGAAACTCAAAGAAGCCGAAGAATTTACAATTATTGGGCATTCCAAGAATAATGTAGATGGCAAACAGATCGTCACTGGAAAACCCATGTTTGGCATCGATTATCAAAAAGAAGGCATGTTGATTGCCATGGCCGTTCATCCCCCTGCATTTGGGATGACATTAGAAACCATCAATAATGCGGATGCCATCAAATCGATGTCCGGCATAGTGGATGTTTTTCCGGTAAAAATATACAAAGAGACGTATAAAAGAGGATATTTTGACACCAATTCTTTCCCTGAGATGGTGGTGGTAGTGGGGCAATCGACCTGGCAAGTCATGCAAGCAAAAAAAGAAGTTGAAGCCAGTTGGAAACCGATCACTCCTTCAACGCAAACCGTAAATCAATTTGGTCGGGACGTGATCGTACATACTCCCGCAGAATTGGAAAATACGGAAACCCACAATTCACAAATCGATGAATTGATGGCTAAACCAATGAAAGAAGCACGGAGAGACGGTGATCCAGATACGGCATTCAAAAATGCAGCTAAAGTTATTGAACGGACTTATTCTGCCCCTTATTTGGCACATAATTGTATGGAACCCATGAATGCATTTGCACATGTAGAGGGCGATCAGGTATGGTTGGCTGGACCATTGCAAGCACCTGGAGTGATTGAACCCACTATCTCTGATCGGCTGGATATTCCAATTGAAAATATAGAGTTCGAAATGACCAGAATGGGTGGTGGTTTTGGACGAAGAGCTTACAGTCATTACATGGTGGAAGCAGCCATAATTTCTCAAAAAGTGAATGCTCCTGTCAAGTTGGTGTATACTCGAGAAGACGATATGACCAATGGGATTTATCGTCCAACATACAAGGCTATTTTTAGAGCGGCATTGGATGAAAACAATGCACTGACCGCAATTCATATCAAGGCTGGTGGAGTCCCAGAAAGTCCACTTTTTGCCAATCGTTTTCCAGCTGGATCTGTAGACAATTATCTGGCAGAAGAGTTTGCCATTGATTCCAATATCTCTACTGGAGCATTTAGGGCTCCTCGTTCTAATTTCATGGCGGGAGCGGAACAATCATTTTTGGATGAAGTAGCAGAAGAAATGGGAAAAGACCCGATAGAATTCAGATTGGACTTATTAAAACGAGCTGAAGAAAACCCGGTTGGAGAGTCCAATGATTATGATGCCAAGCGGTATGCAAAAGTATTAAAGTTGGTGCGTGACAAATCAGAATGGGCTACTTCTAATCCGTCTATTTCGAGAGGAGTATCTGCTTATTTTTGTCATAATTCTTATGCTGCTCATGTGTTGGATATGACAATGGAAGAAGGTAGACCCGTAGTGCAAAAAGTGACCTGTGCCATTGATTGTGGAATTGTGGTCAATCCAGATGCAGCTACTAACATGGCAGAAGGAGGAATTGTAGATGGAATTGGAAATGCATTCTTTGGTGAAATGACCTTTAAAGATGGAGTGCCTCAAAAAAATAATTTCCACCAATACCGTATGATTCGAATGAGTGAAGCACCTAAAGAAATAAGTGTCCATTTTGTAGACAACGGCATCGACCCTACTGGACTGGGAGAGCCCCCATTTCCTCCGATTTTTGGAGCCGTTGCCAATGCCATGTATAAGGCCACAGGAGAACGTCAGTACAATCAACCTTTTTTGAAAAACAGTAAAATCTTAGGATAACAAAAATCCTCATCCTTCAGCATTTATGAAAAAAATAACCAAGATTATAAAAATATTGTTGATTGGTCTTGGTTTAGTCATACTAGGTATTGTATTGCTGTATGGTCACAGAGATATTCCATTCAATGAGCTCAGAGAAAAATATGCTCCTCCGCCATCCTCTTTTGTTTTAATCGAAGGAATGAACGTACATTATCGGGATGAAGGGCCTGTGTCAGATTCACTACCCATCGTACTCATTCATGGCACAGGAGCCAGTTTGCATACTTTTGATGCTTGGGCCGACCAACTAAAAACGGATCGTCGAGTACTACGAATGGATCTTCCTGCTTATGGCCTGACAGGTCCCTTTCCGGATCGAACTTATTCCATTGATCATTATGTATCATTTGTTAAAGCATTCTTGGATAAGAAAAATATTTCTTCTTGTGTATTAGCAGGAAATTCATTGGGAGGTCAAATATCATGGAGTTTTACTGTGCAGCATCCTACAATGGTAGATCGTTTGATTCTAATAGATGCCGCGGGATATCCAACAAAAGCTGGAAGTGAACCTCTAGCCTTTCAAATGGCAAAAATTCCAGTTATTAAAAATATTTTCACTTTCATTACCCCACGTTTTGTAGCTCAATCGAGTATTGAAAATGTATATGCCGATAAATCAAAGATCACCGAGGAGCTGGTTGACCGATATTTCGAATTGACCTTACGAGAAGGAAACAGGCAAGCATTTGTGGATCGGTTTACGATCAAAAAAAGTACAAACTCTTTTCAAAAGATTCAAACTATTGAACATCCTACTTTAATTCTTTGGGGAGATCAGGATCAACTCATTCCCATAGAAAATGCGTATCGCTTTCAGAATGATTTGCCCAATGACACCTTGGTTATATTGAAAGATGTAGGGCATGTTCCTATGGAAGAGCAACCTAAAGAGAGTTTGGAGGTAGTGGTTGAATTTATGAAAAAAGAATAAAAGATATTCTTAATTTCAACATGCAAAAGGGAATGAACACGATCAAATTTCTAAGCTCCTAAAACATAAAGGAAATACCCTACCATTTTTCATTCGATACCCCTTCCTTTTACTACAATTTGGATATATTTGGACCAGAATGTGAACGGAGAAATAAATGAAATCCAGACATTCCATCAATGAAATAAACCATTTCCTATGTCAGTTAGACAACTAATCATTTTGTTCTTTCTTTCATTTTTACATTTGATATCCTATGGACAACACATAGATTATGATACGATTGTCATTACCCATTCAGAATACAGCAATTTACATTTCTCTTTCTCTGATTCACTCACTTTTTTTGAAGTTGTCGAGACAGATGTAGATATTGAAGATGGTGAAATCATAAAATATAAGCAAGGCAAAGACACTATTGCCATACAATTTGTAGATGAAGATTTAGAGACCGAATATTACAGGATACTATTAAGTAATAAAAATTGGAAGCATGTTCTTCTGGGGAGATCATGCAAACATATTGCAACTGACATCGATTCCTTCCCACAATTAAAAATTTCCAGAACAAAATCCAGTAATACCCTATCGTTTACCGAACCCAAAACGGTGGATGCATTCATAAAACATAATTACCAAAAAAGATTGGCATGTGTCAAGGCCTCTGAGGATCAATTTATGGTGAAATACTTGAAGGAATATATACGTAAGATTGAAAACGACAGCATCAGTGAATTTACAGCGTCGTTCACTATACCTTTCTACCATTTGACCTCACTTTTTGACTTGATTGTTCCTATTCATGCACAAGATACAGTAGTCTGCAAAATCATCCATTCAACTGAAGAAAATAATGTCCTTTCCCTATATCAAACCACTACAACACTCACACAAGATTCATCCAAAAGAATAACATTTACCGATGAAGTGGAAGCCAAAGCATCAGATAATAAAAAAACGTTTGTCAAAGAGTTTATGAATGCATTTGAAGATTATTATACAGAAGAGGAAAGATCGATCAATGAAATCCGATTAAATTCCATGAAAGACGTTGATAAATCCACCATTGAACTCGATCCCGACAATGAGTTTATTCGTTATATTCGAAAAATGGAATCATTCCACTTAAATTCGGAGTTAAAACCCAAGTTCTCTTTTTATAATTATGAGATAAAAAAGATCTAACTTAATACAAATGAAGACTTTTAAACAATTCTAGAATATTTTATGCAACACCTAAACCAAAAGCAAAAATCTGAAGACAAGAGAATGAATTGGAACCCACACCTTAAAATAGCCACTACTTTCCTTTCTTTTATATTCTGCCTGCACGTCAACGCTCAGTTTTATGCTACTGAGGTCCCACCCACCTCTGATGTCCGGAATTGGTCTCTTTATGGTTCAAGTGTAGAAGTAATGGACAGTTTTTTAGTAATCGGAGCAGCATTTGGTGGAGATTGGTCTCCCAATGAAGAACATGTATTTGTATTCAAAAAAGAAGAATGTAAATGGGAAGTATTTCAACACTGGAACTCAGCCACTTTTTCTTCTAAATATATGGGGGCTAAGCTGGGCACAAATTCCCAATGGATTGCCTTTTCTGAAAACAGAGGCGGTTGCAAAATAAATTTGCATAAATATGAAAATGGCGCATTTGTAAAAAAGAAAGAAATAAATGGGGGGTACTGTTCCTTGACACACTATTCCAATTTAGCCATGTCAGACGATTTTTTAATGGTCGGCGGTAATAATCAGGTAAAAGTATACAAATTTGAAGATGATGACCTGATTCTCACCCAGACCATAGTTGGAGATTATGCCTTTGGTGAAATGGTAGCCTTGGATGGAGGTAAAATGATTGTTTCTAGAAGAGTAGCCAACTTTGGAGCCTATACAGGATCAGCAAGAGTGTATACCTATGATGGCAGTACTTGGAATTTTAAGCAGGAATTGCATCCTTCAGATACCCACCTGAATCACAATTTTGCCACGAGTGTTCACATTCAAGGAGGATATGCTTTTGTAGCTGATAATAATTTCAATTACAACTATCCCTCAGATGTAAGTAAGTTGTACATTTATAAACAAGATGCAGCAGGAACATATCAGCAAATCGATGTATTGGCTCACCCTACTGCAAATACTAATATTTCCAACTTTGGCGCTGATGTTAATATGGATGACACCTATCTATATATTGGTTCTAATATATCCAATACTACTAGCCTATATACCTACGAAAATGATGATTTTCAATTTGTCAAAGAAATCATTGGAGGAGATGATATTGCAATTCATCCCAATGGGCTATTAGCCACGGGATATGGAAGACATTCTGCGAATGGTTTTAATCGAGGGATGGTATATGAGCACACAAAAAAACAAAAAGGGGAAGCTTTTATTCCATCGTGTATTCTCCCTTTAGAAGTCAATGGAATAAGCATCACCAATCAAACCACCTGTCCTATTGAAACCGTATACAACAATGAATTAACGGATGTTTACTTCGAGTTTTATGACTCGTTTTGCGAAGATGAGGAACATTTTACGTGTCGATTCTCGTATGACTTTTTCATAGAAACGTATGCCCCTCATACTACGCCACCCAATGATAATTTTTATTCCATATCATGGGAAATTGATACATTCTTATTTGAAGAAGTATTCACTGAAGAAGAATTTCTTGTTGATCCTACTTCAATATATCCAACTATAGCCCTAATGGCTCCAAGTGGTAAATTCACCTTCACTGCCAAGCACTATTTTCTAGACAGTTTGATTTTTGAAGAAAAAGTGCCCATTTCCATTAATAATGATTGGTGCAGTGGTTTTAATTTGCCATCAGAAATAAATGTGAATTATGGAGACACGATAGACTATGCCTTAACGTGCTACTTTCATCCTGACTCCAAGATAGAATGGAGATTTAGTGAAACATTCTTGGATATCTATTCAAGTACAGAAGGCACTGTTTTACTTTCCAATACTACATCCTTGAAGTACATTCCGAACCAGGATGGATATCTATATTTATTGGTAATCAACCCAGAACTTGATGATTATTGTGGTTTATATAGCGATGCAAAATTAAATGTGATGTTGGTCGATTTGGATCAAGATGGATTTACCAATGATATAGACTGTGACGATTCAAATGCGTCGATATTTCCTGGTGCAGAAGAGGTCCCCAATAATGGAATCGATGAAGATTGTAACGGGGAAGATTTATTGACTTCCACTTCAGATGTCGAACGTTTTTCTATCGATATTTTCCCAAATCCGGTCCTGAATGACCTATACATTGAAGTAAATAGAGCCATAGACTATACAATAGAAATATTTACGGTTACTGGAATAAAAGTGTACACAGGTCACAAAGATAAGACCATCCATATGGCTGCTTTTAAAAATGGGAATTATATAGTAAGAATTAAGAATTTGGACTCAGGAGAATCAAAAATAGAACGAGTTATTGTGGCGAGGTAAAAGCTTCGAATTCAACTTGTCATTCTACTATACATTTTATATTTTACAAATAATCGATTATTCCTTAAATACACAATAGTTTAATGCCACACATACTCAAAAACAACAACGTAGAACTTCACATAGACCTTCCACTAGAAAATTATACCCATTCACGCTTCGATTGGACGGGTAAAATAACAGCGGTTTTTTTCAAGGGGATACTTGTTTCGGGGACAGAGCGATCGGATCGCTATAGCGATCCGATCTTGGGACAAGGATTTTATAATGAATTTGGGATTGATTCAGGGTTGGGATATAACGAAACGGAAGTAGGAGGTTGGTTTCATAAAATTGGTGTGGGTTTGTTGCAGAGAGACGAAGCAGAATACAATTTTGCTACTCCTTACCCTGTTCAATCTGCCGATTTTAATTCTACGATAGAAAGAGAGTCTATACGTACCCAATGTATTGCACCGTTAGTAAATGGATATGCCTACGAATTACATAAAGAGATTGTGCTGATAGACAATGGATTTGAACTGAACTATTGTTTGGAGAATACAGGAACAAAGACCATTGACACTACGGAGTACAATCATAATTTTTTGTCTGTCAATAACGATTTCATAGGTCAACAATATCAACTTGTGTTTCCATTTCCACTTCAGCCCTCCTCATTTGATGCTGTGGTCAATCCAGAAGACCTGGTGCACATTGAAGAGAACGATATAGGCTTTCATGGTACTCCTGAAGCGCAGTTCTTTTTCAGCAATTTATCCGGAGGAAAAACAGTACCTGCTCAATGGCAATTGCTCCATAAAAACACCAACATTGTTCTTTCTGAAACTGGAGATTTTGATACTGCTTCTATTAATGTTTGGGGATGGAGTCACGTCGTCAGTCCAGAACTGTTCATTCAATTGTCTGTTTCTCCAGGGCATTCCAAAAAATGGAAGAGAACGTATCGGTTGAAAGACTTAAATGGCGCGACTCCGATTTAAAAACTAAATCAAATTACCTTTATGTTTCCTCAAATTACATATCTGATTATCAAGGCATTTAAAACAAAGGATAAAACAAATTGCCACTTCATAACTATAGATAATAGACTTCACAAGGCTATAAATGAAATCAATTTAACATCTATGTACAAGAGACTCACTTTATGCATCCTTGCTTATTTTTGTATCTCAATTCAATTATTTGGATGTTTAATGGCAAATCAAGATCGAATTATTCCAATTGGAACGAATGAAAGTTGCATGATTGGAATAGAAATCATTTCTCAACGTAAAGGATCAGGAGAATTTGGTAAAATTCCTGTTTGGGATTATACGTTTACCCTTAAAGGGTTTAATGAAGACCACTCTGACTATATTATTCATAAATTAAATAAGGTAAAAGATATTCAAGAAAATGATATTGAAAAAACACTACAAAAAGAGATCACAAAAGCAATTAAAATCTGCTCAACTATAAGTGGATTTGAGCAATTGATACCAAAACAGATTCAATTTTGTGATTTTCAAAAAGCTTGTTCATCAATCCAGTTGTTTGAAGCAGACGGTCGACTTAATTTCAAAGAAGGAAGCAACGATCTAGTGCATTCCATCTCTTATTTAGATTCAAGCTATACTGATGAAATTGCATCAGCATATAAAGAATATTTCGATTTCTATTTTGATTCTTCAAGAAATGTAGTGGGTATAGATCTCAAAATTTCGTCCATACGCATCTATGAAAACAGTCAAGGTTCCATTCTTGTTTTTCACTTGGCAACTGGTCAGGAGTTCTTAGATCCAGAAACTGGAGAATATCCAGAAAAATCACCCTATTCTTATGATTTCCCTCTTCAAAATATAAATGATGGTATTTTCCAAGAACCTATTTTACATCATGGGAAGGGATTTGATTATTATTTACTCAAAAAAGTATAAGTATGCTTAAAACTATAAAAAGAGTCCTACTAGGATCACTTTCTGTATTAGGAATTAGTCTGTTTTTCTGGGTGTTTTTATTACTCAACCCAAGTTGGTCATACGCTCACTCTACCTCTTTAAATCATGTCACCGTTTATCACAATTTCCAACTTGAGAATGAAACAGAAGCAATTATTAACAATGCTATTGATATCATTAAAAAATCAGAATTATTTGATGAAAATATTGTTATTGAATTGTGTATCAATGACGATAAAATCTATCCAAACTTGCATCCAATATCTGGAGAACCAATGGCCTACGCTCTGTTGAATAAAACTGTTTTTAAAAACTGTGCGCTTGATTTTAAAGAAAACAGTGCTGTAACTCAATGGGAAGTCAATAATTATGAACGCAGGAGGTTTAACTTAACATGGCTTCTTGCTCACGAGTTTACTCATAATCTACAGTACCATTCCAACTCCAAGTATGTGATAAAAAGCACTTTAGGAACATTAAATTGGAAATTAGAAGGACATGCAGAATATATAGCCAGAGAATTTCAATGTGATGGATTATTGAAAAATAAAATTCGAAAATTTCAAATTGAAGAACAAAGATCTTCTGCCCTTTTTCCTGTTTTCGAATTGCAAGATGGCACCAAACAAATTCTTTCTTACTATAAATATGCCTTGGTCATTCAATATCTCATAGAAGAAAAAGGGATGAATTTCACTCAAGTATGTGCATATAAAAAAGAAATAAACGACATTTATACAGAAATGATGGAGTGGAGTAATAGAACGTATTAAATTATTGTATTCGTTGATTTTTCTTACTTTTAATACAAATCAATATTACAAATGGACCCCACTATTATAACTGGCATCATAGGAGCATTCGGAATTGTTATCGGATATTTTGTCAATTTTTTCTTAGAAAAGTATAAAGCTAGAAATTCCTTGAAAGAATCTCTATCCAATACTAAAGTTGAATTTTTCAAAGGACTATGGAAAATATCTGAAGGTTCTAATTTAGAAAAAGCACATAAACGATATCTTAAGTATCATGAATTGATGAAATGGTATAATGACGGCGGTGGTTTGCTACTCTCGTTTGAAGCTACTGAACGTATCATGTGGGCCATTAAACTCTTAAAAATAAGTTTGAAAGAGATTGACATATCGGATAAAACACTTAAAAAAAAGGACTTTAAAAATAGTCCACTCTTAGAAAAAAATGAGGTGACCATCATCAAAGATCAGCTTTCGTGGTTGCGATCAAGTGTGAAAGAAATTGTTGGAGCTTACTCTAGACAAGAGTCCAGTAAGAGTCTTTCAGACATACCTGGTCAATCCAATACGGGCAGAAATACCACCAAAGACAACAAAGGATACTATAAAAACTCTAGATTAATAAAAGAAATTAAAGAGTTGAAAGATCTGAAAGCGAAAGAGAAAGAAGAGGAGATAAAAGAATTGGAGGTTGCCAACGAAGAATTGGCAATTGAAGAATTGGCAATTGAAGAAATTAAAAAAGAAGAATCTATACTCAAAGATTCCAAAACCTAAATTTCACATATTGAAAGAATAGCGTCTACTGTGGGAGTAGAATAAGATTTACAACATATGTCCTATACATCTACTTTTTTTGGAAGAATCACAGTTTTACAAGGGAAGCAATATGCTCAATGTCTTGAAGCAATTGAAGGGTTATCTTATAGGCATCAAGCTCATGACATTTTAACTAAAGAGATGTTTGCAACAGGATCCATGCATGGATATCAAGACATTTCCATTGGGTTCGCGCGAACCTATCAAAATATGAATTATACCGAATGGATACAGGAGTTTGAAAAATTTATAACACCATTTGAGTGGGATAACATCTTTGTCATAGCAGAAACTGCAAATGAAGGAACCAAGAGGTTTGAATGGAGACAAAAAACCAAAATAAATGATCAATACATGTTAAATCTAGGTTTCATCGAAGAAGAAAAGTGGTATTTTGGTGGAGGGTTTAAAAGTTATGATGAACTCAATGGCGTAGATGATGAAGGAAATGAATCCAATGAATCGTACATCATAGAACAATTTATAAACAGTTTGCAAAGAAAAGATGTAAGCAACGTTGAGTTAAATTTATATCCCACAGAAGATTCTACTAAATTTGAACTTCAATCAAGTGATGCTGGACTAAAACAATTTGCTGCTGCACTTCTGAAAGCATATACCTCCAACTATAAAAAAAGAAAGGAAAAAGGACATACTGAAGGATTTGAAAACGTCAATCTATTGGAAACCCAATTTGACATTTCGAATCTGTTCAAAGAAACTAGCCCATTGAAAATCAAAAATCTACGAGTACATCATACACCAAGCAATAAAAACTGGATATATAAATTCATGAACAAAATCGTTAAATGAAGATAAAAAGATTGGAAAGATTGGAAAGATTGGAAAGATTAAGACTGACTGATCTCGAAGAGTGGCGACGATAGTCGTCAAAGGAAGGAACGCGTTAGCGGCGTGTAGGAAGATTGGA
>JARGNR010000100.1 GCA_029212405.1 Saprospiraceae bacterium
CTGCATCCGTACTCAATGTTAAATCTTCGCCCTCACATACTGGGCCATCATTACTCGCTATTGGGGTCGATGGTGTGGGGGTGATCGTTACAGTGGTACATCCTTCTAAACTTACACATCCATCTACTGTAATCGTTACACAGTATTCGCCATCTTCTGTTGGTGTGGCCCCTACTAATACTGGGTTTTGCTGATCTGAGGTATAGCCATTGGGGCCCGTCCATGCATAGCTTGCTCCTGCTACTGCATCCGTACTCAATGTTAAATCTTCGCCCTCACATACTGGGCCATCATTACTGGCAGTTGGAGTAGAAGGAATAGGATTAATTAATACTTCAACACAGCCAGGGCTACTATCACAACCATTCAATGAAATCACTACGCAAAAATCTCCTGCATCCGCTGCAGTTACAGAAGATATTGTAGGATTCTGAGAAAAAGAAATAAATCCATTTGGTCCACTCCAAATATAGTTGGCACCTGGAACTTCATCAACCATTAATAGTATATCCTCTCCCTCACAAACAGGACTATTGCTGGTTGGTGCTGGTGTAGCTGGAGTCGGAAAAATATCTACATCAGTACTAATTGATGGACTAGAGCACCCATCTACCAAAACATTTAATGTATAAGTGCCTTCTGCTGCCATAGAGGCATTAGATATTACTGGGTTTTGGTCATTCGACGTAAAACTATCTGGACCTATCCAAACATAGGTAGCTCCTGCCACAAAGTCGGCATTCAATTGTATATCTTGTCCTTCACAAAGGGGAGTATTACTTGAAATATTTGGTGCTAACGGTGTCGTTTTTATGGTAACATTTGTACATACTTCTTCACTATCACATCCATCTACGGTAACTACTAAACAATAATCACCGGCCAGAGCAGTTGCTCCAGAATAAATAGGATTTTGATCATTTGAAATGATATTTGTTGGACCTGTCCATGTATACGTAGCACCTGAGACAAAGTCTGTAAATAGCTCTACATCTTCTCCTGGGCAAATTGGAGAATTACTACCAACTATTGGTGTAACTGGAGTTGGATTAACAATTACATTGGTACAAGCTTCAGGACTATCACATCCATTTACTGTAACAATCAGACAATATTGTCCTGCTTCACTAGGTGTTATATCTGTAATCACAGGATCTTCCACAAGCGAGAATATATTATTATCAGGATCTGTCCAAATATAAGAAGCTCCAGGAATTGAAGGTCCATCCAACATTAGTGTTTCCCCTTGACATAAAGGTGAATTATTTGACAAGACAGGCAAACTCGGAGGTGTGTTTATGGTCACATCCGTGCAGTCTTGACCGCTCAAACATCCATTTACAAGAATTTCTATACAATATTGTCCTGCATCTGAAGCCGTAACTCCTGATAAAACTGGATTTTGTTGATTAGATGAATATCCGTTTGGTCCACTCCATATATAAGTTGCTCCAGCAACGAAGTCAGTTGTTAAATTTATATCGTCCCCTTCGCATACTGGTCCATCATTATTGGCTATCGGAGTAGAAGGAATTGAATTAATAGATATCGTAGTACACCCTTGAGGACTAGGACATCCATTGACGGTTACAATAACACAGTATTGTCCTACATCTGAAGCAGTAACTCCAGTGAGCGTAGGGTTTTGTTGGTTTGAAGAATAACCGTTTGGTCCACTCCAAGCATAACCAGCACCTGCAACGAAGTCTGTTGTTAAATTTATATTTTCGCCTTCACAAACTGGTCCATCGTTATTGGCTGTAGGCATAGAAGTAATAGGATTGACTGTAACGTCAGTACATCCTTGAGGACTTGGACATCCGTTTACAGTTACAACAACACAATATTGACCATTATCTGATGATGTAGCATTAGATATCGTGGGATTTTGTTGATTGGAGGAATAACCAAAAGGCCCGCTCCATGTATACGATGCACCAGGTACAAAGTCCGTTGTTAAATTTATATTTTCGCCTTCACATACAGGACCATCATTATTGGCTGTAGGCATAGAAGGAATAGGATTCACTGTAACGTCGGTACACCCTTGAGAACTTGGACATCCATTGACGGTTACGATGACACAGTATTGGCCACCATCGGTTGAGGTAGCATTTGATATCGTGGGATTTTGTTGATTGGATGAATAACCAAAAGGCCCGCTCCATGAATATGATGCTCCGGGTACAAAATCCGTTGTCAAATTTATATTTTCGCCTTCACACACGGGACCGTTATTACTTGCCAATGGAGTAGAAGGTGTATTATTTATAGTTACTGTTGTAGTTGCTGGGCTAGAAGGACAACCTCCTATCGTTACTGTTAACGTATAATCACCATCTGCGGCAGCCGTTACATTTGAAATAGTTGGATTTTGTTGATTGGAAGAAAATCCATTTGGCCCAGACCATGCATAGGTCGCACCTGCAACAAAATCTGTTGTTAACTGTAATAAATCACCTACGCAAAGGGGTCCATTATTACTTGCATTTGGGACACTTGTGGAAGGAGATATGACGACTTCTGTTATTGCATCACAACCGCCACTTTCATAAATAAATGTATAAGTCCCAGATGCAAAACCTGTAAAAGTAGCTGTTGCAGTACCAGAAGAAGTTGGACCAACAGATGCTCCAATCGTATTTGAAGGATCAAGAGTCCAGGTTCCATTTTGTGGACCACTAAAATCTTCCAATAAGACTGTTCCCGCCCCACAGATTGTAGTATTCGCAGTAACCAGTGGGACACCATCGACTTGAATCAAATAAGTGGAATCACAACCATATGCATCCGTAATGACTCCTTGATAAATACCAGGCATTACTGGTTCTGGAATAACAGGAGATTCATCCGTTGAGAAATATCCCCCAGGTCCTGTCCATACATATGCATAGGTATACTGACACAATAAACTATCAGCAGGATCTACGTTTATAGTCACATCTCCGTTACAATCAATTGTATAGTCAACGGTAGGTAAAGGTGGATGTATCGTCTCTAAATTTTCTCGATACACTTGTGCTCCTCCACCAAATGTAAATCCGTTGCTAAAATCACCACCTGAAGGCATATCAATTGAAGGAGGATCTACACCATTGATGAATGGTCTTATTTCTGTTTCACAATCTAAAGGGGCATTTGTACTCAATCCAAAAAGTCTGACCGTATCTCCTGTCATCAAATTATCATATGCAGATGGTGGACTTAAATTTGGAAAAACGGTATGAAAATCATGTTGTGGCTGCGTTGGTGGAGATATTTCTTTTGGGCCAAATTCCCAAATACACGGGTTTACACCCATATAAAACTGATTATCCTCTTTGGGCCAAAACAATGTGTCTATTGTTAAGACGGTTCCTGTTGGAACCACTATTGTGTACTGAGCGTTAAACTGGATTCTTTGAGGATAAGTTGTTGCTGATCCTCCTCCAATAACAATACATGCTTCGTAAAGGCATGTTTCAGTATTGTACTGAATCAAAAAATCTACATCTGTAACTTGACTTTCTATTTTGGAAATACCAAAAAAAAGGAAAAGAAGAGATACCAAGGCATACCTAAGAGTATACATATATACAATAGTTTATGTTGAGTAATAAACACGTTAAGCATATTCTTAATACCCCACCAAGAATATACTTTGTTAAATGAGAGTCGTTTTTAGTAATTTGAGTCTTACTATGTAAAAGACACTTTTATGATTACTCTACCCCTATGTATATGAGGTCAGGTTTTATGTAAAAAAGAAGATATGACAAGTAGTTATCATATTAATTAATTTTATAAATTATATTTTATTGATTTTATGAATTTTATATATAAAAATATAACGATTTATGAAAACTAAAACGTTCTATATTTTGCTTAAAAAATATAAATTTAAGGGAGGCAATAGGGGTACCTTCAAAGAACCATTTTTTTGATTTTTTAAGTGAATTCTATAATAAAAAAACTATAGAACATAATTCAATGCAATAGACATTCACAATGAATTTTCGATAAAAAAAGGGCCTACCGAAGAACGATAGACCCTAAATTTTTTATTTATAATTTACTCTATTTTATCTTAATAAGCCGTTTTGTACTTATTGTATTGTTCAATTCAATAGACATATTATAGACTCCTTCTGGCAAATCAGCTAAATCTAACCTAATGTTACCTTCTCCCTCATCCACAGTTTTGGTAGTAGAAAGCACAACTTTACCCGAAACATCAATCAATTTGATAGATAATTCACCATCATTTTCTGCAACAAACTGAATATTTGTCATTGTAGAAGATGGGTTTGGATAAATTCTTGTTTCAAGTCTTGATTCTCTTTTTATGGAAACTCTTGGACTAAAATTAAACTTACCATCAACGTCATATTGCTTGATTCTGTAATAATATGTTCCACCAATCAATTCATCTTGATCAATGAAGTCATACCTCGAAGTAGATACAACATTATTTGCAGATATTTTCTCTTTTGAAATTGTTGTAAAATTAGAGAAATCATTCAATGATCGCTGTACTTCATAGTAGGCAACATCTATCTCTTGTTCCACTTCCCATTGTACCATATGTGCATTGTTGATATCCTTTACTGTGATGTCTACCCAACTCACTGGAAGTGCACCAAACGCAACTCCGAAATCAATGTGTTCATTGAAAATTCCTGGATCCATACTAACTTTTCTAGTTGTATTCGGTCCGTAAGTATGATCTACATCACTATCAATTTCATCATTTCCTGTATCTGGAATTGTAGCTACCATTTCTGCTGGTGGAGTGAACTTGAAGTAAACATCCATTTTCTCCAAGTAATCTATATGATAAATTCCATCTTCATCCGTAACATCCTGCGCAAGTAGTTTATCACTAGCTACATCATACACCTCTACCAATACATCCGCTACTTTAGCTTCTCCTTGATTTTGTATACCATCGAAGTTTTCATCATGCCAAACAAGGTTTCCAGCTTCAGCCATTGGGTAATATCCAGCTCCAATATCTAATTTATCAATTCCATTGCTTACAGTAAATGTATTCGTAGTTCCTGGTCCATTGCCATTATTGATATCACTATCTCTGAATTTGTTATTTCCAACAAATGGAATAACCTGAACCAGTCCAGTGGGAGGTAATATAATTTCTATATAATACGTTCCAGGAGGAGCACAGAATTGGTACCATCCATCATCTGATGGTGAGTTTGGTTTTTTACCTGTTGTTGTTTCATCCCAAACTTCCCATACCCCGTTATTCAATCTCCAGAGGTAAACTTTCAATCCGTTTATTCCATTTTCATTGTCATCGTATGTATCATCTTCATTGACATCATACCATACATTTTCTCCTATCTTGATACATCTATAGAATCCAGCTTTTATATAATCCACAAACTCACCAGCATTTACTGTAAATGTTGCAGTAGTTCCCGGTCCATTCGAATCATCAACATCGCTATCTGTTGCTTCATCCCCAACATTAGGGAAGGTGAATTCTAGATCTTCAGGTGCAATAAATTCTATGAAGTAGTCATCTAAAGGCACATCATCAAATTGATAAAAACCATCAATATCAGTTGTAGTACTTGCATACAGTACTCCTGCTGATGTGTACATATTTACTTCTACTCCTCCAATCGAAGGTTCTCCTGATTCTAACACACCATTTGCATTCAAATCTTCCCAAACACAAGAACCAACGGTTCCTGCAGCTGCTTGCGGCTCAACCAATAAGTGTAAAGTTGCAGCAGCACATATCGAACCATTATTTTGTCTACAAACTTGATATTCAAAATCAACCGGTCCAATAAAACCTGTTTCTGGAATAAAGGTATAACTACCATCAGAACTCCAAGTGATTGACCCTTTCCCTGGTACAGTCACTGTAGGGAAAGTAACATCTACAGAACTATTTAATGGATCGGTATCATTTGATAATACTCCTTCACTTGCATCAACTTCTAAGGTTGCATTCAATGAAGTTTGATTATAATCATCCATTGCGTTTGTGAAATCTGTACTTACTGAAGGATAAATATCTATATAAACCCATTCCTGATCACAACTTTGTGGTGTAAATGGATCTTGACATACCTCATATCTAAACGAATCTCTTCCAATAAATCCAATATTTGGTGAATACTCCAATGTAGCAGGATTAAATGCTCCATTACTTGGACTCGCTACAATCATAAGATTGGTTAATATACAAGATGGAATACTTTGACATTTATCATTCGATAATATTTCTATTGTAACACTATTATTCGCTGTTGTTGCTATATAATCATGATTGGCTATTGGAGGGTTTTCCGTACTCATTATATCTAGTACGGTGATCACCAATGGCACAGCAATACATCCTACAGACTGTCCAGCTTTGCAAACTTCCACAGTGTATTCATATTCACCTGGTGTTGAACAATCGAATGTATAAGATCCATCCGAAGCAACAACTGGCATACAATTATCTGGATTACCAAGGCTTGCCACTACATTTCCATAGCTTGACACACCATTATTATAATCATTTGTTCCTAATAGACCTGTCAATTGAATATCTGCATAGGTAACTCCAAAATCAGGATTCACGCAGTCTTCCAAAATCAATACATCTATGGTCACTGGTGGAGATACACAATCAGCAATCGTTTGGAATACACTTACCGTATATAGCCCTGAGTTAGATGCTACAAATGAGTTCGTATTATTACCATTTGAATTCAAGCTTAACCCTGAGGGGCTAATCGTCCAATTATATGTAGCTCCTGCAGTAAAGTCAACACTCAGTTGTACAGTTCCTCCTACACAAATTGGATTTGGAGTTGCAGTTAAATTATCCGGTGGTGGTGGTGATCCTGGATCTGATAATACCACTGGTCCTGCATACGTACCAGAAGAACATCCATTGCCATCCTCAACACTAAAGTCTGAATAGGTACCTGCTAATAAAAATAGTAATTCTAAATCACCAGTCGGATTCGCTGTTAAATTTGCAACATCAGGCACTCCGTTAAATGCATAGTTTAATGCATATGATTGACCTGGGTTATATCCACTGATTGTGATTGTTCCATCATCTAATGCGCATGCTGTTGGATCAGTAAAACTTACTACCCCAGCACTTGGTGTTGGAGGAAGAGGGTTAATCACCACATCAATCGCAACTGGTGATGATGAACAACCTGCAATGGTAAGATATACTGATATCGTATAGGTTCCTGCCGCTGAAGCTGTCATGGTGGTCGTTTCTGTTGTAGAAAGTATCAATCCAGCATCTGGAGATGAAGCACTCCAAGTATATGTAGCACCTGATACAAAATCTACACCCAAATCAACAGTACCTCCTAAACAAATAGGATTTGGATCTGCAAAAAGTCCAGTTGGTGCTGCTGGTGCATTTGGTTCAGAAAGAGTTATTGGACCAGGGAAAACATCTGAGCTACATCCTACTGGATTTATGTAGCTAAAGTTTGTATAGTTTCCTATTGCTAATCCTGTTAAATTTATCTCACCCGCTGCATTTGTTGTAAATGTGCCTGTAACTACGGACCCATTATATGTATATGTCAATGTATTACTTGTCAAAGGAGACAGTCCTCCAACCAATATGCTACCATTATCAACTCCACAATCTGTAGGATCTGTTCCTATTGCAGTTGGTGCTGAAGGTGCATTTGGTTCTGAAAGCACAACAGGTCCTGCAAATACTTCTGAGGTACATCCCGCTTGATTTACATAGCTAAAGTTCGTATATGATCCAGCCGCCAATCCAGTTAAGTTAATCTCACCAGAGGCGTTGGTTGTAAATGTGCCTGTAACCACAGATCCATTATATGTATAGGATAATGTATTACTTGTTGATGGAGAAAGTCCCCCTACAAGAATACTTCCATTGTCAACTCCACAATCAGAAGGATCCGTGCCCACTGCTGTCGGTGCACCTGGAGCAGCTGGTTCAACTAATGTTACAGGTCCTGGATATATTCCAGATGAACAACCTTGTCCATTGACCAAACTAAAATCTGAATAGTCTCCAGCTCCTAAATCTGTAAGTATAATCTCACCTGCTGGATTTGTAGTAAATGATCCAGAAGTAGGCACTCCATCAATGGAATACGCCAGTGTATATGTGGTCGATGGAATTAAGCCACTAATTGTGATCGTTCCATTAGAAAGTCCACAATCTGATGGATCAACTCCAATCACAGAAGTTCCATCTGGTGTTGGTGGTATATCTGAAACAACAACATCAATCATTGCTGGAGGTGAAGTACAACCTGCTATAGATTGGGTAACAAAAACGGTATAAATACCAGCTGATGTTGGATTCATTGTATTCGTATTCGTGGTAGATACTCCTAATCCAGCATCTGGATTTGGTGTTGACCATGTATACTCCGCACTTGGATTATTGGTCACACTTAGATCTACTGTATTGCCTAAACAAACTGGATTAGGGATTGCTGTCAAATTTTCAGGTGCATTTGGAGCACCAGGGTCAGACAAAATTACTGGTCCAGTAAAAGCACCGGAAGAACAACCACTTGAATTGGTCAATATAATATTTGAGTATGAACCTGCTGCGAGACCTGTTATAGTCAATACACCACTTGCATTTGCAGTGATCACATCATTGATTACAATCATTGCTGAATCATACTGTATCCCATAAGATACACTTGGATCAAGATTTGAAATACTTATTGTTCCATCACTTCCTGTACAGAAAGATGGATTTGTAGAACTAATGTCCGCCGCAATTGGGGTGTCCGGTGAAGGTTCTACTATTGCATTTATATTACTTGGTGGTGATGTACAATTATTTAAGGTAAGAAATACACTTACTACAAATACACCTGAATTTTGAGGCGTAAATGAAATCGTATTCGTAGTACTCGTACCAAATCCACCATCTGATGGGGACACACTCCATGTATAGGTTGCACCTGGAACATCATCCACTGAAATTGTCATTGATTCTCCTTGACAAATAGGGTTTGGGTCAGCTGCTATGCCTGTAGGTGCAGGTGGATCATTGGGCTCATTCAATACAACTGGCCCACCAAAAACATTAGAAGGACAATTAGCTGAATTTGTAACTTGGAAATTTGTGTACGAACCAGAAGATAATCCTGTTATAATTAAATTACCTGAACCATCAGCTGTAACACTGACAGATACTGGACTGCCCTCAAATTCATAGTCAACACCATAGGTAGCTCCCGCCATATATCCGCTAATAGACAGCGTTCCTTCAGAACCTGAACAAGAAGTAGGGTCTGTAGGTGTTATGGATGAAGGTGTCGGTGCGGTATCCCCCACTACAACATCAATTGAGGTTGAAGGCGAAGTACATCCTGCTATTGTTACCGAAACATTTATAGTATAAGTTCCCGCAACTGTGGCATCCATTGTTATGAAATTACTCGAACTTGATCCCAAGCCTGCATCAGGTGAAGACGCGGACCAATTGAATGTGGCACCAGGTGTATTATCTACTGATAGGGTTACTGAATTACCAAGACAAACTGGATTTGGTAATGCTACCAAACCAGAAGGCGCCGGTGGGGATCCTGGATCGGACAAACTTACTGGTCCTGGATATTCTCCAGAACTACAGCCTGTATTGTTCGTCACTGTAAAATTAGTATAAGTTCCTTCTGAAAGGTTAGGAATAGTAATTATTCCTGATGAATTCGTTGTCACTGCATATGTAGTATCTACTCCATTTTTTGCATAGGTTATATCATAAGATGTTGAGTTTAAATATCCGCTTAAAGTAATAAATCCATCCATTCCTCCACATACAGAAGGATTCGTTCCTGCAACAGTAGCTCCTGTTGGAGTAGGTGGAGAATCATTCACTGCAACACTAATCGTTGTATCTGGTGATGTACATCCTGCTACGGTTTGATTTACTGTGATAATATAAAATCCAGCAACAGTTGCATTCATAGTGATCACATTTGTTGTTGATGTTCCGAGTCCTGCATTTGGAGAACTGGCTGACCAATTAAAAGTAGCTCCTGGAAAAGGATCAACACTAATGGTGATTGGTTCTCCTAAACATTCTGGATTCGGATCTGCCATTATTCCTTCTGGTGTCGGGGGTGCACTTGGATCAGTGAGTGTCACTGGTCCAGGATACACTCCTGATATACAGCCAATTGAACTTACGATTTGAAAATTAGTATAAGCAGCTGGAGCTAAACTTATAAACTCAAGCACTCCAGAGCCGTTTGCTGTAATATTAATCGAAGTAGGGGCACCATTTACGCTATATAATACGGTATATGTCTCGGAAGGGTTGTATCCCGATAATGAGATCGTACCGTCATTGGCACCACATGTCGTCGGATCTGTTGAACTAACAGAAGGGTCCGTTGGTGTCGGAGGTGCATCTATAACTGTTACATCGGTAGTTGCTGGCGGAGACTCACATCCGTTTACTGTTTGTGTTACACTTATAGTATATGTACCAGGAGCGGTAGGTGTCATTGAAACGGTATTCGTTGTAGATGACCCAAGTCCTGCATCAGGAGATGAAGCGGTCCAGGTATACGTAGCACTTGGATTATTTGTTACCGATAAGTTGGTTGTCTCAAATACACAAACTGTAGAAGGAGAAGCAACTAAATCTGAAGGTGCAGGCGGATTATCAAAGACGTCAAAGCCTACAATATTACTTGTATCAGAACAGATTACACCAGAATCTGTGGTATAAATTCTTCTGAATTCATGATTACCTAAAGGTAAATCTATCGTCGAATAATCTTCAGTAGTATTCGTTCCTGCTGCAGCTGCAAAAGCACCCCCATCAAATCTGTATTCCCATAAATAAGAACCTGAAGGAGTAGCAGCATTCCCATCTATTGACACCACACCACTTGATCCACAATACACATTTGGATCAATAGTTTGAAGTATGTTATTCGCGATGGCACAACCGCACATATCACTAGTGGATATTGTTATTTGATCTGAACAAGCACCTACTGTCCACACTAGAATATAGTCACCTGGGTCAGAGAATCCTGTAACAAATGTGCTTGCACTATTGGGATCATTTATGGTTGCTGTTCCTGCACTCGATGGATCTACCGACCACACTCCAGCTTGAGAGCCATCTGCATTTATTGAAGCTGTACCAGAACTAAAGCAACTTAATGGCGATGGAGGAGAACCTGCATCGGGCAAGATGATATCAATAGTCATTGTATCACTGCATAATAAATTTGTATATATATAGTTGTATGAACCTAGCGCTGTCGCATCAAAATTTACTGTTGCTGCTCCGCCACTTCCTGGCACTAAGGTCGCTCCAGAAGGGTTTGTGGCATCAGCGGTCCATGTACCTGTTGTCGGATTGGAGCCTTGTAAATTAACAGATCCATCTGGACATCCTTCCATATCAATACCAGCATCAGGTTTCACTTCACCTTCTATGGATAACTCACTTGAACAACCGAATGCATCCGTAACTGTGACAAAGTAAGTTCCATTATTAAGATCCGTTGCATTTAGAATATTGACATCTTCATCCGTCCCAACATATCCATTAGGACCAGTCCATTCATATGTCATTGGTTCTTGACACACTGAGGTCACAGCATCTAAATCTATTACTAAATCACCTGCACATGTATTGGAAGCTGAAATTACTGGAGGTGGTGGTGGCACCTTAGGTGCGTTGGTATTGTAGGTTTGATTTGATCCTCCAATGGTAAACCCATTTGAGAAATCTCCTCCACCCATTCCTGGTTCATTGGAAGCAGGGTCTGTATCGTTATCGAATAATCTAATCCCTTCACCACATTCAGTTATTGGGCCAATATCCAACGCAAATATTTTCACTGTATCCCCAGGTGCAAGGTTGTTATAAAAAGAAGCGGGAGATAGTGTTGGGGTGATACCATAAAAATCATTCCCCGGCGAAGCTGGAGGATTGATAACTGGTGTCCCTAGTGTCCATTTGAGTGGTACCGTTCCCGTATAGGATTGATTATTTTGCAAAGGCATATAATTCACTGGTACTCCTGAAATTACAGTTCCGGTCGGTACAACAATGGAATATTGTGAATTAAACTGTGCTCTTTGAGGAACAGTTGTTGCTGTACCTTCCTGAATAATAATGTAAAAATCCCATAGACAATTATCAGTATTGTATTTAGCCTGATAATCGACCATAGTTACCTGAGCAATTGCGCTATTTGTAAATAATGAAGCGAATGCAAACAATCCTATTAGGATTGCTTTGAATTTAAACAACCTTTGCATTTTATGTAGTTTTCCAATTTTAATACCGCTACTGCGATACAATAAAAAATCCGTTTTCAAAATAAAATGAGCACACAAAAAACTTAACCGCTATTGCCTTCCAAAACCATAGGAGGTTAACGCTTAATGTATTTTCATTTTTGTTTTTTATTCTCAGTTCATACGGTTTTTTAAGCCGTTTCTTATTTTATCCTTTATGAGAAATAGCAGTATCTACTACTTCTTCAGTTATAGTTTTATTTCCTTTATACAGTTGATGATATCCACCCATGGTAAACCCATTGGAGAAATCTCCATTTTGCATTCCAAGTTCATAGCTCTTAGGATCATGCTCGTTTTCATACAACCGAACTCTATCATAATCTACATGTTCTCCGATAAGCTGAATCGTAAATAATTTGACCAATTCTCCCTCTTTTAATTGATCATAAAATCCTGCAGGACTTAAATTTGGTGTAATTCCGTAAAAGTCTTTTTCTGGAGCTGTTTCTGGAGCTACCACCTTACTTGATATCACCCAGTCAATTGGAGTGCCACTTTCAAAATTTTGATTATTTAGCAAAGGCATATGGGTTGATACAATACTTAGTTGAGTATTGGTGGGTACAATCAAAGAAAACTGTGCATTAAATTGGATACGCTCTCTAGTGGTCATTGCCTCTCCTTCAAGGATATATATAAAGCAGTCTATTAGCTCTGAATTTTCATTTGGGGAGATTACATATTGTACACTACGCACTTGCGACTGCACGGATGCAGTTGTATTCAGGAGGGAAAAGAAAATGAATATTTTTAATAAATATTTCATATTACCTTAGCAATCTTTATCCTAATATACCCCACTAAATTATTACTTAGTAGAATTTTTAGGATGTGTAGTTATCTTATGAATTACAAACATATGAAATTATTTAATACATTGTACATCATATAGCCAAGTAATTACAAATTATTTATTTTTTTTATATGTTATGTATACAGAAAGAAAGCACATTATAGGAATTGTCGAATTTGGACGGGATAAATAGGTGTTCAACACCTTAAAAAAATGGGAATATGTAGGGCTGCAAGGCTATTTTCTTCTAAGACAGAAAAAGGAAATGGTCAAAGGAATTGTTTACAATAAAATAGAAACAAAAAATGGCCATCTTGATTAAATCAAGATGACCATTCAAATTCATCGAGTGTTTAAACTAGATTTTCAAAACGATAAAATCAGTATTAAAAAAAATTCTTATTTGATGATAATTACCTTGTGATTTACCACATCTGTATTATCAATAGTAAGTGACAAATTATACACTCCTGGAGCAAGTCCTGTTGGAATTTTAACTGTCTCTTCACCTGAATTCAATTGAATTTTAGCAACTGAAGATCTTACTTTTTTACCTTCTAGGTTAAATATATCCGCTTGTACAACTGATCCTTTTTTTCCAAAGACTGTCAAATTAATTATGTCTTGAGCTGGGTTTGGAAAAATAGAGGATTCAAATTCAACGTCTACATCTCTTTTTTGAGTCTCTAAAGATTCTTCTTTACCGAAAGGATAGAATTTATGTTCTGAAGAACATCCTAACTCATCAGTAGCAATCACTTTATACTCCCCTCTAGCTTGTTGAGAAGTAGCAAAGGAATAGAATGCATTATGATCACCAATTTTTCCTTTAGGACCAAAAAAAGTATAAGACATCGCAGATTGACATTTTGCTTCATCAAGCATATTTACTTCGAAGTCGATTCCATATTTATTTGGGGTAGGTAAATTTTTAAAAGTTGGAGGAGAAGGTAACTCACTTAATGAGTTTCCATGGTATTTTTGCTCCACTCCACCAATAGTAAATCCATTGCTAAAATCTGCTCCCATCATCCCTTTTCCTATGGAAGATGGATCGGTGTTATTGTCAAATAAACGCACACCTTCTGCACAGTTTTCTATTGGATTTACCTTCAAACTAAATAATTTCACTTCGTCTCCTTCCTCTAATTCATTGTAGAAAGCGGTTGGAGCTAAAACTGGTGAAACACTTACCAATCTGCTATTTTGCAAATCTTGTGGTTGTTCCAATTCGTTTGAGATTTCCCATGAAACGGGTTCTGAACTTCTAAAGGTCTGATTATCTTTTAACGGCATGTAAGATTCTTCAATAAAAACATTGCTCGTCACTGGTACGATGATCGTAACTTGAGAATTGAATTGTGCTCTGCTAACAGTGGACTTTGTTTTCCCTTGATTCACAATAAGGTAACAATCAAACAAACATGTTTTTTCATTATACCTTAAAGAGTAATCAACGCTTTCAATTTGAGAGTAACCAAACTGAATAGTAAAGAAAAACAAAGCACTTAAAAAGATACTTTTTTTCACGTCTTTAAATTTTATGAGTTTTATAAAGATGAGTGATTTGAGAGGCTACCTTTGAGCCTCTCAAATCGCTCATAGTGTTATTTATTATTAGAACTTATTATTCTGGTATCTGCTCGATGAAGAAATCAAAGTTCGATAAGAATTGTGCATTTAATGGGTAGAACAATAATTGTCCATACAACATGTTCTTGTCATCATTCGGGTTATCATACTTTGATTTACTATTCATGTCATAGTCACCATCTTGATATCCGAAAGCGAAATCGAAGTTAGTAAAGAAGTTGTAGTCTATTACTACTCCGCCTCCATCTTTAATTTCATATCCAAGTACATTTCCAAGCAAGTTGTTCAAATCATCACCTGGATTTGAGTATTTGATTTTTCCATTTCCATCAAAATCACCACCCCATAAAGCAAGGTATCCAGGTTTTGAATTCGCATTCTGTGATAAGCCAGTGTAGTCATATGTTCCACCAAACTTTGTTGCACCGAAATCAAATATTCCTGTGGATGCTACAGTAAAGTCAACCAATTCAAACAATTGAGTTGGTGTCTGTGGCGCTGCAGTCATGGCACCTAAGTGATTTCTGTGCTTCACTACAACATAGTAATCATCAACATCCATTCCTGGGAATCGAAGTCCCCACGTTCCGTCTAACTCAGCTACATCACCATCCCTTTGTACAAGTCCTGATCGTGTCGCTAAAACAGTCGTGTTATCCGCCTTATCTCTCAATTCTACATATACCCAATCCGTAATTGCATCTTCCCCTGTAACACCAAATACTGCGGTAGGAGTTGCAATGGAATCAAATTTAGTAAGTAAACCTGAAGCTACGTGCTCATATTTCGCCGTTGCACCTTCCCATGAATATGCAATCATGTCTTTATAAGGATCCGTGTCAGGAATATATCTTGCTGCCGTAAATCCACTTTCTCTCAAATCATCTCTCATCAATGGCCTTGTATGTGACACACCAATTTCATTTCCATTATTCAATAATGAACCTTCAAGATATACTCTTACTCTAATCGTAAGATCTCTTACTACAAGGATGTGTAACGTTGCACTTGCAGAAGCTGGTGAAACATTGTCATCTGTAGTAGTATAAGGGAACTCAACTGGTCCAAAAAATGTCTCAGCCGGAGTAAACGTATAATCTCCATTCGCCAGCAATACTAATGTACCTGCAGCTACTGTTGTTGTCTGTGGAGTCACTGATTGACTATCCCCTTCAGGATCACTGTCGTTATTTGACACATTCCCTGTTACTGGAGTACTTTGTTGAGTACTGGTGAAATCATCCGCAGCAACTGTACTATTATCCGCAGAAACTGTGAAAACTGATATAATTTGATCTGCTTCAGCACAATTCAATGGCTCTCCATCAACACATACTGAATATCTCAATGTATCATTTCCAATAAAGTTGACAGGAGGTGTATATGTAATATCACCAGTTGTTCCGTTTATGGAAGTCGTTCCGCCATTTCTTGGTGCCGATACGATAGTTACTGAAGTTGCATCTAGGTCACAACCATTTGTAACTACACATCTATCATTTTCAAGAGAAATCAACGTTACAGCAACATTCATTTGAGTAGTCGCAATATCCAAATTGGCTACTGGTCTCAAATCTGGTTCTAGGTAATCAACTACAGTTATGACTAACTCAGCAGTTTGACATCCTGCAACAACAGGAGGAATACATGCTGGAACATCGTAAACGTATACCCCAACAGTGTTTGCAGTAAATGTATATGTTCCATCTCCATTCATAGTTATTGATTGAAGACTTCCTGAAGGACTTGAAGTTAATAATGGTGTAGGACCATAAGTAGTCGCAACATCCACTTCATCATTTGTGCTTACGTCACCATCAACTGGTACGTCTACATATGTCGCATTGATATCTGGATCTAAACAATTTGTTATTGTAATTGGAGCTGTTGATGATGCTCCAGAACAACCACTTGCAGTTTCTGTAAATGTAAACGTTGCTGAACCCACTCCTACTGCAGTAACAATACCTGCATTATTTACCATGGCAACATTTGGATTACTTGATGTCCAAACTCCACCGCTTGTAGGGGACAAAGTTGTTGTCGCTCCAATACAAATATCCGATGAACCAGTAATTACTGGAACTGGTGCAGGACTTACTTCAATTGGATCTGAAGGAAGAGACGGACAACCTGTAGCCGTTGGTGTGAAAGTAAATGTTGCTTGTCCAGTGGATACACCCGTTACAAATCCAGAGTTATCAATCGTTGCAACTGCTGGGTTACTTGAAGTCCAAGTACCGCCAGATGTTGGGCTCATTTGTGATGTCCCGTTGATACAAATAATTGCATCTCCTGTAATTACAGTTGAAATATATCCATGTACAGTGATCGGATCAGTTGGTTCTGAACTACATCCAGTTGTTGAAGATGTAAATGTAAAGTTGGTCACACCAGCGCTTACACCTTGAACTAAACCACCACTTGTAACGGTTGCAATAGATGGATCTCCTGATGTCCAAGTACCACCTGATGAAGGCAATAATTGTGTTGTTTCACCAATACATAATTCATCATCATTTACTGTTGTTCCAGGTCCTGGAGTTACTGTTATTGGATCACTTGCATTTGAAGTACATCCTGTTGCATTATCAGTCCAATTAAATGTTACTGGACCCCCTGCAGCATTTGCAGTTACTAAACCGTTATTTTCAATAGATGCTATAGAAGGATCACTACTTGTCCATGTTCCACCAACTGATGGGAACAATTGAGTCGTTTCTCCTACACAAATCTCATTTGGACCAGTTACTGATACAACTGGAACATCATTCACTGTTAATTCTGCACTTTCATTAGAAACACAAGTCGTTGTTGAATTTGTGAATGAGAATGTCACCGTACCCGCTGATACCGCAGTAATTACACCTGTAATAGCATCAATAGTAGCTACTGCTGGATCATTACTTGTCCAAGTTCCTAATGCAGTTGTCGTTGCTGTAGTCGTTTCGCCAATACAAAGTTCAGTATCCGCTAAAACAATCGTTTCTGGACCATTTACTGTGATAGGATCAGTATCATTTGACTGACATTGTCCAGTATCTGCAGTAAATGTAAATGTTGCTTGTCCAGGTCCTACAGCAGTTACAACACCTCCGTTGGTTACTGTTGCTACTAATGGATCATTACTAATCCACGTACCTCCTGTTGTAGGAGAAAGAGTTGTAGTTTCTGTAATACAAAGTTCGTCTACTCCAGTAATACTTACTGTTGTTGCAGCAAGAACTGTCACTGTAAGTGTTGCAGAAGAACATCCTGTATTTGTATCTGTGTAGGTAAGATTGGCAGTACCTGCACTCACCCCTGTTACATTTCCTAAATTATCCACTGTAGCTACAGATGGATTATCACTTGCCCATGTACCTCCCGTTACTGGAGAAACAGCTGTTGTAAATCCTTCACAAATTGTGTCTGGAGAAGTAAACTCAACATCTGGAGTTTCATTCACAGTGATTGTTGGAGTAGTCGCTGAACATCCTGTAGACGCTGAAGTAAATGTAAAATCTACACTTCCGTCAGATACAGCTGTTACTTCACCAGTAAATGCATTTACTGTTGCTACTGTTGGATCACTACTTACCCAGGTACCTCCAAATGCAGGAGTCAAATTCATGACATCATTAATACAAAGGTTGGTTTGTGGTGCTGACACGATTGGTGCTGGTTGTACATTTACTGGATCTGAAGGATCAGATGCACAAAGCGTTGATGAACTTGTAAATGTGAATACAGCTGTACCCGCACCTACACCAGTAATGTTACCAAAATTATCTATTGTCGCTATAGTAGGATCACTTGAAGACCATGTACCTCCTACATTTGGTTCTATTGTAGTATTTTGTCCAATACAAATTTGATTTGGACCCGTTAACGTTGTTGTTGGTCCTGCTGCAACATTAATCCAAAGTGTATCTGATACACAACCCGTTGCATCTGCAGTAAATAAGAATCCTGCATCTCCACTCGTTTCACCAGTTACTGTTGTTCCTACTAAAGAAGCAATGGCTGGATTTAAAGCAGACCATGTTCCTCCTACATTTGGATTAAGTTCGGCGGTAGCCGTAATACATATGGAATCAAAATCAACACTCACTGTTGGTACTGGATCTACAATTAACGCTGGCGTTGTAGCCGTACATCCTGTACTTGAATCTGTAAATGTAAATGTGGTCGCCCCTTGTGCTACGGCAGTAATTAAGCCTGTATTTGCATCAATGGTAGCGATTGATGGATCTAAACTTGTCCATGTACCTCCTGTATTTGGGGATACCGTTGAAGTTTCACCAATACAAAGTCTATCATCTCCTGTAATTGCCACTGTTGGATCATCCAATACCCATAAAGTATCTGAAGGCAAAGAAGAACACCCAGTGGTTAAATCAGTAAATGTAAATATTGCTGTACCTACTGATACACCAGTTACGTTGCCAAAGTTATCTACTGTTGCTACTAATGAATTACTTGAAACCCAAGTACCTCCAGTATTAGGAGCCAAAGTTGTTGTTCCATTTACACAAATAGAATCAGAACCTGTAAAAGTTGCTACTGGCAATGCCGTCACAACAATATCAAGTCCGTCAGAAGTACATCCTGTGAATGTATCTGTAAAAGTCAATGTAGTAGTACCAGCGCTAATACCTGTTACGATACCTGTAGCTGTCACTGTTGCAACACCAGGATTACTACTCGACCAAACCCCACCTGAGGTAGGTGTAACAAAAGTAACTCCTCCTACACATATTGTATCTCCGCCTGTAACGGTTACTGTAGGTCCTGGATTTACGGTCAATGCACTTGTATTTGCTGTACATCCGGTTGGTGCAGTATAGGTAAAAGTAGCAACACCCGAAGCAACACCTGTAATCAAACCAGAAACTGGATCAATTGTAGCCACTGAAGGGTCATTACTTGCCCATGTTCCACCTGGAATATTGGAAGCCGCCACTGTATTTGCATTTTCACAAATAGAGGAAGAAGCTACATTCACTAATGGAGCTGGATTAACTGTAAATGTCATTGTATCAGAACAACCTGGTATAGAGTATACCATATCGTAAGTTCCAGTAGCAAAAGCACTGAATGTTACTTCAGTAGCACCACCTGCCAGTGGACTTAAACTCGCTCCAAAAGTATTTGCAGTAGATTGAGCCCATGTACCTGTTGTTGGTGATGTACCATATATTATTGTTGAAGAACCTGCACAAACGGTAGAATCCACCCCTGCATCAGGTTTTGAAGTTGCATCGATTGTAATCGAATCCTTACATCCAAAAGCATCAGTGATTACCACCTTATAGATTCCATTATTTACTGGAAGAGCAGGTGTTATATTTACGTCTTCTGAGGTTCCCGTATACCCATCTGGTCCTGTCCAGGCAAAGGTTAACGAATCTTGACATGTTGATGTTTCAGCAGTAAGATCAATTTCCACACCATCACTACACGCGTTTGAAATAGAAATTATAGCTGGCTCTGGCGGGTAGAGCTGAGTTGAATTTGCAGAATAAATCTGGTTAATACTACCCAATGTAAAACCATTACTAAAATCGGCCATACCCATACCTTCAGCATTTGAGTCTGGATCAGATCCGTTCTCATAAATTCTGATTCCTTGCGAACAATTAGAGACAGTATCTACAGCGATACTGAATATTTTAACTGTATCACCTGCTGCCAAATTATTGTAGTGAGCAGTAATACCTCCCAAATCAGGAGTTATACTATAAAAGTCACTCTCAGGCTGTGCAGCTGGAGAGATAACAGGAGTACCTGCTGCCCATGTTAAGGGAACAGTACCGGTATACGTGGCATTGTTTTGCAAAGGCATGTATGATTCAGTAACCGTCAATGCTGTTCCTGTTGGAACTACAATTGAGTACTGAGCATTGAATTGTATCCTTTGTGGGACGGTAGTCGCAGTACCTGCATTAATAATAATGTAGGCATCATACTGACATTCAGTTGTATCATACTTCAACTGATAATCAACGCTAGTAACCTGTGCAGACAAACTACCGCTTAAAAGGAGTAGGGTGCCGAAGATTAATAGTTTAAATGTTCTCATTTTTTTAATTTTAAGATTTATTTGTTTTGAAAAAAGTCAACCCATCTCCAACTCGGTTTTTGGACAGAGGCGTCACAAACATATTTCTAATTTCATACCGAACTAAAATAATTGACCCGCTACGAATCAATAGGTCACACAGTTTTCCTTTTTACTAATCGTATGTAAACTAGCTGTCAAAAAAATCGACCACTTCTTAAAATTTATTTAAAAAATTCAAGATTAAAATGATTTTGAAAATTTAAGGAGATGTAAAATATTGTATGGTGAATCATTGGATTAATAAGTGCTTAACCTAATGAATAATTGCAGTTTTAGAATAAGATTCTCTTTCTTTCAAAAAATATTCAGTGCTAGACCAAATTTTTTATTTCATCTTTCTTTTAATTTACATTTCTCCTTGTATATTTGCACTCGCTTTGGCAAACATGACTAGTTAGCTCAGTTGGTAGAGCAACGCCCTTTTAAGGCGTGGGCCCTGGGTTCGAGCCCCAGACTGGTCACAAAAAAAAGAGTTCAGCATTAAGTTGTTGAGCTCTTTTTTAGTTTATACCCTAGGAAGGGCGAGAAGTTTATC
>JARGNR010000101.1 GCA_029212405.1 Saprospiraceae bacterium
AAATGTTGTAGCCAATAAAAAATAGAATTGAACCAAATCAAAGTACATATACTACTTGTCGCCGCATCATTAACATTACTGTCTTGTGATAAGAAAAGGGAGATTGATATTTCAGGTGCTTGGGTTTATAAAACTGTTAATAGAGATAGTCTGGTTGAGCCTTTAGAAACATTCTATCCAACAAGCTATCCATCATTTAACAGTTTTCATGATATTGTTTACATAGATAAAGACAAAATAGACCATCCATTAATGAGGCCTAAAAACGATTTTTCTATTCAAGGTAAATTTACACAATATGAAATTGAAAATAATAAAATCGTATTGCTTCGAGACTCATTAAAATATACTTATGATATCCAAATTAATGAAAACACGATGTGTATTGATGACAGATTCTGTCTGGAAAGAAGTCTAACTAATGAAAATAGGATGGATTCAACAATATTCAAATTTGCTGTTAAACAGGAGTTTGGACTTAACTATGAATTCTGGATGAATCACTATTATATGTCGAATGAAAGTATATGCGAAATTAGGTATGAGACCATGGTAAATTACAATTCAATAGATACTATTAAATTGTCTGAAGAAACTAAATCTTACATATTATCCATGTTGTATAGAATACCAGAATACCAACTAGATAAAATCTACAACAATGGACTATCACATTGCACTGAAATTTCAATCGACTTTTATGATTCAAATGGCTGGAAAGGAATAGAGACATGTGGACTTACTCACAATAATCCATTTGAGGTAAGGGCATTAGCAACTAACATGTTTTGGATTTTAATAAAACACTTAAGAAAAGAAGAATAAAGGCTATATCAACAAGCTGTGATCACATCAGAGGCTCTCGCCTGTGCTGGGTACAGCCGATCCGTTGTAGGTAACCACAAAAGAAAAATGACTAAAATAAAATTAAAGGAAATCGTTGATATATTCTACCGAAAAAAAGGAAAAGAAATAAACGTAATAGAAGCGTACAATAAATTATTGGATAAATTTCCACACAATGCCGAGGCCTGGTCTTCATTCCTCCACATATAATTGTCCATTATGTAGTATAAGAAAACAGAAATTTGCTAGGTATACCAAAATTTGGTAACTTTGGATAAAAGTAATTGAATATGGGTAAAAATACATCAATATCACTTGGTAAACATTTTGAAGATTTTGTAAGGTTTAGAATCAACGAAGGAAGATATAAAAATGCAAGTGAAGTAATTAGAGCAGGGTTAAGATTATTGGAATCAGAAGAACAGAAGTTCTATGCTCTAAAAAGTGCAATTCAAGATGGTATAGACAGTGGAATTGTTGAAAACTTTGATCCAAATGAACACTTAAAGAAAATGAAGTTTGACAGATCTCAAAAAGCCTAGATTTCTATTGACAGGAAAGGCCATAATGGATTTAACTGGAATCTGGAACTATACTTTTGACACATGGTCAGAAACCCAAGCAGACAATTACTATGGTGAATTATTAGAATTCTGTCAAACTTTGGCTGAAGAACCTGAAAAAGGTCGAAGTTACAATCAACTAATTCCAAAACTGAAAGGTGCTAAAATTAATAGACACATCATATTCTATCGAACAATAAAAGAAAATACAATAGAGACTGAAAGAGTACTTCATGAACAAATGGAACTAAAATCACAACTAGAAAAATGATGGCCTCATAACATTGCAACACCAAGTCAGCCTGCCTTCAGTTGGCCGATCGACATGCTTGGACGTTAGAAACTCAAAATGAACTTCTTCTCAAAAAATACAACTGAAAATTGGATAATTAAGCTATTCAAAATAACTGACAATAAGACTGTGGAACAGTTTGATATGGAAAGTTGTATTCTTTCGACGATAGATTCGATATGTCAAAAAACGGAATTAAAAGCGACTGATTTCGATATCAACTACAAGGATTCGAGAAAGACTTTAAATGGATTTAAAAAGGCATTAAGCAAACAAAAAGAAGTTGTTTACAGCTTCGTAGGATTTAATTCAGACAAAACAAATACCTATTTTACAGTTGACAATCCAATGTTAAATTGGACTGAGCGACCAGAAAACTCTTCTATAAATATTTCTATACAAATAGCTCGTGAATATGCCGAATTGAATACGATTGAACGGATAACTAAAAACTTAATTACAAGTTTTGATTTCGAATATGGTTATATCACAAAATTACCTTCGAACTATGATTCTGGAACGGAAAGAAAAACAAAAAAAGGCTTATTCTCAACGAGTGTTGAAGTCAATGAAATGGACCACGCCTGGACTTTTCACTCGATAGGAATACTTCACGGTTTTATAAAGCGTATTTATCCGATTAATTATCTAAACAAAAGTCATTTTTCTGATGTGTTAACAAAGGAACTGATTTTGAATTACGGAAATACCGAGAATATATCTGACAATATTACAAAATGGACTTTGAGCCCAGATGAAATTAAGTTTCTGAAAAATAATGAACAAATCCAAAAAATATCAATATTAACAGATAGCCTAGACTTTTTAAAAACAGAGGAGGCAAAGGTGTTTAAAGGAAAAATGGAACTGAAAAAGCCAGCATCTAATAAAGCTGATTATTGAGAAATTCATTCTATTTTTTGTGTGAGTAAGTTGTTTTCCTTGCCTTAACCTATCCACGGTGTTACGATTTTCAGTCCAAAAATGTTCGTCAAGTTTGTATGTCAGATCGTTTTTCAATTGACAATTTCTATCGAGTATTCAAGGGGATAATGCACTCACAACCTATCCGTATTCAAATGTTGAGGAAGAAATGTAGATGGGGCTAATCGAATAAAAGAAGAAGAGCGAATCATATAAAAAGAACAACTTAAAACGAATTATGTCTACATCAGATCATCCTCAGTTTAATGCTGAAACGCACATAGATATGTGGAAACATTATGATTCATTGCGTCAATCAAAGAATGGATATTATTTAACAACCAATAGCATTTTAGTGGTTATCATAGGACTGCTTTATGACAAGTTAGATGAATTGATATTCTTGGTATCAATTCTGGGAATACTGGTTTGTGTTTCTTGGTTTTTACTCTTAGTTAGGAATTCTGAATATATTAGCTATCATAGAAAAAAAGCGAGTAATGATGAGAAAGAATTGTGGAAACCAAAGTCAAAGCACATCTCCTCTAAGTACTTTGATCGGGTTCCAGTACTTGCATTTCTACTTTTTTGGATAAGTGTTCTACTTGTAGTTATATTCTATTAAAATCGTTACGATAAACAGTGATGTAGGTTTTTCATACAATGCCTATTGATTAAATGAATAAAGTGGTTTATCTTCGCACCATAAGATCAGATAAACCAATTCAAAACATTACTTTTTACATGTGTTCACATGTTTATTATCTGAGTATTATTTTATAGGAAAGTTTAAGTGAAATGTGATAGTACATTATCGTATTCAGTGTGTTGTGGAATTTAGATCTTATGTAAATATGGAGTATGTCATCACTACGAAAATGGACATACTAATGTTAGCATCGATAAATTGAATACTTAACGTGAGGGAATGCCAAGCAAAACACCTCTTATACGTGGACAAAATCAAGATAGACACGTAGAGGAAATGTCAATTTCAAGTAGTTCGGTTTCAACTTTTTTACCATGCAGTTTTTCTGTGATGCTGACAGGGTGATCACTCTAATCATACACCCCCGACAAAGGATTGGAATTTTAGATTTATTATTTCACGTTAAAAATTATTTATGATGACCAAATTAAAGTCTTTTTTAGTTTTAATGCCTTTTTTACTCATACTATCTTGTTCCGATGACGCTATGAATTTGGATGAGGCAGACAGCCTTAAAGCGGATTCTGAGCTTATTGAAACAAGAGGTGATTCTTATCAAGCGAGTCTTTGTGTGACCAATTGCAATTTAGATGCTGAAGCCTGTTATAATTGGGCAGAGCACTTGAGAGATGGACACTTGTTGTCTTGTGAGCTTAATCTAATAATTGGTACTCAAACAGTGGATGTTTATTGTACTCGACAAGTTGTCGGCTGGGTGGAAACAGTTCCAGTATATAGCCCAGAAGGTGAATTGATCAGATATGATGAAGTAATTCATTATATAGATGAAGAATATGTTTGTGGCCAAGAAGAACAAAATATTTTAAGCACTGATCCAGCTGATCTTCAAGAATATGAAGAATGTAAAGCGCAAGCATTAGTGGAATTTGTTGAAGCGATTGATAAGTGCGATATTAAGAAAGCAAGTTGTTTGAAAAAATGTAAAAAAGGCCCAGCTGAAGAGTTATAGAAAGGATTTTTTTAAATGTTCTAACTATGGAAGACGCTAAGTTGGATAGACATTCGAATGTTTAGAAAAACATCGATTCAAACAAGCTATGTTAACATAGGAGGGGCTTTTGTTCCTCCTATTCTTTTATTGTTGATACCCTGAATAAATAATACACAGACTTTCAATCCAAACTTCTCCGAGTCATTTCCTTGACAAAGTCCCCTTTTATCTGTCTTGATACGGTTACTTGAGAACCATCAATCATGTTTATTATTTGATCTCCTTTATTATAGCTTTTAGCATATTTAAGATTGATAAAATGTGATTGATGAACTCTAAAAAAACCTTGATTTGCTAATTTGGGCACAAATTCTTTGAGCACCTTACTGATCATATGCTTAGATCCATCCTTCATACAAATCAAGCAATAGGATCCTTGAGCTTCGAATCGGATAATCTCTGAAATCCTCAGGTATTCAGTGGTTTTTTGAGTTGATATAGATAGATATTCTTCTTTTTTAGGATTGATTTGTTCGAGTAAGTTTCTAATCTTTAGGATGTCAAATTCACTATCTTGAGTACATTTTTTTACAGCGGCTTTCAATTCGTCAGTGATGATAGGCTTTAGAAGATAATCGATAGCAGAATACTTGAATGCTTTGATGGCATACTGGTCATAGGCAGTTGTGAATATTATTTTTGGAATGTGTTTATCTAATCTAGATAATATGTCGAATCCTGAGCCATCTTTTAATTGAATGTCAAGGAAAATTAAATCAGGTTTCAGATTATTTATTTGATTTATTGAGTCCTCAATCCTTTCACAGAATCCAATAATTTGCACACTGGGACAGTGTACTTCTAACAATTGATTGAGCATCCGTTGATTTCGTACTTCATCTTCTATGATTAATGCTTTGATCATGATTTGTCGCTATCTTTTTTGAAAGGTAAGGTAATATTTATCCTGGTCCCCATCACTGCTCCTTCTTCCATCATCTCGAAAATATTCATTTTGGCTTGGTAGCCCAATTTCCGTAAATGCTCAAGTCTCTTTTGAGTCAGTTTGATTCCTTTATTGGTGTTTGGATTATAAAGTTGATTTTTAGCTTTTGCAGAGGTGATTCCAATTCCATTATCTATGACGGAGGCTATGATGGTTTCCTTACTGATCTTGATTTCAATATTTATCTTACCCCCTTTATCTAATTCTCTGATGCCATGTTTTAATGCATTCTCTATTTTGGGTTGTATGAAAAATGGAGGAATCATATAAGACCCATATTTAGATTGATCTTGAACCTCAATGGAATATTCAAATGTATCATTGAATCGCATTTTTTCTAATGTCAAATAATCCTCTAGGAATTTTACTTCATTCTCTAAAGTGACCCAAGATTTGTCTGAATATTCCAATACAAATCTCAACATTCGCGAAAACTTCTGAATATAAATTGCTGTACTTTCTGTATCATGCTCATTGATCATTTGCAAGATTGAATTCAACGCATTGAAAGTAAAGTGGGGATTCATCTGGCCACTAAGTGCTTGAAGCCGAAGTTCAGTTACATCGGCTTTTAATTGGACTGCTTCCAATTGTTTTTGCTTTCGCTGGCTTTGATATCTAATTATCAACCATGCGATCCCTGATATTGCTGCTATACTAGAAAATAGCCAGAATAGGAAATGACGATACCATGGCGTAGTTATTTCGAATTCCACCTGCATCAACTTAATTGCGCCAGAATAATTGGGGATATCTGATTTGAATTCAAATTTATGCTTGCCTGGCCTTGGATTTTCGAGCGTCAACATATTGTTTGCAAGTATATTCCATTCTAATTCATCACTGTTTTTGTATAATATTTTTGCTTGATGTTGGCTTTTGGTAAATATTTGATTCATTTTCAACACTACATGTAAGGCGTTTTGGGGAAGTATTATTTTGGCGCCTTTTTCGATTTTTACCTTCTTGTTATTCACAATAATGGATTCAAGATTTAATAGGGTGGACAAAGAATCAAGTGGGGTTATTGGCTTAATGCAGTCAAATCCCTTATTTCCGCCAAAACAAATTTCTGTTCCAATCTTAGTTGCGCAACGATTTGCAAATCGACTGTTGAGCAATCCATCATCCTGATATATGATGGACTGATTGTTGGAAAAGATATTAATCTTATAAATCTTACTTTTAGTACTTGCAATGATCAAAGAATCATTTGCCCAAGCTACCGACATAAAATATTCTCTTGGTACTAATGTTTCGTATTTTATGCCGTCGTAGGTATATAATCCTCTTTCCGTAGCAAGAGCCAGTATCTGCTTATTTGAGATGCTTATTTGATTGCAACTATTAGGCTGGTTTACTATTTCAGGGTTCGATTGCACTGGCTTGAAGGTTTCAGTGATGATATCAAAAACATGAAGTTCCTTGAGACTGGACCCTATGTACAACTCATTTTCAGACTTAATTTCTAAGCCATTTATATAAAAGTTCTGAGATTTATTGTAACCTCTAAATGGATACTTTTTTACCGCCCTAGTTGCAGGATCTATTCTTAATATTTTGCTCACTGCACCTATCCAATAATAGCCTCCTAATACACACATCGATCTATTGCTTCCTTTGGCTGATACCAAATCAGAGAATTCTCCTTTTGAATTCCAAGTCTGAAAACCTCTTGAATGTAATATGCCAAAATTATCACCATCTAATTCATCGATTATTAAATATTTCTCACTGATCAGTCCACTATTTTTTGATGTAAGCTTTTGATCATGGGCTGCTGTGTCAATTGTATGAAGACCATCAAAACTTGTAGTATAATGTAGCTTGTCATCTTTAAAAATCATGCTCCTTATATCGTCTTTTATTTCTAATGGCAATTTGATCGATCTTATATCTTCTCTTTTTCGGATCAATGACAAAACTTCTGATCCTATCCAGACTGTGCCACTATTGTCAACTAGTACATCTCGAATCTTATGCTGGCGGAGATTATGATTCGTTGCACCTTTCTTAATCATCCATTTACGATCTTTAAAATTGTAACAGACTAGAGTTCTATTGTATTTATATGCCCATAACCTTCCTTGATAGTCCCAAATAAACGTTTGAAATTCTGGAATGGACTCAAATGGTTGGTGCTCCAATTTTTGCCATGCAGCATTGACATATTTGTATATAATTGATCCTTTATTTTCTTCAAAAGAACTAGAATACAAGTTTCCACTCAGATCCTGAAATACTTGAGGACTTAAGACGTCAACTTGATCTTTTATTGTTCCATTTAATGAAGTGATAGACTCTTTAGCGGCAAAAATGATATCCCCTTTATAATTCAACATGGTATTGATATTCTGATCAGGAAGATCTAGAATATCGTTGATTTGAACGTACTGATTATTCTCGTGTCGGTATGTGGTAAGTCCAGTCCTTCCAATTACAAATAGCAGAGAGTCCGTATGCAAAATGTCTTCTATTCTATATTCAGCAAGTGAATTGTTGCTTGCAGTCAGGTCATTAAACGCATGAAATTTGTCTTCTATGTCGATCATGAACATTCCATGATTAATAGTGCCAATCCAAATATTGCCTCTATTGTCTTTTCTCACACATGAGATATGGTTGGTCGGTAATTGGTTGCTTTCAGGAAATATATCTACAATATGTATGAATTTAGAACCATCAAACCTGATAATTCCATTGAATGTACTCAACCAAATATATCCCGCTTTATCTTGGTGGATGTCCAATACTTGTGAACCTACTTTCGTCACATTCGATTCCCATACATCAAAATTAATGTACTCTTCCTGCGCATGACTGCCTACAAGTATCAGGATTGACAAGGAAAAAATAAGTAAGAACCTCATAAATCCAAAGTAAACATATGTTGGCAGAATTGGACAATTCCTGACCACTAACTTTTATATAACATCATAAGATTTGTATCTGGAACTATTTACTTAGTATCTGGTAATTTCACTTAGATCATCTCAATTATCAAGAACCCTTTACCCAAGACTAAAGGGTTACTACCGAATACCAATACATAAAAAAAGCTTCTCATTTATCGTATAAATTGACATTCGAAATCATCAAAAACTTAAGAATATGCGAAATTTCATAGCTTTCATTTTGATTCTCTCTTCCATCTACTCTTCTCTTTCGCAAAACATTTCAGTCAGTGAAACGGGAAATGCTCCTGATGGAAGTGCCATGTTTGATGTGCAAAGTACGAACAAAGGAATGCTCATCCCGAGGATGACTGGTTCTCAGCGGCAATCTATAGATTCACCGGCCAATGGGTTATTGGTATTTGATGTTTCGAGTCAGAGTTTTTGGTTTTACGATCTTGCAGATAATGATGAATGGGTAGAACTAGTCACAGGTTCTCCTCATCTCCGTGATGAAGACAATGATACTGAAATCAATGTCGAGACTAATCCAGATGAAGATATCATACGAATGCATATAGGTGGAGAAGAAGTATTAACAATAGAAGAAAATGGCTCGAATGCGCATCGGTTTGAAACGAATGAACTGTCGAGGAATCTATTTTTTGGACATAATGCTGGATTGAATAGTTCTCCTGGTTTCAATACATTTTTGGGATACGAGACTGGATCAAGCAACCTAGGTGGAGCAGAAAATGTTTTTATTGGATATCAAGCGGGTATGGAAAATGTTGAAGGGGATGATAATGTAATATTGGGGTATAGAGCAGGCTTTCAAAATAATGGCAGTTTTAATGTGTTTATAGGAAGACATGCAGGATACGATAATGAAGTTGGAAATGGAAATGTGTTCTTGGGGCATGGAAGTGGTACGAATAATATCGGAGGATCAAATAATGTCTTCCTTGGATACAATACCGGTCAAGCTAATAATTCTGGGATTGAAAATACATTCGTTGGAGAAGGTGCTGGTTTTTATAATTCGGAAGGAAGTCAAAATACTTTCATAGGTGAAGATAGTGGTCGGAGAAATCGAACGGGAGATAGAAATGTTGCGCTAGGTAACCATGCAATGGGACCAAACTTAAGTAGTGGAGATCATGGTGATGGAAATATTGCGGTAGGTTTCAATGCCGGTTTTAGCATGACTAATTCTTCGTTCAATACCTATCTGGGAGAGCAAGCAGGCTATTTCAACGCTACGGGTGATGGGAATACACTGATTGGGAATGAGGCAGGGATATTAATGACCAATGGAAGATACAATACGGCATTAGGTTATCGTGCCTATCGGACGAATAATGGAGGGAATAATAACATAGCGATTGGTGACAGTGCAATGTATATCACTTCTGGTAGTTTGAATATTGTTATAGGTGACAAAGCAGGAGAAGAACTAACTGGATCAGAAAACATTTTTCTAGGGAATCTCTCCGGTGAAGAGGCGGAAGGATCAGAGAATATTTTCATTGGAAACAGTACAGGTGCAGAGGCAATCGGATCAAATAATATATTCATAGGTGATCGTGCAGGAGGAGAAAATAATGGTGCAAATCAAAACATATTCATTGGTACAGAAGCCGGATTACGTAATTCATCGGGAAATAGGAATACTTTTCTTGGTATGCGAACAGGTCTTTATAATTCAACGGGGAGCTCAAACACGCTCATCGGTTTTTTTAGTGGAGATAGAAATACGGAAGGAACAGAGAATACATTTATAGGTACCTTCTCTGGACATGGAAATACTATAGGCAATAATAATGTCTCGCTGGGCTTCAATAGTTTATACGGCAATAGTGAAGGGTCAGGAAATGTAGGTATTGGACATTATGCTTTAGCGAATATCGGTGAGGTAAATGATACGCTTAATAGAATTGAAAATACAGCAGTAGGCTTCGAAGCTGGGGACAATGATCTTGGAAGTTATAATATAACGATAGGAAGTAAAAGTGAAGCAGGGAACGATGAATACAATATAGCTCTGGGTCATGAAGCATCTACAAAGGCATTGTTTGACAGTTATTCTGCTTATGATATTGCTGTTGGCTATCAAGCAATAGCAACTGGTAGTGGAAGTATATCCATAGGGAGAAACACTTCTACAAGAGGGGGGAGTATAATCTTGGGGAATGATGGCAGTGCAGGAACCTCGACTCAAAACTCTATCGGCATAGGGAATGATGTGACGCTTAGTCAAGATAATTCCATCGTATTAGGTGATATTGATCACGATTACCTCGTAGTAGGAATAGGCACGAATGCACCAAATGCTAAGCTTGATATTGATAATAATACCATATTTGGTAATGCTCTGACTGTAAGACAGGCTGGTTTGGTTGCACTAAATGTATTAAATAATAGAGGAATTAGCGTGGGAGGCGGATCTTTTGTACCACCAACAGGTATTGCAGTAAACGGAGGGGCGAATCTCCATTCATTTCTGGATGTTGCAGGACATACAGATTTATCAAGTAGTCTGGATGTAACTGGTGAGGCTTCTTTCGAAGATTTGGTTTTTGTGAATACCACTATCATGCCTGCAGGCTATCACGTAGCAATCGATGGTAAAGTAGCATGTACAGAAATTAGAGTTCAGGCAGTTGACGATTGGCCTGATTATGTTTTTGAAGATGATTATCCTCTAATGAGTATTTCTGATTTCAGGACATTTATTAAACAAAACAATCATCTGCCTGGGGTGCCTGCTGCATCTGAGATTAATGAGGATGGTATTGAAATCGGAAAGACTCAGGAGATACTTCTTGAAAAAATAGAAGAATTAAGTTTGTACATTCTTCAACTAGAAGAGAGACTGTCCAATCTTGAAAGTGGTAAAAATTAGGATCATGAAAAAATGGAAACGGATTCTTGTATTTGTTCTTTCTACCATAATCATGATTAATGTAGAAGCTCAAGAAATATCACCAAGCAAAAAAAATAACCATTCAAGCAACGTAGAAAAATCAAAAAAGCCTCTTCCTAAATATTTACAGCGTGCAAAGTATTATTCTGAAACAAGGGGACTTGATGATCCTCATGCACCAACAAACTATGCGGCTTATAAAACAAATATGCATAAAATAGAAAAGAAGAAATATAAAACAATAAACACCTCAAGTACCCGAACAAGTTCTGGACAATGGAATTCGGATGGGCCCGCCAATTTTGATGATTATACGTCTATTGGCAGAGTCAATAGGATCCATTTCCATCCTACGGATCTAAATACTATTTATGTTGCTACAGCAGGTGGTGGATTATGGTATTCACCCAGCCATGGGATCGAATGGTTTCCATTGACAGATGATCTACCCAATATGAATCTATCAGGGGTGGCCATCGATCATTATGATTCTGATGTACTGTATATTCTCACAGGGGATGGAGATGGAATTGGAGGAGGAGCGTTTAATAATTTTGGTTTTGGTAAATACTCTACTGGAGTGCTAAAGTCAACAGATCATGGTGTCTCCTGGAAAAAAACAGGACTAACATTCAAGGAAACGGATAATGTCAGAGGATTTAATATTTGGATGGATCCCCTCAATGCAGGTATACTGTTTGTAGCTAGTTCTATGGGTATTCATAGGACTTCAAATTATGGAGTCACGTGGAATCTTGTGCTAGAGGCCAATATTTATGAAGTGCACACAAAACCTGATGATAATAGTATTCTATACGCAGTAGGAAATCAAAATTTTTATAAAAGTCTTGACAATGGCTATTCATGGGATATTACAGCAGTCATCCCTCCGATAGATAGTGTGATAAGTAGAATGACTATTTCTACGTGTGAGAATGATCCTGAGCGAGTGTATCTATATGCTGCTCCAAGAAATGATAGTTTGGGCATACACAGAGGGGTATTTTTATCAGATGATGCTGGACTTACTTTTACTAAGATTGATAGCACATCAAATATGGAAGGAATCACTGATCAAGGAGGATATGACCTGTTTATCAAATGCTCTCCATTAGATAGTGACAACCTGATTATAGGTAAAGTAAGATGTTATTACAGTACCGATGGAGGAAATAGCTTTGATTTTAGTTCGGGTATCCATGCAGATCATCATCATTTTGCAGTAAATCCGCTAGTGCCGGAAAGGTTGTATGCAGCAACGGATGGTGGCATGTACTACAGTGATGATTTTGGAGCTACAGATACTTGGGTGTACATGTCGGAAGGGTTGAGTATCACCCAGTATTATAGGATTTCTGTAGCACAAACGGATCAGCATATGGTCATTGGCGGATCTCAGGACAATGGGACCCATATTAATTATGATTCAGATCCTGAATATTATAGAGCATATTGGAACGATGGGATGGATTGCGCAATCCATCCTACAAATGATAGCTTGGTTATTTTAAGCAGTCAAAATGGTGACTTTGAATTATCTGTAAATGGAGGAAAGATTACTACTCACTTAATTGATGAAGATGATATTGGAGAAGACGCTTCTTCGACCTGGGTTACTCCTATTGCCTGGGATCCAATTGATTCTAGCAATATTTACTTAGGATATAAACCTATTTATACATCCAATGATTTTGGTGCTACATTCAATGAAATCGACGATACGGTTGGAGGGAATATTTTCTTACATGTCGGGACTCAAAACCCTAATATGTTATTCGCTGGCGATCGTTATAATAATGGGGCGGGTACTCGAGAGTTTCATATACATCGTTCCATTGATGCCAGTGCATCTTGGGAGCCAATACATACAAATATGGACGATAGCTTGAGGACAAAACGCAAATCATATCTCACAACAAATCCAGATGACTCGGAAGAGGTGTGGGTCACATTTACAGGATTCACGAAAGGAATAAAAGTCTTCAGATCTACAGATGGTGGAGACTCCTGGGAAAATGAATCGGGGAGTCTTCCCAATATTCCAGTTAATTGTATTATTCAACAAGATACTGATAACAATCCTTCTGGAGCCGTTTATATAGGAACAGATATTGGGGTTTATTATAAAAATGATAATCTTGAAGATTGGATATATTTTAGTAATGACTTGCCTGCTGTGGAAGTGTCTGATTTGGATATAAAATACAGTACAAATGAATTGTATGCAGGAACATATGGCAGGGGTATTTGGTCAACTCCGCTCTATACCGAATGCCCTGATGTGCATGTTCTCAATTCAAGCACCATACTGCCTCACAAAGCTTTCACCTTTCAAGCCCAAGATTCAATTCTATTGCATGATTATAGCCTGGAAACAGTAGGTTCCAAGTTAGAATTAAACTCAGGAAATCTAATCCGAATCTCTGAAGATTTTGTTGCTAATTCAGAAGAGGGGGCTATACTTAAAGCTACTTTAGGTCCTTGCTCCGGAAGTTCGGGTGCACTTACTACTAATTTGGAGGAAGAAGGAAAGCAGGATTGACCTATTTCTCTATTTATGTTTTTATTCGTTAATATCACAGATTTTCACATCCAAACTAGAATTAAAAAGATATCAATTTTACCTCTTCAAACTATTTCCCTTTGCTTAAGTTCATCACTAGTATTTGAAATTTGGCAGATAAAAAGATACATTTGGAATGAAAAATAATTATTGATAATCAATAGTTTATCGGACTATAGTAAGGAAATTATAAAAACGTAAATGAAAATTGAACATATTGCTATTTGGACCTTGGATTTAGAAAAAATGAAACGTTTTTATCTTAACTTTTTTGATTTAAAATCAAATGAAAAATATTATAATCCTCAAAAAGAATTTAGCTCCTATTTTTTGTCATTTGAAAGCGGTGCGCGTCTTGAATTAATGCATAGACCTGATATTTCTGAATTTATAGCACAAAACGATTTAAAATTGGGATTGACTCATTTTGCTATTTCTGTAGGCTCAAAAGAAAAAGTTGACTTGATTACGGAGTTGGTGCAGAAAAGTGGATTTGATATAATTGGAGAACCACGAACGACTGGAGATGGATATTATGAAAGTGTAATCTCTGACCCAGAAGGAAATTTGATTGAGCTAACGATATAAAGAATTGGATTCGATAGTTCATCAAATGTGCAAGACTAATAAAAGCTAACAATGCCATACCCACAAGACTATTTTTCGCCATTGTTGACAAAATGATTAGATCCTAATATTTGCATAGATTTCTACTAAGAAGCGAACTACTATTAATTAAAAACGAAATGAACAAAAAACCATTTTTACCGATTGACTTTGAGGTGCCACAAGAATTAGAAACGAATAGACTTCGCTTACGAATGTTGAAAGTCTCTGATGTTGTGAAAGACTATGACGCAGTAATGTCTAGTGTTGAACACTTGCAAACCACGATACCTTTTGGTCCAAATCATAATTGGCCACAAGGGTTAACCATTGAACAGAATTTAATTGATTTAGGCTGGCATCAAAAAGAGTTTCAGCGGAGATCATCATTTGCGTATACAGTCATGAACTTGGAAGAAAGCAAATGTCTGGGCTGCATTTATATAGACCCTTCCACGAATCCAAATTATGAAGCTATGGTAGTTTTATGGGTAAGACAAAGTGAAATAGAGAATGGGTTAGATCCGCATTTGTTTGAATCGGTTAAGGAGTGGATCTCTGAAAAATGGCCATTTAAGAAGATTGCGTATCCAGGGAGAGAAATAAGTTGGGAGGAATGGTTTCGATAATTCGAGATGACTAACATCGGAAGACTTTGATAGAATTTGTGATGGGATTTTGGAAGTTACCAATGACGCCTAAAATGGTATTTACAATTGTATTTGGTGGGACTGCAATTACTTCTATAGAATTACCAATTAGGAATAGACAATAAATCAATTAAAATAGTGTAGGATAAATCTAGAATGGAACAATCAATGGGAGATCAATCGTACCATCGCTGCATCACCGATCTGTTGTCGAGCATTGCAAAAAAAAGAATAAAATGAAATTAAACACGATACTACTGATACTGATATTTGCATTCCATCTATTTGGGTGTAAAACCAAGGAGAAGTCAAAAATGAATAGATCAACGACTACCATTGCTAATTCGGATGAATTAATCTCATCCAATGAGGTAGACTTTGAACTACTAAACAAATGGGTGGAGGACAAATCCATCGTGGCAATTGGAGAGAGTTCACACGGGATAGGTGAATTTTATTCTTTAAAATCTCAAATTGTTCAATTCCTTCACAAAGAATTGGGGTATGAAGTAGTGTTGATTGAAGGTGGTTTTGGGGACATTGGATTGGCGTCGATGAACATCAAAGATTTAAGTTCCTTAGAATTAAGAAATGAAACACTGTATGGAAATTTTAGATGCAAGGAAATCGAACCGATGTTTGCCTATATCAAGGATCGTTCGGAAACTGAAGACCCCTTATTTTATGGGGGGTATGACGCTCAAACATCAGGGAACTATTTTACGTCTAAAATAGACTCCATTTGCCGCCATTTGAAATTGAATATGGATTTAAAATTGATATTTGATAACTACTATAAAATGTATCGAGCATCATTTGAAACAGATTCAACTAATTTTATCAAATACAGAAATAGTTTCCAACAAGCAATCCAAACCATAGAAAAATCCATAGAAAAGGAAAGAGACGAACTATCCAAAACAATGCATTTGAGCCATACAGAATTGGATATCCTACTAAGGAATTTGAATTTACAATACGAGGCGGTTAATTATAGTTTTGCGAATAAGATGAATGAAGAAAATATGCATGAAGCCATACTTATAAGAGATAAATTGATGGCAGAAAATGTACAATGGATTATTAAAAATCAATATCCCAATAAAAAAATAATATTGTGGGGATACAATGGACATATTCAAAAAGGACCAGCAAACGGTTACCAAGCAACCAAAATGATGGGTCAACACCTTAAAAAGACATTTGGAGATAGCTATTTTTCAATCGGTTTGTTTGCCTACGAAGGAAAAGCTTACCAACATTGGACAAAGGAATCGATAGATTTTAAAAATTCAGATTCTACCTCGATAGAGTTCAAAATGAAAAGAGATAGCTTCCAATATACTTTTCAAAAGTTTCAAAGTAAAGATGTTGACCATTGGGTAAATCAGGAATTAAGCGCATTAGAAATTGAAAGCAATGGAAATGTATCATTTATGCCTTCTAAAAGATTTGATGCTGGGATTTGCATAAAGAGTGTTGGTATACCCACTTTTGAAAATGAGGAATAATAGCGAGTTGACCAAAAAAGAGCTTTGAATGAAAAAAGAAGATTTAGATATATTGTTCAAACGAATAAAGGCAGGTTCGGTGGACTATTTAATAGTGTGTATATTGTTCGGAGTGATTTTAAAGTTTACTGGAGATTTGATAAATTCCTGTTTAGTTTGTAATACTCTTGCGATCAACAAAGATTTTCTAAATGGAAAGAGTATTGGTAAAAGAATTTTTGGAATTCAAGTTCAAGACTTATCAAATCAAATAGCTAATGAATGGAAATCTTCACTAAGAAATCTGTTGGTGATAATTCCAATTGAATTGTTTTCAGTATTACTAAATCCAAAGCGAAGAATTGGTGATTATATTGCTCAGACACAAATTGGTATTGAAGACAGTTTGAACATACATAGCATTAGATCAGAATTGAAAACTTATCAACTCAATAAGAATATGATTATAGGTTTGATTTGGGGATTTGCGAATATTTATGGATTGCTAATTTTATATAAACAGCTTTTTAAATTAGCAGGATTTCAATGAAAGAATTACAAATGAAAAACAGAAACGAATATTGTGATTCAGAAAGAAGTAAAGTCTGAAATCGCTTAGATTGAAAATAAAAGGCAGGTGGCAACAATGAGTAAATGTCAATGGCTACGAGAGTTGTCGAGGGTCTAATGTTCTTCGCCACTGCAAATACTCTCTCCTTACATATAAGTCAGATGATTTCCTATACACGATTTCCTCCCTTTGGCTTTACACAAAGGCCACCTGTTGGTTAGACGCTAAACCCACCCTTATAATGTCTTTGCTGTTCTAATTGCAGGGCAATGTGAGTTGGATTAAATTGAAGGATGCTGTTTGTAGTAGTAGGTGTTCTGCTACAAGGTTGAAAATATTTATTATCTTTCATCAAATTAAGGTTAAGATCAAATTTTAGTGATTATCATTTATATCTGTGTATATCCATTTATATTCAGATAAAACTCATTTAGATACGGTTAGTATTAATTAATTATCTTTTTTAGTAATTGATGGTTAGTTGATTATGGAAAAAAATGAGAAGCATCAAAGTTTTAGCCTAGAATTTTTTGGATTGAATACCAACCAATTTTTTTAAAATAAAACTTCGAATTATGTTTAAAATTAAAACAAATGTTTTTCTCTTATGTACCATTTTTTTTAGCTTTCAGGTACATGCACAAATTAAAGCCCCTTTAAAAGTTACTGATGTAACTGCGGTTAAAACACAACCTGGTAAAACTCTAAAATCTGTTTTAGAAGCAACGATTAGTAAGAACGTTTTGAAAGAAATTCATTCAAACGAGTCCAATCAATTGTCTGTCAAATTTCCTATAAACGTAGGAAATCAAACGGTGATTCTTGAGCTAGAAGAGGTCAATATATTTGCAAATGGGTTTGGTTTATATTCTGGAACTAAAAATCAAAGGAAAAAGATTGAAAGTGGTAAAGCCAGATATTACCATGGAAAGATAAAAGGTGATGAAAATTCAATTGCGGCAATATCATTTTTCGAAAACTCCATTCGTGGTAGCTTTGGTAACGAAACGTACAATTATAAAATAGAACCAGATTTAACTACTGGTAAGCATATTGTTTATGACCAAGTTTTAGCATCATTTGATAATGAGGGAGGTTGTGGTTATGTTGATACTAAAATGAAAGGTTCACTAACAAAGTATAAGGCTAAGAATAATACAAGAATGACTTGTGGAGCGGTAAATATTTATTATGAAGGTGACCATGAACTTTTTCTTCATTTAAACTCCAGTGAAACCGAAGTTGGAAACTATATAACTAGTCTTTTTAATGAAATAAAGCCTGCTTATGATAATATAAATGTTCCAATATTGCTATCAGAGATATTTGTATTTGGTTTAAATAATCCAGATGGATATGACGATCCACCTGTAGGTTCAACATCTCCTACTGATGGTTCAATTACTGCTAATTTTCGAGATGCTATGAGTCTTGGTTTTAATGGCGATATAGCTCAATTAATTAGCTGGGAAGAAAATTATGGTAGAGGAGGTATGGCAAGTGGCGGATTATGTGTTGACCCTATTCAAGTTTCATATATCAATATGAATGTACAAGGAGTTGCTACAATTGCTCACGAGCTAGGACATAACTTTGAATCTCGTCATACACATACTTGTAATTGGGGCCCTGATGGGGAAAGCCAAATAGATGATTGTGGTAATCCAAGTGGGGAGCAAGAAGACAACTGCTATGACCCACTTAACGAAATTATTCCACCGAATTTTGGTGGAACTATAATGAGTTATTGTGCTGGACATCCAACATTAATGAATGGTTTTCATCCTGAAGTTGGAGACCTCATAAAATCTACCTATGATAATTGTTTTTGCCAGCTGAGTTATCAATATACAATTGATGAAGTCTCATGTACTCCACTTACTGATGTGACATTCACTGTTTATGGACAGGGTGGCTCCCATCCTTATCAATACCAATTGAATGGTGGTGCACCAACATTTGATAATACTTTTACAATGCCATCAAATACAGTGCAGACTATAACAATAATAGATGATTCTGCTTTGCCAAATATTGACGTTGAAATCTATTTGCCTTCTACACCATTACCAAGCAGTAAAATATATTCATTTAATTTAGAAAAGGTATGTGGTGTGTCTGGAGACGGTTCTTTTGGTGTATACACTGATTTTCCAGTTAATACAAATTTAAGCTATACACTCAATGGTGCGCCTGTTACTGGTGTTCCAATAACTATTACTAATCCTGGTAGTAATCTATTGTTTCCTTATACAACAGGGTATTATATAGAGGGTCTAGGAACTGGATTTCATGAAGTAGTTGTAACTGATGATCAAGGATGTTCTACCGAATGCTCTATTTATTTGTATTGTGAGACTGAACCTTTGAATGTTGAAATTGCGAGTATAACTAATTCTAGTTGTTTCTTTGATAATGGCTCTATAGAACTTTCGACAATTGGTGGTATATCTCCATTTAACTACACCATTGATCCAGCTGGAAGTTCTTTTTCTAATAGTACTAACTCATTTAATGGTCTAGCTCCTGGAGTATATGATATAACAGTTACCGATAGTTTTGATCCACCTCAAACTGTAATTATTAATGACGTCCAAGTAGATTGTAAGGATTGTGAGGAACTGACGGGTCTTGTAACAGAGACTTGTACAAATAGTCCGTTGCCTGGTGTTACGGTAACAATAACCGGTGGATCATCATGTACAACAATAACAGACGACTCAGGTTTTTCTAATTATACCTGCCCATTTACTGCCAATGGTTCTGCCTCTACCATTTCGGCTACTCGAGATGGTAATGATGTCTGTGGAGTAACAACCTTTGATCTCGTATTGATATCAAAACATATTCTTGGGACAGAACTTCTGTCTCCTACTAAGCAATTTGCAGCGGATGTTAGAAATCCACCTATTGCAGGAGGTGCTTCTGTGGGTGGTTTGACTGGTTTAGATATTGTTGAAATAAGAAGTCTGATACTCCATATTATTCAGGAATTTTCTGAAGTAGATTCTTGGAGAATGTTTACTGAGTTGGTTCCTGAAGGGAATGGAATCTATTTTGAATCTTCAATCACCTCTGTTTTTCCTAACTCTTCGTCTTGTTTCGACAATAATTTTTCTGCGGTTAAAATGGGAGATGTTACATGTAATACTGGACCTTGTATAGAACAAATTGATGGAAATGATGATACAGCTGAATTAGCAGGAGAAGGATCTGAAATGCGGTTCAATAATAGGCCAACAAATTTTAATATCTCAGATGTAAGCTTATCAGCAAATCAAACTTATAAAATACCTGTGTATACAGATAACTTCACTAAAAAATCTGCTTATCAATTTAGTCTAGACATTAACTCCAAGTACCTGGATTTTGTAGGCTTAGAAGGAGGAGGCCTTCCTGATTTTTCTAAAGAAAACTACCATTACAGAGATGGTAAATTAAATGCATTGTGGTATGATGTCATACCAAGCACATTAGAAAATAATACACCCGCCTTCTATATTGTTGTCAGAGCAAAATCATCTCTAAAAAGCGTGTCTAGCTATATTACTCAGAATAAAAGAGATTTTTATAATGTCATTTATGATGAAGATGGAATAGCTTCTGATCTCAATTTTATTTACGACCGGGATCCAAAAATAGGAAAACGTTCTTCTGAAATGTCTAGCACAACTATTTCTCATGTGAAAGTGATACCGAATCCATTTACAGAACAGGTAAATATTAGTTTTGAATCAAGTATCAACCAAGCTGCTAATGTTAAATTGATGAATACCTTAGGTGAGACCGTATGGTCTAAGGACATGATAACTTCAGATTTCAATACTGAAATCATTATTAGTGACTCTAGACTAATTCAAGGTCTTTATATCTATAGTATCACAATAGGAGGTCAACAAAAAACTGGGATTTTACTCAAAGTATAGATGCAGAGAAAGATAAATTTATTCAGCCACTTCATTTATGAAGTGGCTGTCTTTTTTTGAAGCACCATGCGATCCGTATTCAAATTCAGTTAGTGCTGATTTTTAGTAGACATGGTGGGAAGGATTAGCTACAATTTATCCTACAGAGACAAGAAGTGAATACATACTACCCTCAACGATGTAAATAAGCTACCTTGAATAATTGCTGATATTGGTTGTTCTTTCATGCTTGTGAATAAGTAGAATATTTGAATACGTTTCAGATTAGTAGATACATATTCTGCTCATGATTTAGTTGTCAGCCATTTC
>JARGNR010000102.1 GCA_029212405.1 Saprospiraceae bacterium
TTGAAAGATTTGAAAGATTAGAAAGATTATTTGGCCAGGAGGTTTCAACATCTAACCCTGCGAACTTTGCGAAACCTTTGAGCTCTTTGCGTTAAAAAAGGCAACATTTAACTCCGAGGCCAAATCCCCTCTCAGGGACTCCCAAACTAATCCCATCAACGTCCAATTCCAATTTACTAATTTTTACTCCCCAAGAATATGCACCTTCTTACTTACAGATTTCCCATCAAGCGTACTAAATTTAACCACGTACACTCCTTTTGCTACCCCTTCTAATTGAACTGACATTCGAGTAGAAGAAACATTCGTTTTATGGATACGCTTTCCTTGCATATCAAATATTTCAACCTGATTACCTTGATCAATATTTTTATCATCGATTAGGATTTCAAAAGAACCATTATTTAGTGAAGGTTGAATTGAAAATGCATTTGCATCCAAAACATCATCGGTATTCGTTACTACAAGGGTATTGGTAACGACCATCAGATCATCAATATAGAATCCGTCCAGTTCTACCGCTTGATCACTGACAAACATCAATCTTAACTGTATCGATTTTCCATTATATTCTGTAAGATCTATTTCTTCTACTACCCAATCTGACTGAATCCCATCATACAGTGGATCATCAGTTCCATGTGTGTTTACCCCAGGCCGAGTATATTCTCCACACAAAGAAGTCCATGTCAGTCCATTATCATTACTTACCTGAATCAATGCATAATCGTAGTTGTATTCAATTTCCCAACGAGCATTAAATTTAAGAGATGTGAAATCACCGTCTCCGATTGGCAGTTGATCAATCAAGTTGATCACATCCATTCTATTATTTTCATATATTCCATTAGGAGAATCCGTTAAGGCATTAGGAGCTGAAACAAAATATTCTGTGGTTAAGCCCCAATCCGAATTTGGACCTTCCCAATTGGACAATTCATTAAATTCATCAATCAACACTTCTTCTGAGATGGAATTTCTATATGTAAAAGTATAAGTATTTCGAATTGTAAACATGCCATTATCTGCCACCACATCAAAACTTAAGTCCTGTAAAGGGGGAGTATTTTCAGAAATAGTAAAAGACAAAGGGGTGATTGATTTCTTACCGCTCTCTAAAGAATATTGGAACGTAAATTCATCAAAGGTTAAATAATCAAGATTGTTGGATTCAATCGTAATCGTAGCATCGCCTTCTAACAATCCTGATTTTGTAGTAATTAAATTCATTGATCCTGTGCGCTGAGAAACTAAAGGGTTCAAATCAGCTATCCTTGCATCATAATAATTCAAAAGTAAATGCGCTGTATTCAAATTTTGTAGCAAACAAGCTTTATTCAACTGATCTATTTGTGATTGAGAAGGCCAAAATCTTGGCCCCACTTCAGGTGTAAAACTGTAAATCTTATTCTTTTCGGCCTCTTCTCCATACATGTAATCATCACTGTCTCCATTAACCACATATCCTACTGTTTCCGTACCTGTCCCTATCAAATAATTATTTTCAATGTTCATAGTATTCCCCAAAGCTTTAAATAACTCATCCTCATCTGTAGGTTGATCATTATACCCCCAAGGATGAATTAATAAATTTCCATGTGTATGATAGTTCAAACTAATTCTAAAATTATGCGCAATACAAAATGCTCGGACAGCCTGTGATTCAGGTTCAGAAAATGCTTGAGGCCCTCTGTACGTACTAGAACCTTTATTGGGACTACTACCAAAATTATCAAAACCCCAGAAAAACCCATAATTCCTATTCAAATCAACCCCTACCTCATCCGAATCATCATGCTGTCTTCTGTTTTTCCTCCAAAATCCGCCTCCTTCAGGATCAGTCAACTCATTGAATTTATAACCGTCTGGATTCACGCAAGGCATGAAATACATTTCTGTATTATCCACTAAATATTTAACCTCCTCATTGGTCTCATAATTTTCCAATAAATACCACATATAAAAAATCATCTGTGAAAGACTATTCGGTTCTCTTGCATGATGCAATGCAGTGTACAGCGCTTCAGGTTCATCTTCATCAACATCTGGATTGTCTGAAATTCGCAACCAAATTATGTCGTTTTCTTCCCATGTCTTTATTCCTTCCACCGCATTTGTCTCTGTGATCAGATTAGGAAATTTTTCTCTCATATCATTCAAAACTTCCAACAATTCATCATACGTGTGGTATCCTCCCATAGAACCATACGTATAATTTTCAGGCGTCGTATAATTATAGGAATTGTCTTCTTCACATCCTGATTCTCTTACTTGAGATTCCGCTTGTTGACTCCTTAATTTATAGTCCGCTTTTAAGTCATCGATTACAACGGAATAAGAAATCCCTGCTTGCTCAATACGTTGTAATTCTTCAGTCGAGAAATCATTTACAAAATGAACTCCTGGAATCAAAGAACCATGATCTGTTTCTAAGCCCAATCTATTCAATTCTTGGATACTCGTCTTAGATAAGTCAATTTTAATTTTACTGTATTTTGATTGTGCCAATCCTAGATTAAAAGAAACCAAAAACAATACAAATGAGAAAAAATACTTTGACATGCAATTATTTTTTAAATGAGTAGTGAGTAAAGGATGTAAGATAATCCACTTCTTCATGACTGACTGAATCACAAGCAAATTATTTCACATGTAATTTTCATCCCGACATATTCAGAAAAAAAAGCAATATGGATTGTACTTAACAAATTTGTACTAATCGATTAATCGTACAACAAATATTTCGAGCGGGTCGTATGGAAATCCTCTAATCCTTTTTTCCAACTATTTCGTATCTCCTCTTCTGAAACTCCATCAATAATTTGTTGTCTCAACTTACCCGTTCCTGCTAATTTCTCAAAAAATTTATTTTCTAGAAAAAACGGGTTTCCTTGACTGTTGAGATGCTTATAAAAGCTTAGTAAAAATGATAAATCAAGCTTCTTTTTATCAAATAAACCACTTTTTGTTTGACTCGTTAAATTTTGTCCATAACATGGAATGCCTTCATGTTTTGGATATTTAGCTCCATCCATAGATACAGGTGTAAAAAGATAAGACCCAATAGAATAGTTGGGGTGTCCTACTACTTGAAATTGATTCTGCGTCCCTCTTCCAACACTCACCGTTGTTCCTTCAAAAAAACACAAGGAAGGATACAATAAAATCGATTGTATATTCGGCAAGTTTGGAGATGGTTTTGTAGGTAATTCGTAAAATGTATTATGGGTATAATTACCATTTTTAACAACTTTCAAATCCGCCTGAATTCCATCTTTCAACCAGCCTTCCCCATTGATCATTAAAGCATACTCTCCAATGGTCATACCGTATACAACAGGAACTGGATGCATCCCCACAAATGAGGTATATTTCTTTTCCAATATAGGTCCATCAACATAATGTGCATTAGGGTTTGGTCTATCTAATACGATCAATTGAATCCCATTTTCAGCACAAGACTCCATGATATAATGCAGTGTAGAAATATAGGTATAAAAACGAGCCCCCACATCCTGTATATCAAATACCATAACCTCAATTCCCTTTACATCTTCTGCACTTGGTTTTTTCTTCTTTCCATACAATGACTTTACGGGCAACCCTGATTTGACATCAAAACCATCCTTTATTTTCTCCCCTGCATCCGCTTTGCCTCGAAAACCATGCTCTGGAGCAAAAATAGATTGTATATCAACATTCAACTTCAGTAATGAATCCACCAAATGTACCTTTCCAATTGTACTAGTTTGGTTGACAACCATACCCACTTTTTTCCCCTTGAGTAAATTGTAATAATCCCCAACATTCTCCGCTGCTGGAATGACTTCCATATCTACCTCTACTATACTGCTTAGCACCCCTACTCTATTAGGAACCTCCGCGTTATTTCCACATGAGAAAAAAAAGCTCCCTATGAAACATACCAATATATAGGTTGAAATTTTATCTACTATTCTTAAAAACACATTCATCTATTTCATGTTATAGGTCTAAAATCAACTTATGAACTGATTTATTTCAATATTCTGGCTGGTTTAACAAATCATTATGTCAGGTAAGATATAAACGATAAATAAATATCTTCAATTATTTATTTATCTACTTTAATCTCCTGATATTAGTAAATCAATTCCAACGTAAGCAATAGTTTAAAAATCGCCCTTTTAAATGTGAGTCACTATAATTATAGTATTCAATTTAATTCCAACAGACGTAGGAATTAATGAATTTGTTTTCTATTGGTCTTCACGGCTATGCGTGAAACTTATGATTTCATGGCAACTCATGAAACAATGTAAAAAATAAGTATTTTTTTAGTGCTCATCTTTTATTAACTAACTCAGCATTTATTTATAATCCTTTGTGTATAGTACAATTTAATACATTCAATGAGATATATTTTTAATAAAATAGAAGTGAATAGATTAGAACAGTATAAAAATATCATTTATCTCCTTTTGAACATTAATCCTATTGATAGACTTATAAATATAAATTACGATTTTATATATTTGAATTCATTATAATAAAAAACTAAGCATGACTCGTTATTTTTCTACTAAGACTTTGGTTGGCTTCTCTATTTTTGCCACCCTCCTTTTATTTGCGTTTAGCGGCTCTCATCCTACTACTGGCAGTGGTGGATATACTGGAGCACCAAATGATAATGTTTGTACTACCTGCCACACCCCAAGTGGATCAATTGATGGCAACATTTCAATTTCTGGTTTGCCAGCTTCTGTGGAAGCAAATACCACTTATCCATTGACCGTTACGGTTACAAATACAGCAGGATCAGCAATTCGATCTGGATTTCAAATGGTATCTCTAAAAGCAAATCTTGCCAATGGGGGAACATTTTCTGTGCCTGCTTCAGAAAGTAATGCACAGGTAAAAACGGCAGGAGGAAAATCCTACGTTGGGCATCAGCCGGCAAAGAATTTTGTCGCAAATGAAACCGTGTATAATGTAGAATGGACAGCTCCTGCTTCTGCAACTGGAGACATTACTGTATATGCAGCTGCCATTCTTGCTAATGGAGCGGGAGGAAATAGTGGCGATAAATTTGTTACCACTAACCAAAGTGTAACCCTGGGCGGTGGAGGTTCAACACTTGCAGTTACAATATCAAATGTGGTAGATGCCAGCTGTTCAGATTCCAATGATGGAAGTGCCACAGCAAATGCCACTGGAGGCAGCGGGAATTATATGTATGCTTGGGACAATGGTGAAAGCACTGCTACCGCAATTATGCTTTCTGGAGGGGATCATAATGTGACTGTAACGGACGATAGCAGTGGTGAAGTAATAGAGACGGTAACGATAGGTGCACCTGACCCATTGATATCATTTATTGTTTCTCAAACCGATGCATTTTGTAATGGTGAATCGACAGGAACTGCAGAGGTATCAGCAACTGGAGGTACACCCAACTTTTTATACGATTGGGGAGGTGGGATTTCAGGCCCTGTTCAAAATAGCTTAGCAGCAGGAAGTTATGTAGTTACTGTTTCCGACAACAATGATTGTCTCTCTTTTTTAGACGTGATTATTGATCAACCTGATCCTATTGTTATTAATATAATTACACAGATGGATCCTTCCTGTAACGGCCAAACCAATGGGATGATTGAAGTAGAAGCCTCTGGAGGAAATGGCAATTTCACCTACAACTGGTTGGATGGTATCGGAATACCAAATTTGGGAACTTTATCAGATATTGGTGCGGGAGATTATCAGATAGAAGTAGTTGATGGTATGGGATGTGTTACTCAGACAACGATTACTTTAGGTGAACCAGATGAATTACTTTCTACCATAACCAGTACAGACGTTAATTGTTTTGATGGAAATGACGGAACAGCTACTGCAGCTGGCGAAGGCGGCAGTGGAGGATTCTCCTTTGAGTGGTCCAATGGAAGCACCAATCAAACTATATCCAGTTTAGCAGCAGGAGAATATACCGTAACCGTTACAGATTCAGAAAACTGTACATCTGTATCTTCTACAGAAATCATGCAACCTGATGATGCCGTTGAAGCAGGAATAACTATCATCACACAACCTAATTGCGGAAATACCGATGGCGAACTATCTGCATTTGCAACAGGAGGAAGTCCTGATTACACGTACTTATGGGACGATAATTCAACAAACCCTGTTCGTTCAAATTTGACTTCGGGTATTTATACCATTACCGTGACCGACGACAATAATTGTACTTCTGAAAGTTCAATTACATTAGAGGACAATGATGGTGTTACTCTTGCCGCAAATGATGTTTCAAACAACACTTGTTTTGGAGGGATGGAAGGTAGTGCGACGATCAGTGCTTCTGGTGGAAACGGAGCATTGACATATACTTGGTCCAATGGTGGATCCAATGCTACAGAAAACAATCTACCTGCTGGAGAATACACCATAACTGTAACCGATGAAAGTAATTGTTCTGGAGAAATCAGCATTGAAATCACTGAACCGAATGCATTTGAGGCAAATGAAACGATTACCGACGTTACATGCAACGGCATTGCTAATGGATCAATTCAATTAGATGCTTCAGGAGGGACAGGAGATCTTACCTACCTTTGGAATACTGGTGCAGATGGGAGCACCATTACAGATCTTATTCCTGGAATATTTAGTGTTACTATAACAGATGCAAATAATTGTACTGGAGAAATTGAATTTGTTATTTCAGAACCAGATGCTATAGAAACAGGAACCGTTGATTCTAATACACCAACCTGTACCGGTGATGCGGACGGATCTATAAATTTGAGTCCTATGGGTGGAACTGGCAACCTTTCTTACTTATGGAGTAATGGGGAAACCACCAATGGAATTACTGATATTCCAGCTGGTGACTATAGCATTACCATAACAGATGAAAATGATTGTGAAGCGATATTTGAATTTACCTTGGATGATGCCACTGAAATATCAATCACAGCAACATCAACCGCTCCTACTTGTAATGATGGATCTGATGGAAGTGCAAATGTGGCTCTTTCTGGAGGAAGTGGTACCTACATAATTCTTTGGAGTACAGACGAAACTACTGAAACAATTGAAGGATTAACGGCGGGTGAATACGCAGTAACTATAACCGATGATAAAGGTTGTACCAATGAAACATCGATTGAAATCTTAGCCCCGGAAGCAATAGATGCTAATCTTACTGTTACCAATGAAACCAGCAATGGGGCCAGTGATGGATCTGCGACTGCTGATCCTCAGAATGGACTTGCACCCTACACCTTCTCATGGAGTACAGGAGAAACCACAGCATCCATTGAAAATTTGGCTCCAGGAATGTATAGTGTAACCATTACTGATGCAAACAATTGTACCATCGAGATATCATTTAATGTGAATAACGGGGATTGCAATTTATCAGCAGATGTAGTCAGTCAGGATATATCTTGTTTTGGGGAAGAAGACGGATCTATTTCTGTCAATGTTATGGGGGCTGTAGAGCCAATCACTTACCAATGGAGTACGGATGCTACATCAGAAAGTATTTCAGACTTGGTTGCCGGTACATATAACGTGACTATTGTGGATGCCAACAACTGTGAGCTCCAAGTGACAGACATTGAAATTATGGAACCAGATAGCCTTTCTTCTTCAGATCCTATTATTACAGATGCTTCGTCTCCATCAAGCATGGACGGATCGATCGATATTGAATTTACGGGTGGAACAGGAGAGTTGACAATCGATTTCACAGATGGTGATGGAAATAGTATAGCCAGCTTTGAAAATCTTCAAGGTGGATCATACGGTGCAGTTGTTACAGATGAAAATGGATGTGAAAAATTCTTTGGACCATACGTAGTAGGTGTTTTGTCATCTATTAATGAAATGGACAACATCAAGGCAAATGTGTATCCTAATCCAGCAACGACATTCTTTTATGTAGAGACGGAAACACAACTGAGTGAAAACCCACAATTGTTCAATTTAAGTGGTCAACAGTTACAAATCTCCATTGAAAAAGGAATACGTAGATATACATTTAATACAAATTCAATTGCAAATGGTGTATACTACTTAAAATTGGTTTCACAATCGGATATTGTTTTGAAAAAGATCATCATCAACAATTGAAAAAAATAAATTCGTTTCAAATGCCACCATTCATGAATAAGATGGTGGCATTTTTATTTTGTTTATTTTTGAAAATCTTTTCTTAAATTGAAGTGAAGTGATAAAAAATTAAAAAATGAAATTTACACATTTAGTTTTCTTCTTTGTGCTGTCTGTTTCTCTCCAAGCACAAAGTGACATAGAAAAAAATCTGTTTGAGCTGCCAGATGTAATCTTTACTAAAATCAAGACTCCTGATGGATACCAGTCTGCATACAAATTAATGATCAAACAACCATTGGACCACAAAAATCCAAGTGCGGGTCACTTTTATCAGAAAGTGTACTTCAGTCATATGGATTACAGCAAACCAACAGCAATAATTACAAATGGCTATCAAAAAAATAGAAACAACATCACTGAAGTTGCCCGATTAACCAATGCCAACCAATTGAACGTAGAACATCGATATTTTGGAGAAAGCATGCCGAAAGAAGTAGACTACACCTATTTAAATTTTGAACAAGTTACGGCTGATTTGCATAGAATTAGAATGTTATTTGATGAAATCTATCAGGGTAAATGGATCTCAACAGGAATCAGTAAAGGAGGAACCACCACTATTTTTTACAAGTATTTTTACCCAGACGATGTAGATGTAAGTATTCCTTATGTTGCCCCATTAAATTATGAATATGAAGAACAAAGGATTTACGATTTTCTTGATAATATCGGCACGAAAGAATGTAGAAATGATCTTTTGGTTCTTCAAAAAGAGTTATTAAAAAAATCAGATGAAATTATTCCTTTACTGAAATGGTATGTAAAAGGAAGAGATTTGAAATTTAACTATCTGAGTTTAGAAGAAGCCTATGAATATGCTGTTTTGGAGCTCCCCTTTTCATTTTGGCAGTATGGTAAAGATTGTGCTGTAATTCCTAGTTCAGGAGATACTGAAAAACAAATGAATTATTTATTAGATATCGTTGGCTTGGATTTTTTCTCTGACCGAGATATGGAAGCTTATGGATCACATTACTACCAATCCGCTACTCAAATGGGATATTATGGATATGAAACAGAAGACTTTAAAGGATTATTAAAATATCTTCCTTATGAACCCCATCCGCATGCTGCATTTGTTCCCAATAAAATGAAAGTCATGTGGGATGGCACAATTACGAATAAAGCTGCTGAATGGATAGCAAAGAATGGGAATAACATGTTGTATATCAATGGAGCATTGGATACCTGGTCCGCAACGGCAGTTCCGCCATCAAAAAATGTCAACTCAAAATGGTTTTTCATGAAAGATAAACACCATGCAAGTGCCCGAATCAAAAACATGACGGATGCTGAACGATTGACATTCGTAGATGCTTTGGAAAAATGGTTGGAGATAGACATTGAATAGAAATGAGCTTTCAACGATCTAGTTTTCAAGACATTACAATAATGTTTTTTCATAGAAAAATATAGGATTCAGGATGATCTCTCCTACTAAAATGTATATCTAGTTTATTGAATTATATTTATTCAAATTAGTATTTGTCATTCCACTTTTCTTAGTATATTAGACCAATAAATAAAGTGAAAATATTATGGCAAAGTCGAAGAAAAGATCACAAATAATCAAGAAAAATAAAGCTGCTCAAAAAAAGTTTTTTAAGGTAAGCATTATCATCACATTAATTCTAATAGCTTTGTTGTACTTAGTATATAGAGCTACAATGTAGAGACCGTATATTCTATATATCAGCACTACTTAAAAGAGAATTATACATGAAATTAAATCTTGACCTTGCTGTAGATAGCAAGCAGGAATGGATTGATGCAGTGATTGCAGATTTTCCAAGTTTTTTGCAAGACCATGCAGATTGTGAGCGGAAGGCGTCAGCAATGGCTATGAGTTTTGTAGCAAAATATCCAGATAGAAAAGAAATATTACCTGACCTCATTGCCACAGGTATTGAAGAACTTGAACATTTCCAACAGGTATATGAACTTATGGAAAGTAGAGGGATTCCTCTGACGCATTCTATTGGTGAAGATTCATATGTTAAGCAATTGATCAAAAAATGTCACAGTGGACGGAACGAACGATTCTTGGATCGTCTTCTAATTGCATCTGTAGTGGAAACAAGAGGGGCTGAACGGTTTCGCCTCGTTTCGGAAGCACAACAAGATCCAGAAATGCACCGATTCTATAAAATCCTTTGGGCCAGTGAAGCAAAACATGGACATTTATTTGTAAAAATGGCGCTCAACTACTTTCCTGAGAAAGAAACCTACGAAAGATTGCAATGGTGGGTGGATCAAGAAGCAGAAATTTTAGACAACCTAGAAATCCGGGCAGCATTACATTAAACCAGAATCAATTAAATTATTATTCAAGGGAGTTTTATGGCAAATACACTCATTGTAGAAAGTGGTTCCACTAAAACCGATTGGGTAATCCTCACTCCTAAGGGGCAACACCGATTTAATACAAAAGGAATAAACCCATCGGCCAATAGCGAAATGTATCTGCTAGAAATCGAATGTCCTGAACTATTGGAATATGCTACAATTATTGATTCTATATACTATTATGGCGCCGGGGTAATTGATGATCGGACAAGAACAATTATTCATAATTGGTTGAAACCGTATTTTTCATCTTGCAAAGAATTTCAAATAGAAAGCGATACTCTGGGTTCAGCCATTGCAACTGCAGGAGATAAGCCTGGCATCGTGTGTATACTCGGAACGGGCAGTAATTCATGCCTCTATGATGGCAAATCTATTACAGATAATATCCCAGCATTGGGTTACATTTTGAGCAATGAAGGAGGAGGAAGTAAAATCGGAAGCGAACTCATTAAAGCATACTTTTATCGCTCCTTACCTGAAGACGTCTCCACTGAATTTTATACTCAATACCCTCTTTCTAAAAGTGAAGTAGTTAATGCACTTTACAATGATGGAAATCCAACTGCTTATCTTGCCAATTTTGCAACATTTTTAAACACCACTGAGAATAAAACATGGCGCAAAAACTTTCTATTTCCCCTTTTTCAAGAATTTATAGATGTTCGAATCAAACAATATTCAGATTATCTTGCTTATGATATACATTTTGTTGGTTCGATCGCTTATTTTTACGCCGATATACTAAGAGAAGTTTTACAATACAATAGTCTACAATGCAGTTCTATCGTTCAAAAACCAATAGAAGGCCTTGTCGATTATTATAAATAGAAAGAGAAATGTCAAACGAGATTAAAAGAATCGCAGTTTTCACGTCTGGAGGTGATGCACCGGGTATGAATGCTGCAGTAAGATCCGTTGTGAGAACTGCGGGTTACAACGACCTGCATGTGTATGGAATTCACAGAGGATATGACGGTATGATTAATGGAAGTATTAAGCGTTTGGAACGTCGAGATGTGGGAAATATAATGCATAGAGGAGGGACCATTTTAAAGACAGCACGAAGTGAGGCTTTTAGAACCAAGGAAGGCAGAAAACAAGCCTATGATTCCTTAATGGCTCATGACATCGACGCTTGTGTGGCCATAGGAGGAAATGGAACTTTTACTGGAGCAAATATTTTTATGCAGGAATATGATGTTCCTTTTGTAGGGCTTCCAGGTACCATAGATAACGATATTTATGGAACAGATTACACCATTGGATTTGATACTGCTATCAATACGGCCGTAGAAGCGGTAGATAAAATAAGAGATACAGCAGACAGTCATAACAGATTGTTTTTCATTGAAGTAATGGGTAGACATTCTGGATATATTGCTTTGCACACTGGAATTGGAAGTGGTGCCAGTTCTATTTTTCTTCCAGAAATTGATGATTCGATTGAGGAGTTATCTGAAATATTGACCAAATCTGCAAAACGTAAAAAACTGTTCAACCTTGTCATTGTAGCAGAAGGAAATAAAAATGGAAACGCGATGGAAATCGCGGATAAAATAAAGAAATTGAACCCTGAATACGATACCAAGGTAACCATCATTGGGCACCTTCAAAGAGGAGGTTCTCCTTCCTGTTTTGACAGAGTCTTGTCTGCAAGACTCGGATTTGCAGGTGTAAATGCACTATTAGATGGAAAATCTGGTGTGGCATTGGGAGTAGTAAACGATGAGATCTCTTATACCCCATTTGAAGATGCAATTACTAAGACAAAAACACTGAACAAAGATTTGGTGAAAATGGCAGAAATTCTAGCTTTATAACGCTTTCGATTCCATTATGGATTTTTGGCCTATTTTTTTTATCACTTCAATGTAATACTAGACTTATGAAAAAAGAAAGCAACAATTCTTCTTCACTTATTCCAAAAATAATCCTTGGGGCGGTGATTACTTTATTGGGGCTTACTTCTTTCATCTCTTCTCCTGATTGGGGCTTTTTTGGTCACCGTAAGATCAATCGTATGGCAGTATTCACTTTGCCGCCTGAAATGATCCAATTTTACAAAAAGAACATAGAGTATGTAACGGAACATGCTGTTGATCCAGATAAGAGAAGATATGCTTCTAAACATGAAGCAGTAAGACATTATATTGACATCGACTCATGGGGGGACAATCCATTCTATGATGTTCCTAGAATATTTGAAGATGCACTTATCAAATATGGGAACTATACATTCGGTACTGGAAATCGAACAAGAGAGGCAAAATTGGTCTATACAAGAGATAGTATACAGATTACTACCCGTTCAATTGCTTTAACTTGTCCAACAGAATCTTTGCGAAAATTCTTTCGAGATTCTATTATGCCTGATTACTACGAAGGGGTTTGGAAGATTAAGAATAAAGATTTAAAACGATTATTTCCAGACTTACAATCCAAAGGGGATTTAAGCATTCAAGATGGTTTTTCAAAAGAAGGCATTCTACCCTACCATATGAATCAAATGTTTTATTGGTTGGTAAAGGCATTTGAAGATCAAAATGCAGAATCCATTTTGAGAATATCTGCGGAGTTTGGGCATTATATTGGAGATGCGCATGTCCCACTGCACACCACAAAAAATTACAATGGCCAATTGACCGACCAAGTGGGAATCCATGCCTTTTGGGAGTCGAGATTACCTGAATTGTATGCAGATGATTCATACAGTTACTTAGTAGGAAAAGCAGACTATGTAGAGAAACCGTTGACCTATTTTTGGAAAATGATCAAAGACAGTCATGATTTATTAGAAGACGTCTTGGTGATTGAAAAAGAGCTCACTCAGACCTTTCCTGAGGATCAGCAAATGTGTTATGACGAGCGGCTAGAACGCACGATAAAAACACAATGTCCTGAATTTGCCTATGCCTATCATGAGGGATTAAATGGTATGGTTGAGGCTCGAATGCAAGATGCCATTTTGGCTATCGGCAGTGTTTGGTATTCCGCCTGGATTGAAGCTGGACAACCTGATCTTGAGAATTTGAAGCAAGTTGAGGTAGAAGAGGTGGAAATTAAGGTAGATCCTTCGATCAGTACGAGGGATCATAATTTTTAGGCAATACAAAGATCAAGGTTCAGGAATTGCATTCACGTTGAAAACTCCCCGAACAAATAGAGGTATTACGCTTGCCAAAACGACAATGATACTGCCTATTTGCAATAATCTTTGCAATACAAAATTCACCTCAACATCTTCAATTTTATCTTGAACAATTACCAATATTAAAGATACTAAATATGGAAGACTGGTAAATAGGAACATACTTACCCATTTTCTGATTCCTACGTTTTTTACAGAAACCTTGTTAAGAACTAATATAATAATAGGAAACAGTAAGTATAACACTGCTACTATATTTTCATTCATTTCAAAAGAACCAAGGACATTTGAAATAAAAAATAATACAATATAATTTATGACTGTAGCAAAAAACAATACCAGAATTGGAGTAAATTTTGATCCTAAAATTTTACACATATATCCAAAAACTGCAAGATACAAAGTCATTAAAACCGGAGCTATAAAGTAAAACCCATCATCCTTTTTGAAATCTAAAAGTAAGAAAGAAAAGGACATAAAAAACAACACATATACTATATTCGATAGTATCAATAAATAAAATAATTTCAGGCTTTCATAAAACGAATGATTACTCTGCGTCGAATGGCCAACCAACTTCACCCAAGGAATAGAACCAATCAGAAGTAAAACAAAAATTAAAAAATAAAACATCAATCCTACCAAAAATAAAATTTCATGATCTAGCCTTTGGTACGTACTTGAATTTGAAACAACAAAAGCGAAACAACAAATACTTAAGGTGACAATAAATTGATAACCTAAATACTTTGTCCAAAAAGTAAATATTTTCGAGGACCAAATAATAGGAAATTTGATAGCTAATTTCCTATCTAATTTAGTTATCCATTCCCGTTCCATAAATATCCTTTTAAAAATATCTTTACATCTCTTGATCCCAGACAGAGAATTATTAATAAAATGACGCGACACAAATAACAGGAATACAAGTGGAAGAAATAAGGTAAAGCATATTGGTAATCGAATGAATAACACATCAAAAACACTTCCCTTTCCATTTAAAAAATTTTTACAATTCTCAATTGTTTCAAGTTTTGCCTTTAGTAAATATATATCAGATTTAGCGGTAGTTAAAGAGTGTTGTTCAAGTTTTGTGGATTTCTCATTAGGAAAAAATACTTCTACAATATTATTTTCAATTTCTGTATTCACTCGCCTAAAACATTTTGTTATGATACTCTTTTCAAAGACTAAGGTATCATTGAAATAGTTTGCCTTAAATTTTCTTGGTTCCTCAAGTGAAGAACTAATATCTACATATCTAGATAAACAAACATGTATATCTCTATTACTCGAATAACCAATTTTAAATTTAGGATCAAGCTTAAAATATGCTAAATGCCTCTTAACAATAGTTTGGACTTCTTCATCCTCTTGAAATAACCTTACACTTTTCTCCCCTACCCAAAAATTATTTCTAGTATGAAATGATAAGACGTCATCTAAGTTGTAATCATCTAATAAATTGCTCGTTTTGGAAATTACAGGTAGTGTAAAAACAATAGTATTTAGAATTATTGATCCTACACAAAAAACATACAAAAGGTAAGTTATTAATAGCTGTTTAAAATTGATATTTATCAACCGTCTTTTTGAAATAATCGATATCCAATATAAAATGACGAAAGAACCTAAGAGAATCAAAACTCCCCAAAATGTAATTATCTGATCTGTTGTATAAAAATTCGTAATTTCTACTCTTAATAGTTGGCCCAAACTATATAAAACGACGTTACTAAGAATAAATGAATAAATAAAAAAATAGAGTACTCCCGTCCTCCAAACTGTAGGATAATTTACTAGCAACCATTTATCTAATTGTTCAATATATTTATGAATTTTTAAATCCATAATCAATGTTTGGTAAACATGTATTTAATTGATTGACTAATATTTCTAAAATAGTCAACTTCTATATTGTTTGCTATAAGCTTTTGTAAAATGTCTTGAGAAGAAACATCTAGACTTGCATTTATTAAACAATATAAACCATTGTGAAATATACTTATCGAAGGAACTTCACTTAATGCATCTCGCAAATCTCCTAATGAGTTATTGCATTCTAACTCGAAACAATTTGTATTTCTATTATCACCAACATTTTCTACAGCACCATAATACCCTACCTTCCCATCTTCCAAGAATAATAACTTATCGGAGATAGACTCTATTTCATGAATATGTTGGCTGCTCGTAATTATTGAAATAGGGAATCTGATATTTTTCGCAATGTCCCTTAAATCGTTCAATACAATTTGTTGTGTTGTAACATCCAAATTTGCCAATGGCTCATCAATCAAAAGTAATTTGGGTTTCCAGACTAATGCTCTAGCCAGGGAAAATCTTAATTTAAAACCTCCGGATAACTCATCCCATTTTTTATTTAATTCACTTTCTAACCCTAATCTTTGTACAATATAATCCACTGAACGGATATTTTCTTTCCCTTTTATACCACGAATAGATGCTTCATAGTGTAGATTAGATTCCAATGCTCCATGCCAGGGTGGCAATTCTTGTGGTACATATGCAATTTGTTTATCTATTTCAATCCAGTTTAATTTACCATTTTTTGGTTGCTTGATATATGGAAAATTTAATGTGCCACTATCATGTAACAATTCTCCTGCGATTATATTAAATAAGGTTGTTTTACCATTTCCATTCTCACCAACAACACCAGTTATTTCCCCAAACTTCAAATCGATATTTATATCCCTTAATTCAAAACCAGTCCGTTTGTATTTCTTATATAAATTGACGCTCTTAAACACTGAATCTGAAGGGTAACTAACATTAAAGAAGTGATCTTCTATTTGTTTTCTAGCATTCTTAGCATTCTTAACGGTTTCCTTGGATGCATTTTCAGAATAATCCAACACAATAGAATCTATAAGGGATTCAATTTCAGGATATAATTCTTCTTTATAAGAGCGGTCAGAATGGGAATATCTAAAGTTCTTTAGTATAGCTTGATTCAATAAATTCTTACTCACTGCATATTCACGAGCAAATTCAACCAGATGGTTGTCTATTGGTTGATTAAAATCCTTAATCCTTGACTTTAAATCGGCAGCTATGTTATCCAACTTCTTTGTCATATGTCAATGTTTAAGGTTAACATTAAACTGTCTTCAATACTATCTAGTAAATAAAGAATACTCTCAACTAGCTTATTCAAAGAAACTTCATAATCTTCGAAGTTTATCTCATTGTTTAATTTGTACTTTTTGTTACTGTGAAACCTCCTGCTGATATTAATAGCTTCGTTCAATAGCGTACTATCATTAGGAAATTCTCTGGCATAATCTAATAGCAAATTAATAGCAATAGATACCTTGTTCACTGCCACTAAATTTTGGATTTGTTCCTTCCTCGCTTTTATGTCATTAGCTGCTATAAAGGCCAATACAAATTAATTATGAAATTAATAATCAATGGAATTAATTATCTCAATTGATCTAGACACATACCATCTGATACCAAGATAAATATTTAAATGGTACTTCGTCTAATATCCTCAAAAAACAATAGTTAAATCTTCCTTTTGGTAGGTTTTCAAAACTACTTGGTTCCATTTCCCATTCACCTCCCACTAAAATATCGAAGCACTCTATGACATAAATAGATCACAAAAATAAATAAGAGCCAATACTTCACTTTCTCAAATAACTCCCCAAATTGACGCCCCATTTCCCAGATCCCCATTCATCCTCAAGCGGCGCTTTATACAAATACAAGTAATCAAAATCATTTCTTGTATCCAAAGGAGAATTTTCTGCTCCATAACTGCTAATAGCAAATACTGTCCTGCGCTTTTGCTTCTAAAAGACTATCAATCCATTCTTTGGTTACCCATATTTCTATGCCGCCTCCATTCTTCCATTACACTTGATAATTTTACGAGTTGCATCCACATAAACTGGTAGTCTTCTATCATATATAGTAGCATTTTTTTGACCAATTGAATACACCGTATCCAACATAGAGATGTCTCTTTTACCAATAATATTTGCATCTATATAAATAGAGAATTCAAACTTTTGACCCCATCCATGAAATGCTAGCACTAGCCAAAAAATATTACCACCATTGATTGGAATTGCGTACTAATACGTGATAAATATGTGCTTCTTATTTTTATCTTCACCATTTAAAATTAATTCAAAATTGATTGCAATATGGACAAATTCCTCCAAAAGACATCCTTACTTATTTTCATTCTTCTTCTATTCAGTCTTCCGTCTTTTGCTCAAACCATGGTTACTGGGCAAGTATCCGATGCAGATGGTTCTCCATTAGTGGGAGCATCAATCTATTGTGAAGCAGAAAACCTGAATACCATCACGGATAGCGAAGGAAAATACACCATAACACTCAATGAAAAAAAAGAATATGAACTCACCTTTTCCTATGTTGGATACAGAACAATAGTTAGAAATATTCAAGCGGATAATACTCCTATTACCTTAAATTTCGCCCTTGTTTATGATCCACTTGAGTTAGCGAGTATTATTTTAACTGGTACATTCAACCCTAATTCAAAACTGGAAACTTCTATTGCCAGTACTACTTTATCGGAACAATTAATTCAAAACAGTGCAGCACTAGGAACGGCTGAATTACTTTCAAATGTTACAGGTACCTTTGTAGATGCTTCTGCAGGTTCCATTTTCACTAGAGTCTATTCCAGAGGAATATCAGCCTCCGCAGAAGAAGATATAGGATGGTATTACATGTCTCTCCAAGAAGATGGTTTGCCCGTTACCAACTACCACACAACCTACTATGGTCCCGACCTATTTCAAAGAGCGGACATTACCACAAGAAGAGTCGAAGCAGTTCGTGGTGGTTCGTCCATGATTACCAGTTCAAATGCACCAGGTGGAATTTTTAATTTCATTTCCAAAACAGGCAAAGATCAACTCGGAATTGAAATGATTGCTACAGGTGCTTTGCAAGGAGAAAACAACATATTGGCTAGATATGATTTGAATATTGGAGGAAAGTCTAAATCTGATCAATGGGCTTATAATGTTGGAGGATTTTATCGATACGATGAAGGAGCTAGAAATACCGATATCAAATGGGATAATGGCGGCCAGATCAAAGCAAATGTTACCCGATTAAATAAAAATGGTTTTGTCCGATTGTATGGAAAATATTTAAATGACAAAGTCAATCGATATCAAGGATTGGCAGCAACAAATTGGTCCGATCCTCAACCTGCATTTGGACATGATTTTAATTATACCGCATTGAACCTGCCACGAATAAATACAGATATTACGGATGGAAGAACTGCTTCTGAAAATCCATCGGACACGTATAACTACAACACCAACAATGGAATACATACTAAAGACATTGCTTTTGGATTAAAGATTTCGCAAGAAGTCAGCGGCTGGAATATCAATTCAAATATGAAATTTAGTGATAAATCTTCGGATTGGAACTCGACCATAGCGAATCAGCCATTGGGCCTAGAAGGGTTCTTTCCCTATTTATTAAGTGGAGTGGATCCTACCTTTCAGAATATTCCACTCGGTAATGTTGTATTCAGAGATGCAAACAGCCAAGAGGTCGTTGCTAGAGTAAATAATTTTGGAATCTTAGGTCCTTTTATGGGCGAGCCTGCCAGTTTCGAATACTTGGAAGGAAGTCTACCTAATGATGCCCTTATGGGTATTGCTCCTTGGAAAAAAATTGACAATGCCACCGAATTTATGGGAGAGCTAAAACTTTCTAAAGAGTTTAAGAATCATACGTTGACTACTGGGGCTTACTATGGATATTCTGACATTGAATCGTTCACTTCAGCGAGTTTTGCCTATTCTACGTATGAAAACAACCCAAGAGCCTTATACGTGACCTTAGAAAATGAAGGGATGCCTGTGGTCGAACTATCTGACCCTAATGGGATATCTAATTATGGCGGACTATTGTATAATCGTGGGGATGCCAAGTTGAATCAAATGGCTGTATTTGCCAACGATAATTTTAAACTAGGCGAACACCTAAATATCGATGCAGGTCTACGATTTGATAGAGTAACCCATCAAGGTACAAAAGATCGATCATCTCCTGGCTTTAATCCTGGCGGCATTGATAATAATGAACAGACAGCGTACAATAATTCTGTGCTACTGGCCACCCAACAAGACTCCTTTGATTTTGATTACTCTTATGTCTCTTGGTCATTAGGATTAAATTATTCGTTATCAGAAGATATGGCACTGTTTGCACGAGTATCCAATGGTCATAAAGCTCCAGAAATGAATTATTACTTCAATAATTTTGACGGCGTTTCGATTAATCAGGCTGGAACGGAACAAGATATACTTCAAGGGGAAGTCGGAGTCAAAATAGCGAAGCCAAGATTCAGCCTTTTCACTACCGCATTTTATAGCCAACTGGATAATATAGCTTTTTCTGAATTTGTGTTGGATCAGCAGGATGGAAGTATTTTTTATACTCCTATTCAACTGAATAAGACTACGACCATAGGTGTGGAAGTAGAAGGAAACGTTTCGTTATCTAATCGATTTGGATTAGGATTTAAGGCAACTGCTCAAAATCCTGAAGCTACTCGCTTTAATATTTACAATGCAAATGAAACCACAGATCAATCCGATGATTCGATTTCAGATTTTTCAGGAAATAAAATCCCCCATAACCCCAATATAATGTTGGAAGTTAGCCCTACTTATGCGCATGGAAATTTAGATGCATTTATCTCTTGGAGGTACATGGGCGAACGACAAGGAAATGTATCCAATGCTTTTCAATTACCCGCTTTTTCTACCATTAATCTGGGAATGGGCTATCAGCTGAATCCTCAAATCAACGTTTCCTTAATTGTGAATAATGTATTCAATTCCACTGGTTTGATGAATTTCTTTGGACCTAATGAGTTTGGGAGTAATTCAAATGCTGCAAACCAAGAATACATTGATCAAAACCCTAATGCAAGTTTTGTGGTATTTCCGATCAATCCAAGATCGATCTTTTTAAAAGTCGGATATTCAATACGTTAAATACGTAGAACGATAGAATTAACAATGGAAAGCAATAGTAGCTTTCAGTAGGGTGATTCAGAATTTCTACGTATAACCAAATAAATATGTAATTAAATTCTTA
>JARGNR010000103.1 GCA_029212405.1 Saprospiraceae bacterium
GTAATAGAAAGGATTGACTCGCCCTTGTGCTACTGCGATACTGTCGTTGACAACTAAAGAAGTCAAGGTTAAATGCTCTTGATCCGGAGATAATTTTTGAAAGTGATTTCCTTCTTCATCCCATTTATAGAAACGTTTGAATTTCCATAAGCTGTCCAAATGTATTTGAAGAATGACATCATCAAATTCTACATCATTTCTGTAAAAAGAGCATAGTTTATTCCAGTCTTTTCTTTCGGAAAATGTTGCAAAGTAGTCATTCGCCAGTTGTGATATTTGCTCTTGCCGTTGTGAATCATGGGTTGGAGCAGTGGGGAAACATCCACTTAACATCAGGATTGAAGCAAAGACTAAAAAAAGGTATTTCATTGAATTATACATTACTGACCTTGGATTTGCGTTGATGATGTACTATAGTAACGATCGAAGTGAGTAAGAATGGCAATGTAGATAGTAAAATTTTCAAATTTGAACTAATGATTCCAATGAATAGCATTAATCCCAATAAGAGAGTAATACAGCCAATTCCAAGGTAAACCAATAACTTTTTGGGAGGGTTCTGAAATGCAGTATAAATCAAAAGAATCTGACCCAATAATGGGAGTAAAACAAATGGGTGTGCAATAGAGCCGAAATCAGTGAATACTTTTTTAAAAATGTCTACTTCGGCTTGAAATAGAAACATAGTATTGTCTTCTCCCCATTCCAAATATCCCAACAGGGAAAAAATGACGAGTACAATACTCAGTGCTTTTTTAATCATATCAATTCAGTGTTCAAAGTGGATAAAATATAGTTCTTTAGAATTCGTCTTTTTATAAAGTTAACCATAATTTATAATTTAAATTTTTCTGGTTTTGGTTGTAAACGCAATAAAAAGAGACTGGTAATGGCTCCAACACTTAAGCCGCAAAGGATGCCACCAGTTATACCCATGGTGACGGTAAAAGAAATTGAACTTTCTGTGGAAGGGAAAGATGCAAAAAGATATATCCATCCTAAACCCAATCCCCATCCCAGAGCATTTGCGATAATCCAATAATAGGCATTTAAGGAATATTTTTTCAGGGAAATCCATTGGAATAACCCAAATAAAGCACCGAGTAGTAATCCTACAGATAGACTAAGAAAAGCAAAAATAAGTGGATTGTTGAAATTCAATGAAGAATGAGAAGATTCACTTTCTGCAACAGAAGGATCAAAAAATAGAGAGGGTAACATGCCTAGAAACCACCCAAGTGCGGCAACAAGAATGGTATAGAACATCCATTCTTTTCGAGGAATTAACGTAAATTTTTGTACCATGACCCTCCATTGAAAAAAACCTAGAATGAATCCTTCTATACATCCAGCCGCCACCATAGCTACCATGACGATCAGTTTTTCAGCAAGGCTATGAGGATCACCCAACCAAGAATTTACGAGAAAAGCAAGTGCTCCAGCAGCACCAATGCCCAATAGTTCTCCTAATGCACAATGAACCGTCCACTTTTGCCATAATGTTTTCATGCGATATACTAAAATTGTACATATATTAAGGTACGATAAATAGAAGATGACCAATATATTTTATGAAATACTCTATCCTAAGACTGCAAAAGACTTGCAATTTTATCCTCAAGTTCTTTTTCGGATTCTTTTCCATAACCTACTTGTGCATGTAAGATTTTCCCTCCTTTATCAACAAGATATAAGGTAGGATAGCCAGATACGTTATATGTTTTTGGAATGTCTCTATCGGACAATAAAATGGTGTAGGTAACTCCACGCTTTGTGAGGAATTCGTCAATATTATCTTCTTCGATGGTATCAAAAGGATCAATCCCAATGACATTCAATCCTTTATCTCCATATTTTTCATGCAAGGCTTGCAACCCAGGTATGGCTTGCATACAAGGATAACATGATTTGTAGAAGAAATCTACCAAAACCAGTTCGCCTTTAAAATCAGTCAGGTTGATTGTTTTACCTTTCAAAGACGGAAGAGACCAAGTTGGGGCTTCTGTACCTTCCGCTAATGGGTCTGGGCTTTCATAAGGGGTATAATCTTTTAATTTAACATATGAAGGGATGGAAGAAAGTTTTAAATTTTCTTCCTCTTTTAAATGATCCAATGTATAAGAGGTAAGCACATTTTTTTCAAATTGATGCATCGTGTCGTTGTTCATGGATAGGTCGAAGGCAGTCGTGTATTGGATAGGAATAAGATCTTCTTTATTGATCCAATAATTTACTTCCAAAAGCAATGTTTGCATCATTTCCGTCGTATCTTCTTCCGGGTATTTTCGCATACGAATATGATGACACATAGATCCTTGTATTGATTCTTCTCCGACGTAGTCAAAAATATATTCTTCATCCAGAAATGTACTATCTTTAGGTATTGGCCGAGCGGTCTTGTGTGTCAATGGAGTATAAAATGTATAGTTATGGCTATACGACTTGATGTCTTTGGCCCATAGTTCTTTGGACATTATTTGCCCAATGCTATCTTTTGTGCTGAAATTCACAAAATTTTCCCCGGTATAGATCACATCATTTGAATATTCCCCAGTATGAAACCTTTGATAGTGGAAGGCAGAAGAATAGATTGAATCTTCCTCCAGTTTTTCAAAAAAGCAATTGAAACTAGAATATGTAGTGTCTTCACCGGACATGTATTTCATATAATGATCCATTTCATAATACCCATTTTTTATGGATTTACATTTTTCTTTCGATGCTTTCAAAATGACTATTGGGTCAGATTGACAACTTGTAAAGAGGATAATGCAAAGTAATGCAATGGTAGAGATGTTTGGCAAGATTTTCATGGTGGTATATTGATTTTCAAAAAGATAACGATCCTACCATGTCTTTTATTTAATAGTTAGACAGTTTGTGAAATGTCAAACTTTATTTGATTGGAGATTATGAACAGTAAAATTCAGTTGTTAGGGTTTCAATTTATCAATCAACTCTATTTCTCTTGATGCAAGTCCAATGGTTGTTTCTTCCGTTCCAAAATTGTATTCGCTTTAAATCAAAAAAGGATGCATCAACAAGTAGCTGAAAGCAATTATGTTGGGTACATTCTAATTAATAGCTGTAACTGCTGCTCTTCTACATCTTTAAAAATCTGACTTTGTGGATGTTTTTGCCGTCTTGAATGGTAAGAATGTATGAACCGGGAACCAGATTGCTAACATCAATGGTGCGTCCTGAGACTGATTGATTTACAAGCAGATGCCCAGAGGTGGATTCATGAATTTGATAAGAGGAAAAAGAAGTATTCACATTCAACCAATGGGTAACTGGATTGGGATATATCATAATTTCTTCCTCACTTTTAAGATCAAGTGACACTAAAGGTTCTATTTCATATACAATTACCTCAATATCCACGGCACTTTGGGACCAAAGAGTAAGAATCAAATAATTGCCATCTTCTGATAATTCAATATCGTTAATTGATTTGTTTGTATCTTCTACAAATGTCCTTTCTACCCATTCATTGTTTTGAAAGTCAAAGAGTTTAATGGAGAAGAAGCTTGTGAGAACGAGCATGGTACCATTTTGTGCTAGATTGAATTCATTATTACTAATAAAAAAATCCTGGTTTCCTACTATGGATTCGTTTAAGACAATTTCTTCATCACCAAGAGTATACAACTTTATTTGACTGAACAATTCATTTTTATTTTGGACAGCAAGCATATTTCCCTGAGTATTCATGGCAAAATTCTCAACTCTTTCTTCTAAGTTTTCAGAGCTTATTTTTTTATCCAAAAGAACCCATTCATTCTCAATAAAATCATACACTTGGACAGCTGGAGGGTCTCCGTTCAATACCCCAATGCTAGGTGATAGAATAGTTATTCGATTTCCAGAGCTGTCAATTCTTACCTTGAATCCAAATTTATCTCCATAGTTTCCCGTTTCAAGTTCATTTCCTTTTTGTTGCCAGACGCCTTCCTTCTCCTCATAAATACGAACTTGTGCATATTCTGGATCTTGACTCCCTACGATAAGTGTCCTCCCATCATGGGATAAATCGACATTAAATCCAATCCCGTGGTATGAATATTGCCCTTCAATGAGAGTTGGAAATGGAATAATTTCTGTCTCTGTTATGGAAAATAGTTGAACGGCTCCTGCGCCAGTATATGGACTATCATGACTTGGTATTCCTACAGCTAATCTTTTTCCATCTGCAGAAAGAGAAATCGAATATCCATAAGCATTGTTGGCTTCCGGTCGCATCAAATCTGAGCCAATTTGTTCCCAAGAATCTTCATTTCTTTTGTAGATACGTACTCTACCATCGGGCGAATCGTAATCAGGGAAAGCAATTGACCCTATGGCAATGATACTTCCATCTTGATTGATATCTACATCCCAACCCATCCATTCATTTTCATTGGTAGTTTGAAAAGAAGGACCAATTTGTTGTTGTGCATGGGTCACCATCCCATTTATTAAACAGATCCATACAATTAGAAGACGGAAGGATATTTTGTATCGGTTTTTTATCATCGCAATATAGTTTTACCTTGTATTCCATGGTTAATATAATATCCACAGAGATTTACAAAAGTAAACATTAGAATTATTTATTAGACATAAAAAAAGCGATATGCTTTGAAAACATATCGCTTTAGAATTTATCATATTCTCTCTTATAGGGTTTTCATATACTCGATTAAATCCCATTTTTGATCTTCTTCAAGACCTGTTCCCCAATCATGTCCTAAATTGGAATTACCAGGCATTATAGTAGTAGTACCATTTTTATAAACCCGGAATAGAGATTTGCCTTTACTTGTAACAAATCCTACATTTTCAGGATCAAACTCATGAGAACCTACCCAAAATGTGTCGACTCTATCTTCTGGAGCAACCAATAATTCCCATAGATTAGGAATAGATCCATTATGTAAATAGGGAGCAGTTGCCCAGATTCCGTTTAATGGTCTTCCTTTGTACACCAATGAATCCAAGTCCATAGCTGGCGCATTTGGTCCTAGTGCAGAAGGGGCGACTTTGTTATTAGAAGGATCGTTTTGAGAACTTGCAATTTCATTATTCTTTTCTAAATGTTCAGCCAATAGCTTTTCCAGAGTTGCAACATCGGCTTCTATACCTGCATGCTTAGCAGGGATTAGTCCTGCTTTTATAGCAGTAATGGGTCGTTTCAAAACAACTCCAACCACCCCATTGATGGGAATTTCAATTGCAGATGTTTCTACACCAAAAGGATCTCCTAAGACAATATCTGCTTTTTGTCCCTCTAGTATGAGTGTTTTTGCTTTGTAATTTTGAATATTCCAGGCTGTAATTGGATCAGTACCCAATTCAGTTAAGAGTGTTTTATTAGATACATAAGGATCACCTTCATCTTCTCTTTTTATGACTTGATGACAACTTTTACATTCACTATCATATATAATAGCACCTCTTGCTGCTTTTTTATCATCGATCTCGGTTAAATATTGCTCAGGCCACTCTGGCGATCGCATATCCATAATCCAAGACTCTAATTCTCCTAAACCTCGAAAATCAACAGTAGATGAATAGGCTATTTTAACACCGATTAACTGTTGCCACCATGGTGCAGGATGAATACTTAATCCTCCAAAAACACCAACTACTTCCCCTATATTTCTAACAAGTGGACCTACTACCGGAGTATTCGCTGCTGATGCATTCCATTGAACCACATCGGATTGATGTGTACCCCAAAGGAAAGGATAAGATACAGGACCTGTAGGTGAATTTCTATTGGCCAAATCATGCAGACCGAAAGCACTTCCGGCATTCATGATGTTGCCAAAAGCATCTAATCTACCATAGGATGTAAAATCAGCTGGATAGTCATCAGGTAAAGCGTTTACGGCTTGTCTTTCAGCGGTAGCCAAAGCAAGTTCTTTTACCTGATTTTTAAGATCGGAAGCTGTTGAAGCGGAATACTTATCTGCTAATACCCGCTGTGCAAATCGTTCGAATTTTTCTTCATTGGTATGCGTTTCTTCTAAGGAGCCTACAATACGGCTATAAAAACCAACAAAATTGGCTAGGGTTGGTGCTCCTTCTACAAGCATCTTGACCCCATTATAATCAATTTGATTGGTGTGGCAAGCTGCACATGTGAATCCAAACCCACGTTCTTTATTTGCTCGAGCTCGGGTAATGGCAAAACCAATGGGCAAACCAGAAGGGTTAAGTTCGGAAGTAGGTTCGGGAAGATATCCCAACATAGACATGTGCTCAGTATTTCTAAATAATTGACTATTGTCAGGTTGTTCTAGCCATGTAAACCAGCTATAGGGCATGATTTCAGATCCTTGACTGGTATACCAGAATTCTTTTCTCGTTTGTTCGTCCCAGTTTTGGTCTAATGTTACTCTTTTAGGTGCGATTCCATCTTCTGGAACAAGCACAATACCTTCATTTCCATCAATGTAATAATCTTCTTTCAGTGATTTTACATAGAAGTATAGGACAACCGCGGCGACGATTACGCCCACCACAATTAATAGCTTCTTTTTCATTTCGTTTTTTGTTTTGGAGTTTTAGTATACAGTTTTTGTTGTTGGAATTTATTAAATGCTAAAGGGATTTCATGTATTCAATGAGGGCCCATTTATCATCGTCTGGAAGTTCAGTACCATACGTGTGCCCAAGATTTGAATTACCCATCATTTCCGTTCCATCACTTTTAAGGACAGAAAATACAGATGGTCCTTCTCCTGTAACATACCCTACGCTATCTGGAACAAATTCTCTACTACCAACATGAAATTTAGTTGGTCTTTCATTCTCAGGTTGCAATAGTGCCCAAAGATTTGGTATAGAACCATTGTGGAGGTATGGAGCAGTAGCCCAAATACCGTTCAAAGGTCTAGCTTTATATACTAATCCAGAGACATTTAAACCTTTATACAAACTTTCTACCCCTTGTGCAACGTAATTATCTTCAGCAACAGAATCCATTGCAGCGGCATGATCATCGACCAATTCTTCCCAAGACTTTCCTTTTACTTGTGAAGTAATGATTCCTGCTTCAAGTGATTTTATAGGGTTTTTCAATACCATTCCAACAATACCATTAATCGGTATATCCAATGCTCTTGTTGTGGGGCCAAATCTTTTCCCAACAACAATATCCGCTTTTGATCCTTCCAAAATGAGCGTTTTAGCCATATGATTTGGAACACTCCATGCGGTCATTGGATCTGTTTGAACATCAAGAAGTGGAGTTTTGATGGACTTATAATGTTCCATTTCATCTTCGTAGTCGATGACTTCATGACAGCTTGTACAATGTTCTTCATATAGTTTTTTCCCTTTTTCCATTAAGGTTTTATCAATAGGAGGAAAATTGGTGCTTTCCCATCTTGGAGATCGGAGTACTTTTACATAGCCTTCTAATGCGCCCAAGCCATGAAAATCTATGGTAGACTGATAAGAATGTTTGATTCCAAACAATCTCTTGAGCCAATTGGCTTCTTTGATGGTTAACCCTCCAAAAACACCTACAACTTCTCCTGCATTTCTTACTAAAGGTCCGACAATTGGTGTATTTGATGCAGATGCCGTCCATTGTACTACATCCGATTGATGTGTTCCCCAGAGAAATGGATAAGATACTGGAGCAGCGGGAGAATTTTTATTAGTAAGGTCTCCCAATGCAAATGCAGATCCAGCATTTTCAATATTACCAAATGCATCTAAACGAGCAAAACTGGTAAAGTCTTCTGGATAATCGAGAGGAAGAGCGTTAACTTCTTGTCTTTGTCTAGCTTGAGTAGCAACTACGAGCAATTCCTTTCTGAGACTTTTTGCTTTTGCTTTTGAATATTCCTGACCAAGTACTCTCAATGAAAATCGATTGAATTTTGAATCGTCTTCATAGGTCGCATTCAAAGATGCTACGATAGCATCATAAAACGCGACAAAGTTGGCCAATGTAGGCGCACCATCGATCAAGTAACTGGTCCCTTTGTAGTTGAGTTGATTGGTATGACAAGCGGCGCAAGTCAATCCAACATAACTATCTTTTGCAGATTTTGCTCTAGTCATAGCAAAACCAATCGGCAGTCCTGAAGGGTTATCTTTAGAGGTAGCCATTGGTAGATAACCTAGCGATTCCATATGGCTTGTATTTCTAAAGAACGAAGAGTTGTCGGCTTGCTCTAACCAGGTAAACCAGCTGTATGGCATAATTTGAGATCCCTGACTGGTAAACCAGAATTTATCTCTTTGATCATCGGTCCAGCCTTGGACGATTAGTTTTCTATCTGGAATTTGACCATCAGCAGTAACATATTTAACGTCCTTTGGTAGTACTAAATCTTGACTTAAGTTACAACAAACTGTAAATAGAGCTAAGAAAAGAAAGACAATGATTCCTTTTTTCATGTGATAATTTTTTGGGGTGACAATTTGGACTAGGCCAATTTTTTCAATCCTAATGTAATGCAAAAATGTCGAAATTTAAAAGTTTAGCACAAAATCAGGTATTTATACCTATATGTGAGGAAGTACTTTTCTTTTATTATAGTTGAAGGTTTTTAGATAAAATCGAACTTTAAAATGCTTTATACATCATCCTCTTTTATAAGCACCATATGACGTTTAGACCAAAGACAATGCGATTAAAACTATTGTTATTTAAATCATACTAATATGAAATACACCTCCTCTATTGTTGAGCATATCGATTGAATCAACTAAAGTCTTATTCAGTTTAGTTTCATGAATACTTTTTCAACAGAAGAAAAATACCATTCACAACTGGACTTTGGCCGTTAATCAAATTATAACTATTTTTAATGTGTAATCTACTATTAGTTAGTTTAAATGATATGAAATAGTCTATTTTCAGTAGTTTTCATTGAGCGCCGATATTTTTTGGTAAGCTACTTGTCATTTTATAGACTTTGGTTTTATATTTGTTTAGTATGCAATAATTAAGAATTAAGTTTATTGAAAAAATAAAAGGATGAAAAAGTTATTGATTGTATTATGTTGTTGTGTTTCAGGAGTACTTTTTGGTAATGTAGAAAGTGTAGAATTATTAATGAAGTATAATTGTGAAACCAATGAATATGATGCACATCTTGTAATAATGGAAGGATCTGCAACGGATATTCCAGGAAGAGCTCAATTTAATGCTCAAATTACCATAGTTGTTCCGACTGGAGAATCTTTTATGATTACGGAACTGCACATGCCTTTACAGAACAATCAAGGATATGAAGGTACTGTTCCTATGCCATGGAATTTGGGAAATCCAGCACTTGCACCTGAAGCCCAACCAGAAAGTGATTTTTATCCATTGACTCCAACATTATCTCCAGCATCTTTTTATAATAATTTAGAAGAGGGAGATGAAGTTAAATTATTCAGTTTTGTAGTAGGAAGTTCTGGACAATTTGATGATAGAGTACGATTTTATAAAAATGGCGAAGACCCTATTTATTCAGATCCAGGTATGGGAGGAGGAAACTATTCCATCGGAATTGCAATTGGAGGTGCCAACCAACTTTACAGTGGAAGTTCAGTGGAGTCGTGTGTAACAAGTACAAATGGACCATTGGCTTTAGAAGTTGAAGCATATCCCAATCCATTTCAGGATAAATTTACTATCGGACTTTCAAGTGAAGCGAAAAGCATTGAAGTAATGGGATCCAACGGTCAACTATTTTTTCAATCAAGAAATATAAAAGGAAAAACCGTCACCATCGATGCGAACACGTATCCTTCAGGGGTATATTATATTCAGGTATCTACGGAGATGGGCATTCAAGTAAAAAAAATAGTAAAGTATTAGAGTAGTTTTAAAGTAAGTAGTTTTTTGAAGCTCAAGTAATGTCAATTGCTTGAGCTTTTTTATTTGAATATGTTTTTGCGAATTTTACTCAACGCGTAGATAGAGAAATAATTATATCTTTGAAAAAAATGTAGGCATGCGGACAATTGTAAAAGCGATACTCATCAATTTATTATGTGTTTTTATAACGGGCTTTTCTCTTGCACAAAGTGAAGAAACAACAGTCCTTCCTTCTCTTGAGATAGGACTTGAGCTACAAGCGTACCCAACGGGTATTATTCCAGGATTTAGAATTGAAAAGTACCTCAATAACAATAGCTCCATCAACTTTAGGGTAGGATATCAGGTCATTGATCATAGGGATTTAGGAGTACAGGAAAATGAAGAAGGTTCTGGATACGGTGCATCTTTTGCATATAGGAGGTTTTTAAATGAAAATCGTAAAGGGTTGAGTTTAGCACTAAGAACTGATCTCTGGTTCAATACCATAGATTGGGAAAATCAAGGTGCAGTAGGTACTACAAAGATTAAAGTTGTGCAACCGAATCTAATGGGTGAATATGCATTTTACTCAGGACATAATGTGTCCATTATTCCTTCAATTTCTCTGGGTTGGGAGTGGAATGTTTCCACGGATGGGGAACCTACTGGAGAAGGTGCCATCATTTTGGTAGGATGTACATTGGGCTTTGGCTTGTAAAACGTAAAATTACACACCTATTCATTCCATTTATTATTTTGAAAGTGAGGGGTGATTTTTGAGGCCAATACATTTTCCTTTTTTTCAATATTTTTCCTTTTTATTTTGATTCATCTAGATACATCGACGGGCTAATCTCAATAAAACATCATTTATTTTAACTTGACCCCTAATTTTTATAGGGTTAGTGTTGTAAAAAACGCAAATTTTATATCTTTGCCCCCGATTTAATCATTTAGTTATAAAATTAAAAGGAAACCTGATGTCTACCATTCGATTTAATGCTTTAAAAGAAACATTACAAAGAAAACCAATCAGTATTACAGAACAGTCTGTTCGACGTTCAGAATTGTTTAATAAAAAGGTACTTACTCTTAGTACGTGTCGACAGTATATGCCCAAAGAAGCATATACAGCCATTAAAAATGCTACGAAGCATGGAACTAAGATTGACAGAAAGATTGCAGAGCAGATTGCAGCGGGAATGAAAGCGTGGGCACATGATCAAGGTGCAACACACTATACGCACTGGTTTCAACCATTGACTGGAATTACAGCAGAAAAACACGATGCATTTTTTGAGCCGATTGGTGATGATTTGGCGATCGAAAAATTTGGTGGATCACAATTGGTTCAGCAAGAGCCAGATGCTTCTAGTTTTCCGAATGGTGGCTTGAGAAATACATTCGAGGCAAGAGGATATACGGCATGGGATCCTACATCTCCGGCATTTGTGATGGGATCGACCTTATGTATTCCTACAATTTTTGTATCGTATACGGGAGAAGCATTGGACAACAAGACACCTCTTTTGAGAGCCTTGCAGTCCATCGACCAGTCGGCAACGGCAGTGGCAAAATATTTTGACAAAAATGTAACTAAAACGATAGCGACCTTAGGTTGGGAGCAAGAGTTTTTCTTAATCGATACGGCATTGGCAAGTTCCAGACCAGATATTACGATGACAGGTAGAACTTTGTTGGGTCATTCTCCTGCAAAGGGACAACAATTGGATGACCACTATTTTGGTTCTATACCAAGAAGAGCAATGGGATTTTTTAGAGAGCTGGAATTGGAGTGTATGCAATTAGGTATTCCAATTAAGACGAGACACAATGAGGTAGCTCCGAATCAATTTGAGGTAGCACCATTGTTTGAAGAGGCGAACTTGGCTGTTGATCACAACTCTTTGTTGATGGACGTAATGGAGAAAGTGGCCATGAACCACGATTTCAAAGTTCTTTTCCATGAGAAACCGTTTGCAGGAATTAACGGTTCAGGAAAACACAACAACTGGTCATTGGCGACAAACACAGGAGTGAATTTATTGTCACCGGGTAAAACACCAATGAGTAATCTTCAATTTTTGACGTTTTTCATCAATACCATCATGGCTGTTCACAACCATGCGGATTTGTTGAGAGCTTCCATAGCTTCTGCAAGTAATGATCACAGATTAGGTGCCAATGAGGCTCCTCCAGCAATTATTTCTGTATTTATCGGAAATCAATTGACACAAGTACTGGATGATTTGGAAAAAGTGTCTAAAGGTAAATTGACACCAGAAGAAAAAACAGACCTGAAATTGAATGTAGTCGGTAAGATTCCAGATGTATTATTGGACAATACGGATAGAAACAGAACTTCTCCATTTGCGTTTACAGGAAACAAATTTGAGTTTAGAGCGGTAGGTTCTACAGCAAATTGTGCGGTACCGATGACGGTTTTGAATACCATAGTATCCGAGCAATTGAGAAAATTTAAAATTGAGGTTGATAAATTGATCGATGCCAAAAGCATGAAAAAAGACGATGCTATTTTTAATGTATTAAGAGATTACATTAAGAAGTCAAAAAGTATTCGATTTGAGGGAGATGGATATTCAGATGATTGGGTGAAGGAAGCAAAAAAGAGAGGCTTGAGTAATATGAAGACAACTCCAGAAGCATTGAAAGCCAAAGTATCCAAAGAAAGTGTAAAATTATTTGAAGATCATGAAGTTTTGACTGAAGCAGAAGTACATGCGAGGTATGATATTGAATTGGAGGAGTATACGATGAAGATTCAGATTGAAGGGAGAGTATTGGGAGATATTGCAACGAATCACGTGATTCCTACCGCAATTCGATATCAAAATACATTGATAGAAAATGTAAGTGGATTGAAATCAATATTTGGTACGGGATTCAAAAAATTGGCAAAAGAACAAATGGACATTATTGCTGATATCTCAACAAGAATCAATGAGATAAAAACAAATGTGGATGCGATGATAGAAGAGCGTAAGAAAGCCAATAAAATGACGAGTGAAGAGAAAAGAGCAAAAGCATACTGTGATAAAGTGAAGCCTTACTTTGAAGAAATCAGATACCACTGTGACAAATTAGAAATGACCGTCGATGATGAATTGTGGCCATTGACAAAATATAGAGAATTGCTATTTACAAAATAGTCATTAAGGGCTTGCTTGAAAAAGTAAGCCCTTTTTTTTTATGTTTATTCTAGGCAACCTCAAATTGCGACTTATTTTGAGTATCAAATAGGTCTTGTCACCTACAAATGTGCCATGCAAAACGGCCTTCAGTATAATCATTACTGCATTTATTTAATCTCCGTAATAATATAAACTATCTTGGCCTTCGAATCATCAAATTTTAGATTATGGCTAGGCACATATCGTTACCCGAACAAGAAGAATACGGAGCATATTACCAAGGATATATTAATAAGGTCAATGGAAATCCGATCGATGTATTGTCCCGTCAAATTGATCAGTATACGGACTTGATACACGAAAACAGTAATCGAATGGATTATCGATATGCAGAAGGGAAGTGGTCGATCCGAGAGTCTTTAATTCACTTGATTGATTCAGAACAAATATTTGCATACCGTGCCCTGCGTATAAGCAGAGGAGATCAAACACCCCTTGCAGGCTTCAATCAAGATGATTACATCGCTGGCAATAACTTTGATCATATAACTCCGTGGGAAATTTTAGAAGAATTTACCCATCAAAGAAGGGCTACGCTGAGTATGATTAAAAAGTTTACCGATCAAGAAATTGCAAGAATCGGAGTAGCAAGCGATACCAATACTTCCGTCAGGGCATTAATTTTTATCATGGCAGGCCATGCACAACACCATATCGAATTATTTAATGAAAGGTATATGTAACGCATGGGGTTTTACGTAAAAGATACGTTTAATTTTATTAGTAAGCTAACACCTAGAAGGGCGTATAACGCTGTTCAGTTGCTGAGTTCGTTTTATGCTACTAAATGGTTGAGAAGGCCGATTCAGTGGGGCAGTCCGATGACGGTATCCATCGAGCCGACCACGGCATGTAATCTGAGATGTCCAGAGTGTCCGAGTGGTTTGAGGTCGTTTACTCGAAATACGGGAAACCTTAAAAAGGATTTTTTTACAAAAACGATCGATGAGCTGTACAAAGATCTCATTTATCTTATATTCTATTTTCAAGGAGAGCCTTATATCAATCCAGATTTTTTGGATATGGTTTCCTACGCGAATAAAAAAGGCATTTATACAATAACATCTACCAATGGTCATTTTTTAAATGATACCAACGCTAAGAAAACGATCGAGTCTGGTTTGGACCGAATGATTATTTCGGTAGACGGTACTACTCAAGAAGTGTATGAAAATTATCGAAAGGAAGGAAAGCTAGAAAATGTATTGGAAGGGGCTAAGAATGTAGTGAAGTGGAAGAAAAAATTAAAGTCAAGTACGCCTCATATTATTTTTCAATTCTTGGTAGTAAAACCCAATGAGCATCAAATTCCAGAAATCTACAAACTTGCAGAGGAAATCGGTATTGATGAAGTAAAACTTAAAACGGCACAAGTGTATGATTATGAACATGGAAATGATCTTATTCCTACAATTGACAAATATTCCAGGTATCATAAAAAGCAAGATGGGACATATCGAGTAAAAAATGAATTGCTCAATCATTGTTGGAAGCTTTGGCATGCATGTGTTGTAAGTTGGGATGGATTGGTACTTCCTTGTTGTTTTGATAAGGATGCAGAACATAGATTAGGAGACTTGAAGCAAACAAGTTTTCAAGAAATATGGCATGGAGAGGAATACACTGCTTTTCGCACGAGTTTATTGAAAGGTCGGGACCAGATAGAAATATGTACCAATTGCACGGAAGGATGTAAAGTTTGGGCGTAGAAGTTTTTGGTTTACATTTAGATTAAATCCGCTTCTAATCGCTTGAGGACTTTTTCTCTATAGATCTGACCAATGCCCAGTGTCTTCCCATTTATCACTAAATTGGTTTGAGAGAAATGGCTAATTTTTGATAAGGCAACAATATAGCTTCTGTGAATCCGTAAGAAGTGTTGCGGGGGTAGTTTTTCTTCCATTTGACTTATTCCTTGGAGCGTAATATGATTTCCTGACGTGGTTATTATTTTTACGTGATTCCTCAAACTTTCGATATATAAGACATCTTCTAGTAAGATTTTGAGAAATTGCCGATCACTCTTGATATAAAAAAAAGCAGGGTCACTCACCATTTTTTCTGAAGGGGAAGATATATTGGGAGAAAGTTGACTTTCTAATCGATAGACCTTTCCTACCGCTCTCAAGAACTTGTCTAAGGAAATGGGCTTAAGTAGATAATCTACTACATCCAGTTCATAGCCTTCTAAGGCAAATTCTCTATGCGCAGTAGTAAGAATAATATGAGGTTTGTTGGTCAAGGACTTTATTAAACTAAGTCCTGACATTTTTGGCATTTGAATATCTAGAAATAGCAAATCAATTTTTTCTTTTTGCAACGCCGCAAATGCATCCATTGCATTGGTATATGTACCCACAACTTCTAATTCTTCAATGTGAGAGGTATGCTTTTCGATGACTTTTATAGCCAACTCTTCGTCATCAACTATGAGACACTTCATGATTAAAGTTTAATTTTAATTTGGCTAAAAATGTTTCGTCGTTCCTGATTTCTAATTCGTGATGGTCTAAATATAGTAATTCTAATCTTTTCCGAATATTGCTTAAGCCTATACCACTTTGCACATCAGGTACCGTATTTTCAAGATCAGAGGAAGGAACACTATTTTCTACCATATAGGTCAATTCATTTCCACTTACCCATAAATTAACTCTAACCCAAGATGACAACTCTGTTTTTTCTACCCCATGTTTAAAGGCATTTTCTAAAAAGGGAAGGAGAAGTAAAGGCGGAATAGTTTTACCATTGATATCTCCTCCTGTTTCAAATGATATATCAAGTCGATTGCCATATCTGATTTTTTCCAATTCAATATAATTTCGAAGATTGTTAATTTCTTTTTCCAGATCAATGAGTGGTTGTTCGCACTCGTACAACATATAACTCATCATATTTGATAATCTCACGACTACATCGGCAGCCTTATCATCTTGAGTCAATACCATGGAATACAAATTATTTAAGGTATTGAACAGAAAGTGAGGATGCATTTGATTTTTTAGAACTTTCAACTCAGCTCCTAGTTTCTGTTGAATCAATTGAGCTGCCTTTTTTTCTGCTTGAGCTTGACGCTGATACATTTTTATAACAATAGGAACACAAGCGATATAAATCAAATCCACCACTTTATAGCTGATTTTGACATTCCAATAATTGTACTTGTCCAAGCCAAAAATGTAGGGGTTGAATATATGACTGTACATCATAGAAATAATCACTCCTCCAATAAAGGCCAAACTAAAAAATGATATTATAAACGCGAGATATTTTTTTGGTAGAAGATAAACTTGTACCAAATAATAAATGGTAAAATAGGTTACTGGGAGTTTAACACACATCACCGTCAACTCTAACAATGTCCAATTCAGCAAACCTACATCTTGATGATTACTATTAATGATCACATAAAATGATAACCAGGCCATCCAATAAAGTATATGTCTTGAGAGCCGCTCCCAAGACCAATGCGTGTACGTTTGATCAAATTGAAACATAGCACAAAAGTACTTGAATTCAAGATAAAAACGGTTCAACAAAGTACGAATAGGGCTTCTAGTCATACCAAAACTGAAATTTGTTAGTACAAAACCTATAATGTTGCCCAAAAAGCCATCTGTCCCTTTTGAACAAGGGTTGGGCATCATTCCGACTATAGGTCGATCAATACCCCTTTACTTGCTTGCAAATTAAGTTGATAACCTTTTAAAATTAACATGATGAAAAGATTAAAAATTAGTTTACAGATTTTAAGCATTGCATTATTGATCCTTATCAATAGCAATGTAAAAGCAGCTTCAATTAGTAACTTAGAAATTGAACCACAGGCGCAAGAGAAAACGTTGATGTTGTCCTTCTTAACCAAAGGCTTGGGAGAAATCAACATTCAGATTGTGGATCAGAATGAAAATGTACTATTTTCAGAGAAGGTAAATTCTGGAAATTCGATTCAGAAAAAATTCATTCTTGATAATTTGAGTTTGGGAGATTATTCATTAGAAGTAGAGGATGAATTTAAAATAACTGTTCAGCCATTGACGGTAGAATCTAATGATATAAGCGTCAATAGAGAATTTAGAAAAACACATTTCAAACCTCAAATAAGATTGACCCAAGAGGGAAAATATCTTGATTTTGATTGGTTGATGAATAAGGAAGGGGAGGTTGAATTTAGCATAGAGGATAGCTATTCAAACTTTTCTTTTGAAAATAAAACAACTGTTCAAAAATTAGTTCAAAAACGATTTGATGTACGCCAGCTTCCAAAAGGCTTATATTATGTGACGGTTAAAAACGATGAACACACGTTTTATGAAACGATAAGAATTTAGTAAGCTTAAGAATGATCAGCAATAATAACAATAGATCGGTATAGGGCGTACCATCAATTATTGCTTGATGAAAATGTAGAAAATTGCCCATTATTTTAGTAGTAAATTCACTTCAACACAAGTGAAAGAATCATGCGCAAAAATGAAGAGGGCTGAAATTAAGTAAGCCTTTTTCATTTGTTTTTTGCAACTCTATTCATATTACCTTTTTTTCATCTTTTTATTGGATTGATAATAGTTGATGTCTTTTTTTGCCACCCATTTTATAAATTTCTGCATCTCTTCACTGTTCTTCAATTTTTCAATGGTATTAAAATCATCTCTTAATTCCCTTTCATTAAAAACAGAATGAATTTTTTGGTGACAGATGTTGTGAATTAATATTGTCTCAGAGTGTTTTCCTCCTTTAGATTTTGGAATAAGATGGTGTTTGGATATTGTATCATTCGAACCAAGAATGCGTTCACAAATGGGACATACTATATCTTCAATGTTTATACTCATTTATACTACTTCTATTATTTTTATTACTCATCTAGATAGATATAACCCAAATTGATTGTATCCAAGACATCCTTTGTTTTCATTGGAGAATAAGCATTGGGGTTTGAGAATGGCTTCAAAGATGCATTCAAGACAGAATCTGGAATACCCAAATTACCAAAAGCACCTTGTTGCCACTTGAACCAGAAATGATCCAGTTGACAATGAGTAAACCAAAATATGGGATCGAAAGAGGTAGTATTGGTGTTTCCAGAAGATCCTCCAATGTAAATATGACTTTGAATATCGGCGAGATAGATGGATGTTCCAAAGGTGACAAAATCCTTACTCCTTAAAGCAGTTTTAGCACATTTTCTAGCTGCTCGTAACAGCACAGTATTTTTCTTTTCTTCCCTAAATGTTTGTAGTGGTAGAGTATAGGTCGCATGATGTAATGGATTCTTTTTTATTACTTTATGCTTTTTCCCTTTTTCATTTTTTTCTACTGTCTCATAATATTCGTCAGCCAATAATGATGGGATGCCTCGAGCAATAGCTTTTTTAGAGGTATAATCCCAATAGGGCAGAGCTATACTAGGTTTGGCATCGGGAAAAACGTTTTGCAAGGCTTGTTCGAAGTCTGCAAAATAGGCTCTGGCCCAAGGTAAAAAGAGCATGTCATTGCGTTGGTAATGCCCGTCAGAAATTAAGATACTTGCCTTTTCTTGATACATCATTATGCTTTCATTGTTTTCAGAGGGGGTAGTATACAACCGTTCAAAAGCTACACGTAGATTATAAATTTCTTTTTTAGAAAGGTCATATACACTTTTACGAATGTTGATTTCTTCAATAAGCATAGTTTATTTTTTGGAGTTTATCAAAAACTTATTTTAAAAATATAATTAAAATCCATAGAAGTATATGGATTGTACCATTTGATCTATGAAAATGATACACAGCATTATTTTTTCACCAGGATCCAATTCCTAATTACGTTGTTTTTGTACGGTACAATCGATAGTAATACAAGGACGCAATGGCTCCAATGCATGAAAATAGGGCCAGCATCCAGAACACATGTTGGTGTCCAGTGGCACCTGGTGAAGAATCCAAAAGGTAGCCCATAGCGGGACCAGCAAAAATATCAGGAGTATACCCAACCAATGAAATCAACCCCACTGCTGTACCAGTAAGAGCCAATGGAATTTGACCTTTTTCCATAACGGCAAAGTAGAGAGATCTAGCGGCATATATACCAGTTGATACCACAAGAATTGAAATTAAAAAGATGAATGTTGAAGACACAGTGACCAGACCAGATGCAAAGAGCAAGGCACCAAAAAAGGTAATTATAAAACTGATTAATAACCAAAACGTTGTCAATGTTCGATCTGCTACAATGCCAATTATAATACCCACGATAGGCCTGATATACAACAAAAAAGTCCCTACCTGAGCGGATTCCACTTGATCATATAACATGACCTCCTTAGCGTAGAGTGATAAGACATCGGTAATTTTATACCCCACATAAGCGCATAAAATTATAATCATCAGTAACCAGACAGAGGGTAATTTTATTACGGTCTTTACCTGAGAAATGGTGATCTTTTCCAAAATAATTTTCTTTTCTTTTTCAGAATCCAATCTCATAAAAAACCAGACTAGAATCCCTACAACAATTACAATGGAAGAAGAAACCAAAATGACATATTTAAATGCTTCCCTGCTTTCATTAATGGACGCATCTGCAATTTCTGATACAATAAATAGTGAGAAAATAAATACTCCTAGGGTTCCAAAAAGTGCGCCTACTAAACCACGGCCGCCATCTAAAAACCCAAAAGCTTTACCTTGTGATTTGGATCCACCCCAAACTCGAGTTGCTTTGATCATGGCTGCCCAGAATAGAAAAATAGTAGTAAATCCCCAGTAGCCATATAGTATTTTAAGTACAGTGTAACTTGGAAAAGAGGCATAGACCCATCCACCCGCAGCCGTTAACCATAATGCAACAGCGATCAATTTTCTAGGAGGAAATCGGTCTGCAATCAAGCCTCCAAAAAGATAGGATAATAGAGCAACAATGCCATAGATTGAAAAACAAAACCCCAGCTGTGTATTATCCAATGAGAATGAATCGAGCACTGTAGGTCTAAATACTCTTGCCAACACAAAAGGTAAAATGAAAATGGATTCACCTGCCAGAATCAAAAGTAGCAGATAGTACCAAGGTGCTTTATTCTCATTCATAAAGTTGATTTATAAGGCGATCCAGTTTAAATCGCCCCTAAATATAGCCTTAAATATCAGAGTGTTCATTTTGGGGTTTTGAATGAGCAATCTCCTTTTCTTCTTGTCAATGATTACTGACTTGCAGCCTAGTCAGCTGACCATGTTCTTCCATTTTAATAAGGATCACATATCGTCTGAATAGATTGCAGTGTCCAGTTCCCGATTAGTAGGCGATGGATCGAATAAGTTGAGTTTTAAATTTAGCACATTGCCATCTTTATAGGGTGCCATACTAAATTGATCATTGTTAGGTCCTCCTTTCAATGTATTTGCAGTGACTTGATGGTGACATCCAAAACAGCTCGATCCGAGTTGCTCGAATGTTTCCAAAGTTGTATTGGATAGTAATTTTGGATAGGGATATTCCGAGGAAGCAATATCCCTATATTTATAGTAAACTGGGATGTTTTACTTCTGAACAATTACCCCGTTTTCATAAC
>JARGNR010000104.1:0-7205 GCA_029212405.1 Saprospiraceae bacterium
TTCCTCCTTTTGTTTGTTAGAAATAGGATACAGCTTGGTAAATGTCCACCCCATGCGCATAGAAATCAAAAATGAGGGCCCTAACACATCCAATTGCACAAAAAATTTAATCAATTGAATCAAAAACAAAACAATCAAACTTTAAATTGAATAAATGAAACTATACTTACAAGATCATCGTTACCTGTAATGTGGTAGGGATATTAATGAAAACATCTCGCCTCTTTACATTTTATATATAAATAATGAATAACGGTACAGTTAAGTTTTTTAACAACAGCAAAGGATTTGGATTCATCACACCTGACGACGGTGGAAAGGACATTTTTGTTCATATTAATGGATTAAACGGAACATCAATTGATGAAGGAGACAAAGTTTCTTATGATGTGGAGGAAGGACGAAAAGGATTAAACGCAGTTAATGTCAAATTGACATAATACAAGTAGATAAATTCTAAAGTAAATATGGCCTGTCAGGAAATGACGGGCCATTTTTGTTATTATTCAGCCCACTCGCCAATTGATATTAATAAAGCCTGACTAAAAACTTGCCTATAATTTCTATACTCTAGCATCATGTTTTCGTTCTTAAGTTCAAAATCTACACACATTTTAACTTTATTAAACTATGCAACAAGTTGGAGGCAGTAAACTCTGAAATAAAAGAAAATCATTTAATTTCTCAACGAAAGCCCAATATGATTTAAAGTCCCTATAATTTAACAAATCGACTCACTCTATTATCCAAGAAAAGCAGATAAAGTCCATTTTTAAAACTAGAAACATCAATAAATAGTTTTTTGTCCGTTTTTTGATAATTCAAAATAGAAACTACACCCCCATTAGCATCATAAATTTGAATAGGAACTTCATCTTCATAATTATTCTTAAGTTCTACTGTTAATATATCTTTACATGGATTTGGATAGACTTTATATTGATTGGAATTCTGATTCCGTATTAAAACGGATTTCATATCCGAGTATTCAAAAGTTCCATCAAGATCATATTGTACCAGTCGATAATAATTGATGCCTTCATTAGGTGATTCATGTAGGAAGAAGTAGCTATTCTCATTATCAATTGTAATTTTTTCATCAACTCTGCCTATTGTAACCATGTCAAAATTTTCACTGCTCCATTGCACTTCAAAGTGACTATGATTTATTTCCTGTGTTGTATTCCATTTCAAAAGGACTTTTTCATCTTCTTTTGTTGCATCAAAGGAAGTATAATTCACACTCAATACTTCAGATGCAAAAACACAACCATCTATGGTATATCCTAACAATGAACTTTCTAAAAGAGCACTCGTTGTAGTCATTTTATTCCCTGCTACGTCGTCTTCTCCATTAGAATTACTTCCATCGTCCAACATATTTGGGCTTGCAACATCTTCTGCTTGCACTGTTAATGAAAAACCTCTTACGACTGCACTACTGTCTAAACCAGCATCTAAATAAGCATTTACATGTACTACACCCGAGTTATTGGACCCATTGACAGGATTACAAGGGTCGGTTAAGTTGACTATTGAGGTTTCATCAAATACCACTACCCCATTTCCACTCACAGAATATGGATTAGATGAAATATCACTGGCAATACATTGACCTGATAAATCAGCCCCTGAAGAATAATATCCATTATATGTACCAGACCCAAATGGAATTCCATTTACATCGTAAAATAGAATCCTTGCACTTTCAAAGGCCATGCCTGCTGAATTTAAGCCGGAAGCATCTACTGTAAGCTGATGTGCTAAAATCTCCAAATGATCTGCAAAGTCTACTCGAATAGAATACCCTCTTACGTCACCAGATGAAGTTTCTGAATTAGAATCAACACCTAGTGGCACTTCTGCTTCTAATCCATTCAATCCCTGTTTAAGATAATGACCATTTCCCGATAATGTATCTATCAGACCATTGCCATACACATCAATTGTGTTTAGTAACTCAAGGGTCAATGTAATATCATCTAGCCCTCCTTTCAATTGACAGAGTTCATTCATTTCATCGTAAACATCAAAACTATATTGAATAGGTAAAGAGTTTTCTAGTGACGCTCCATCTACAATATTGTCATTTTCATTCAAAGCAAAACTAATCCTATTGTCTTTCGAACCAAAAATTACACTGCAAACGGTAGAATCTTCACATGGTACAATTCCGAACCCAGAGTCATCAGCCATAAAGTCAGAAAATTGAGGATCATCAGTAATCGCACCACCATTATCGATAGAGTCGATACTCACAGTGGTTCCTGTAGTTTCATCTTCAACTACCAGTATTTCTTCCCCTGGTGACAATGTAAGACATACTTGATGCAATATTATGGTATCTCCCGCAACCACATCTAAAGAGCCGTTATTTCCAGAGGTTAGAAGTAAAAATTTTCCCAAACTAGCGCATCCGTCAAAAATATCCGATTGATCGTCCATAACGCAGGATTGTAGTATATTACCCGGAAGATCTGAATCTATACAGTTGACAATAAACCCAAAGGTGTAACTTGATACAGTTCCTGTCACGCTAGGAATGTATTGAATACCAAAACAAACCGTACTAGTTAAATAATCCGACTCACTAATACACTCATTTTGGACTTCATCATCTGGGAGAAAAACCCAATCAATACTTTGTCCAAAACTATTTGTTCCAATAAATAATAGAACTAGGATTACTATATTTTGCATTTTCATTATCGACTTACTCTAATTTTCATTGAATTCTTTACATTCATAATTATATACTAAGAAAAATATCCGACGCAGTTATTCTTCTCAACTGCATCGGAATTTAACATGTGCATTAGAACTGATTGTAAGATCAGTACCAAACACTAAAGTTCATTTTATTCGATAAGTATAATTCGTTCAGTAATAACTTCTTCTCCAGTAAACGCAACTATTGAATATATTCCTGCTGGAAGGTTTTCCAGATCAATCGTATTTATTTTATTCGAAATTAGCTGAATTTGTTTGATGAGCTTCCCATCAGTATCTAGTAGATTCATTGAGACAATTTCTTCTTCTGAAGTTACTTCTACATTGACAAATTGACTAGTTGGGTTAGGAGAAACTTGTAATGCAAAACTGAAATTTTCATCTAAGAAGTCCACTTTGGCCAAGTTTGATGTGAACGAAGAACCATCATTATATTTGTAAACTACCTTAAATGTATACTTCCCAAATTCTTGTAAATCCACATCTAACGTGTACTTCTCAGAAATTTGTTGGGTAAGTACTTTTGATGGGACGAATTTAATTACATCAAAACTTCCATTTTCAAATGATTGATAGATTTCATAGATTCCATCCGTTTCCTCTTTAGTGGGTTTCCAAATTAACCTTGCATTAGAACCTTCTGTCAATTCCGCATCAAGTTTAAGGTTGTTGCTAGTTTGTTCGCAATGGACAAAATTATTCAAGACCTGATAAGGGCGGTAGGAGATAAATTCCGTAATTGGAGTATTATTATCCAGATTTAAAGAAGCTGTCAATCCAGCTAATTCGCTCTTACGAATCATTAAGTCATTCGTCTTATTTTGAGTTTGTATACAAATTTGGTGTAAATAAACTGGGACTCCTTTCTCCACATTCAATTTTCCATCATTTCCAGAACAATGCATCATTATTTTACCAAATTGTTCACATCCAATAATCTCTTGACTATGGTCATTTAATGAATTCGATGAGTTTAATTTAACGGCATTAAACCCTTCATCACAATCCATAACAAACCCCGTTGTATAAGAAGTCAACATTCCTGTATGATTCGGAATATATTGTAATGTATAGCAAACAAGATTCTCTTCACAATTTGTGACATCAACATCCTGCTGCTGCTTTATATATTTGGAAGGAATCCACCTCATTTCCTGAGCATGGCCAACCAATGCGAGTAAACAAACAACGAATACAATTATTATATTTTTCATTTTTATATTTTTTTACTTTTCTAAGAAAAACGGATTAAAATTTGATTCCTGTAGACTTATTCTGATTGGTTTTCCACAACGATTCATCCGCGGAATTTACAGAAAGGTCTATGATAAAATCTCCTAGGTTGTATCCAATTTTATTTTGGTCTTCAGCCCATAAGGTATTATCTGCAGAATTTATACTTTGACGATTGTTAATTTGATCGCCATTCCCTCCAAACATTCCAAATAATCCTGGAGTAATCTCATTTTGTCCAAATCTAAAAATTGGTGCCCAACTGTTCTGATTAGTAAAATCCATTTCAAGATAAGTACCGTCCAAACTAATCGAGGCCGTATCCAACACTGGCAAATGATTTCTGTGTTCAACTATGACATAATATTCATTATTCTGATCAACATTCAACACATCAGGACATGTCTCCGGGAAAGTAACTTCACCAGTTTTATGAAGCCATCCTGCACACATCCATATTTGATCGGCAGGTTGATTCCCATTTTCCCTTACTGAAACCAATATCCAATCAACAACATGATCTGGATATGGAATCACCATTGCTGGAGCATCAGGAGAAGAGGCGTCTCCAAAATTCATACCTAAGTTACCCACATAATTCCAAGGCGCTCCTTGATATGGCTGACCAAATGGGGTATGATCCGTCGCTAATAGTACTGCTAAATCAGTAGAAAGATTTTTGTCCTGACCTGGCAACAAATGTTCCTGATTATATTCTAATGACATTGAATCACCAGCGACATCATACCCTCCCTCGATGTATACTTTTAAATTTAATCCCTGACAATCTACATTATATGTATATGTCCAGGTAGTTGTAGTTCCAGCGCAATCTATATACGCATAAGAATAAGTTATCGTACCGTCGCAATCACCTGCTTGATAGCTTCCTCCTTCCACAACTGACGAGGGTGTGAGTACATTACCACAGTTATCCTCGAAAATTGGAGCATTTGGAACAATTGCATCCAATGCCGTATTAATTGTAGATTCCGTTTCAACAGGTCCTCCAAGCTCAGTCGGTCCATTGCCATCATTAATTTGCACGGTATATGTTGTGGTACCCTCATTTCCACAATCGTCAGCTCCAATAACAGTAATTACAGTAGGACAAACTCCTGAAACCATAGTTGAATAGTTCAATGATGCAGAACAGGCATCCGTAAATGTTGTTGCTGCAATTGCTGCGGCAGATGCATCACCCTCGGTAGCGTAACACGCATCAATCGTTCCCGCTGACAAAATAGGCATTGTAGTATCATTTATTACGATATTATGGACTACGTTTGAAGGATTCCCACAAAGGTCTACTATGGTATAAATTCTTGTGATTTCAATTGGACATTGATTAACCACAATATCATTATGTGAAACTGTAAGATTAGCGTCGCTGCATACATCATTTATCTGAACACCCCCAGCCAATGCTTCAATACCTGCTACATCAGTTGCTGCAGTCGGTGCATCACTTGCTGAACAGCCTTCAATTGTGATGGATGTTGGTTGTCCGATAACCTGTGGTGGTGTAGAATCGTCTACATTTAATGTGTGGGTAAACGTTTCAGTATTACCACATGCATCTTCTATTGTGTATATCCTACTTACAACAATTGGACATGTACCCGCCGAAGTTTGAGAAGATGTGACAATTAAATTTATATCAGCTGTACACCCATCAGAAATATCCAGTGTACCTGGTAGTGCTTCCAAAGAGGCCACAGTAGTAAGTGCAGCTGGCGCCTCGCTTGCATCGCACCCTTCAACAGTAGTAGCATCAAGTGCACCACTAATTAAAGGCATATCTCCATCAATTGTAGTTGGATAATCATGCGTACTTGCTAACCCACAACCATCCGTTGCTGTTACTCTTACAAAGGTTGAACAACTTCCCAATACTGTAGCAGTAATTACGATATCATTTGTCGCTGTGCAGTCATCGACTGCTGTTGTAGCAGTGAGTGCATCCCCAATTGCAGTTGCCTCATCGGCATAACACATATTAATGGTACCTGTCGTCATAGTTGGTGGCGTATTCCCATCAACTGTAAGGTTATTAAATATTGGATTTTCTGTTATAGTGGTATTTGGAGATAATTCTATGCTCATGGTTAATCCAATCACATCATCTATAATGGTTGTGACTGATTCATTCGCAGGCACATCAAAACAAATTTGATGGAGAATTACGGGATTCCCTTCTACAATAGGTAGATTCCCAGAGAACCCAGATGAATTATAAAGTGTTCCACCTGCATTGGCACAATCTGTAATTGCGTCACTGTTATCAGTCATAACACATGATTCATTATAAACAACAACGTTATTTCCAGCAGCACAATCCACAATAAATCCAGTGGTATAAGTCTTTAATGTTCCTGTATAGTCGGGTGTATATTCCAAACCATAACAATAAGTATCAGTACAACAATCTGTATTAGACACACAAGACCCTGTTGAAGTTCCTGCTGCTAAAGGTATCAAATTGATAAGTGGTGTTTCATCTGTATCTCCATCACAATCATCGTCAATCCCATTGTTTGGAATCTCTTGAGGTTTGAAGATAGTTAAAGTCTGTTCACAGGTCTCAGAGTTTCCGCTTGCATCCAGTGCTGTATGTGTTATGGTATGTGTTCCTACTCCTCTTGAGGAACCAAAATCATTTCCAGTGGAAGGAGTACCACAGTTGTCATCAGCAGCAACAGTACCTAAATCCACCGTACCGCCATCTACTATACATGTCTCTGGAGCTGCAAACAATTCAATATCATCTGGACACGTTATCGTTGGATCAATTTCGTCTACAACCATGATTGTACATACAACACTATGTGTATTGCCGTTGCCGTCATCGGCCATCAAGGTTACAGTTTGTTCGCCCAAATCATCACAGGTATATGACATGGCTGGATTGGTTTCAATCACAGTACCACAATTATCAGTACTGCTTCCATCTCCCAAACTATTAGCAGCCAAAGTACCGTTTCCATTTACACCTAGTGTAATTACTACCTCACTCGCTGGACAAATAGCAACTGGGGCTTCTGTGTCTACTCCTGCTCCTACTACACCATCAACAAAATTCACATCTGTGCAGGTAATATCATTTACGTCTCTCACACTGATAGTGTATGTTCCATCATCCAAACCATTAAATACTCCACCATTGTCCATGAAGTTGGTTCCATCGATCGAGTATCGAATATCTGCAGCTCCATTTGTACATGATGTACATGTCGCTACTA
>JARGNR010000104.1:7305-20462 GCA_029212405.1 Saprospiraceae bacterium
CTGTATATGTAGCATCACCCAAATCATTAAATACGCCACCATTATCCAAGAAGTTAATTCCATCTATCGAGTATCGAATATCTGCAGCTCCATTTGTACATGATGTACATGTCGCTACTATTGTAATTGACCCGTCACTTTCATCTGGACATGTTTCATCCATTGGAGTTACAGATGTAATCGATATGGCGCAGCTGATAATTGCCTCGGCTGTTATATCAAATGTATAAGACCCTGTATCACAATCATCACTTGCAACAGTAATAACCGCATCATCTGTTCCTACATCACTTGGATCATATAACACTACAAAAGTAAGATCAGATCCTCCACTTACTATACTGCTTGAGTTCGGCTGCGTCTGTACTGAAAAATCTGTACTTCCACTTACACTAACAATCGGATTTCCTGTAAAATCTAGATCACCAGATCCCAAATTTTGAATAGAATAAGTTCTAGTAGCCGTTTGAACATCAGTTATAGTACCAAAATCTGTGTCATCTGCTACATCTGGCGAATCATCACCTGATGAGATATCCATTCCATTTCCTTGGATATTAATGTCTGGAACTGTAATAGTAACCAACTGATCTACAGTGGATGTATTTCCACTTGCATCTGTGAAACTCCAAACTAATGTAGTTTCTCCTTCGGTAGTGATTGGGAATGATGTAGATGTTGCACCATTGATACTTCCTCCACAGTTATCAATAGCTGTAGCAACAGGTGGTGTAACGCTACACTCAGCGGTGATATCTACCAAACTGGTGGCAGTCTCATTGAATATTGTAGCTGATCCTCTATTAAATCCAACTTCATCATCACCAATTGCTCCGCAGATCAGTCTACTTTGATGGAAGTCGATACTACTACCAAAAAACATATCTACACCTGTGTTGTTAGGGAGCACCTGATTGACTTCATTCCAGCTTGTACCCGTTCTTTCAAACACATAAGCTGCTCCATCTTTCACTCCGCCAGTATTAGATTTTCGTGCACCAACGGCAAGTATGTCTCCAACTAAAACTAAACTAAACCCAAATTCAGCATCGGATTCAAGATCTGACGCTAAAAGTTTTACTTCCTCACTCCATACTGCACCTGTTCTTTTAAAAATATAAGCTGCCCCATTACTAGTTGCTGTGCCTTCTTCAGTATGCTTAAGTGCTCCAACTGCAATATAATCACCATCTATACTCACACTATATCCAAATCTATCTTGAGGTCCGACATCAGAGGCTAATAATTTCTGCGTCTCTGTCCAGGTCGAACCATTCCAAAAGAAAATATAAGCTGATCCGGCATAAGCAAAGCTTCCTTCTTGTACTGCTCCTACAATTATATAGTCACCATCTACTGCCACACTCCAACCCAACTGATCTCCTGGTTCTACATCCGAAGAAACAAGGACAGATTCTTCATTCCATGAGGCGCCGGTCCTACGATAAACCGTTGCAGAACCCCCAAAAGTGGTCCCACTTGAATTATTGTTGTAAGCTCCTACAACTATAACATCACCAGAAATTGAAACACTTGTCCCAAACAGACCTATAGAACTTGCATTAGAACTTGTAACTTTATCTTCTTCCATCCAGGTTGTACCAACTCGTTTGTACACATATGCTGCTCCAGCAGCATTCCCTGCATCATCATCTCCAGATGCGCCAATTACTGCATAGTCTCCATCCATTGCAATGCTTATTCCGAAATTATCGTCTGCTTGGTTATCAGCTGGCACAAGTTTTTCTGAATATGACCATACGGATCCATCAAAATGATATACATAGACTCCTCCTGAGTTGCTTCCATTTCCATTGTTATTTTTATAAGAGCCTACCATGGCATAGTCACCAAAAATGGCAACACTTCTTCCCATTTCATCAAAATTTGCCCCATCTGTAGCCAAAGCTTTGTACAATTCTGTATAAGCTGCTCCTCCCACTACATTATCAGGAACCGGAGCTTCTGTATCTGTGCCCGCTCCTACTACACCATCGACGGAATTCATATCTGTACATCCAATATCATTTACATCTCTTACCGTCACTGTATATGTAGCATCACCCAAATCATTAAATACGCCACCATTATCCAAGAAGTTGGTTCCATCGATCGAGTATCTTATATCTGCAGCTCCATTTATACATGATGTACATGTTGCCGTAATTGTGATTGATCCATCAGCCGCTCCTGGACAGCCTTCATCTGTTGGGGTGACTGAGGTGATATTTATGTCACAACATGCCCCTGGACCCGCCGCAATAATGTGTCCAGTACTTGTTGTAGAACATGGCTCATCATTTACATCTCTTACCGTTATATTGTACATTCCGTCAGCTAAACCACTAAATACGCCACCATTATCAAAGAAATTTGTTCCATCAATGGAGTATCTAATATCAGAAGCACCATTTGTACATGAAACACACGTGGCTGCTATTGTAAGAGTTCCATCATTACCACCATCACATGTTTCATCGGTTGGAGTTACAGAATTAATGGAGATATTACATGTTTGCGTCAAGCTTAACGTAAATGCATCACTAAAGCCATCCGAATCGGATTGAGTAGAACTGGCGCAATCTGTTGTCTCATCTGTGATATTCACTGTGGCGGTAAGATTGAATGTTCCTCCACTTGTGCCAGAGGCAGTAACTGTTTGTGATTCAGAAAGTGTCATTGTCCAATTGCCTGAACCATCATGAGATCCTGCGGATAATGTAGCTGTGCCAGGCACACCACTGATAACCACATTATCTATACTTTCACTCCCGTCGGTATCAACAAGTGCTCCGATGGTGATGTCTAGTGTTACGTTATCGCCTGTATTTCCAGAAACATCATTTGCCGTAATTCCTGGATCGTCTGCAATTGGATTGATATCTATATCAACTGTACCGATTGAAAGGGATTGTACCTCAAGACTCACTGTAGCTGTTGTAAAGAATCCTTCTCCATTCCCGGCAGTATAAGAAAAATTATCAGAACCTGTGTATCCAACTAGTGGTGTATATGTAAGCTCATTTCCAACTCCTTGCGTCACTATACCATTAGTAGGTTGAGTAAAATTCTCCAAAGTGACTGGATTCCCATTTGGGTCAGTATCATTGGCTGTAGGATCAAATGTTACTGGTATACCCTGAGCTACCACAAGATTGTCCTCAGTACTGATAAAGGTAGAAGAAGAGAATCCTGCAATATATGCAACCCCTCCCCCTTGATTTCCTGCGGACCTCATAAAAATTTGAGCAAAGGCATCCGATTCAAGAAGGAATTCAACATCATCGTTCAATTCCAAAAGCGCATAAGATAACTCGGGTTTAGTAGGTACTTGAATCCAGTTTGATATATTAATTAAGTTGTTGTTATCAAGCCTTTTCAATTCAACAGACGATATGGCTGATGTTGCAGTCAAAAGAACCATTGATACCGTACTTGAACCATTATCAAGAAACGGAGTTTTAAATCTAAACTCACCTCTTCCACTAACATCTATAGGAGCGATAATAGCAAGCCCTACTTCTCCAGATGATTTTCCTGTACAATGATATACATAGGAAGGTTTTGATGTATTAATAATAAATACTGTGTTAGAACTTACCGATAAATTGTCAATATCATGATTGTAATACTCTCCTTCATTTAAGGTAGCTACTTGTGTCCCATCTATTGAGACAACTGTGTTGTCTTCAGTAGCAACGATATAAGCTTCATCAGGATCGGAAGTCCCACTAGTACTCACTATGAAATAATCTGTACCCACCCTTTCGACAGGAACGATATGATCCCATCCATTATCCGTAGCTGGATCAAACTGTACACCAAAAGAACCGCAACTTACAGATATGGGTTTGTCAGATTCCACCTTAGCTCCCGTCATATTTTCATCGATATCATCAGTTGAAACTAAGTAACTCTCACCTTCATCCAAGATGACCGTAACCGTTGAAGAAGTTGTACCGTCCCAGTCCCATGTTGAACCTGGAGGTGTAGTAAATGTTACAGAAGTATTATCTTCGATAGCTACTACCGAGATCGTGGATCTTGCATTAAACTCTCCTGGATTTGACATAGTTTCGTATCCTCCAAGGTCGTTTGATCCATTTGCCATAAATTTACCTTGTTGGCCGACGAAAAATTTTGTTCCCAGACCATCTACGCTTTTCGAGTTTAAAAAAGATTGTCCATTACTTCCTTGTTGGACGATTTGTGCATTTACAGGTTCGTCAGAAACTATTTTTAAAGCTCTGGTACCTATGCTATTGAATGAGTTTCTATTACCTATTGTATCCAACTCAGCTATATCAGTAGCGGGGTTATATCCCAATTTATTAAAGAGGGTTTTTTGAGTTGTTGTTGTAGGTGTCACAATAAAGGTTTCACTATAACCTGAGAGTGTTGAGACTGTCACAGTTGCGTTGTTTGGACCTTCAGTACTCAACCATAATTGTGAAGTTGCTATAGTGTGATTTGTACTGTTCCACTTTTCTGGAATGTAATGTAATTTTCCAGGCTCACCCGCTTGAACATTTATTTTCACAGTTGCTTGGTCTATATTACCATTACCATCATTGATTTCATATTCAAACTGCCCTAGACCTGAAAATCCGGAATTGGGTGTGAATGTAAATGTATTATTGCCATTCAATACTACAGCTCCATTGACTTCAGAGCTAGCTATCAATGATGGTGTTAGTGGGTCTAGTTGTGGATCCGTATCATTGTTGAGTACAGCGATAACGACACTTGTATTAAGAGAAGTGGATGTGATGTCGTCATTTGCAGTTGTAGGACTTGGTGGGTCTACAAATGCATATGATATTTGATCACATCCAGAAGTATTTGTATCAGGCGTATAATCAATTGTATTATTAGTTCCCAATACAGCGTTACCTTGACTTGCTCCACTTACGATCAAGAGCGAGCGATCCGCACCACAAGTGTTTTGATCATTGGCAAGTACAGTCATCGATACTATTTGATCTTCACCTGTAGTAAATTGATCATCTACAGTTATCGTTGGCGAATTAAAGACACTTGCACTTATTTCACTTGTACAAGACGGGTCTCCTGTATCCTGTATGATTATATCATATACTCCTGCTGTCAAGCCTGAGAATACATTCGAAGGTTGAAATGGACCACCATTTATTGAATACACAATATCAGCATTTCCATTGGTACATGATACACAAGTGGCCGTGATCGTCAACGTCCCATCATTTCCAGGGCTACATGACTCATTACTAACTACTACATCTGTAATAGATATATCACAATTTACTTCTAATGTTGAATTTTCTAACAATAACGTAGGACTAAACAATGACTTGTTAAAGGAACTACCAAAGCCTAGTGTACTTAAGCAGAAAATGCCCAATACTGGAAAAATGAGTTTAAGAGGTAAATAGAATTTCATAACGTAGAGTATTTTATTGTATAATTTTGAATGGCAGCTCACAAAATCAACTATCTGAAAGCTGGTTAGGATATTTATTATTTATTTAAAAAATTTCTTATTCCATAGTAATTTTTTAAGGTTAATCGTCTACTTGTAGATAGACATCATTCTGTACGGACAAAACCCCATTGTTTTGGATGTATAAGCCCAAATTATTTAAGATCCGTGCGTCTTTTAGCGTCATTGTACCATTGTTCAAAAGGCTAGCAGACGAGATTTGACCAGAATGTTTTAAGCTTAGATTACGCAGTTTTAAAAATCCGAAATTGGCTATGGTAAATACAGGCTCATCACTCGTTTGATCAATAGTTACATTGATATTTTCTGGCTGAATGAGCAAATTCTTGTTGATTCCAATATTTTCTGTGAGCACAATAGTTTGATTATCAATATTGGGCATAAATTTTATTGTGTCAACTATTGACGCGCAGGCAATAGACCTTCGTAAAGAACCCTGACCTGCATTCGTCGTTTCATATACATCCGTACATTCTACTAGGCTAGTGACTAAAAATATACTATCCCTTAAGACTTGATCCTCTACTCTAGCTATCGCTATGCACGGCAATGGTGTCCGAACTTCATTGATCAAAATATCATCAATGTACCAGCCATCTTCAGCATCCAAATAATCCGAAAAGGAAGAAAAACGTAGCCAGATGGGTTGGTCGGCAAACTCTGCTAAGCTAATTGTACTCTCTGTATAATTTAGGTTTTCACCACTGAAGGCTTCATCAGAACTATCTTCATTTATATAGCCATTGTATCCTCCCGAAATGAATTGGCTGCCAAGAGATTGCCATGACTTTCCTTCATCCGTGCTAACTTCTATTTGGCCTCCGTCGTGATTTTCCTGAAAATCATAGCTGTGATAGAATGTCAGAATTGTAGAAACAGTAGGAACAAAAACATCATCAATACGTAGATACTCAATGTTAAGACACGTATCCGAATTACTTTTCCAATGATTAATACCAGAACGGGGATATGAATTGCTGACAAACCAGGCATCGAACTCAGGGTGACAAGAAAAATCTGAGAATGGTGAACTGCCTTCAACAATATCAATTATTTGTTCTGTAGTCAAGGAAGTAGGATCTATATTTCCAGAAATCGTATAATTTAAGGTGTCAAAACCATCAATAGATTGATCCGCAATAAAAACGGTACCGTTGATCAAAGAAGCTCCAGATGGAAGACTTACATTGATTAACTCATCTGGAAGCACTACTTCTAAGTCGATATCCGTTAATGGAATAACACCTCCATTAACTACTTCAACTTGATAGGTCACTTGATCCCCTATGGCTGCAAAAGGTTTATCAGAAGTGATATTAATTTGCAACAAATCACGCTCTGGTTCTTCAAAAACACAACCATCTATCTTATATCCGAGAATACTACTTATCATGGTAACATTGGTAGAAGTAGGCCGATTACCTACTATAGCATCTTCTCCACTTTGATTACTCCCATCATCCAACATATTGGGAGCTGCAACATCTTCACCCAGTACAACTACTTTGAATCCTGTGATTTTATTACCTGAACCCAAACCTCCTTCTACAGCAGCATTGACATAAACAGTATCATTGGAAGAAGTACCTGCTATAGGACTACAAGGGTTAAATAGGTTAATTGAATTCGTATCATAAATAGTAACAATGCCCTTGCCTACTTTCTGAAATGGATTGGTCAATGGCGTAGACCCACAACCTCCGCTTAAATCTGCCATTCCACCTAAGGCACCATTGTAACTGTACTTTCCATACTTATACCCTTCTTGTCCATAAAAAATTACACTTACACTTTCAAAAACACCATTTGCTTGAGCTACATCTTTTAACACTACGGTAAGTTGTTCTGCAGTAATTGTAAGGTGATCCTCAAACAATACTTCCATTTCATATCCACGAACATCTCCTGAGGATGATTCATCTTCAATACTATTCCCAAAAGGTACAACACCACTAAATCCAATAGAATCCTGGCTAATATTCAAAGAGTTTCCTACATATTTATTGGCTATACCATTACCATTGACATCATAGGTATGAATAGCTCCCCAGTTCATTCGGATGTCATCTTCTCCGCCATAGATGCCACACAGCTTATTCAATTCATCATAAACATCAAAGGCTTGACTATGCAAATCACCATTCGCTAAAGTATCCCCAACAACAATCTTCCCATTAGCATTGGTATCTACCTCGATTAACCCTCCCAAACCAAAATCAAGACTACAGTTTTGACCTTCCTCACAAGGATATATACCAAAACCAGTATAATCTGCGGTAAATCCATCAAAAGGAGGACTGTCCGTAATTGGACCATCATTTGTTGAGATACTAATCGTAATTCCAGTGGTTTGATCTATAACAATTGGAACAGAATCCAAAACATTAAACTCCATACAAATCTGATGAAGGATTACAGGTTGGTTTTCAATTAATTCATATGTGGTATTATTGCCAGAAGCAATTAATAGAGAAAGGTTATTAGTTTCACATGCATCAATTATATCTGTATTGTCTGCTAACGTACACGACGACGCAGAAAGATTTGAAAATGAACCTAATGGACAATTGACAAAAAAACCCATAGTATAAGATGTCATAGTACCTGTGCTGCTAGGGGTATATTGTAGTCCATAGCAAATCTGTTGGTTCTCATAATTTGAGGTAGATATGCAGCTTCCTGTTTCTGTATTTTCAGGTAGAAATACCCATTCTACGAACTGTGCATTGACAGAAGTTATAATTCCGATAAAAGATAAAAATCCTGTAAGACATAACGACATAAGTCTTCTGTTTGCCTTACGGTTACTAGCCGAGACAGGGTACATAAAGGGTATTTTTTATAAAGTGATAAACCTAATTAATAAAATTATCCATAATTGAAATAAAAATTTAGAAGGTTGTAAATCATGATTAAAATGTTCTGAATGGAATTTGAAATTATTTTTTTAATTTTCAAATTCACACAAAAAGTCAAAATTTCAATAGAAGAATATTTGTCTTTTTTTTTACAACTAAACTGTTTATTTCAAGAATTTAACATCGTGTAATTACTGAGGCAATTGTTGCTAATACCCTGCACTTTTCACTTCAACTTTCACACTCATATAAAAGTGTATCCAACAACTCATATTGGATATTAAATTTTACTACATACTAAAATATTTTAGTTCACTACCCGAATTATTTCAAGGTCAAATATGAGTCATCTCATGTAACATATTTCGTCAATTTTGCACCAATTTCCTTCAAAGAAGGTAGTAATGGTGGTAATTTCCGCTGTAACAGTACAATTATCCATTTTAGTTTGAACTTCTGTCTCACATGCATTGATTAGTTTTATTTTTGAAACGTACGATCAAACTATTTCATCTTCATGGTTTGGATCGGTTGGCCAGATTAAACACATATGACTATAATTTCATTATTGGCGAGCAAAATGAAGAGATTGAATAAAAGTATGACTACGAAAAAGACTTGAACATGATATTTATACACTAATTATTCCCTATAATTTCATGTTATTTTTAGAGCGTTTGATCTTACAATATTCTCAATGCAATAGTAAATTTAGTGTCACCGGAAAATGACACATTAGAATCGTATAAATTAGGTAAGACAAAGCAACCATGCTTTATATGAGCAAAGTGAGTCAAAATTCTAATCCTTTTATGTTTTCTTACGAACAACATAAGTCCCCACGAATAAAAACAAAACACTATTGCTTGATACACCTGACATAACTCCCTACACGTATTGGCTGTCTTACAAGAAGGATATAGCCTTGATATCCAATTTCCATCGTATAGGCTTCTCGTAATTCTGTTGTATCCGAAGACCACCAAGAGCCAAAGTTACCCGCCATTCCAGAACCGTAGCTATCAATTCGTCCTCCTAGTGTTGCCTCGAACCCATCACTTCCACGTTGCGTGAGTACTTTAGCCGCAACCGACTCACCTCCAGCTTGTTCTATCAACAATTCCCAATCTGCTTTTGTAGGAATTTGATACCCTGGCGGACATAGTTGACAATGTTTTACAACTGCGAAATTATAAATTACTCCAAATCCTAGTTCTTTATTATTATTATACCAAGCATATCGTGGAGCATGAACATAAAGCTTTACTTCGGGGCCTCGTTCTAGGCCATTGGTAAAACGAGCCTGTCGACTGCTATCACATTCGATTACTGTTTTTTTTAGGTCCTCTGCCATCCATGTTTGGGACCCTATAGTGACGGTTTGATAAATCTTTCCATCAGTATCTTGGACGGGTATGCTCCTTTTAAAAAGCTCTTGCGTTTCCTTAAGCGTTTTTACTTTTTCTTTTGTTTCACTATTGAAGTTGCAGGCTGTCATCAATAAGAGCATGATCACCAAAATGGGACTATAAACAGAACAGCTGATATAAAAGATTGATTTTAGCTTAATACGTTTAGATTTTGAAGGTGTATTTTGATAAAACTTAAATAAGGGATAGAGAATATTCCAATTCATGAAAAATGTCTGCTTTAAACCTTCTAGCAAGATTATAAATTATTTAAGCAAAATATATCTTTGAGGTATAGTTTTTTCTTAATATTGTTACATTCCAAAGATTTCTTAGATGAAAAATTCCAAAATAATCAAAGCTACCAGGTAGTCAAATTTCTTTGCAATTCATTGAATGAATAAGTAAAAGTATTTGATTGTTACTCTAATTAATGTAAAAAATTCAAAGACTATTGATGGAGACTAGAATTCCAACCTGGCTACTACTACTCTTCATGATATGGACGATTTGTATTTCGACATGTGGATATGCACAACCATCTGAATATCAGAATAAGTCTATAACTCAGAATAACCTCCGACAGGCAATTCGATTTGTTGAATATAACAAAAATGATTCAGCCTTATACTACCTCGAACCTCTATGGGAACAAATAGTAGCTCAGGGAGAAACTGATACTTATTTGGGTATGCAAGTACAGTTAACGCGTGCAAGAGCTTTCGAACAAAAGCATAATCATTCAAAAGCATTTCTATTATTCAATGAACTAAAGGATAAAAGTAAATCCATTCAACAATGGGATATTTATGCCAGTACTTGTCTGTTTTTGACCGAGCTTCATGAAAAACTGCACCGTTTACGCTTATCAAAAGAACACCTCGACAATGCCAAGATCGCTATAACCCAACATCAACTTGATAGCCTGTATCCTTCCTTATATATTCGTCAAGCAATTTGGAATTATAAATTTCGTCAACACCCAGACACTTGTAATTATTATATACAAAAAGCCCTTTCATTGGATACAAAGACAGATTCTCTGATTCCAAGATTGCGTTTTTCCTTATACATGATCAAAGGAATGCTTATAACCCAAAAAGACTACCGTGTCGGCATTGAATGGTATAAAAAAGCCAGTTTGGTCGCAAGAGAACTTAGAGATCCAGTAAGATTGAGTACAATTTGGAATATCATTACATTGGCTTATAGAGATGTTGAAAAAGATTTTGATAAAGCATTGGCCTATAATGACTCTACGATTATTACGTGCTATCAGGCCATTGCAGATGGGCACGAAGGAATAAATACATTACACGAAGCATACAAAGCAAGATCAACATTATATAGAAATATTGGCCAGATTGATTCAGCTTACCTTTATCAGGGAAAAGGATTAAATCAGGAACTCGTTTACATAAAGAAAAGACAATATGCTCAAGTTGCTGAAGTGGATGCTCGCTACCGTGATGAACAGAAAACGATTCTCCTTCAAGACCAAGCCAAAACAATCCGATATGAACAACGAATAAGGAAATTGCTCATTGCGTTTTTTGTCGCAAGTTTATTACTGGTAGGAGGACTTATTTTAGGACTGATCAGTCACCGAAGGAGTATTCGAAAACTAGCCCAACAGAATAAGCTCATCCAACAGCAATCAGAACAACTGCAATCTCTTGATACTGCAAAGTCTCGCTTTTTTGCTAATGTGAGCCATGAATTACGAACTCCACTTACGCTAGTCCTGGGTCCTATTAAAACAGCCTTGAAATCAGGTAGTTTGAATAATCGAAATTTTACACTACTGACAATGGCCCGCCAAAATGCTCAAAACCTTTTGGAATTGGTTGGCTCAATACTTGATCTCTCGAGAATGGAGCATGGCAAACTTTTACTAGAAGAAAAACCAGAAAACTTATTCATTTTAATTCGTCGAATTGTCTCTGCTTTTGAATCTCATGCTCAGAGAGAAGGGATTGAACTGACATTCCATTATAAAGCAGAAAAAGACTTGCGGCTGAAATTAGATCGATTAAAACTAAAAGACATCCTCAACAATCTGTTATCTAACTCCATTAAATTTACGGATGATGGAGGTAAGATTGAAGTCGTAACTGTAGACAAAGGAAATGCTATCTTGATATCTGTGAAAGATACAGGTCGAGGTATAACCTCCAATGATCTCCCACGTGTATTTGACCGTTTCTATCAATCTGAAGAAGAGAATGCTTTGACTGAAGGTGGAACTGGAATAGGTCTTGCTTACTGTAAGGAATTGACTGCAATAATGGGCGGTCAAATTTGGGTTGAAAGTCAAGTTAGGGAAGGCAGTATTTTTTATATCGAACTCCCAAGAAAAGAAGTATTGGGAATACCCTTGGAAGATATGAAAGAGGAAGGTGGGGAAGAAGAACCAAATACTTTCATACTTCCAGTAACTGAAATAACTCCAAAGGACAATGCACACCTTCTTATTGACTCCGATCGTCCAACAGTTTTGGTTGTAGAAGACAATTACAGTCTACGAGACTATCTTACTACAATTCTTGAATCTTACTACAATGTAGTTACTGCAAGAAATGGAAATGATGCATTGCAACTTTTAGATCAAATGTCGGATTCTCCTTCACCAACAAGAACCAAACCATCGCTAATTATCTCTGATGTAATGATGCCTGTAATGGATGGATTCCAATTGATGGAAAAATTAAAGGCTGATGACCGATATAATCGCTTGCCGTTAATTATGCTTACAGCTCGCGCAGATATTAGAGATAAATTGAAAGCCCTTCGAATAGGTGTTGATGATTACTTGGTGAAGCCTTTTGATGAAGAAGAAGTGCTAGTGCGGATCAGTAATTTATTAGAGAACTATGCCATAAGGAATGAGGCCTTCAATGAAAATACTGCTCCAATAAAAAAAATCCCAACAATTTCAGAGCAGGACAGCCAATGGCTGGAATCATTCGAAACATATGTTCAGGAGATACTTTCAAATGAAATGATCAATATACCTGAACTTGCTCGTCAATTTGCAATGAGTGAATCTACCTTATTGCGTCAGTTAAAATTTCTCACTGGCATGACTCCAGCAAAATATGTCCAAGAAATGAGACTGGACAAAGCCAGACAGCTGCTAGAACAACACGTTTACAAATCGGTGAGTCAAATTGCCAAAGCAGTTGGTTACAAAGATCCCCGATCTTTTTCTCGTAGTTTTAAAAAGCGTTTTGGGAAGTCACCAAGTGAGTATTTAAGAACAAGTGCAATTTAGATCTCTTATTCCTTAGACTCACAAAAAGAGAAAAGCGTACAATCATGGAGCATAGTACACCATTTCAAAAATACATAAGTGATGACAAATCAGCCCTTACAAACAATCAAAAAGAAGGGGCAACTTTGTTTTTTGGG
>JARGNR010000105.1 GCA_029212405.1 Saprospiraceae bacterium
GTATTCAACCCTTACTAATCTCTCAATCCTTCAACCCAAAAATTTGCGATGAAGGAGATTGTCCAAAAGAACTATTCACTATCCTGCTGAATGAGCCGTTAAAACCTGATAGTGAGGGTCAATATTCTGCTGACCGAACAGAAAAATTTAAAGCTGCTTATCTCGAATTTCAACAAATCAAAACAAAGTACACCCAAAAAGATAAATGGAAAAAAAAGAGACAAGAATCACAACTCTCAGGAAAAAGTTGTTTGCGACATTACCAACTGGAATCTCAATTTGGATACGAGTACGTTCATAATTCTAATTTTAAGGCTTTCGTAGATGCCAATCAAAATACCACAAGTTTTACTGAAAATGGGTTTCAAAGCAGTAGAAAGGGCTTAAATCTACAAAAGAGAATGTCTACACGTTGCCCTGAAGAAATTGAAGATCTGAAAAGCAAACCAGGCCCTGCTCTAAATGGATTGCCTGACACCTACCAAAAACTAGGAAGAGAACTAGGGTACTTTGATGAGGATGGCAAATTGATGAAGCCCTTAGAACAATCCTCCCCCGATCAGGACTTATCAAAAATGAGCAAAAAAAAGCAGGTAAACGCACTAAAAGAAAAACTGAGCCAAATGCCTTTTACGCAAGCAATGAATGATAAAGTATCTGGAATTGCTGCTTCATTAAACCATACACAACAACAGCTCAATATACTTTCAAGTGGTCTAGGCAGCATAGGAACAAACCTTGGTAGTTTTATACCCAATGCCTCTGGCTTATTAGGAAAATCAAATGCAGCTGTTGATCAATTGAGTGCATTAAAAGATTTAGGGTCTAAATTCCCAAAACCAGATCTCTTTTCATCCATAGGAAGTTTATTTGGTCTGGGAAGTGGGATCAGCAATAAAGCAAAAAATATATTGGGTAAAGCAAATGATTTAAAGAGTAAGTTTGATGATTTGACAAAAAAATCGAATAATCTAAAGAATAAATTTGATGAAAAGAAAAGTAATATTGATGGACTAAAACAACGCTTGGATGACATGGCTAAAAAGAAAGCTGAGTTGGAAACCTTACTTGCAGATAAACCAAAAAAAATCTTGGATCACTTGAAAAAAGAAGTCCCAGATGTAGTCAATGAAGCCAATGATATTTTGAATGATGTGGTAAAAGAAACCAAAGAGAAAGGCAATCTATCTGATCAACTCAACACACTTGACCAAGAGAGAGAACAAATAGAAAAGCAACTGAAAGATCTTGAGCAAGCTAAAAATGATATTGAAAATGAATTTGATCAACTGGAACAAGAAAAACAAAAAGCGGAAGACGAAGTTGATCAACTCAAACAAGAGCAAGCTAAAATCAACGATCTGAAAGAGAAGATAGAAAATCTCGACCCTGAAAAAGAAATCCTTGATCGATTCTCAAATTGTGATTTCAACTTAAAAAGCATGTTTGCCTCTATTACTGGCTTGGATACCAAACAAGAAGAAATTAAAAATAAACTCACCGATGTTTTAAATTTTCCAAATCAGTTAACTTCAAAACTGTCGAATCTATCCGATATTCAAAAGACTATTCAACTGCCACAAAATGGTATTCCCATAGCAGACAATCTACTCCAAAAAGCAAATGGACTATTGGCAAAAACAACTACTCTGACTACTAAAGTGGAAAATCTTAACAATCAAAAATCAGGTGTTCAAGAAAAAGTGGAAAACTTACACCAATCATTGGATCAGATTAAGGGGATGTATGAAAACAAAACCTCCAGCCTCTTCTCGCTAAAGGACGAATTCGATGCATTGGTCAAGGAAAAAACAGATGTGAAAAAATTACTGGACAATTCATTTGGTCAAGTAGATCAAATTCAGAATAATGTAACAGACTTCATAGATAGATTTTCTCTTTTTAGCAAAAATACAGATTGTGATCCCGGAGAAAAAATAAAGCAACTGATAGAAGAATATACCAATGAATTAGATAGGACTGTTCCTGAATTAGATCAATTATCTAACGACATTAAAGGGGTGACTTCAGAAGCAAATCAATTAGAATTACAGACGAAACAAACTCAAAATGAAGTCAGAGAATATGTTGAAAAAGCAGAAGAGCTGAAAACAGAACAGGAAACACTAAGTCGGGAGTATGGGACCGATGTTAATCTGGAACCCGTCTCCGTAGAAGAATGGTCAGAGAGTTTTGAAATAGAAAGACCTTATTGGGAAGCGGTTTTTCATCCAGATGATGAAGTCGTAGAGGGACAAATAGGTAGGTATTTTGAAGTCAAATTGAAAGATGCAGATCAAAATGTAAAACTATTGTTTGGTCCGGGAGAATATTGCATGAGTAAATCAGATTTTCGTAAGAAGTATGGGTCAACTATTGGATCATTTGTGACTGAAGCATTGCATTCTATGAAAACGAATAATCAAGAGAAAGTAAAACTATTCATTCAAGGAAGTGCAGATATCGTTGGACAAGAGACATTCTCTGGAAAACTCGATAAACAATTTTATTACAAGGATATTGCTGTCCTTCCTCAAAAAGATGATCCAGAACGGTTTTCTAATACTACAGAATCAAAAATAATTCCGGAAAAAAACTTTAGAAATACACACTTACCCGATTTAAGAGCACAATACCTGAAAGAAATGATCAAAGCCTATTCCAGAAAGTTTGATCCTGTTGTACTAGAGGGTGTTGTAAAGGACATCAAAGATGAAGAAGAACGAAATGCCATAATTTACTTGTACTTACCTACAGAAATTTTGCAAGAGTAAATAAAACTTACGATTTCATCCTTTTGATCATTGAATCTGTATTTGATATATGGATAGATTTACCCATATCTCTACGTCTATGAAAATTATCTTCCTTCTACCAATTGAGCCGTAAATGGAACTTGTCTCAATTTTGGAGGCATAAACCCTTTCATCTTAGTCGCCAGACCAAACGCTACTAAAGCAGATGTAATTGCTCCTTCTTGCCATCCTGGTAACGAAGACAATTGATCACCGACGATATAAAACCCATTATCCCCTTTCTGAAGTTCATTAAAACACCAAGCCGCCGAACCGTGTTCGGGTTCTCCCAGCTCCATTTGTTTTCGGATATGTATGATATCATGATAACTTAAACTAGGGTCTTTAGTCTTTTCATCTACTTTGGTCCAATCTACCCATCCACCTCGCTGTGTTTTTATATTTTGCCAGGCTACTGTTAATCCATGATCCAATTGATTTGCAAATTCTTCTCCATGCAATTCTTCAGCCCCTTTTCGAGCCTCATCCAGTCTCCATTGAGGGTCCTCTTTGCCCCATGCGGTGGCATTATCGCCAAAATTATATGTTCCCGTCAAAATACCTAAATTTTGATGGTAATCATTGGATGGATACCACATTTGAGTCATTGGATGATTGGTCCAGGAAATACCTCCAAATATGGGAACCGTATTTTTATCCTCGGGATCTTGCCAGTATTTTCTCTTACTCTGCCACCCAACTTTCACTGTTGGTTGTAAAAAATCTTTTTCTCTTAAAACAATCTCTAATGCATGCGCAAACATCTCATCCTTGAATAGTCCTTTGGTTATTTTTCCTTTTAATAACGGAATGGGCATATTGCTAAAACAAAGATCAGCTTCGACAGGATTTTTATCATTTTCGTGGGTAACAAAGTACTTTTTTCCCTCCCTTTCAATTTTAGAAACCGCGGCATTTAAGATAATGTTGCCTCCTAATTTTTCGACTTCTATCGCCAGTGCTTTGACAATCATATCCATTCCTCCTTTGGGTTGAAATGAAGTTTGTTGCCATGGAAAATCATCCGGCTGATAGAATCTCAAATCCCAAAATTCAGAGTCCAGCATCTGAGAAAAGTCCAACTTAGGCATAATATTTTCATCCTCCCCCAACATCGTTTTTCCTGGCAATTCTGTATATCCTGATCTTGAGGTCTTATCAAATACACCTTCCTTATTGATGTCGCCAAATTTTGTCAACCATGCTTTTAATTTTTCATCTCCATCGTCTACCTCCGATAATGCTTTGATCAGTGGTTTGACAGAGGTTATAAAATCTTTGTACTTTTTCTTATCTGGATCATTTTCCAACGCCTTAAGCAATTCTGGCATTTTATACAAAAACTGAGAAAAATACCCTCTAGGATCATTGGCCAGTCTACGATTGACCACTGGGTCAGGTTTCCCTTTTTTGTCTTTAAATTTATCCCCATCATAAACTACATTAGATCTACTTTGCATGACATAGATCTCTAGTTCAACACCTAAGGTCTTACAGTAATTCAATACGTCTCGATGTGCAGAAGGAATTCGACCAGGTCCACAATTCAAATAGGGCTGATTATATAAGTCCTCAACTGTAAATTTGCACGTTTGTTTATATGATGTTTTAGGATGGTTTTTGGGATTCTCTGTAAAACTATCTCCTGGTCTCACGGTCAAACTACGCCCTCCAATACGATTATTCGCTTCCAGGATCGTTACAGCATAGTTCGTATGTTTTAATAGTTCGTAGGCAATAGACAATCCTGCTATACCAGCACCTAGAACAACTGCATGTTTTCCTCTACCCAAGGACTTTGAAATCAAAGAATGACCACTATTCCTTTTTAATATCCGTTTCCTGTTGGCACTCGTGGTCAACATTTCTAATTCACCTCCGTTTTGATCGGATTTTCTTAAAAAGGTGAGGGGCTGCTTGGATGATTTCTTAGCCATCTTATACTAATTTTGGGGTTACAGATATTTTGGTGACTAAAAATAACGTATCTCTTTCTCCTTTTTTAGGGTAGAAACACCTTATCTACACCTGTTCAACTTTCTTTAATTTTAATAGTGTATTTTATACATGTTGAATAACTCATCCGTTTTTTACTACCTTTAAATAAAGATAAAATATACCACCATGATTACCTTTACTCCATTATTTAATACCCTGTGTCTCTTCTTTTCTTTGTTGCTTTTGGGCAATAATAATCAATTTGTTATTGAACCAACTGTAGAATATACGTATGAGCTATCAATTGCAACTCTAACAGACAAGGAAGAACAATTTGATTTATATATTACCAGTCAATTAGACGGTGATACAGAGGAGAAAACCACTGAACAAAAATCACTCACGACTCCATTCAAACAAATTCTTGGAACTGGAATTCATACCATTAAAATCCATGGTAAGGGACCTGATCAATCTATTATAAGTAAAATTGAAGGGATAGTACGTTTTGCACGTAAAGGATCTGCTACATCAACAAAACAGTACACACTCCTTGAAGCCGGTCCAGGAGGAAAATTTACTCTTAAACCATATAATGGTAACCATTAAGGTATATCACCCATTCAGTAGATTGCGATGAAGAATTCTTAAGCTTTATCTGCCTTCTCCGTTTTCTAAACTTTATGAATTTCAAAAACTACATTACCTTTTTTACGCCCTGTATCAATATATTGATGTGCACGTACTGCTGATTCCAATTTGTATGTCTTATCAATTACAGACTTAAATTTATTGGCTTCTATTAATTCTCTCATTTTTTCCAAAAACGACTTTATTATTTCCTTTGACAATGCGCCTGTCGCTGAAAAATACGCTTTTTTCTTGCCAAAAATAGATGTCCATAATACGGTCATTAATAATGAAAAATTCAATACAGGAGACATATATTTGCCTTCTTCAGTCAATATCTTTTTGCACAATTTGAACGAACTCTTACCTACTGTATCATAAATAATGTCGTATGCTTTTCCTAGTTGGGTAACATCTTCTTTCATATAATCAACCACGCTATCTGCACCTAAACTAAATACCATCTTTTTATTTGCAGCACTACATACCCCAGTCACATTAGCACCATAGTGCTTCGCCAATTGAATGGCCGCAGATCCGAGACTCCCAGATGCTCCAATGATTAATACTTCTTGACCTTTTTTTATCTGTGCGATTTTCTTTAGAAAGTTCATCGAAGTGATTCCACCGTCTCCTACAACAGCAGCTTGGTTGTGATCAATATTGTGTGGTTTTTTTGTAATTATCCCGTTTTCATCGATACATATATATTCAGCATAGGTCCCAAATGATACTAAAGACTCCCCAAATACTTGGTCTCCAATATTGAATTTTGACACCTCATCACCGATCGCTTCAACAATGCCTGAAAAACCTGTTCCAGAAATAGGGTTATTAGGTTTACTCAAACCCGTAAATAGTCTTCCAATCAGTGGATATCCTGTTCTCATCATTGTTTCTGCTCTGGTAATTGAAGCTGAATATATTTTAACCAATACTTCATTACTCTTTGGTTGGGGTTTTGCTACCGTATCTAGTTGCAAAACTTCTGGACCTCCATATTTTGTGGTTATAACGGCTTTCATTTTCTGTTTCATTTTTAATATTTGTTGATTGAATACTTCAAATGTAAGCCAGAGTGCACGCTGAATCGTTCTGATTTATAAATCAGAACAGGTACAATAAATTAACTGACTAAAAAAATGAATTCCTTTTGGACCTGCTATTGAAATATGACAAGCCGCCTTCTAATTATCGTCTTTTGTCCTCACCGACTTAAGATATTGGTTGGGTGTAAAACCAGTTTCCTTTTTAAAGAAGGTATTAAAAACAGTCTTTGAGTTAAAACCACTTTCATAGGCCAAACCCAATAATGATAAGTGGTTATTTTGAGGTAAAATCGCAATCGTTTTGAATTCTTCCACTCGATATTGGTTAATAAATTCAGAGAAGTTTTTCCCTATTCGATCATTCAATAATTCAGATAATTTGTTAGGATGAATCTCTATCAATTCTGCTAATATTCTGAGCGTGAGGTTTGAATTTAAATAGGGTTTCTCCTGGGACATACATTCCATTAACCTTGTAACGTACTTTTGTCCTATTTCTGCAGGTATCGTTGATCGTTTCGGTATCTCCGCAATTTGTTGAAGTGTATCATTCCCTTTAAAAATATCCCCCATAATCTTTTGGAAACGTTCCTGTTTTCTAAGTGGTTTGGCAATGGGTTCTGTTTTCAATAAGAGAATTAAGGGCAACCGAAAAGTTACCGCTTCTTCCATCACATCTAATGCCTCATCATATCGACCAAGTAGCGTATACATCAGTATTAAAAAATTCATTGCGCTACCTATGGAATCCGATTGCAATTGAGCTTTCAACAAAGAAATGTATTCATCAACTTTAGATTGCTTCTTCATTTTTGCATACACCAACGCCATTCCCCCCAGTCGAGTAAGGTCGCCTTTAACTTCTGGCAAACTTTGAAAGTAATTCAATGCTTTATCTTCTTTGCCTTCAAAGAGCATAATGATACCTATGTACAATGGAGGAAAAGGTAAATCTTTTTTCAATGAAAGGCTTTTCTCAAAGAATTTTTGTGCCTCATCAAAAGACTCTTGCAGATAATAAATGAAGCCCTTAAAATGTACATTCATTGCTGAAAATGGATCCAGTTGTAGTGCCTTCTCTACATAATTTAATGCTGCATCAAATTTTCCTTCTACTGCCAATAAATTTGACATCGTGAGATAAATATCATCCGTAGGTCTAAGGTCTATTGCTTTTAATATATGTCGATATGCTCCTTCAAAATCCCAGTTTTGCCAACTTGCCCTCCAAGATAGATTCCGCTGTGATTCAGGTAAGTTTTCATCCAATTCAAGTGCTTTATCTAGGAAAGGTTTGCCTTTCATAAAAGCCTCACTGGCAGGCATTAGGCCCATGGTCCCCATAAATGCATACCCTTGGTTAATATCTAAATAGGGCATTGGAAAGTTGGGCTGTTCCAAAATTATTTCTTTGAATATCTCAATGGACTTTTCGGTACTCTCTTGGGTCAATTTCATTAAATAGTATCGCCCCTTCAGATACTTTTGGTATGTTTTTACTGGAATGTCTGGTTCAGAAACCAAATTATCCATGAGCTCAAAATGGCCAATATGCTCTCTTAATTTATCTGCAATTAAAAGACTGATTTCATCTTGAACTGCAAAAACATCATCAATCGAACGGTCAAATGTTTCCGAAAAAAAATGAAAATCATCTTCCACATCAATCAGTTGAGCCGTAATCCTCATTTTATTACCAGACAATCGGACACTTCCTTCCAATATAGTTGACACGTTTAATTCTGTACCAATCTTTGTTATTGGAATATTTTTATTCTTGAAATAAAAAGAAGAAGTTCTGGATGTCACTTTCAAGGCTTTGATTTTAGCCAACGCATTGATAATTTCTTCTGTAATTCCATCGCTGAAGTATTCAAGCTCGGTATTTGAACTCATATTTACAAATGGAAGAACAGCTATATTTTTAGTTCTTTTTTCCTCTTTTCCTCTTAAGTTTGATCGCTCTGCGATTTTTATTCCTTCATTGGTTATCGAAAATACTTCTATAGGATTTCTAATATTTTTCAAGGAAAAAAGACCTAAAGATGTGGTGGATATTTGGGGGTGATTTTTTATTTCATCGTGAATTTTTCCAGAAAGTAATATCCCTCCAGCAATACCAAGGCTTTCAATTCTTGATGCCAAATTCACTCCATCTCCATATACTTCTGTACCATCAAATACGATATCTCCGATGTGCAACCCCATTCTTAGCTCAACAACATCTCCTGTTTGTAATTCCTTCTGGATTGCTATTGCGCACTCTACAGCATTTACACCAGAATCAAATACACTCATTGTGCCATCTCCAAAATATTGTAAAATCTGTCCATCATGTTGTTGGTGAAACTTCTCAAATACAGCCCTGTGTCGGTGTCGCTTTTCAACTGCTCTGGATTCATTGCCTTGCATTAAAGAGGTATATCCAACTATGTCTGTAAACATAATTGCAGATAATCTCCTAGTTGTTGAATGCATTTTAATTTTGGACATGAGGCCTAGATAAATCTAATGGTCATACAATAATACTCAATTCATAGTACAATTTATGATTGGAGCGAAATATCATGTTTGCCAAAACCGCCTATATAAATATCCTTAGCCTATCAATTCCCTAAATTTTTTCTCAAATACGCAAAAGCCTGTTCTACATCTTCAAAAATGTCATCTTCTGGAATAAGATCTGGTATGATATCAATGGAGCGCAACATATCCAACGGCTGATCCTGTACTTTTGTTAGAATAACCTCAATTCCTTTTGCATTCAACTCATAAATAGAATCCTCAAGTGCATACAATCCTGATTGATCTATGTATGGGACACGATCCATACGAATAACTAATGCTTTAATTTCTGATGACAACTTCTTGATTTCATCTCTAAAGTGGGATGTAAAACCAAAAAAGAAAGGTCCATAAAGATGTTTGATGATTACTTTATCCTTGTATTCTTCATAAAAGTCGATTTCATCTTGCCATGGTTTTGAACCATCAAAATCAGAGACGGGTCCAACATTCATCCCTTTTTGTCCCAAATCACTTGCCTTTTTCATGAATAACAATGACGCCAGAGCCACTCCAATCCCAACAGCCTGAATTAAACTACCAAATGTTGTTATTAAAAGTACCAATATCAATACTACAGCATCTGCTCTAGGGACTGAGACTAAATGCTTTAATCCCTTTACGTCAATGATTTTAAATCCAATCGGTATAAGCAATCCTGCTAAAACAGCCAATGGAATATGTGCCGCTAATGATCCTAAACCCAATAAAACGGCCAATAATATAAGTCCATGAATGGTCCCAGACACCCTTGTTCGTCCTCCAGAATTGATATTCACCACCGTACCTTTAGTCGCTCCCGCTCCAGGAATACCGCCAACTATGCCCGCTATCATATTTCCTATTCCCTGTCCTATTAATTCTCTATTACTATTGTGTTTGGTTTTTGTCATATTGTCTGCAATGACCGATGTCAAAAGAGAGTCAATACTTCCTAATACCGCCAGCACTACTGCATATTCCAAAATAATGGAGTAAGCACTACTATCAATGGACAAGAACCCCGATATCTGAATACTTGGCAAACCCGACGGAATTTCTCCAATAACTGGTACGTCCCATTGCAAGAAGTAACCCACTAATGTCGCTCCAACCAAAGCTACCAATGCACTTGGAATTGCTTTTGTAATTTTTGGGAAAACGAAATAAATAATGACCGTCAACAACCCAAGACCCAATGCATAAAGATTTCCATCTGTAAACAATCTGGGCAAATCCTGTATCACCGCTATCGTTGATTTTGGCGAGGATAATCCAGCAAATGGAAATAATTGTAAAATGATGATGATCAACCCTACCCCGCTCATGAATCCAGAGACGACAGGATAAGGAAAGTATTTGACGTAACTGGCAATATTGATTAAACCAAAAATAATCTGAATCAATCCTCCTAGAAAGAATGCTAGAAGAATGATACTCATGGCGTTTTCTAAACTTCCAGTTAGCTCAATCGCTGCTGCAACCAAGGCCGCGGATACCACCGTCATCGGTCCAGTCGGTCCACTAGCTTGGGTAGCAGTTCCTCCAAAAATAGCTGCAAATATCCCAACTGCAATTGCCCCATACAATCCTGCAGCTGCACCCATGCCAGATTGAACTCCAAATGCCAAAGCCAATGGTAAAGCAACTACTCCCGCTACCAATCCACCTGTTATATCACCTTTTAAATACTTGGTATCGTAAAATCTTTTAATCATTTCGTTTTAGTTCTGTTCGTTTTGATTTTGTCACACCTGTGTAAAACCTCAATTCGTACGTTTTGTTTCAAACCTAAAGTATTTAAAGATAAAATTTATTTAACCGTATAATAAAGATCTTTTATGTCAGCTGTTTTAAATGGAGATTAGATGGAAACAACGCTAGGAACCTTTAAGACTTCAAACTGTAAAAGATCTATTCAAAATATATTTCTCATAATAAGTATCGTGAGTTATCTAGTACTTATGAACTTATCAAAAATAATGAAAAACATGATGAAAAAAGAAAATGAAAAGAGGCCATCTCACTGGGAGATAGCCTCTTTTAACATCAATCTTCATTTAAAGATTTATTCTATAATGATCAGTTTTTTGATCTCAGTAAATGTACCTTGGTTGATATAAATCGAATACACTCCCGTAGGTAACTCATCTATATCTAATGTAGTACTGATACCTTGTCCAGTAACTGCTTCAATAGTCATTGTTCTGATCAATCGACCATCACTTCCAATCACACTAACACTTGTCTCTTGACCACTTTCCAAATCAATCGTCAGAATGGATTTCCCTCTAGCTGGATTCGGTGCCAAAGTGATTTCATTCTTTTCAGATATTACTTTCAATAAGACAATATCACTATAATCAAACTTACCATCTTTATCCAGTTGCTTGATTCTGTAATAATATGTCCCTGGTCGTATGTTTTCGTCTTCAAATGCATATGCTTGTATAGTAGTACTTTCACCAGCAGCATCCACTTCTCCAATCGCCTCAAACTTATCAATACTATTGATACTTCTTTCTACGATAAATGATTCTGTATTTACCTCTGAAGCCGTCTTCCATGTCACTAAATTGTACTCACCGAAATGCTCAGCATCTACACTCAACCATACTACTGGTAACGCTCCAAATCTAAGTCCTGCATCTACATTAATAATGGCTTCACCTGGACTCAAACTAAATGCGGATGTCGTTCTAAAACCAAAGGTATGATCAACATCACTATCCGTATCTTCATCTCCTGTATTCGGATCAGTAAAACTAAGTCCATTCGGTGGAGTAAACTTCAAGTAATACTCCTTTTTCTGCAAATAGTCGATATTGTAAATACCTAAGTCATTGGTGACAGATTCTGCAACTTTTTCACCCGTTTCGACTTCAAATGCTTCTACTAATACATTGGAAACATTCCCCTCTCCAGAGTCTTGCGTACCATTTTCATTTGAATCCATCCATACTCTATTTCCTACTTCTGCCATTGGATAAAATCCTGAACCAATATTACAAAGCATCTCTCCTGATTCTACCGTAAATGAAGCAGTTGTACTCTGTCCAAAATTGTTCGTCATGTCACTGTCTTCAGTGGATTCGTTTGGATGTGTTAAAGGCAAATTGTTGAGTGCATTTGATTTAGCCAATACCAATCCAATAGGAGGCATCACAACTTCAACATAGTACGTTCCTGGAGGAGCGCAGAATTTGTAATACCCATCATCAGAAGGAGTTCCTGGCTTAAGACCAGTTAATTGAGTTTCATATAGTGAATAACTTCCTCCATCCAATCTATATAGATTCACTTCTAATCCATTAATCCCATTTTCAGTTGCATCAAACAGATCGTCTTCATCCACATCGTACCATACTCTTTCTCCAATTGGGATACATCTATAGAATCCTGCATCAAATGAAAGATCGTCTTCTTGTCCATATTCAATAGTAAACAGATCCGTCGTACTACCTTCATCGGTAAAGACAAAGTTGGTAATGTCACTATCGTTTTCATCATCTGTTGTATCCGGGAAAGTCGAAACAAAGCCATCTGGATCTACGAATACGATATAGTAGGTATCAGGCAATACATTTGTGAATAAATACATACCGTCTTGATCTGTCATAGTAACTTGTATCAATTCATTGTCTTCGTTGTATAACAATACCATTACATCTGGGATACCTGGTTCTCCAACATCTTGAACTCCATCTCCATCTGTATCATGCCAAACGAAATCTCCAATATTTACAAGAATAGCTAAACCTGCATCAAATGTACTGTCGTATTCTCCTCCTTGAATGGTTGTACATGGCGCGAATCCATTTTCATCAACATCACTATCCAAGGAATCATCTCCACCTTGATCTTGCTGTGTAAATATACATCCCGCTGGAAGGCCACTAATATCGTATTGGACTTGATAGTCTCCTGGAAGAAGATTATTAAAGAAGTAAAATCCATCACTATCTGTAGTCTGTGTTGCTAGAACATTCCCGTTGCAATCAGTCAATGTAACCTCTACTCCTTCTACACCTGGTTCGCCAGCATCTTGAATTCCATCTCCATCTAAGTCCTTCCAGACCGTATCACCCAATCCTCCCACAACGAGAATACCTGCAGCATCATTATCATCTTCATCATCATCGCCTAATCCGAATGGATCGTTTGGATTCTCATCGATTACATTGTCATTGTCATCATCTGGATCAAAAATTGGATCGTCATCGTTTCCATCTACAAGATCATTATCGTTATCAGGATTTTGATCTGGAGTACTATCCGCATCCGTTGGAGGTTCATTTCCTGGATTGATGTCATCATCCGCTTCACTAATTTCAGATTCGTTGTACCATGATGCCGCAGATGCTGCATCTGGAAGTGCTACCGTCAAGTTCAATGTAAGTCCCACTGTTTCTCCCGGAGCCAATGGCCCATCAATTGTATTTACTAAATAGTCTCCATCTACAGACCATCCCGTATTCCCAGTTGTAGAGAAGGTAAATCCATTACTCAAGTAATCTGTAATTTCAATATTGTAGGCATCTACATTACCTTGATTTGTAATCTCGAATTCAAATGTTGCAGTTTCTCCAATCGCATATGGACCTTCATTGTCTATGAATTTAATTTGAGCCAAATCAAATATCGTAATGAATGCAGGATCATGATCATCTTCATCCGTTACATCCGTACCATCGTTAATTGGTCCTGTACCATCTCCTTCAACAAAATCATCTGCATCACTCTGTGGCTGCCCACCTGCATCATTCGTATTATCACTATCTGCTTCACTATCTGCATCTTCCAAACTTACATCATCATCAAAATTTCCATCGTTGTCATAATCCGCAAACATTTGACTAACCTCTGCAAAGTTTGTATAGGCATCAGCGTAGTCACATGAACCACTTACTGGAATGACTGTAAAGTAAATACTAATATTAGTCGATTCCCCTGCATTTAATGAAGGAATGGTATATGTTGCATCACCTGTGCCTTCTGTCCAACCAATATTACTTGGTCCAAATGTAAACCCACAAGGGAAGTAGTCTGATATTAAAATATTCTCCAAGTCAACATTTCCTTGATTGATCACCTCAATATTAAATTCTACCTCCTGCCCATAGATATATGGAGCTGGAGTAACCGTTGTTTTAGCAAGTGCTATATCCACAACTTGAATCATCGAAGGATCATGATCATCTTCGTCCGTTAATGGATTATCATCTCCCACTGTACCTGTTCCATCTCCATCTACAGAATCATCAGAATCACTTTCTGGTTGTCCTCCTGGATCATTGTCATTCATAGTATCTGGTGTACTATCTTCATCTTCGATACCTTCAGGATATGGCCCTGTACCATCTGTACTATTTCCAATTGTATCCTGGAATTCGCTTACCTCCGCAAAGTTCACATACGCATCTGGTAGTAATGAACTCACTAATGTCAAATAGATTCCAACTTCTCTGGATTCATTTGGTAATAATGTATCCCCTATTACATAAGTAGATGATGTCGTTCCATTATCAATCCAGCCGCTACCTCCAGCATCTGTAATAGCACTGTTTAATCCCGGTACTGTTTCAAATCCTGGAGCAATATAATCGATTACTTCAATATTTGTAAGTGGAGTATTTCCTTGGTTGGTTACAGTTATGGTGAATAGAATATCATCACCAAAACTATTTCCTGTCTCCATATCGGTCTCCTTGATCAAAGCGATATCGTATACCTTTTCAATGAATCCAAAATCAATCGTTAAGTTTTCATTTTTATCCTCAGTTATAGCATCGTTGTCAGGGTTCTCATTCAATGGCTCATCATCACCACCCAATGTTACTACTGTACTTACTACTGCTCCTGGATAATCTGTATTGGTATCAAACGTACCATTATCATCATTGTCAATATTCGTGTTCGCATCTACTCCTGGATCCTCATAAGGACCACCCATATTGAATGTACCTGTACTTGATTGATAATCCTGAAGTGAACCATTCGCTGCCAATTCACTTGCTGGAATTACAACAATAAAGTCACCCATTAATAAACTATCAAATAGATAGAATCCACCACCAGAAGTAACTGTCATATCGATCAGATTACCACTTGTATCATAGAGTTCTACAGCTACTCCATCAATTCCAACTTCACCACCATTGATTTGTCCATCATAATTATCATCTATCCAAACTTGATTTCCTATAGAGTACAATGCAAGTTGTACACCTTCTGGATCACTGTCATCTTCATCCGTTGCAGCAACTCCATCTCCAGGCACACCTGTTCCATCTCCGTTGACTTCATCATCACTGTCTGTATCATCTGCGCCTCCTGGATCATTGCCCAGAATTTCATCTGCTGTACTATCTCCATCATCATTTTGCGTCAGATCATTTTCATCCTTAGAGCCCGTAATTTCTGCAACATTTACCAAATTAGTCAACGTAGCCGTCGGCGCTACAGTAAGTTCAATTGGGAATTCTTGAGAACCACCTACGGGTATACCGCCACCTGTGATTAATCCATTTGTAACTGTTGCAGTTAATGTGGCATTCAAGCCATCAGCAACCCAGTTGTTATTCGGTGTAAATGCAAAACCAGCAGGAACATAGTCTATTATTCGAACACTGTCCAAAGGACTATTTCCTTGATTAAACACGGTAATTGTGAATGTAACAACCTCTCCAATGTTAACCGGTTCTTGGTCAACTGGTTTTGTTTTGGTTAATGCTACATCATGAAATGCTACTAAAGCTGGATCAGCATCATCTTCATCCGTTGCTTGTACTCCATCATCTGGCATACCTGCAGGGTCTAATCCATTTCCATCGACATAATCATCTGCTGGGTTAGGATTATTTGGACTGTCAGGACTACTTGCATCAGCGCCATTGTCATTTTCATTATTTCCATCAGGAGTACTATCCACGTCAAACGCTGAAATATCCGAACCGTCAGCAATTCCAGTAGGAGCACCTGATGATGCAAATACGGTAAAGATCTCAGCTGAGTTGGTATAATCTTCAATTCCTGATCCTCCACCAATAATTTCTAAATCAATATATAAGCTATCTATTTCTCCCGGAGCTAAAGGTCCAGTTAATGTAGACATTGCCGTAACATTACTTTGTCCAAATGATGCTCCTGTCCAATCCCCATTTGTCATATTATCAACAAATGCTAAATTGTTTGGTATATAATCATTAACAGTAATGTTGCTTCCGCTTACATTTCCTTGATTCAATATTTCTATTAAAAATCGAACTGTATCTCCAACTGCAAATGGGTTGGTATTTCCATCTGCAACTTTTTTACGCAATGCAAAATCAATTATTGGTACAAATGCTGGATCAGAACTATCGTCATCCGTAGAAGCTAGTGTACTACCTGGAGTACCTGTTCCGTCTCCAAGAACTGCTGGATCCATTGTACTACTTGTCAATGCATCACTTTCGGTTTCTTCTGCACCACCTGCTTCATCAAATGGGATTGCATCAAATTGAGAATCATTGTCATTTGTAACTAGACTAGTTAATGATCCACCCATACCATCATCTACAATTGAAGTAGCCGATGTTATCTCACTCCTATTTACAAAATCAGTTTCGTTTGCTAATATAGTCAATATGATATCCGTACATACTTGATCACCAAATTCTAATTGTCCTCCTGGAATAGTTGTATTATCAAATGCAAAAGTAGCTGTACTATTTCCTGGAGTACCCGTCCAACCTAGAGCATCACTCAATGTATTGTATTCAAGACCCGCAGGAATATAGTCTACTATGTTGATAGAATCACTCGGCACATTTCCTTGACTTGAAACACAGATTTCAAATGTCACCGTCTCACCCACTTGATAAGGCAATTCCCATGGACTCACAATTTTTGAAAGAGCCAAATCAAAGACCTCAACTAAAGCAGGGTCATTATCATCTTGCGAACCTTCCTGATCATTTCCTGTACTATCTGTGTCATCATCTCCATCCTCATTTGGATTCGTATTCGCTTCCTCTATTGTAAAAGAATCAAATTCAGAATCCACATCCTCTGTCTGAACCGTCCCATCTACATCCGCACTCTTAATGAATGAGTAGTTGGTAAATGGCTTTCCTGGTACCACTGCTTGTGAAGTTCCACAATCAGTCACAACTTGCGCACTTGGCTTGATACTAAAACTAATTAATATTGTTGTATCCATCCCCGGTGCCAAAGAGGCAACCGTATAATTTGCTGAGCCTCCAGTACCAGATAAGGTCCAACCTTCAGCTCCATTTAATACATCATTATATAATAATCCACACGGAATTGTATCTGTCACAACAATGTTATCTGCAGTCACATTTCCTTGGTTGAATACATTGACCTCAAAAGTGATAATTTCATTAGGCTCAAATGTTCCGCCAGCTGCTGCAATACTTGCTGCATTTACTGTCTTAGTATTCGCCAAATCCAGAATTGGTAATAATGAAGGATCATAATCATCTTGATCCAAAGGATTATCCATACTTCCTGGTGTTCCAGGATCTTCATCATCTATGTCATTATCTGTACCCAATTCTGAATTATCATCAGAAGATCCAATTATTGAATCCAAATCACTATCCTCATCTTCAGGTGGTGTATTTGCATCATTCGTATCGTCATCTGCAGAAATGATCTCAGCATTATTTATAACATCAACATTATCATAACTTGATAATTCCAAGGTTATGGATAACTCTTGACTTAGTCCTGCTGCTATGAAAGGAATATTCGCTATATAACTACCCCCATTCAGTGTAAAATCTGCACTGCTTGTAAATGACATATTACTAGGTAAATAATCTTCCACTTCGACATTATATGCATCTGTTTGACCTTGATTGTAAACCGTGACAACAAATGTAACCTGATCACCTATGACAAATGGTCCTTGTGGCCCCATGGGATCAACTACTTTTGTTAATGCCAAATCAAAGCAATTAATTACACTTATATCTATCGTTGTGCTGGCAACACATCCATTTAAGTCTGTATATTCATATGTAATAGTATGGATTCCCTCTCCAGCTACCTTCGGATCAAATACTCCGGCAGCTCCATCAATGATTCCTATACCACTAAATGTTCCTCCTGCTGGATTTCCAATCAATGTGATTAGCCCATTTCCAATACAAACTTCATTCAATGGGTTAATTGGATCAATAGTCGGCACTGGCAGCGGATTCACCGTTACATCAACACTAGCACTGTTGCTACATCCGTTTACATCCGTGTAATCGTAGGTTATGGTATGTGTTCCAACTCCTGCTCCTGCTGGATCAAAACTGTATGTCATTCCATTTCCATCATCGGTTACGCCTGTCCCTGAATAAACACCTCCCGTTGGAGTACCTCCACTCAATCCTGATTGTACACCAGCATCTACACATAGGTCTCCTAGTGGTGTAATTTCAACTATAGGAAGTCCAAATACTTCCACATCATCAATTGCTGAATCTGTACAGCCATTGCCATCTGTATAGGTATAGGTAATTGTATGCACCCCTTCCCCTGCAATGGCTGGATCAAAGCTATATGTCATTCCATTTCCATCATCCGTAACACCACTTCCTGAATAGATACCTCCAGTTGGAGTACCTCCTGTTAAACCTGTTTGTACCCCTGCATCAATACACAAACTTGCCAATGCGGTAAAATCTACCACTGGTAAAGCAAAAACTTCTATATTATCGCTTGCACTATCAATACAACCATTACTATCGGTAAATGTATACGTTATCGTATGTACTCCTACGCCTGCAATGGCTGGATCAAAACTATATGTCATTCCATTTCCATCATCGGTAACACCTACACCTGAATAAACACCGCCTGACGGTATTCCATTACCTAATCCAGTTTGTACTCCAGAGTCAATACACAAATTCTCAGATGTTGAGAAATCAACTACAGGCAGGTCAAATACTTCTACATCATCACCTGCTGAATCTGTACAACCATTGCCATCTGTATACGTATAGGTAATGGTATGTATACCTGATCCCGCTACTGCTGGATCAAAGCTGTATGTCATACCATTTCCATCATCAGTTACACCTGTGCCTGAGTACACTCCACCTATCGGTGAACCGCCTCCTAGACCAGCTTGAATACCAGCATCAATACATAAGTCTGGTAATGCTGTAAAGGTCACGATGGGTAAAGCAAAAACTTCAACATCATCGCTTGCACTATTTATACAACCGTTTCCATCTGTATACGTATACGTTATCGTATGTACTCCCACGCCTGCTGCTGCTGGATCAAAGTCAAAATCTGTTCCATTGCCATTATCCGTTACACCTGTGCCACTGTAAACGCCACCAGTTGGTGATCCACCACCAATACCAGATTGAATCCCTGCATCAATACACACATCTGCTAAGGCTGTAAAGGTGACAACGGGTAAAGCAAATACTTCAACATCATCACTCGCACTATTTATACAACCGTTTCCATCTGTATACGTATACGTTATAGTATGTACTCCCACTCCTGCTGTCGCTGGGTCAAAGTCATAATCTATTCCGTTACCATTATCTGTCACTCCAGGTCCAGAGTACACTCCGCCCGTTGGATTTCCGCCTCCTTGTGCCACTTGGATGCCTGCATCTATACATAAGTCTGGTAGTGCTGTAAAGGTGACAATGGGTAAAGCAAATACTTCAACATCATCACTCGAACTATTTACACAGCCGTTGCCGTCCATGTACGTATATGTTATTGTATGTACTCCCACGCCTGCTGTCGCTGGGTCAAAATCATAATCTAATCCATTGCCATTATCTGTTACGCCAGTTCCTGAGTACACTCCACCTGTTGGATTTCCACCTCCTTGTGCCGCTTGGATCCCTGCATCAATACACAAGTCTGGTAATGCTACAAAGGTGACTACTGGTAAAGCAAATACTTCAACATCATCACTCGAACTATTTACACAGCCGTTGCCGTCCATGTACGTATATGTTATTGTATGTACTCCCACGCCTGCTGTCGCTGGGTCAAAATCATAATCTAATCCATTGCCATTATCTGTTACGCCAGTTCCTGAGTACACTCCACCTGTTGGATTTCCACCTCCTTGTGCCGCTTGGATCCCTGCATCAATACACAAGTCTGGTAATGCTACAAAGGTGACTATTGGTAAAGCAAATACTTCAACATCATCACTCGCACTATTTACACAGCCGTTGCCGT
>JARGNR010000106.1 GCA_029212405.1 Saprospiraceae bacterium
CTTTTCTATTCGTTTTGGTCAAGGCAAGTTGCCTGGTAACAGAGAGCGGGTCATTTCATCTGCAAATCTTCAATTTGTAGATCGATCTTGGTTGAACTCCAGATTTAATATAGATCGAGACCTGGGTCTAATGCTTACCCACAAACATAAATTGTCTGGTGATTTTATTCTTATTGAAAAAATTGCATTTTCCCAAGGAGAAGGAAGAGATATTACTGTAGGTAATTTTGGTGGCTCTGAATATACGTTTCGATTAGAGGCTCTTCCTTTTGGAGCATTCCAATCTAAAGGCGATTATGTTGCATCTGCTGTAAAAAGGGAAAGTACACCAAAACTTTCTGTTGGACTTACATATGACATTAACAACAAGGCTGCCAGAGAGCGTGGTAATCTAGGTAGTTTTATTGATGCTGACGGAACTCCTGGAAAAACATTAAACACATTTTTTGCCGACTTAATGTTTAAATATCAAGGATTTTCTTCGATGATTGAATATGTAGACAAATCCACTAGTGATGGTGATCCTGTCTTATTCAGTCAATTTACAGATGACATTATCGGAGAATACTACACAGGATCTTCATTCAATATACAGATGGGGTATATGTTTCAAAACAATGTAGAAATTGCTGGAAGATATACAACGACAAGTCCTGATATTGGGGTTGACAATGATGATAAAAGATATACAATTGGATTATCAAAATTTATAGTCGGACATAGCTTGAAGGTTCAGACTGACTTTACCTATAGATCAATAACTACCCAAGGAGATATTCCTGACGTAGCGAATGACAAAATGATTTGGAGAACACAATTTGAACTACAATTTTAATTTAATAACAATCAACTTTACCAAAAGTAAAATCTTTTAATAATGGAATTTGGAATTTGGGAATTTATTCAGATCGTAGGAGCATTGGCTTTCTTTGTCTATGGTATGAAAATGATGAGCGATGGTATTCAAAGAGCTGCCGGAGCACAACTAAGAAATATTTTGAGAACCATGACCAAGAATAGGTTTCTTGGTGTATTTACTGGCTTTCTTACAACAGCAATGGTCCAATCTTCGTCTGCAACAACTGTAATGACAGTTAGTTTTGTAAATGCAGGACTGCTAACATTGGTAGAATCAGCCGGTGTAATGATGGGAGCAAACATTGGAACTACAATTACTGGATGGTTGGTTTCATTTCTAGGATTTAAAGTAAAACTAAAAGTGCTTTCGATTCCTTTATTTGCTTTTGGAGTTCCCATGTTATTTTCCAACAGAGGAAAGTTGAAATATTGGGGTGAATTTATTATTGGTTTTGCCATCCTCTTTTTAGGTCTATCCTATTTGAAAGGTGCTGTGCCAGATCTTAAAGGAAATACTGAAGTACTTGACTTCTTAGGTACATTTACACAATGGGGCTTCTTATCTAGATTATTCTTTGTTTTTGTAGGAACCCTAGTCACCATTATAGTACAATCTTCGAGTGCGGCAATGGCCATTACGCTTACGATGTGCGCACAAGGTTGGCTTCCTTTTGAAGTGGCAGCTGCAATGATTTTGGGAGAAAATATTGGAACTACAATTACAGCAGAATTAGCATCATTAGTAGGGAATACAAATGCAAAAAGATCGGCTAGAATCCACTCCATGTTTAACATTATTGGAGTAACATGGATGGTAATTTTACTTCCTCTATTCTTGCCAATATTGTCTAGCTTTCTTCAATCACTTGGACTAGCAGATCCATATACGGTAGCAGATGATATGCCTATTGGATTGTCTGCATTTCACACCGCATTCAACTTATTGAATGTTATCATTATGCTAGGATTTGTGAAATGGCTGGTGAAGGCTGCCATTTGGAGTGTGCCAGAAGGAGAAGGTGAAGAAGATGACATGAAGTTACAATTTATTAACTCTGGCCTTAGAACACCAGAATTGGCTACGGTGGAACTACAGAAAGAAACGGGCCATTTTGGTTCTGTTACGAGCAGAATGTCAGGATTCATTAAGGAGTTGATCAATACTACTGATTCTAAAAGGCAAAGAAAGTTGCTGAAGAAGGTGAATAAGTATGAGAAGATTACAGATAAAATGGAGATCGAGATTACTGAATATATCACTAAGCTGTCCAATCAGGAAATCACTCCACGAACAAGTTTGAGATTAAGAAGTATTCTAAACATCTGTAATGATCTGGAGAGAATTGGAGATATTTACTATCAAATTTCAAAAACACTGGAACAAAAGATTGAAAATAAAACCTACTTTACACCAGAGCAAAGAACCAATTTGACTGAGATGTGCGCTAAAGTAGACGAAGCTTTTGCTTTGATGGTAGAAAACTTGAATACACCACAATATGATCAGGTGACCAAGGATAAAGCGTTGGATATTGAATATGACATTAATAAAATGAGAGATAGACTTAGAAAGGAAAATCTAATTAAAATTGGAGAAAAAGGATACAATGTGAAATCTGCTATGATTTATAACAATATCTATTCTTCTTTGGAAAAAGTGGGTGATCATATTATAAATGTGACAGAAGCGATCGTTGGAGAAATATAACTAAGGTTACATCTTGATATACATTAAAAAGACTCACCTAAAGGTGGGTCTTTTTTAATTATCTACAATAAAATTTATAAAAAAGAAGTTCTGTTATAAATGTTCAATTCCTATGAAAAAACGAATCTTCTTCTACATTTTTGGTTTCACATTTTTCATCTTAGCCCTACTCATATTGAGACCTGTTACTATCCCTAGTGATCCAGCAGATTGTTTAGTTGCAGAAGGAAAAGTTGTTTATATTTTTGAAGGCGGACCTCAAGATATCAACTTCAGACTAGAAGGAGATAAGACCATGTACTACATTAACAGAGGGATGGATTATGGTCTAAATATCGATTCCTTGCGAAACCAATTGATGGGAAACGATATTACCATCCGATATCCTAAACATTGGACTTTACTTGATCCAAAGGGAAGAAACAAACATTTAAGCATTTTGGAATTCAATGGCAAAGAACTTTTTAACGAAATTGAACTAATAAAAAATAAAAAGGGCTAGCCATTTACGATTTTCTGTAGGCTAATGGAGTCATCCCTTCTTTTTTGGAAAATAACCTTGAAAAATAGGCAGGATCATCAAATCCAAGATCATACGCTATCTCTTTAATGCTGTCTTGTGAATATTTTAAAGATCGTTTTGCTTCCAATAGAATGCGTTCTTGAATCATTTCTGTTGAAGTTGGATATCCCAAAGCTTTTAGTTTTTTTGCCAATGATTTTGGTGAAATAAACAGCTCTTTTGCATAGTCACTTACCGAATGCTTTGTTTTATAATGTTTGTCTACCAACGCAATAAAATCTTGCACCATTTTATTCTTTTGATGACTGACGCTTCCTTTTTCCAACTCTTGAATATCCAAAAGCCTCAACGTATGGATTAAAAACATTCTTAGATAAGATTCAACCATATCTCTATGTGCATTTCCTGGATGCTTTAATTCATTAATGATATTATCAATTATGGATTTGAAAACAGGTGCTTCTTTTGAGTTGACTGAAACTCCAGAAGCACGATGAACATTATTAAAAATCAAGCCATTGCAAGCGATTTCTTTTCCATGTGCCTCCACACAATAGAATTCCTTATCAAACGACATCTGAAAAGCCGTTTTAACTTTTTCAGATTTAACTGAGAACATTTGTCCTGGAGAGACACAAAAAACACCTGACCCATTGATTTCAAATTCTTTAAAATCTATATCATATCTTCCGCTGCCATCTTCAATCCAGTACACTTTATAATAATCAGAACGCTCAGCCTTATTCGCTGCACAATAGGTGTCCAAACTTATTTTTTGAACTTCAAAATGAGCTTCCTTTTGATTTAGCTTATTCTTAGAAAATGTATATGATTCAATGGTAGTTATCGCCATAATGGATTAAATAAATGATAAATATATAGGCTTAACAACTACAATAATACCATTGTTCTTTTTCTCGATCTAATTGGTCTAAATATTCATTCATTTTGTCAACCCCAAGATATTCTTTACTCCCATCCACAAATGATGGCTCCAACAAATCAGGGTTAAAATCCAATGAATAGGCCAAAGTCATTTGCTTCAATCTGGCTTCGATTTCTTCCACCTCCTTTGACCTGCTCGAGTAACGCAATTTCATGATCTATTCTTTTTTAAATATTGTTTGACAAATTTAGAGATAAAATTCTCATTCCGATTTCTTTGATGGTCAATTGTCTTTTCAACGTATCCACTCATATATTCCTGATGTCCCCAGCAATTGCCACAAGATATCTCCATTTGATCAGTATTCGGAGATTGATTTTTTAAATTATTTATTTCTTTCATGATTTTAATTTTTTAGATAAAAAAAGAGCAACCTTCTTAAGGACTGCTCTTTTTGATGATTATAATTTGTCCTTAACTATTAAACTTCTACAGAAGAATTTCTTTGAATTAATGCTTCTAAAGCTGCTTCACTTTGATATCCTTGCGCTTTCTCCAAAATCTTTTGGTCCTGCATAAAAAATAAAGCAGGTATACTTCTCACTCCAAATTTTTGTGCCAATCCAGGAAATCTATCCACATTTACTTTTTGAATATGAACCTTACCTTCATACTTCTTTGCCAATTTTTCTACCACTGGTAAAAGAGATTTACAAGGTCCACACCAATCGGCATAAAAATCTAGTAAAATGGGTTTGTCTTGAGTTGCTAATGCATTGAATTCTTTTGCCGTTACTATTTCTTTCATGATATAATTTTTATGGTTTATTAATAATGTGTCTTTCCTAATCTTGAGATACTGCCTTTTCTTTAATTGCTGATTCAATTTTCCAATCAGATTGAATCATTCTATGAACATAACAATGGTCCGCTTCATATAACAATTCATGTCTTTGTTCATCTGTCAAATCACCTTCAATAGTGATATCCACTTTCACCTTGGGAAGTAAACCATCTTCTGTTCTCCTCACTCTTTGGCTGAAGCTCCCTTCTACATTTCCGATTTTCCAACCTTTTTTCCTTGCGATATGACGCACTGTAGCCACTTTACACATCGCTAATCCTGCTAGAACCAATTCTGTAGGTGCCAATCCTAGATCTGTTCCATTTGAATTGACTGGTTCATCTCCCACAATTGTATGTGTACCATTGGTTATAATGCTTTGAAATCCTTCAGGTAAATTTTTGATTTTTATTTCAGTTGCCATTTTTTTAATTTTTATATGTTTAACTATTTGTTTTTAATTACATCACAAATATGGGGGTAAGAGGACCAGATAAAAATGGACAGAAGTTCTAGGTAATAGGACAATTGGGACTAAAACTGATATGTATTGAATAATCAGTGAAAAAAATCCTTCTTTCTATGAATTAGAGATGCTTTGGATTAGGCTTTTTTCTCTCTTAAGAAATAATATACAACCAAATAACTCACAAACATAAATATGCCTCCAAGGAAAAAAGCAGAACCTGGAAAATGAAAAGGAGCAGATTCCGTTGTGAAATAATAAAAGATTCCAGTCATCATCACAGGACCTATAATAGTTGTGATACTGGCAAGACTCGTGAGGCCTCCCTGTAATTCTCCTTGTTGATTTTCTGGAACTTTGCTAGTCATGAATGCCAATAAGTTTGGTGAAGCGATTCCTCCCAGACAATACGGCAATAAAAAGACAAACATCATCCAAGATGTAGATGCAAAGGCAAATAAAAACATACCAATGGTATAGAGAGCAAATCCCCAAATGATACTTTTATTGAGCCCTATCTTATTAGCGGCTTTTTGTGCCAATACTGCTTGAACTACTCCTACCAAAGCTCCAACCACTGCTAGAGATATTCCGACCATCAATTGACTCCATTCAAATCTATACATTGTAAAATAAGTCCAATTGCTTTGTACCGCATGTGAACCGAGATACAACAAAAAATAAGCAATCAATAGTACTCCAATTTGCTTGTATTTGGACAACTTAATTAATGTAGAGAGCGGATTGGCCTTCTTCCATTCAAATTTTCTTCGATTTTCAAGGGACAATGATTCTGGTAAAATAAAATATCCGTACAACATATTAAGAAACGTCAGAACAGCTGACACATAAAAAGGCAAGCGCAATCCATATGTACCCAAGACTCCTCCAATCAATGGCCCAATGATGAACCCCATTCCAAATGCTGCTCCGATCATTCCAAAATTCTTAGATCGATCTTTGTCTGTACTTACATCTGCGATATAGGCTGTTGCCGTGGAATAACTTGCCCCAAAGAATCCAGCGATAATCCTGCCTAACACAAGCCATATATAAGTGGGAGCTAAAGCTAATAATAGGTAATCTATCGAAAATCCAAAAAGTGACAATAATATGATTGGCCGCCTTCCATATCGATCACTCAAGTTTCCCCAAAAAGGCGAAAACAAAAATTGAGGGATTGCAAAAGCAAAGAGCAAATATCCACCATATTTACTTGTTTCATTGATTCCAATATTCATCATTTCTGATAATAGATCCGGCAAAACGGGAATAATAATTCCGAAGCCAATAACATCAATCAAAATTGTTATGAAAATAAAATTAACCGCAGCTTTTCGGACTTTTGCCATATTTGTTTCTTTGCACAGGCAAAGCTAGAAGGAAAAATCAACTTTAATGCATATTGAAGTATTTGAGGATTAACCAACTCCTCTAAAGAAAGTATATATTTAATTTTTTTTAGTCCAAAGCAAACAACTCAAAAAATCAAACTTTTGAAAAATAAAGATATTTACATTGTATTCGGAGTTTCAGGCTGTGGCAAATCGACCATTGGTAAATTACTTGCACATCATTTAAATATTCAATTTCTAGATGGAGATGATTTTCATCCAGCTGCCAATATTAAAAAAATGAGTGCAGGTATTCCGCTTCAAGACGAGGATAGGAAAGGATGGTTAGAGGCAATTCATGAACGCATCAAAAAAAGTGATCACTCTATGGTTATCGCTTGCTCAGCCCTCAAAGAAAAATACCGAAGTATACTAAAAGGCAAGACACCAATCCGTATTCACTGGATCTTTTTGAATGGAAAATTTCGCACGATTCTCGAACGCTTGAAAAATAGAAGAGGACATTTTATGCCCGACGATCTCCTTCAATCCCAGTTTGATGCTTTGGAATTGCCCACCTATGGGTTGAGTTATAATATTAATCTTTCACCTGAAGAAATAGTAAATCAAATAATACAGCAAACAACTATGAAGAGCAAACTAGGTCTAATCGGACTCGGAGTAATGGGAAAAAGTCTTGCCCGAAATTTCGCCTCCAAAGGAGTGCATCTCAGTCTATATAATCGATATGTAAAAGGGAAGGAAGAAAATGTTGCTACAGATTTTATTCAAAATTTTCCCGAATTGAATCACGCAGTTGGTTTTGAAGATTTGAATGCTTTTGTAAATTCTCTTGCTCCACCTAGAAAAATATTCATGATGATTTCTGCAGGAGGAGCCGTAGATGCTACCATAGAATCTTTAATTCCACTCTTAGATATTGGAGACCTTATTATAGATGGAGGAAATTCACACTATAAATTGACACAAGCTAGAAACGACAAATTGAAGGCAGATGGAATATTTTATATTGGTACAGGTGTATCTGGAGGCGAAGAAGGTGCACTCAAAGGTCCGTCCATCATGCCTGGTGGAGAAAAAGAGGCCTATGTATTGATTCAACAAGAATTGGAATCGATTGCTGCAAAAGATAAAAACGGGAATGCATGTTGTGGACATATCGGAAAAGGAGGAGCAGGACATTTTGTTAAAATGGTACACAATGGCATTGAATATGCTGAAATGCAATTGATTGCAGAGTGCTATGGATTGTTAAAAAATAGCGCAGGTCTAAGTAATGTTGAGATTTCTGACGTATTTGATTCTTGGAATACAGATGGAGGAGCGTCTAGCTATCTATTAGAAATTACTATTCAAATCTTGCGTAAAAAAGAAAATGAGCTTGATCTTATTGATATTATATTGGACAAAGCTGGGAATAAAGGCACAGGAAGTTGGACCACTATTGCAGCATGTGAATTAGGAGTTCCCGTACCCACCTTAACAGCTGCGTTGTTTGCACGATATCAATCTTCTTTCAAAGCCAATAGGATTAATGCTGAAGCAAAGTACCAAACCAATATCCAAACGAGCAACATGGATTACAACAGCTTACTCAATGGATATCAAATGGCGAGAATCATTAATCATCACCAAGGAATTCATCTTATCGCAGCAGCTTCTCAAGCGCATAGTTGGGACATTAATATGGCAGAAGTTGCACGGATTTGGACCAATGGATGCATTATTAGATCTGAATTCATGGAAGAATTAAAACATTATCTAAAAACTACTTCTGAGTTATTACTTCATCCTGAAATTATACAGAAAATAAAATCTCATCGATCAGATCTAAGTGATATTTGTGGCATTGCATCTAAAACAGGAAACAGCAGCCCATGTTTTCAGGCTTCACTCTCCTACTTAGACATGTACATCCAAAGTCAGTCAACTGCCAATATTATTCAGGGTCAGCGTGATTTCTTTGGGGCACATCGCTATCAAAGGAAAGACGATCCTAGTGGAAATACCCATCATACCATCTGGAATTCTTAATCTAAACAATCCTATTCTATGTTTACAATACTCAGTGTTCTGGCAGGAATTGTCATTTTACTCTTCCTTATTCTTTTCTTGAGACTTCCAGCCTTTATTTCTCTATTAATATCCAGTATTCTCACAGGTATATTTGCTGGTCTAGATGGTTCAGAAGTAATCCAAACTGTTCAAACAGGAATGGGATCTACATTAGGTTTTGTCGCTATTGTTGTAGGATTGGGAGCTATGTTTGGTGCAATCCTGGAAAAATCGAAAGGGGCAGAAGCCATTGCTCAATACCTCACTGACAAATTAGGGATTAAAAATGCCCCTACATCTATTCTACTGACTGGTTTTGTTGTTTCCATTCCTGTCTTTTTTGATGTTGCGTTTATTATCCTTATTCCAGTCATCTATGCCATGCAACGAAAGACAAAAAAGTCTCTCCTTTTGTATGCCATTCCATTACTTGCCGGATTAGCCATTACCCATGCATTTATACCACCTACCCCAGGCCCAGTGGCCGTTGCTGACATCATTAAGGTAGATTTAGGTTGGGTCATTATTGTTGGTTTTATGGCAGGAATACCAACTGCTCTCGTAAGTGGACTATTTTTTGGTAAATATATCGCCTCTAAAATTCATATTGAAGCCCCTAAAGCCGACTTCTCATCAAATGAAAACTCGACCCAGTCTTTGCCTCCAATAGGTTTAATTTTATCCATCATTATGATTCCTATTGTCTTAATTCTTTGTGGGACAATGATAAATTCTGGAATCATCGAAGTCTCAAATCCTAAACTAAAAAACATATTAACTTTATTAGGTCATCCTTTTTCTGCACTAATTATAGCAAATATTTTTGTTTGGTATAAATTAGGAATCGGGAGAGGATATACATCAAAAGAGCTTTTTAGAATTACTTCTAAGTCAATGGAGCCAGCTGGAACAATAATTTTATTAACCGGTGCTGGAGGTGTTTTTAAACAAGTACTCGTAGAAACCGGTGCTGGAGAAATCATAGCCAACACCTTTACTGAGTTAAACTTTCCAGTGATTCTTTTTAGCTTCATTGCAGCTGCTGTGGTTCGTATTTTACAAGGATCTGCAACAGTGGCCATGATCACAGCTGCAGGACTGGTATTTCCGATTATTGTAAATATGGATTTAAGTCAGGGTCAATTGGCTGCTTTGGTCATAGGCATTGCATCTGGAGCTTCTATATTATCCCATGTCAACGATAGTGGATTTTGGTTGGTCAAAGAATACTTGGGCATGGATGAAAAACAAACTTTCAAATCTTGGTCCATGATGACTACTATCTTAGCATTTGTAGGTTTCGTATGTGCATCTATCTTGTTTACCATATTCTAATGCTCCCATTCAATCACCTCCAATAATTTACTAGAGATGACTCTGCAAGAAAAAATGAAAAAGGAGTTAAAGTCCAAGCGCATATTTGAATTGGCAAAAAAATATGCCTATGAATATATAGATGGGATGGATTCAATGGACGCATTTCCAAAAGAAGAAACACTACGATTGCTCCATCATTTTGATGAATCTTTGAAAGATGAATCATCTTCAGCAGAAGAAATTATCACACAACTCCATCAGTATGGATCTCCCACCACTACCGCCCAATCGAGCGGAAGATATTTTGGATTTGTCAACGGGAGTACCATTCCTGTCTCGGTTGCCGCAAAATGGGTATCAGATGTCTGGGATCAAAATGGAGGCTTATTTTACACATCAGCCATCAATTCGAAACTCGAACAAGTCTGTGAAACATGGCTAAAAGATATATTCAATTTGCCCCCCTCTACGGTTGCTGGTTTTGTCAGCGGAACCTCGACTGCCAATTTATGTGCCATTGCTGCGGCCCGTTTTGCCTTACTCAAAAAACAAGGGTGGGATGTAAATGAAAACGGTTTAATGGGTTGTCCTCCTATACGTATAGTAGTACATGATCAAACTCACTCTAGCATAAAAAAGACATTGGCATTATTGGGGCTTGGAAAAAAATCTATCGAATGGATTCCAACAGATCAACAAGGAAGAATACTGGTCGATCAATTGCCAAAATTGGATTCAAATACATTGGTCATCCTTCAAGCAGGAAATGTAAACTCAGGAGCCTTCGATAACTTTGAAGCGGTCTGCACACAGGCCAATAAAGCAGATGCATGGGTCCATATTGACGGGGCATTTGGCTTATGGGCAGCTGCTAGTAAATCACTTAATTTCCTGACTAAAGGTATAGAAAAAGCATCTTCATGGGCAGTAGACGGACACAAGACTTTAAACACCCCATATGATTGTGGTATTGTTTTATGTAAGGAGAAAGATGCACTCATTTCATCCATGCAAGCCACGGGTGAATATTTGGAATATAGCCATCAAAGAGACCCTATTTTATATACGAATGAAATGTCAAAAAGAGCACGAGCGATCGAACTATGGGCTACGTTGAAGTACTTAGGCAAAAGTGGCATTGATGAATTGGTTACCAGTCTGCATAAAAACGCGCTCACACTATCCAAGCAATTGGGATCATCAGGTTTTAAGATAGTCAATGAAGTAGTTTTTAATCAAGTTCTGGTTGCATGCGAGAATGAAAAAGAGACTTTAAAATGTTTAGATAATCTCAAAAAATCGGGCACAATTTGGTTGGGTGGCTCTACTTGGCAAGGAGAGTCCGTCATCAGAATAAGTGTTTGCTCATGGTATACAGACAAAAGTGATATTCAAAAAACAATCCAAACATTTATTAAAGCTAGAAACCAACCATGATCTAATAATTTATTTTGAAAAGGGTCATCCTTCATTCATTAAATAAGCTTCGAAAAGCTAGATAATATGATTGATTTGAAGTAAGTTTGACGTAATGTATTTACTAGGATATGATATAGGTACTTCGTCCATAAAAGCTTCATTATTGGATGTAGATAATAACTCGATTATTGGTACAATAAGTTACCCAGATCGAGAGATGGACATTATTTCAAAGCAACCAGGCTGGGCAGAACAACAACCAGAAGTGTGGTGGAGCCATCTATGCATCGCTACAAAAAAACTTCTATCTCAGACGTTGGTAGACCCAAAAGATATAAAAGGAATTGGAATTTCTTATCAAATGCATGGGCTAGTTTTGATAGACAAAGACCACCAAGTACTGCGACCATCTATCATCTGGTGTGATAGTAGAGCCGTTGACATTGGAGACCAAGCATTCCATCACATGGGTGAATCCTTCTGTTTGAGAAATTACTTGAATTCCCCAGGCAACTTCACAGCTTCAAAATTAAAATGGGTTAAAGAAAATGAACCCTATATTTATCGTAAAATTTACAAAATATTACTTCCTGGTGATTATATAAACATGAAGTTATCTGGTTCTATAAATACCACTATTTCTGGTTTATCCGAAGGGATATTATGGAATTTCAAAGAAAAAGAAAAGGCGAATAAGTTACTAGAACACTATGGCATTGACAAGCGGCTGCTCCCAGGAATCACCCCTACATTTTCAGAAATGGGTAGGCTTAATAAATCAGCTGCCATCCAAACAGGATTGCAAGAGGGCACACCAATTACCTATAGAGCAGGGGATCAACCCAACAATGCTATGTCACTCAATGTACTTCGAAAAGGAGAAGTGGCTGCTACTTGCGGCACGTCGGGAGTTGTTTATGGTATTATTGATCGTCCCATTTATGATATTGGTTCAAGAGTTAATGCATTTGCACATGTAAATTATGAGAAAAATTACGATAAGATTGGCATATTATTGTGCATCAATGGAGCAGGAATAACTTATAATTGGATGCAAAAACAAATTGCTCATTTAGGAATGAGTTATGACGAGATGGAAGAACTAGCATCCTCCATACCTATCGGTTCCGATGGCCTCAAGATTCTACCTTTTGGAAATGGTGCAGAACGAATGTTGAGTAATAAAAATATGGGAGCTCAAATTCACAACTTGGACTTCAATAGACACACCAAAGCACATTTATTTAGAGCCGCATTGGAATCCATTGCATTTTCATTTATTTATGGCATCAATATCATGAAAGATTTGGGCTTGGATATGAATGTAATTAAAGTAGGAAATGATAATATGTTTAAATCCTCCATCTTCTCCTCAACAATAGCATCATTACTCGGAAATAGAATTGAAGTAATAGATACGACGGGTTCATCTGGAGCAGCTAGAGCGGCAGGAGTCCATTCCGGAATTTTTGACTCAGTGGAAGATGCATTTGACAAAGAGGAGCCCATTAAAATCTACAACCCAAAAAATTCTCGAGGAGAATATCAAGAAGCCTATAATCAGTGGTTATCTCTCCTCAAAAACAATCTCGAGAATTCTAATACCAATGGATTTTTCACGACGACTAAAAATTTTGAGGATTTTGAATTACATCGATCATTGATCACCAAAAGTAAAACAATAGCATCCAATAGTTTAAAACTTGAAGGCCTGATCAAATTGATTCAGGATGTTAGAAAAGACATAAAATCGGTACACCAAGAAACAAAAAACCCAAAACTAAAAGACATCTTATCACAAATTGGAAACATTGAATTAAAAACCCAAAATAAGGATGTATTTGAAGAGCATTTTGACATATTGAATGATGGGTTTATTCAAACACTTAAAAAGAAACATCCTTCCCTTAAATTCGATGAGTTGAAGGTATGCGCAATGCTGAAATTGAACCTGTCTTCGAAAGAAATCGCACAAAATCTTAATCTATCAATTCGAGGTATTGAGACCAAACGATATAGAATCCGAAAAAAATTGGGTATAAAGAGGGGAATTAGCCTAATTAAACACTTTGCGTATATCTCACACTAAGTCAAGCACTTATACAAATTCGAATCATAAATGCACATACATGGCGTATTAATGACGTATATTATATATATACTGACGTATTTTTGCAGTATAGGATTAAATCTAGATTAAATTTTATATTCACGTTATTTGTTTTGAAGACTACTACCTAATCAAAACATAATTTTAGCAAAGTGAAAAGAGAAGGCAATTTGTTTTGAAATTGCCCTATAAAAATTCTTATTTCTCTTCCATAAAATTAGTGTTTGAGGACAATTTCTTGAAATCATTCTCCTTATTACCCAATAAAAGATGGATGACAGAAATATCTCCTTTCTTGATTAAATGAATTGGTCTTAAGACCTCCAATAATTGGATTAGAATTCAATACTCTCCTCCAGTTTTGGTTTGATTACACCCTAATATCACACTTGTAGTGTACAAGTACAAAACACATTATTTGATATAACAGAATGGGGAGATATCTCCTGATTAATATATTCAACTAATTTTTTTAACATTTTCAAACTACTAAAATGCTGATTAAAACTTTTCTACTTAAAAAGCTAAAGCTGAAGTACGCGCTTTCATTCGTGCTTTGTCTTTTGCTTTCCTCAGCAATGCTGGGACAAGTCAGTGGTGTTGTCACTGACGCTGAAACTGGAGATCCACTTATTGGAGCTACCGTTTTAGTCTCTGGTACTTCTACGGGTACCATAACGGATATTGATGGAAGCTATTCCCTTGATGCCAAAACAGGAGACATTTTAAATTTTTCTTATACAGGTTACAATTCTGTGGATGTCACTGTGGGCGAATCTAATACTGTTGATGTATCCTTATCATCAGGAGTATTGGTGGACGAGATAGTTGTTACTGGATATACCATTGATACTCGGAGAAAAACTCCTGGTTCGGTTTCTACGATCAAAGCGGCAGAACTACAAGTTCAGCCTTCTGGTAATGTAGAGCAACAACTTCAAGGTAGAGTTCCTGGTGTAACTGTTATTTCAAACGGACAACCGGGTACAACAAGTCAAGTAAGAGTAAGAGGATATGGAGCTTTGGGTGGTAATGCACCGCTTTATATCGTTGATGGAGTTCCTGTAGGATCTACTGACTTCTTAGCTCCTAATGACATTGAAACAACTACAGTACTGAAAGATGCAACTTCTGCTTCTATTTATGGTGCAAGAGCAGCGGGTGGTGTAATTGTATACACTACGAAGCAAGGTGAGAAAAAAGACCGTCCATTAAAAGTAACCTATAATGGTTTATTTGGAGTTACTACTCCAGGTACTGGACAAGGAGTCTTAAATCCACAACAACAAGCTGATTGGACAAGAGAAGCGATCCGTAATGGAGCGATACAAAATGGTGTTGCTGTTGGAGACATCGAATACAGTCATCCTCAATATGGTTCAGGGACTGGTGAAAGCTATTCACCAACACTTCCTGATTACTTAAGAGTAGGGACTATGTCAGGAATTACTGGAACAGTTAATCTTGATGCGGAAGCAGCAAATTATAATATTGATCCTGAACAAGGTGCAGTGTATCAAGTAATCCGAGCAAATAAAGAAGGTACGGACTGGTATGATGCGATTACAAGAAATGCGCTTTTAAACAGACATAATCTTGGATTTTCAGGAGGTTCTGAAAGCAGCAGATTCTATGTAGGTATGGGAATGCAAGAACAAGAAGGTATTCTAATCCATCAAAAATTTAAAAGATACAATCTTAGATTGAATTCAGAATTTGATTTGACTGACAAATTAAGTATTGGTGAAAACGTTCAGGTTACGTATAGATCTGTAAATGTATTGCAGGGAGATAATGGTGGAGCTGGATCATCAGATGACGAAAGTGTATTGCTTGCTGCATCTAGAATGTCACCTATCATTCCATTGTTCGATGAATTTGGAGGATATGCAGGTACTGCAGCTTCAGGATTCAACAATGCCAATAATCCAATGGCACAATTGGATGGGCAACAGAATGATAGAAATTTCCAAACTCAAATTTTTGGAAACGTTTATTTGAATTATGAGCCAATCGAAAACTTAAGATTGAGATCTAGCTTTGGTGGACAACACTTTTCTGCACATCAAAGAGGATATGGAAGAAGAACATATGAAAATCAAGAGAATAACTCTTCTTTTTCATTCTTCCAAAACTCATTCTTCGGAACAGCATGGAACTGGACCAATACAGCTAATTATTCTATGGAATTGGGACCTGGTAACTTAGACCTTTTGGTAGGACAAGAAGCACTGAACACTGGATCTAATAGAGGTTCATTTGCTTCTGGTATTAATCCTTTCTCTCAGAGTGTTGATTTTGTAGGCCTATCTACTGTTAGCAACCAGATCGTAAACGGAGGTCACTTTGATGGGGTTACATTCTCATCATTATTTGCACAAGCAAAATATGACTATAATGACAAGTATATTGTTTCTGCAGTAGTGAGAAGAGACGGCTCATCAAGATTTGGTGCTGAAAACAGATATGGTATTTTCCCAGCATTCTCCGCAGCTTGGAGATTGACTTCAGAAAGTTTCATGGAAGGACAAAGCCTATTTGAAGATTTGAAACTTCGTGGAGGATGGGGTGTTATGGGTAACTCAAACAATGTTGACCCGAATAACCAGTTTAGTTTATTTGGAACTAGTATCGGAGCATCTAGTTATGATATTGGTGGATCCAACTCAAGTGCAGCTCAAGGTTTTTATAGAACAAGAATTGGTAATCCTTTTGCAAGATGGGAAAAAGCCATTACTGCTAACATAGGAATAGATGCCTTAATGTTGGATGGTAAATTGGATGTAGGTATTGAATACTGGACAAAAACAACTGAAGATCTTCTTTTCCAACAACCCGTAACCGTAATGAGTGGACCATTTGCAAGTGCACCTTCTGTGAACGTTGGAGAGATGAAAAACACGGGATTGGATCTCTTTATTAAAGCCTTAGGTGGATCTGGAGATTTGACCTATGAAGTAGCATTAAATGGAGGATTTTTGAATAATGAAATCGTATCTCTTTCGGAAGGAATAGAAACACTTCCAAACAGATCTTCTGGATATAGAGGTATCGTACCGGTATTGAACCAAGTAGGAGAATCAATTTCTTCATTCTATGGGTATGAAGTTGTAGGATTATTTGCAGATCAAGCAGCAGTTGATGCCGCAGCTACTCAAGCTGATGCAGCTCCAGGTAGATTCCAGTTTGCTGATTTGAACAATGATGGAGAAATTACAATTGAAGATAGAACAACGTTAGGTAGCCCAGTTCCTGATTTTACAGGTGGACTGAATATCAAAGTTGACTACAAGCAGTTTGGAATAGAAGTATATACATTTGCTTCTATTGGAAATGAAATCTACAATATTTCAAAAGTATTTACAGATTTCTATCCATTATTCCCTGGTGCAGCGATCAGCGACAGAGTATTGGATTCTTGGACATTTGACAACCCAACAGGTGACATTCCAATTTTTGAAACCAACTCAAACTTTAGTACGAATACACAGTCTAACTCATTTTATGTAGAAGACGGTTCATATTTGCGTCTTCAAAACATAACTTTTTCTTATAGACTAGGTGAAAGCATGCTAAACAAATTAGATTTAGCAAATGTTAGAATTTACGCAGGAGTAAACAATGTATTTACTTTAACAGGATATAGCGGATTAGACCCAAGTGTAGGGGGAGCAGCAGATACCAACTTTGGTGTTGATTTAGGTAACTTCCCTATTACGAGAAGTTGGACGATTGGATTAGACGTTGATTTTTAATTAAAAAATATTTAACCACACAACACATTGATGTGTGAAAAATAATAAATATGAAAAAGATAAAATATTTTGTTTTACCGTTATTGATGATCGTTTTCTCAATAACGTCATGCTCGGATGAGTTTCTAGATGTGCCTCCTACGGGTTCATTGAGCTCCGCTGAGTTGTCCTCTAAAGCAGGACTTGAAGGTGCGCTGATCGCATCATATAGTATGTTATTAGGTAGATCTGGATTTTATTCAGATTCTAGTAACTGGTTTTGGGGAAGTGTAAGAGGTGGAGAAGCAAACAAAGGAACAAATGCAGGAGATCAATCTCAGGTAAATGAAATCCAAGCGTATGCTGCTCAAACCAATAATGCTTCTGTATTCGAAAAATACAGAACGTGTTATGAAGGTGTAGCCAGAGCCAATGCAGTATTAAAATTAGTAGCAGTCGCTCAAGAAGGTGTATCTGAAGAAGATAAGACCAGAATCAGCGCTGAAGCTCGTTTTTTAAGAGCACACTACTACTTTGAGTTGAAAAAGAACTTCAACAATACTCCATATGTAGATGAAAATTGGGATGAAGTTACTCCTGTTGGAAACACTGCAGACTTATGGACATTTATCGAGGCAGATTTAAAATTTGCATTTGATAATTTGCCTGAAACAATGGCTGATGCAGGTAGAGCCAATAAGTGGGCCGCTGGTGCATATTATGGAAAAGCATTATTGTACCAAGGTAAATACGGCGAAGCAAAAACTGTATTAAACAATGTAGTTGACAATGGTACAACTGCCAATGGAACTCCTTACGGCCTTAACAACAGTTATGCTATGGCGTTCAGATCTACAAATGACAACAGTATGGAATCTGTATTTGCAGCTCAAGCAGCAGCAGGAACAGGTGATATTAACAATGCAAATGCAGGTTTGGTATTGAACTTCCCTAACGGACCAGGAGCTCCTGGAGGATGTTGTGGATTTTTCCAACCAAGTTTCGAACTGGCCAATTCTTTTAGAACCGATGCAAATGGTCTTCCATTATTAGACGGTTCTTACAATGACGATGCTAATAAGTTGAAAACAGACATGGGTGTAGAAGCAGCTGATCCGTTTACAGTAGACGAAGGACCAGTAGATACAAGATTGGATCACTCTATCGGAAGAAGAGGTATTCCTTACTTAGATTGGGGACCACATCCAGGTAAATTATGGATCAGAGATCAGCCGTATGCTGGACCTTATGCGCCTAAGAAATTCATCTACTACCAAGCAGGTATTGGAACTGAAAACGATGGTAGCTCATGGACTCCTGGATATACTGCGGTAAACTATAATATCATCCGTTTTTCTGATGTAATGTTGATGGCTGCAGAAGCTGAAATTGAGTCAAATGGTGACTTAGGAAGAGCAAATGATTTGATCAATGATATCAGACAAAGAGCTGCGAATTCATTGATTGAAGATAGTCCAGCATCTTATAATGTTGGTTTATATGGTGCTTTTTCAGGTCAAGCTGACGCAAGAGCTGCACTCAGAATGGAGCGTAAATTAGAGCTTTCAGGAGAAGGACATAGAATGTATGACTTAGTAAGATGGGGTGAAGCAGCAACTGCTTTGAACTTATACTTATCTATTGATGGACCTCAATTGAACGCACCATTTGCTGGAGCTTCTTTTGATGCAGGTACAGATGAATACTTACCAATACCTCAAGATGAGATTGATCTTCTTGGGTCTGATGTATTGATTCAGAATCCTGGGTACTAATCTATGATAAATGATTTTTAATCAATCCAACCATGGATTTTGATTTAAAAATAAAAAGAGAGGAAGTTCATTTGAAATGAGCTTCCTCTTTTTTTAGGGATATTCAGGAATACCAAATATCCCCAATTTCATTAGGACTAGAGGCCTTACACCTGAAAATATTACCCCCTTTTTAAGGCTTTCTCCTTAAATTCGAGGCAAGTATTTTAACCGAATTATTTTGCCGCGAATGGCGTTCATTCCGACTTTTACAGTCGGGACGAACCAAAAGAACTCAAGGCTTTACCCAGATTTTAGGCTGGTTGGACCCAAAGAGAATTCACTTTTAAGATTAACTAACGTGAATAATGTTTAACACAAATTCACATTTATATGATTTTCAGAATGGTATAGCAAATTGATGTATTGTTTAGCATTTCAAAATATTTGTTGTTAATAAAATCTAGCTTATTTGTCCTAATTCATATGCGCTTATCAGCAGGATTTTAGCCGCCCACCACTATCGATGCCAGCGCCGCCCAGCGGGGTTCTTTCACTTGTTGACTATCGTCAACACTCTTCGAGATCGTTCAATCCCCCACTATAGCTGCCTTTGCTCTACTTCCTAGTTGTTGACACCCATCTTATTTTCATATCCATTATTCACGTTGTGTTAATCGTTGATTTACCGACATTCAAAACTGGTAAATTCTTTTGATTATACGGGCAAGGATAGCCTGGCAAGAAAGCCAAAAGGCTTGGCGTCTCAGACCCTAGAAACCCCATATGGAGTTTACATCTAAATTATCAAGAGTGCTTAAACAAGCCTTCACGTAATGTGACCACTTGTTTAAGCATCTTCTTATTCAACGATGTTAAATTCTTTTGTTTTTACTACTTCTGTAGTCGCTGCATCAAATAAGCTTGCCACTCTAGCTTCAAGTACCCAAGTAGAATTTGCTTGAACGTC
>JARGNR010000107.1 GCA_029212405.1 Saprospiraceae bacterium
AAAAATATAAAATATCAATCATCGGTAGTCAAAATCGGTATTTTAATAAAACTATCTCCAAACCATTTTATACGCAAAGACTCACCGGCATCTTGTATAGTTTCATCACTCACATCCTTTCCTGTGCCGTAATTAATTTGCCAATAAGGACTTTTATTGACTCCTAGTGCAATAACCAATCGACTTCCTTGGCTCAGTTGCTTTGATGTGATATATGAGGTATTAATCTCTATAGTCTCTTTTTTATTTGGAGTGAGTAGCTGCCGATGGGTGTTGTCTTTTGCGTAACTGGCTCTTTGTAATGCACTGAATCCACTATCGGTAAACAAGGCAAAATATCGTCCGTCGGGCATTAATTCATATGCCCTGATAACAATGTCAACGTCTTTTTTGTTGATGGCAACTTTTAAGGAAGAAATGAAGGCACCACTCAATATAAGAGCTTCATCAAATGGCTCAGAGATAAAACTTATGGAATTGGTAATATCTGATGTTATGGAATCCTTTATCACCATATGCGCAAATTCTGTATCGTCACTACGGTCGGTAAAATCAACTTCTTGTTCTAGGTAATCGCTATTCGGTTTTTGGCTCAACGTATAGAATCCGTCACTTCTTGTCTTATCAAAATAGAACGTAAGCGAATCATTACTGATCCCACTCAATTCTGAGGCGTGACCCCAGGTGTTGGTCCCCATAATTTGATAGTTTACCCGATCCTTTAGTAATCCAGGTATTGGAGCATCTTTCATGACATAATCAAACCATTCAACGGACAATGCTCTAAAATTAAAGGCTGTGGCTACCGAATCGACTGCGTAGCCACCGACAATTTTTTGTGGATATGTCTGTGCACCACTATGATTATAGGGTCCAATGACCAAATAATGATTCGCATTGGGATGGTATACGTGGTGTTGTTTGTAGTAGTACAATGCACCCATTTGATCATCGTCAAAATAGCCTGTGGTTGTTAAAATAGGAATGTCGATGCATGAAAAATCAGTTTTGTAAGGGACCATGTTTTGCCAAAATGCATCAAACGAAGGATGGTCCAGCCAACGTTGAAAAACTGCACTAGGTCTTCCTTCTAAGCTGTCCAATGTACTGAATGATGTGCCCTGTTTGTACCATTTTTTATACAGAGAATTCCATTTAGGGGCATTTGAAAAGTCAGCATAGTCAGTAGTTGCATTACTGGTCACATATTGGATCCAGCGCAACATATAACTCATAAAAACATTACCGTTCATTGGGTAGTCAATGCCTGGGCCTACAGACACTTGTGGGAGTATGGTTTTCAGAGAAGGATGAAGAGTTTTTAAGGCGGCCCATTGCGAAAAGCCCAAATAACTTCCGCCTACCATTCCGACCTCCCCATTGCTCCATGGTTGCTTAGAGATCCAATCTATCAAGCCATATGCATCACTACCATCAAATTCAAATGGAGCTATTTCATGTTCACTTATTCCTTTTCCCCTCGTATTTGCGACAACACAAACATAATTCTTAGCTGCATAATATTTAGCTATCCCAATATCAATAAGGGAATCTGCATAGATGTTAAAAATAAATACGGTGGGCAGTTTCTCCACTATTCCTTTTTTTCGAACTACATGAGTTCGCAGTTTTCCACCATTTTGTGTTTCAACGATCGTTGTTTCTACCTCGTACGTTTTATGGTTATACTCTTTAATAACTTTTTGCATAGCCGAAGAGGTTTGGTTATAAACCTGGTAATAGTTATAACTTGAAATGAGTAGCAAGGCGTCCTGCAATTTAAGTGTATCGCTTGTTTTGTGCTTCTCTTTTGTTGCGTCGAAAGACATTCTAAGGTTTTGGACTGGATAGAGACTGTTGCCCTCTACAACCTCTTGGGAAGCTACATTTAGAGAAGAATATGTCTCTAAAATTTGAGCTTCCAAGGTGTGTTGGAAAGGGGTAGTGGCAGATTGGTTCTGTTTTGCTTTAGCATAGTCTTCAAATGGAGTAAAGATGCCCACTTTGTAATCTTCTTTAAAAGGCTGTCTCATCGTTTCAACATGGGTGAGGGCAGATTCATATGCTTCAGCAACCATGGATACATGCATCTTATTGTTAGCAGATAGTGGTTGATTTGAAATGGTAATAGAATCTTGTATTTGCCTGGCTAATTCTGGTAAAGCTTTGACAAACAAACTACTATCAGCGTAGTAATCTTTCGAGAAATAGAAGCTTTGAGCGCTCAGAGATAATGATGTCATACATAATATGAAAAATAGGACGATATTTTTGAGATGTATCATTTTATCAAAGTAATTGTTATTTTTATTAAATAGCTGTAAACGATCTTATGTATAATTAGTTAAGGATAGGGAGGTGACAACTATTCCTCAATACAATATAGTGAAATGAATTTAAGTAGCTTTATTGATCCAATAAATAACGATTAATTAAACACAGAATTATGTCTTGGTTTTTTAGTTCGGCCTTATTTTCTTTGTCGATATTGACATGACTATGCTTTTTGGTGGGCTATTATTTTCGATCAACGCATTGTTCAATTGTTCAGAGATTTCAACAGCTTCCCAAATCATAGGTTGAATTTCATTTTTTGGAAAAGACTGGAAATCTGTAATAGATATGTGCCTGATCAGCTTTCCTTTGCCATTCAGTTTTACTGGTTCTTTTGTCAATTCAGCTCCGCGATTAAATCCGAAATTTACGTGTCGTGCATACACTGAAATGTGACAAAATGCATCTTTGAGTTTTTCCGACTTCGAATATGCCAAGGCTACTGCATTATAATTGTCCCAAATCAATTCGTTTGCTTGCGGGACCAAATCCGTTATGAAATTCCGTAATTCTATCGTCAGATCTTGAATTTGCTTATCATATGGCGCTAAGAATTTGTTAAGTTGTGGGTTGGGTTTCATTCTTTTGTTTTGCAGTTTTCATATTTCTTTTAGCATACCGGTTAAGCGAAATTTAATCCACATTCCGGGCATTCAATTTGGTCTGCACTTAATTCATGTAGACATGCTGGACATTTGTCAGTCACTTCGATTATTGTTCTAGGAATAAACTCCTCTTTTTTCTTTTCTTGGGAAACAATTTTAATGAGATTTCTAGAATGTTCGTACACTTCGTATTCAACAATGTCTCTTCTATTCAGTTGAACGAAATTGGAATAATCGAATTTTAAAATATCTATTTTACCTTGATTTTTGACTCTTGCATAGTGTTCACCTTTGTATAATTGTAGTGATTCAACTTCCCCTTTTAGAAGTAACTTATTCTTATCCTTAAGATCTTTTTTGATCGCAATGTTTTTATAATCCTTTAGCGCTAAAAAAACGAAGAGAATTGTCCATGCTAATAAAAATAGCAAGAAGTTTTTTGTGCCGACCATATTCATTAATGACTCATCGTGATTAATATGCGAAGGAGGAGGGCTTAGCCGGTACGGTATATATTTCGAAGGTATTAATGCAAATAGTGCGATTGGTAGGATGTATATAAAAGGAAATGCAAGAAAGTTCTTTTTACTTTCTTGGGCTAGTTCTTCTAGTTTCCTCAGTTCCTTATCAGATATTTTCACCCTAGTCATTGAATACTATTTTTTCGTCTTTTTCTCTATGTTATCTAAATAGCGATGATATCTTCTCGCATTTTTATTGTGCTCGGTTAAGGATTCTGCAAAAACATGATAACCTGGTTTATCTGGGTCCACACACATATAATAATAATTGTGCTCTTCCGAATCCAAAACAGCATCAATGCTTTGAATAGATGCCATACTTATTGGTCCTGGAGGAAGTCCTTTGTGTAAATAGGTGTTGTATGGAGATTCAAAACGAGTATGTTTATACAAAATTCGGGTAGCTTTAAAGTCTCGGGTAGCGAATTTTGCGGTTGGGTCTGCATCCAACTTCATACCTATCTTAATTCGATTCAGATATAAGCCTGCCACCCGTTTTTTTTCAGAATTTTTTGATATTTCTCTTTCCACAATGGATGCTAGGGTGTACACCTCATTTGTTGTCATTCCTAATTTTTCAGCTTTTGATCGTCTATCATTGGCGTCCCAAAACCTATTGTGTTCTTTCACCATTCTTTCAAAAAAGGCTTTTGCTGTGGTATTCCAATATAATTCATAGGTGTTTGGAATGAAGAGACTCATCAAGGTTTCAATGGTGTATCCTGCTTCCTGGATGTATGCTTCGGTATGAAATAGTTGAATCAAATCCGTGGAATCGGGTTCAATAAATTGAGCTGCTTTGGCCGCCACATCTTCCAATAGCCAACCATGTGTGAGTACTAAATTTACAGGGTTTTGATTTCCTGCTCGGAGATGACGGATCATGGATCGATTGCTCCAGGATGGAGTGATTTTATATCTTCCAGCCTTGACATTACGTTTATAGTTCATCAGTTCTGATACTTCTCGAAAAGAAACGGTATCGATGAGTTGATTATTTGTGTGGAGGATTTTTACGACATCACTAAATGTGGAATTTGTTGGAATGTACACTAGGTGATTTTCTAGTGTTTTAGGAACATTAGGAGACATTATTTTGGTGTAGGTATAGTAGGCAAAAACTCCACCTATCATACCTATAAATAGTAGCCCCCATATTATCTTTTTTACCATCTAATTATGTTTGTCTTACGATGCTTTTAAATCTTCTAATCCTATGTTTAACCATTTTTACGATTTTTTAGTCTCTTTTCACCTTATATTATTACTGTTGATTATTGAACAGAACATTGAATCTAAAATAGAAAGTTGTATTGCATTATTTGTTGGTTATTCCATTGATTTTAGGATATACTTGGGTATCATTTCATTTGGAGGTGTACTTTTCCCATAAATGGCATAAGAGTTATAGTTGCCACCAGTGAAAATAGTGATCATATCTAGCTCTGGCCAAATATTTATTTTTTGTCCCCCATTTCCTGTAGCCAAATATGAATTATATTCTTTTCCATCAATCACAAAATACTTATGCTCCCAAAAAAAGCCATAATCTCCCTTTTCCATTGTAAAGGTTTTATTAATCCAATCTTTTGATATGATTTGCTGACCTTTCCAAAGACCTTGATTTTTATACAGGATAGCTAATTTAAGTAAATCTCTTGGTGTAATATATAGTTGATTGAATGTGTTGATGCTTGCTGGATTGGGTTCAAACGTCCATTTATAATTTGAAATTCCAAGGGGATCAAAAAGGTGTTTTTTGGCGAAATCTTCAATTTTCTGGTCGGTAGCAATCTCTATCAAGCTATTTATCGTAAGTGAACAACCCGTGCAATAAGAAGAAGATTTTCCTGGTTTTTTTACCATTGGCAAATCAAGGATGTGTTTTACCCAATCTTCACTTTGCATCATTAATTGTTCATTACCTTGACTTTTGGGATTATCGTTTTCACAATCCATACCATGACGGTACATTAAAAAATCCTTTATCCTGATTTGCTTTTTAAGTTCGTCCAAGTTTTTAATTTCTGAATACTTAGATTTGAAATAAGGCAGTAGTTGATCTTGCTCACTTTTCACAAAACCCTTATCAATAGCAATTCCAAGAATTCCACCTTTTAATGATTTACCTGCAGAACGTAATTGATGCATTGTGTTTTGATCGTATCCATAAAAGTACTCTTCAAGAACGAGTTTGTTATTCTTATAAATAAGGATGCTATGGACATCTGGATATGCTCCCATGATGGTTTGTTTGACCATTTCGATTATGGGTTTAGGATTTTCTAGTTCATCGACTATATTCCCTGTAGTTATTCCATCTGTAATTTGTTTAGGGGGTTGATAAGTATAAAGATCAGGGTTTTTAAACAGTTCTTTTCGAGGAAGCATTTCTGGTTTGTCAAAATCTCTTGTGATTAAATCAAATTTGTTTTCGCCAGCGATATAACCATTAACTTCATTTTTGTGATTGCGTAAGAAAACGACGGGGGCGTTTTGGATGTTGATAAAACTATCTTTTTCAATGTACTTTAGAGGGTATTTTGCATTATCAATTATGGCGTATAATGTGGTATCAAGTTCAGAGACGAGTAAGTCAAGAGTAGTGCTTCCAAGGTATTCAAAACGGCCTTCATATTCAGTTAATCGTTGGAACAGAGACGTTTCTTTTGTTGTGGAACAATTAAGAAGGAAAATGGTGAATAATAGACCTATTGGAATAAATCGGAATTTCATATTGTATCAGTTTTGAGAGTGCAGTGTTTATTGGTTTTGTAAATATAGTAGTTTGGGCCTATACTACCATTCATATTATGAATTGCTAACCTGTACTATGAGATAGTATATTCTAAGGTAAAGATAAATCTCTTATGTATAGTCTCATTTTTAGTTTGGGTAGTAATCAACCAAAGCCATCGTATTAAATAAGTGTATCCCTTTTCCTTATCAATTGAAGCTCCATAAGTCACTCCATTTTTTAATTTATCAATACGTTTCTCTTAATAAAAAATCGCCTTTTGGATCCCATTTAGTCCAATTATGTGGATAGCTGGACATGTCATGAGGGGTAGCGTCAATCCATTTGGTTCCACATAATTTACACTGTTTAATAATGTGTTCATCATCTTCATAGTAAAGTATGGCACGGCCATATTTTACTAGATGCGTAAAGTCAGGCATCCTGTTATTTTTGAGCCTCAAGGAGCAGTAGCATTTTGGTGCTTCAGGAACCGCATCTCTTTTTGCTTTCTCAAACCTTAATTCATTTAACCCTATTATGAATCCTTGTATTGTGTCAAATGGGTTAGGCATTTTTGGGTTAGGGCGACGTTCATATCCTGATAATATTTGCTCTCTTTTCATGGTCAATAATAATTCTACGCCTTCCAAGGGGAAGTCTTTCCCATCTTGAATTGATTTAACCCATTTAGAAAATAGCAAATTATATTTCTTATATATTGTACCACTTATTTCTAATGCATCCTTATATTTAAGGCCTTCAAACTTGTCTATTTGAATTTCGTCAAGCACTTTTCTTAATTCTTTAAATTCCTCCATCGTATTGTTTTATCTCCGTGTATCGGTACTTTTATTGAACGGATTGTTGTGTAAAAGTTGCAATGGTTTTCCAATTTAAATACTGTTAACTTAATTGGGTTGCGTCTTTGTTTTTATGGTATAATATTAATAGAAAGTTACGAATTAGGACAGGGCTTTCGTGGTATTTTATCTTTTAATCTGTTAATAATTCAATTTTTCTTTCTTCCCATTTCAACTCTTCTTTTTAGATATATATTTCATAGTCCCGTATTCATCCCAGATAGAAAAAATACCTTTTAAGTCTGAGGGTAAATTTATCTTGTTACTTCCTTTTTGAACTTTATAGCGCTCGATTTCTAGTAAATTTTCATCTTTTAATATCAGGGAGCCATTGAAATCCATTTCTATTTGAATAAAGTCTCCTGTGAGCGATGGTTGGTTTTTTATTAATTCTTCTATCAATTTATCAGGGGAGTTATTTAGATAAGCTTCGATAATTTCTTTCCTGTTGGCACAGCCGGTATCGTTCAGTTCAATATCCGTATATTTTTCAGCATTCAATAGAACTTCTATCACTGGTTGGCAATGACAATGGCTGAGTTTAGGATTGTTGTAAATAATGATATCTGCAAAAGATGGTCGTGGTCTTTTTATTCCACTTAGAATATGTAAGGCTTCAAGGGATTTCAGATTCTTGTTAGATCTAATATTAAGGAAGCCATTCATGGAGGTGATATTTTCAAGGCCTGATAAGTTCACGAGGGTATCATTATTTCCAATGAATAGGTTTCCACCCACTTGTTTAAGATTGGTAAAACCCTCAAGAGTCAGTAGTTTTTTATTATCGTTAACGACTAAGTCACCTCCAACTTCGTGCAATTGTTCAAAATCACCCAACTCGACTAAGCTACTGTTTGTTTGAATTCTTAAGACGCCTTTTACTTCGCTCAAGTTGGTTAAGCCTTCTAGTGATGTTAGTTTTGTATTTCTAATTGTCAGATCACCTTTTACTTCTATTATATGACTCAAAGCAGATAGGTCATGTATGTCTGTATCAACGGTACCTATGAGCAAATATTTATTGAGTATTTCTACATTGGGATATTCATCTCTAAACTCCTGAATATCTTTTTGTGATCGTAAGAATAAGCCCTTTTCATAGGTTTTTTGAGCAATACTATTGGAGATGGAAGTTGCTAGTATAGCGATCAGTAATATTCTATTCATTGGTACTATTTTATTGGTTTTGTTTGGATAGTTGTATTTATTTTTTGCTTTAGAAATTTCTTTATGGACTTGACTAAACCCTCTAAACCAGAAATCGTGGTTAAGTTCAATTCATTTGATTCATTTCGATCGTTATCAAAATGGGATTCAGGCGATGGTTTCTCTTTTTTGCCACTAAATAATTTTTTCCAAAAGCTCATGTATTGTAATCTAGTTTTGTTCTGTTGCACAATATAGTAGGTAAAATGGATTCCACCATATGACTTGATCCAAAGGCGATATTTGGCCATGTCCTATAGCCCTATCCAGTTTCATATTTCATAGGTACACGTTACAAGTTGGCAATCCAAATTTTCAAAATTTCCATGATTAAACGATGGTACAAAAAATCTACCATTAGATAGCCCTTTTGTGGCGTATGCATAATTACATTTTCCTATCTCCTCGATTTTGGAATTAGAATCCATGGCAAAAATGGTTGATTCTTGTGTTTCTCGACTTGAGGTCAGAAAAATCCAATGATCTCCATATCTACTTAATGCATCGGGTATCCAGAATTCATCGGCAATGTCATCCCTATTCTTAGGGAATTGGTGTTCAATACTCAGTAAAAAATGGTTTAAATCAAATTTTAGAATATCGAAATTTGGATAGGTTTGAAAATAGATGCCATCATTATCAAAGGATGCAATAGACTTAATTTCAAAAAAATTGAATTGCTTATCCAACACGACATCCAGATGATATTGAAGCTCGCCTTTGTGGTTGAATACCGCTAACCCTCCAACTTCAAATTCAGCAGTTTTACCTCGGTAGTAACTCGCTGGATCGTAAGTTGCTATGATATATTTATCTGTTGATATTAATCGATTTGCCTGACCAATATAGAATTGATCAAGAACTTCGCCATTACTACTCACCACCCATGCATTGGGATGTTCATTGGGAAAGTGGGACAAATCCATTTCCGATAAGATAAAGGTATGGTCGTATAATAAGGTGATTTGAGGCCGTACTAAATTCCAGGAAATATCATGTTGTATGACTCCTTCAGCATTCATTAATTGACCATCATTCCTTACTGCTATAAAATTATCGAGAGACAGGAAGTCACCTACCAAAAATCCATTGGATGGAACCGATTGTATGTTTGTTGTCTTAATCATATTTCTTCAAACTATATGCAATAAAATTGAAATGAAACATTCAGAAATTTGCTCATTTGGGGTGCTGTTTATAGAATCAAATCCCAACATACGCCTTGGAGATAATACCTATAGCGGTCCCAATGATCCATATTTTCTTGTCCGCTGGATTATTATTTAATTTCAAATTCATGTTCATCAATTTGCCCTTTTATTTTATCGATAACCACATATCTATTCAATCTATGCACCCATTCCCAATGCACAATAGTATCTAAATCTTTTAATCGCTTGTAAATGGGTGGTGGGGATGGTAAAACAATTCCTTTTTTCAATTGCTCTTGTTTAATGATTTCTTTTTCAGGATTTTCGGTTTCTTCCGCAACTTCGCTTTGACCAATTTCTACAAATTGGTAATTTCTAAACCCAATCCCAATTCCATGTTCCTCTTCCCATTTTGATTCTATAGTCACTACAAAAATTCCTTCTGTTTTTTGTAGTGGGATATAAATACTGGATAGGAAATTATTCTTTTTGACTTGGTCAATATCATTCATCTTCAATTCAGGAAAATCCTTTTGGTGTGCTTCATATCTTTTTTTATCGTTTGATTTCAACCATTCTAACTCTTCTTTTATTTCAGGATACAACACGGAGATATAGTAGTTCAATAGTTGATATTCTATTTCTTTTGAAAACTGATTTTTATTCTTTATTAATGTAGCAATTGTCTTCCTTGCCGATTCAGGGAGTGATCCATTATCTGTTTCTATTCGTATTCCGGTACGCTTCGATTCTAAATGGGTAGGTATCCACTCTTTTAGTAAGTTCAACTCAATTTCTCCTAGCAACCAATCATATTTTATTGGTGTGTCGTAGCCTCTTTCAAGTGTGTAGTTGTTCTCTTTCATTTAATTTTTCTTTTTGCATGTAGCCGCCCATCGATATTGAGTTTCACCCTTATTCACAAAGTCATCAAGGTTCATATATTAAAGGTACAGTTAGGTTTCTATTGAATTTTAGAATAGAAATATTCAACAAGTGAACGGTCTCTTTCTCCTACGTTTCTAGCTTAATTTTGATGTTTGAGAATAATTCAACTTCTATTTTGCTACATTTTTTTATTTTTCTCTGGTTAAGAATTCTATTGATGAAACTAAACTTGATATTTCTCTTAGTTTAGATTTTGTTTTGCTTACGTAACTATATTTATTCATAATGTACACAATTCCGATAGGGAAAAACAGGGTGTATCCAATGATGTACAAAACTGTTTTAACAGAAAAAAGATTGTCATAATTCTTAATTTCTATGTCGGGCAACGCTTTTACTCTTTCTAATACAAGTGGATTTTCAAATTCAGTTTGAGCATGCAATTGTGCTCGGATTTCTTGGTAAAATTTATTGAAATTCTCCAATTTTTGATAAAACATTCCATTTCTGATTACACCATCTTCCTTCAGTAGATCATTGCTTTGGATGTACAGTGTTTTGAGTTGTCTTGAAAAATCCATTTTGTTATTTTGTAATTGCCATAACGCTTAGATGCGGTCACTTCAAATGATTGCTTCTATCGGAATCCATCATTTTCCTTTTACATGCTACGAAATCACCTGCTTTAGGCTAAAGATATAATTTTTCGAGTTGATCTGATGGACTTTAATTCTCAGAATCCTTGAATGGTTAAGTCATGAGGGATTAAATTATGTAGTCGCTGATGTTCATTTTCAATACGTTTTTCATAGGAAATAGATATGTCGATTTTGATCTGTCGAGTGTGGGGGTAAGGTGTGTAAATCTTTTATTTTGAAAGCATATGCTGAATTACTGCGTATACAACGGATTTAGAGGTAATATTACAGAAATTTAGGTTGTATGTCGTTTAGGTAAATGAGCTTAGAAATGGAAGAATCGTTTGAAATAATCATAAATAGTTTTATAGAGAGTAGAGTAGGGGTACATGATGACTTTTTGGATAAAGTTTTATCAAGAAATCTTAAGGAAAATTTATTGTTACTCTATCAAGAAAAGCAATTTAAAAGCGCCAAGATTGGAAATAATTCAAAAATCCAAGACAACAAACTCATTCGAAGTGATCTCATTTATTGGCTTGATCGCAAACACAATAATGAGTATGAAAATAGCTTTTTGGACCTAATTGACAGTTTTGTTAAATACCTCAATAGGACTTGTTATTCTGGAATAACCGGCTATGAATTTCATTATGCCTTTTATGATAAAGGAAGTTTCTACAAAAGACACCTCGATCAATTTAAGGATGATTCAAAAAGAGCCTACTCCGTGATTATGTATTTAAATGAGGACTGGCAAACAGGGGATGGGGGAGAATTATGCATATATCATGCAAATCACACACAAATCATCACGCCCATTAATGGAAAATTTGTTTTTTTCAAAAGCAGTGAACTGGAACATGAAGTATTGCTCAACTTTAAACCTCGATTGAGCATTACGGGATGGCTGACCACAAATTAGTCTTTTCTTCCATTATCCTAATCGTAAATTTTCACTTTGTTATAACTCGTTCTATCGTTTTTCTAATTTTTCAAGTTTCTCTTTTGTGAAAGTAGATTCACTATTTAATGTTAATGCTTTTTTGAAATATTCGATAGCCTTTTCTTTATCTCCTTTTGCAACGTATAAGTCACCTAATGAATCATAAACATTAAACTTATCAGGATAGAATGTAGTATTGAGTTTAAAAAGCTCCTCTGATTTGTCAAATAGGTTCATGCTCATGAGTTGATATCCCATTTTGTTGAGAAAGTCTTCCGCAGGTTTTTTTTCGTATCCAAAAAAGGTGCTCAATTGATCGTAATGATTTTTGATTTTATTTGCGACATCACTACCTGGAGTCATGATATCTTCAGGTCCAATTTTTAATCTATTAGATTTAAATATAAAACGGATTGCATCATAACCTGAAATAAAAGGCACCGATCCATGATCATCATTAGCATAATATTTCCCCATGTAGTTTATTGGCCCTTCCATTTCATTGAAATAATTATTTAGAGCAATAATCGATCGAATATGAGCGGACATTGGCGATGTATCATTTTCTACCATCGATATATCCATTCCTGAGGGCAAAGTATTGGCAAATCCCATGAAAAGGGATTTGTTCTCATATTTTTCCCCAAATTTAGCTTCTTTAATCTCTTTTAATAATTTTTGTTTATGCCATGACATCGATGGGTCAATTGCCACATAAGCATTAAAAAGTTCTGGTTTATTCAGAAAAGTATGCATAACCATTAACCCTCCCAAAGAGTGTCCAATAAAAGTTTTATAGGGTTCAGTAGGATATTTTGATTCGATATAAGGAATGAGCTCGGTTTCTATAAAGGAAATAAAATTTTCTCCGCCACCGGTATTTACGAGCATGGCTGGTGGCATCATAGGGTCATCTCCCGGACTCGGTTTAGAGGGCGATAAATCCCGCATACGATTTGTATTTGGTATTCCTACAACAATCATCTCTGGATTGATCGTATTTCCATTAACAGTGCTTAATTGGTGAATCATTCCTACGGTTGAAAAGAAGTGCGCGTCGCCATCCAATAAATAAACAACAGGATATGTTTTTTTTGTAAATATACTTTCATCACTTCCTTGTGGAACGTAGACCCATAGCTTTCGTTGTTCATTTAGAATTTTAGAATTGATGGAATCTATCTTGCCGATTATTATGTCATCGGATTGCGCATGCATACATAATTGAGCAAGGACAAGAACTAGTAAAAGAATTAGCTTTTTCATTCAGAGTGTTTTAAGGTAATATTTTCTCTAATTTAGTTAAAAATGCTAGACATTAGTGCTACTAAATAAAAGATTGATTTTTAATAAAGTACAATGTTCCAGTTAAATGGGGTGACAAAGCAATCGCAATGCGTTTACATTTGACTTTTGTCATCTATTTTTTATTCGCTTTATCAAGATAATCATAGAGTACATTCTCATATTGAGTTGAATCAAAGTAAATTGTTATTTCTTTATGATCTGTCCATATAATTTTATCGTCTGCTCTAATTATGTCTAGTGCCATACCGCCACAACCGCTATCTCTACAATCTTGGCAACGATAAAACAAGAAGTCCTCCCTGTTAAACTCAACAATTAAATTCATTATTTCCTGCGCTGATTTTGATCTTGATTCCTCCTGATAATTAGATTTAAACAGGTCATATAACTGCTGACTTTGGTGTTCTGTAAATGACTTTTTTAACAGTATCCTTATCGAAATTTCGTCCCAAAACCTTCCAAAAGCGCCTAAACATCCAACGTGAGTGTTGAAAAATTCTGAATTTGTATCAGCCGTGATCTTCCAATAGCATCGGCTTATGACATGGATCAATGGTTTATCATCAACATGGAATTCGAAAAAGTCTCGTAAACGACCACTACGTCCACCTGTATTAAATTTGAGATAGGTAGTTCCATCGTCTGACTTGACAACTTCATTTATTTCATCCTTAAACAAGGAGATTTGCCTGTTGATATTATTTACTTTTTTTAGAGATAATTGGGATGTCTTCATTCGTGTGTGATATGTGTGTATAACGTTTCATGGAACTGATCTGACGCCCGATTATAGTATAAAGTGGTTACGTATTGTTTGAATGGGTTTTCCTTTTTTTTCTAAAATCTATCCATTCTGGTAGAAGACAATTATCCCACCAATCAGAATTTTTTCCACTCCAATACGTTTCTGTTTTATATGCAATGTTTACTGGCCGGTTTTTCCAAAGAAATGTAATAGATTTGAAACCTCCATAGAGTTTAAAAACATCTTGATCGTGAGGATTACAGAAAGCAAAATAATCAAACCTATCTAAATCTTTTGCAATGTTTTCATTATCAATTATTCCAGCAATATTAGCAATCTCACCACGAGGCTTTAGAAATGTACTTAAGTCTGCTTCTCTTATTCTTTCTTTTGAATCCTTGAACTCGATATCGTAGTAGATCCCAGTATGATAACTTCCACTTTCTTTTACTATTAAAATTCCATCTTTTTCAACTGCTTTTCCATTTGATTTTAACTCCATTAAATACGGGAAGAATTCTTGATTTATAATTTCGTTTGTACTATCAAAGTGTATTTCATCAAATCCAAAAGTAGAAGTTTCTGGGGGGTGTTTTAAACCATTGTGAAATATTAGATTTTCTCGAATTTCCCAAACGTCAAATTTGTCATAATCTAAATCTATTTCACCACCTGCTCTTTTTGATTGAAATTTTATATCATAACATTCTTCTTGTTTGTTCTTATAGTAATATAGATCGGACATTGTTGCAGTCTTAACAATTCTCTTTGTTATTTTTTCAATGTCCATCTCTTCCATCCGGGTTTTCGAATATATTCTGATTATTCTGGTGTAATAGTTTGCCATTTTGTTTTAATTCATGCGTTCTAATCGAACGACCTATTTTTCTTTTTTAGAATTTTTACAATTCGGTTCATGGTAATTTCCGACAAGTTCCATTCATACCCATTAAAATCTGTTGTATTTATAAATTGAACCACCACTCCATCTATATCCTTATGGTATTCTGCAAGGCTTTGGTAGCCAATAACCAACCCTCCATGGTTGTATTCGTAGGGATAGATTTCATGTTCGCCTTCTTCAAATACAGAACCATCGTTTAAGGCACGAATAAACTTGCCTACATCTTCTGCGGTAGCCATCATTCCATATTCATTTGCTTTAAAATCTTCGTCATGGCCAACGTAATATCCGCTCATTACATCATCTAAATCAACTTCTGTAATGGAAAAAAAAGTGTTTTTCAGTCCTAAGGGCACCAATATTTTTTCTTTGATATATTCGTTGTGGCTATGTCCTAAAACATCATCCATAATCCTTCTGAGTAACAAATAATTTGTGTTTGAATACTCATATCCCTGATCTGGTTTAAAGCTAGCGGGTAAGTCGAGGGCAAACCCTAGTGCATCTTTGCTATTTTCCTGTTCGTTGTCCCAAAAAGCAGGATTATTAGTAAAATTGGGAATGCCAGAACGATGTTGGATCATCATCTTTAAGGTGATGTGTTCTGAATTTTCAATTCTATCTTTTAATTCGGGTATATAATCGACAAGTGTTTTGTCAAAATCCAACCGCTTTTCTTTGACCAATTTAGTGGCCGCTACAGCTGTATATAACTTGCTTATGCTGGCAATCTTGAAAAATGATGTAGGGTCGGCAGGTATTTGTTTTTGTCTATCCTTCCAACCACCTGTATAAAATGCAGGAGGCTTCCCTGCTTGGTCGACGTAAACAATCATACCGTCAAACCCATGTCCTATAGCCTCATCCACTTGTTCTTGAATCGTATTGGGTAGTGGTAAAATCCATGCTTTTACCAAAATCCAAGGCACAAAAAACAATGAGATGAATGTGCCCACTAGTAAGATGACCCTTACGATCCATTTTGCTTTTTTATTTTTAATCATTATTCCTCAATAGATTTTGGAGATGTACGGATTAGCAAAGATCGTATCTCTTTTATGTATCTAGAATTCTTTGTCATTTTAATTTGGGTCTAAGCGCCTCGATAAATTGTGCATCCACCCAGAATATATTTCCTGTATCGCCACCATAAGATCGATGAAAGAAAAAGTACTTTCCATCGGGTGAAACACTTCCGTATGCTTCAGGAACTTCTGTGTTGATCTTATCTCCTAAATTAATTGCATTTGACCACGAACCATCTTTCTGTTTGAAACTAATATACAGATCTGAATCACCGTATCCATTTTCTCTTTCGCTGTCCCATATGATGTATGAATCATCTGGCGCAATGAATGGATGAGCGGTCCATTCTCCTGTGTTGATCATTGGTCCCATCATTTGTGGCGCTTGGCGCTTGCCGTCCTTGATTGTTGAAATGCGGATGACGTCATTACTTTTATAATCGTCAAAAACATACGTGCCTTTTGCAGATGCAGAAAGGCGCATTATACCCCAATCTTCTCTGTCAAATAGAGGACCAAGACTTTTTACCTCTGACCAGCCATCACTGGTTCGCTCCCTATACTTGCTTCCCAAATGCAATATCTTACCATCAGGAGAAATAAATGGTTCCCCTGCTCTTGGGGGCACAACGGACTCCGTCCATTCATTATCTTTATATTGAATAACTACTAAGGTATTATTTTTATATTTTCCGCCTCTTCTACGGAAATAGAATTCTTTTAAATCGGGGGAAAAGGCTGCTTCTGCTTCCCTATGCTCCGTTTGAATAATATCCGGAGCAAACAACACAGGGGTTGATCCCGGTGGTTTCTGACCTAAATAAACTTCTTCTGCTTTTGGTGAATCGCTAGCTTTTACTTTATGCTCCTTCTGGTTACAAGCATTTAATATCAACATAAATAGTATCAGTAAAAAAGAGTTGTTTTTTATCATTTTGGAGTTTTCTAATGTTAGGGATTTTTAAAGTGATTTTTGGAAGTTCTATTAGGAAAAAATAAATTTTACGCCATGATCACACAGTAAGTACAGGATCTATTCTTTTGCTATTAGTAATTCAATACTTTCTTTTCTTTACATATTTTTCATTTTCCACTTAAAAATAAGATAAGTATAGAAACGCTGGACTTAGTTTAAGACTTTTCATATACCCTTACCCAGTCAATATACATGTGTTGAGGAAAGCTAGTGGTATCATTTGGTCTCCCGGCATAAGTTCCACCTACCGCTACATTAAAGAGGATGAAAAACTCTTTATGAAGCTCTGCCAATTCATCCGAAGAAATATCCATCTCTGCAAATTGTTTGCCGTCTACAAACCACGCAAGTCGATTTTCATGCCATTCTAATTCAAATACATGAAACGCATCTGCAAATTTACCGGTATCTAATTTAAAAGAAGTCGCTCCCATCATTGCATGCTCACCTGATGAATCTGCGTAATGAACATTAGATTCAATACGTCCATCGTCTTTCGTACCATATAATTCTAAAATATCAATTTCTCCACACTGCGGCCAAGGGGTGTCACCTCCATTTTCATCTATATTTGCTCCAAGCATCCAAAAGGCTGGCCAAATCCCCATGCCTTGTGGCAGTTTCATACGTGCAGCAATTTTTCCATATTTCCAGGATTGCTTGTTGGCGGTATGCAAACGTGCAGAAGTATATTGATTTAAACCATGTTTGTCGCTCTCATGTATCGCCTTTATAACAAGGCAATTATTTTCTATGTAAGCGTTTTTATCACTGTTTGTATAGCGCTGCCATTCATCATTAAATCTTCCAGCTTTGACAACTTGTAATGTCCAATTATTGGAGTCTATCGTTTCTTTTTCAAATTCATCAGCCCATTTTATTTTCCATTGGGTATCCGTCATCTTGTCTTTACTAGTATTAGAAATAGTTGTGGTCTCTATTTTCTTATTATTCGGATCGTTTGCTTTTTCTTTATTCTTACAAGAATAAGTTGATACTGAAATTGAGGATAAAATCAGGAATGCAGCTACTATTTTTTTCATTCAATTATTGTTTTATAATTCTGACCTTAAGCGCTAGGAATGGTCAGTGATCCATTTCTCATTTCTCGAGATCTTCAGTTTTCTAATTGGTTCGTTTCTTGGTGGATATATTAGCATTTGAGTTTAGCTTGTTGGGTATCCAATTAATTTCACTATTCCAGATTTGTATACGTCACAATTTGCGGTCATATCCCCATATACCTGTCTATCAAATGTAAATTGTTCCCAATCTGATATTATAAGAGTTGATTCGTTTATTTCTATCGCAATGGGTTTCGTAAATATTAAATAAAGTTGTTTATCAACTTCTAATATGATTTTATTGTCTCTTTCAATAATGTACGTTAACAAGTGAATATTATCATACGGTCTTCCAAACCACCCATTTGGTAGCTCAATACCAAATCTTGGAAATTCTTTATTCCAATCCTCTAATACCTTATTTATGTACTTTTTCTTCATTCTAATTACCTACAACTTTCTGTGCAAACGAAGTAGCGGCGCATAGCCGCCATTGCCGTTTTGCACTTTGTGTATGCCTTGAATGGACACCGATATTCAAATATACTAATATCTCTCGATAAAGTATCGATACTCTAGGGAGATGAAAGTTCTCCTGATCCTCAAAGTGAATGAGGGGATTTAGCAAGCCGCAAGGGTGTGATAGGCGACTGTCAATCTGAAGTAAGCGGGACTATGAATGATTGGTTTTTGATGGGATCAAAATAAATGTCCACTGGACATTTAAAAGAATGAACTGCTAGCGGATGGGTAGGTTGTCAAGTACGAACAGAAAGTAGATATGAGGCATGTATAAGGTTGTCGAGGTAGCACATCATACCGAAGGCTAATCATTCATTGAAACAAACCAAGCTATTACATGTAGATCTACATTTGTCAGAGGAAAGAGGGTGTGATGTCCAGTGTACATCTGGTGTAACGAGCCGTATGAGGGTGGGCTGGCAACCTGAACGTAAACGTAAAAATTTCTTAAAATTAGGGGAATTATTGAACAGTCTGACGTGCAGTGGTATGAGAGGTGTACTCCGTTTCTATTTAGGGGCGGAGCCATCTACTCGATTGTCGGTAGTTTTTATTTTATTCTTGGGTCTCCGTCAAAACTTTCATTGTTGGTTAATCTTTTGATACTTTCATTCTTTAATTCATAAGAGTACAACTCCCAGTTTCCATCTTCATTACTTCCAAAATATATACTTTTCTGATTCGATGACCAACGTGCAATTAGTTCTGTACCTTTTGTTAAGGTTACTCTTTTTACTTCTCGGGTTTGTAGATTAAGAATTACTATATCTTGATTACCTTTTTGAAACCTGTCTGAACTGAAAACAATAAAATTACCATCAGGTGATATATCTCCTCTTTCATCATTGGAAGAATTGTTCGTTAGATTTTCTAATTTTTTCAATTCTAAATTAAGAAGATAAATTTCATTATTACCCTCATGATTACTGGTGAAAGTTATTTCATTAGCATTTTTTCCCCACGAAATGTAATTTGCCTGTCCTGAAATTTGTTCTGTTAGGTTAACTGTTGATTCCGCCTCTCCTTCAGCCAAGTAAATTTCGCCTTTACATGAGTATATTCGTTTATTAGAATTTTGATAGTAAATAATATTTTTATCATCTAATACACAGTTTTCAGGATGTTTGATTTTTGACTTTTCGTTTGTTTGTATATTATGTCTCACAATAGAAATTTGCTTGCCTTCTTGGCTCAAGTATGATATTTCATTTTCATTAATCCATACAGGAGACCACTCTTCAGATTTTTCTTTTGTGATTTGTTTAATCACGTCTCCCTTCGAATTCATCACAAAGATATCTGAATTTCCATTTCGACTTGAGCTGAATAGAATATTTTCAGAGGCTGTTTTACAGCTAATTAATGTTGCTAATAATATTAATGTTGCTAATATTTCTTTTCTCATTTATTTCTCTGTTTTTTTAATTACCGACAACGATTAGCTATCCCTAGTTCGTAGCGTTAGCGGAAAATTGGGGATAGGTTTTGTTA
>JARGNR010000108.1 GCA_029212405.1 Saprospiraceae bacterium
ATTTTAAAATTGGAGATACACTTACGGAAGGTGAACAACTACACTTTAAAGGAATTCCTTCCTTTTCTCCAGAGCAATTTAGATTTGTAAATAATACGGATCCTTTGAAAACCAAGCAATTAAATAAAGGGATTGATCAATTGATGGATGAAGGTGTCGCACAATTGTTTACAAAACAAGATAATGGAAGAAAGATTATTGGTACAGTCGGTGCACTTCAATTTGATGTGATCCAATATCGACTAAAGAATGAATACGGTGCTTCCTGTTCCTACGAACCTGTAAATTTGCATAAAGCGTGTTGGGTTAGAAGTGAAGATTCAGATGCAATGAAAGACTTCCTGACTCGAAGAAAAAGAGATATTGCACATGACAAAGACGGCAAAGCTGTTTTTTTGGCGGAATCTCAATGGAGCTTGAAAATGGCACAAGACAATCACCCAGATGTCGAATTTTTATTTACTTCAGAAGTTGATTAAGCTCAAAAAAAAACCCACAGTTTAGCGCATAAACCATGGATCAATATAGGGTGTTATGCAAGTGTGTATTATACTTAAGGGACTTGCCTAACGCATATATGATCATTTTGACGTACTCTTTTTTAATTGTCACATTACGCGCATGTTTTTATTACTATAGAGAAATTCTAAATAGTAAACCTGACAGATTTGGTGGGATAGAATTAGTTTAGATTATTTCATAGTCGTAAGAAAAAGAGATAGGAATTTGAAATCAATTTAAAAGGATCAACCATTTTGTTTTTCTAACAATCTGAAGCCTACGCCATGTACATTTTCAATAGCAATGCTTTCATCAGACCGAAGATATTTACGCAATCTACTGATAAAAACATCCATACTTCTTCCCAAAAAATAATCGTTTTCACCCCAGAGTTTTTTTAGAATCTCTTCTCTTCTTAAAGTGTTTCCTTTATTTTCAACCAATAACTTCATCAGATCAGCCTCCTTTTGTGTCATGTTCGACTCCGTCTCATTGCCTCTAAGTTTTAAGTTTTTATAGTCTAACGTAAAGCTACCAATCGTATATTTTTCCTTGTCTGGTGCAGCAATAAATTTTCGCCTCAAGAATACTTCAATTTTTAAGATCAACTCTTCAATACTAAAAGGTTTAGTGATATAGTCATCTGCCCCCAATTGTAATCCGTGAATACGATCTTCTTTCATAGATTTTGCAGTAAGAAATAAAATTGGAATCTCGCTGTTGTGCTTTCGAATTTTTTTCGCTAATTCATAGCCATCCATTTCAGGCAACATAACATCGAGTAAACACAAGTCATAGCCCTTTTTTTCAAACGCTTTTAGACCTGATTGTCCATCGAGATAATGATCAATGTCATAATTGTTTTGCTCTAAATTATCTTTGGTCACAAAACCCAATGTTTCATCATCTTCTACGTATAAAATTCGTGCTTTTGTATCCATAATATATTATAATTTAACTGGAATTTTAATAATGAAGGTGGTTCCTACTCCGAGTTCAGATTGTGCATCAATGATCCATCCATGCGCATTGCATATATTTTTCACATAAAAAAGTCCAAGACCGAACCCCTTTACATTGTGCACGTCCCCCGTTGAAACTCTATAAAATTTATCAAAAATTTGTTTTAATTTATCTTTTTCTATGCCTATACCATTATCCTTTATTTGAATGATATTCAAGTTGTTTCTTTGTTCTGTAGTAAATTCTATATTTGGATTTTTAGGACTGTATTTTATGGCATTGTCTAGTACTGTAGTAATCACATTGGTAAAGTGTAATGGATCTGCCAGAATTTCAATATTATCCGTTTTAAAATCTAAACTAATTTTTCCTTCCTTTAAGCGTACAGATTCATTTTGGACAATATTGGCAAGTGTACCATTTACGTCGATATTTTCCTTTTTTAACTCAAAATTGTCTTTTTCCAACCTTGCAATATTCAATACCTTTTCAACCTGATCATTCAGTCGTTGATTTTGTTCAGTAATGATGGAAGCATACCGTTTTAAACGACTATCGCTTTTCACATTTTCATTATTAGAAAGGACATCTGCTGCAATTTTTATTGATGAAATTGGTGTTTTAAACTCATGCGTCATATTGTTGATGAAATCCTTTTGAAGTTCAGATAAACGTTTCTGCTTCAAAACGATATAAATCATGTATAAGAAAAAGAGAACGGATAATATGGCAATGATTGAAAATAAAACAGTCATTCTCATATTGGCCAATACAAAACTTTCTCGGGAAGGAAATCGAACTACAAAATAGTAGTCTAGATCCGTGAAGATGGGAAGGTTGGTGTTGGTTTCACTGACTTTATCTTCATCCGAAAGATCACAATAGTTTCCATAAACCATTTCCTTACTTGTGCAGTCAAAAACGGAATATTCAAAATCCGTACGTAATGAAAAATTACCCATTTCTTGGTATAGATAATCTTCTAAGATATTGGCGTCGATACCACTATTGATATTCACTACATAATAGTTGGAAGAGGTACGTTCAATAAAGCTTTTTTTGGGCAGTTCGAAATTATTGAAATTAGCGATCCGCTGAGATACTTTTAATAGTACTTTTCGCACTGTTAGATCAAATTCCTGATCTTTGAGATCCCAAGTTTTCAGTAACCAATAGGATTGTGTGGATAGAATACCAATGATTACTAACCCTCCTAAAATGACTAACCGCTGAATAAGGTTTCTTTGCATGCAAGCAGATAATTATTAAAATCTAAGGTAATAACATCAAAATTCTTTTACAAGAGATGAGGACTGGGGTGATTAACAGGCTATTAACGTTAGATGTTGAACTGGTTGGACCTGTTTTAGAATAAAGATTCTCTTTTTGTACTTGGATGTAAAATTTTTGTTTCGAGAGGAATAAGGGGGATTGTGCAAGAAGAGTGCTTTGAAATTAATGGATTTTGTATTTTGAGTGCTTTAATTTCTTTGAACTTACTATTAAAATTAATTATATCGAATTTATGACATTACAGTCAAGAGCTAAAGATGTTTTACTTGGAAATTGGATGGGATCTTTTACAATTCCAACCAAAAAACTTTATCCTTTTCAATGGAACTGGGATTCAGGTTTTTCGAGTTTAGGAGTCAGTCATTTTAATCTGGAATATTGCATGCAAGAACTGAATTCCTTGTTTACAGGACAGTGGCAGAATGGCATGCTCCCGCATATAATTTTTCACAGTGAGAATGAAAAATCATATTTCCCAAATCATGATTTTTGGAATTCAGCTGTTAATATCGGTGCGCCTGAATACCCCAAAACTTCAGGCATTACTCAACCCCCTGTACAAGGATTTATTCTAGAAGAATTAGTTTCGAGATATCCTAAGAATGAAAAACTAATTGAATTTGCGAAAAGTATTTACCCTAAGATTCTAGCCAACCATAGGTACTTTTACACATATAGAGATCCTAATAAAGAGGGATTGACATTTATTTATCATCCATGGGAATCTGGTAGAGACAATTCTCCCATATGGGATACGTCAATGGAGAGAATTGAGGTAGATCCAGAACAACTACCGAAATACAAAAGAAGAGATACGAGTATAACCGATGCTGATGAGCGACCAACCTCTTTTCAATACGATCGATATGTTTATCTCTTAGAATTGGGTAAAAAGTTTAAATATGATGAACCAGGAATATTTGAAAAAAGCCCTTTCCTGATTCAGGACACATTGATGAATTCTGTACTTATCAAATCAAATCAAAGTTTGATTAACTTGAGTAAAAAATTTGGTTTCGATACAGGTGAAGTGGAAGAATGGCAGCAACAAGCTATACCTGCTTTCCGTGAAAAATTGTGGTCTGAAGAATTACAAACATTTGTGTCATATGATTTACGAGAAGAGAAGAAAATTACTCACAAAGAAATTGGAGGCACAGCTGTCTTGTTTTCTGATATTCCTACGACCAAACAAGCAAACTTGATCAATGATTATTTAGTTTCATTAAATGAGAGAGGATTTTATACGTGCCCAAGCTTTGATGTGGACAGCCCATTATTTGATTCTAAGAGATACTGGCGCGGGCCGATATGGCCACAGATGAATTGGTTGGTCTACAAAGGTTTGTTGCATCATGGATTTTTGGAGACGGCTCAAATGGTGAAAAACGATTTGATTACTTTAGTGGACATGCATGGATTTCATGAATACTTTGAATCTCAAAAATCTGTGGCTAAGACTTTACAAAAAGGATATGGCGGAGGAAACTTTTCTTGGACAGCTGCTTGTGTACTAGATATGTTGGAAAGGGGCAATCAATAATCCATCCGACCAATGTTCTCCTTTATCCACAGGAATTCAACCACCGTATTATTCGTACTGCATTGGCTTTCTATTTTAGGGCCTACCTTTTAAAAACAGTGAGGTTAGCAAAGATTATTTTCTTTAAGGAAAGAGTTTTGGATAGATTTAATTGACCTTTTACGTATTTCTACTTTGGATATATCGATGAATGCGACTATTGAGTAATAGTGAAACACATATGAATAAAAATACCCACTAGAATTTCAATTCTAGTGGGTATTGAGAAAGTCAATATGACTTTGTTATTCTTCCTCGTCGTTTTTAAATTTTTCGACCGCATCTTCAATTTTATCTTCTACAACCTCTGCTACAGCTTTTACAGTGTCTACGACATCCTCTAGTGCTTCTCCAACCTCACCAAGTGCTTCTCCCATAGTCGCTGCAATTGCTCCTATAAGAGTATCCTCTTTTTTATCTTCTTTGCCATCTTCATCTTTCTTTTCTGAATCTTGACTATCTTCTGCATTTGATTCATTAGAGCTCTCCTTTTTTGCTGATGAATCAGAAGACGTGGTTTCTTCAGGTTGCAATTCTATAGCTGGAATTTCTTCTTTTTTTACAGCTTCTTTCCCTTCTTTAATCTTGGCTGCTGCTTCGGCTAATTTTTCTTCTTCGGCTTTATTTTCTTCTGCAGTTTTTTTCATTTCCGCAGCAATTTTGGCTTCAGCATTGGCCTTAGCTTCGTCCATTTTTGCGCGTTTTTCCTCTCTTTGCTTTTCTTTTTCAATCTTAGCTTCAAGCTCCTGTCTTGTTTTATACATGTCTTGAAGTTTCAACTCTTTAGATTTAACTCGCTCATCAATCATTTTAATTTTTGCCTGGCGAATTTGCATTTCAAGCTGACCGTCGGTGGTGGCAATTTTACGATCTTGATATTTTTGATCGTCCTTGTCTCGAGAGATGGACTTTTCCATTTTATTGATGGCATTGATCAATCCATCGTATCTTCTTTGATGCCTTCCCAAATTTGATGTTGCAGCCTGTCCTTTATCTCCGAATCTTTTTTCCTTTACAATTTTAAAAGCAGCATCTAGTCGCTTCCAAATGGAGTTTCGATCTGTTTTTGTAAACTTCTTTCCTTTTAATTTATGATCCAAGGACTTTAATTCTTCAAATATGGGTTTTAACCCAAGCCCTTTTTCAATCTTTTCTTCTATGGCCTGCAACTCACTCATAAACGTCTCTTTGTGCTTGGCAGAGTTAGCTTCAAACTCTTCCTCAACTTTACGTTTTAGTGCTTTTAAATGATCAAATAGTCTATTGGTTTTTGTTTTTAGAATAGAAGCGTGATCTCTGAATAAGTTTTTTTCTATTACTTGTTCTTGTACTTTGGACCAGAAAGTACGCATTTCGTTCCAAATTTTATTATCAAACTCCCTCAGTGATTGCACTGTCTCGGTCAAATCCTCCAATTCTGATTTGTACATTTCAAACAGCTTGGATGATAATATTACAAAATGCCATTCTGTTTGTGCACGTGTAACTATATCTGGACGATCTACTTTTATCTCTTCTGGAAGAATTCCCTCCGAGATAGATAAGGGTCTTTCCATTAAAGTATAGCCTTCGGGAAACTCAACTTCAACACCTTCTCTCCATTGATTGAGCATTTTATTATAAAAATCCTCAGTTGCTATGTTTTCATTGAATGTATAGAGATTAACTTTACCTTCCTTGTCTAATAAGTGTAAGGCAACTAGAATTTTTTCTTCTTTTTCGTTGGTGCCCCAAAGTACAATTTTTCGTTTCATGCTATGTGTCGTTTTTCATACCAATTAAATGGTCTTTCTGTGTATTTAGACAGTATTGTCTATGTCAAGTTTTAGCTAACAATTGTTTTATCTACTAAATATTCAGCAATTTGAACCGCATTTGTTGCAGCTCCTTTTCTGAGATTATCAGATACAATCCATAAGTTTAGTCCGTGGTCTGTACTTTCATCTCTTCGAATTCTTCCGACAAATACCTCATCTTTATTTTTTGCAAAAAGAGGCATTGGGTATTCATTTTGATCCACATTATTTTGAACAACAACACCCTCGGTATTTTCTAATATGTGTATAACTTCATCTACGTTAAAATTGTTCTTAAATTCTATATTTACTGATTCAGAATGACCGCCGTCAACAGGAACACGAACTGCAGTTGCTGTTATTTTTATAGAATCATCATTCAATATTTTTCGTGTCTCATGAACCAATTTCATCTCTTCTTTGGTATATCCATTATCTAGAAAAACATCACAGTGAGGGATGCAATTCTCAAATATTGGATGATTATACGCCGCTGTTTCTGCATCAAAGTCAGACCCATTCTTCTCGTTTTGGTATTGATTTACTGCTTTTACCCCAGTTCCAGTAAAAGATTGATAGGTGGATATCACAAGTCTTTTTATTCCAAAAGCATTATGCAATGGTGCCAGTGCTGCGACCATTTGGATGGTAGAACAGTTTGGATTGGCAATAATTTTATTTTCATCTGTTAAGGTACTTGCATTGATTTCAGGAACACAGAGCACTTTATCTGGATCCATTCTCCAAGCGGATGAATTGTCTATTACTATGGTTCCTACCTCTGCAAATTTTGGTGCCCACTCCAGTGATGTTCCTCCACCAGCAGAAAAAATGGCTATATCTGGAGCCTTTGCTACTGCATCTTCCATGGATACCACTGGATACTCTTTGCCTTTGTAGGCGATCATTTTACCTATTGATCGAGCGGATGCGACAGGTATAAATTCATCAATCATAAAATTTCGCTCTTGCAAAACTTCCATCATTACACCTCCTACTAGGCCAGTAACACCTACGACTGCTAACTTCATTTCTTTTGTTTTCTGTTGTTTGTATTGTAATTCTATTTGCAAATTAAAGCATTCCTACTGAATGAATACATTGTTGGATTCAAAAATTGAACCGTTATGCATTAATATTCAAAGGAAGTACTTCCTATTTCAGTTCCAAATAACGTATCAAAATTGCTATTTTTCTATTGATCATCCATTCTCTTCAGTATCTTGGCGGCCTATGAAATCAAATTATACTCAGTTTTGTATAATGCTATTTATTTGCATTGGATTAAATAATTCCATAAAAGGACAATGGTCCCATGATTTTAGCTTGAATGATTTGTCTGAATGGTCGGGAAATGTTCAAGATTTTATAATAAATGATGATGAGGAATTACAACTCAATGCACCTGCGGCTGGTGATGCGTTTATCTACAGATCTAGCAGTATTGACTTTGATACAGTCTCCTTTAAGTTATATCATTTGATGGATTTTGCCCCATCAGACAACAATCAATCGCGAATATATTTAGCATTGGATAATGAAGATCCTAGTGTGGCCAGTGGATATTTTATTGAAATTGGAGAAAATGGCTCAGATGATGCGTTGAAGTTTTACTACCAAAATAATGGAACACCTATCTTTATTGCTTCTGCAGCTATGGGAGCCATGGCAACAGAACCTGCAACGGTTAGAATCGAGATTGATGTTTTTCCAAGCGGATTATGGTCAGTCCGTACAGATTACGATGGACTAGAATTTCCAACCGTAGAATTGGAATTTATGGATGCTCAATTTTCATTAAAGGAAAGTCTATTTTTTGGACTGAGCTGTAAATTTAGCGCCAGTCGAGCAGACAAATTCTTTTATGATGATTTAAGTGTACTTCCTTTTGAGATGGATACTACTCCGCCAGATGTTGTGAGCGCTGATCCTCAAAATCAGAATGAACTTCTGGTTACGTTTACTGAGCCAGTTGCTGACTCGGAGGCACAAAATATTTCAAATTATACACTTAATTCTCAAAACCCAATTGGTAGTGATAAAGCCAATGCATTGGGAACACAGTATCTACTTACATTTTCAGAAAACTTTGATGCAAGTTTAATCTATCTACTCACCGTTTCAGGGATTTCAGATTTGAATGGAAATGTTATGACCGATCAAATGGTCGGATTTCTTTTTTCGGAAAAACCTACTATCGGAGATTTATTGATTAGTGAAGTGTTATTTGACCCGTATCCAAATGGAGAGGATTTTATTGAAATTTTCAATAGGTCAAATAAAAGTTTGGATTTGAAAGGTATGAAGATTATCAATTCACAAAATGAAGAAATTAAAACCATTGATTTCCCTCTAAAGCTTTCACCTGGAAGTTATTTGGCATTGACAGAGGATGTAGACTTTTTGATTCAAGAATACAAACCAGATCCAGATGCCAACATAGAGTTTCAAGAGTTGCCTGCATTGAACAATGATGGAGGAAACGTATCATTAGTGAATGAATCAAATATTGTTTTGGAATCGTTTGATTATTCAGAGGATCAGCACTTTCAATTAATTGATGATACAGAAGGAGTAAGTCTAGAAAGAATTAGTTTTGAAATTGAAGCGAATACCTTTAATAATTGGCAGTCAGCTGCAGAAAATGTTCGATTTGCAACACCAGGATATAAAAACTCCAATACCATTACATCCATCTCAAGTGATCAAGAATTCTCTTTAGCTTCTGAAATTTTTTCACCCAATCAAGATGGAGATAATGATCAGATGATTCTCAATTATCAGTTAGAGAAACCTGGTTTTTTGGCTTCAGTAACTGTATATGACGCTGCTGGATTTAAGATAAAACAATTGAGTAATAATGAACTACTCGGAAGTCAAGGCATCATTGTGTGGGATGGAACAGATATGGATGGTCAGATATCTGATCTTGGAATTTATGTTATTATTGGAAATGCGTTTCATCCAGATGGAGAAGTAAAGCACTTTAAGTTGACTACTGTACTCGCAGATTTTATTGATTAGTAGTATAAATTGGCTTTAAAAAAATATATTTGTAGAGTATATTTACTTTTAGGTGTGACATAAGGTTAAATATGCGTCAAAACCAACCACGATACAATTGTAGTTTCCCTGTTTTTAGAGTAAATTTGTATAGATAAAAGACATCCTTGACAGAGCGATTTAAAAATAATATACTTCAATCAACTATATCAGCAACATTATTTGTTGGTACGGGCATTGTTATTTTGGCTCCTCAAGTTTCATTGATCAGGAAAGTATCAGAATATTCAGTACACATCATGTTAGGTATGCTGCTATTCAGCATGTTATCTATGGTTTTTGGGAAGTCGAAAATTATGTTTGCAGGGTTGGCTTGTACTGCTGCATTATGTGTTTTTTTAAAGAATGCATCTCATACTGCTCTAAAGCATTCTGAAGCAAATGAAGAATCGAAGCTTAATGTCGCGCACATAAATTTAGGCAACTTTACGTATGACTTTGAATCTATAGAAGAGTTATTATTGGATGAAAAAATTGATGTAGTTTCATTGCAAGAATATACACCTTATTGGGATGACCTTTTTGGTGAACATTTTAAACTCCTTTTTCCTTACTCAAAGTCTGAATTGCGAATAGATATATATGGATTGGCTATTTATAGTCGACTTCCTTTTATTGCATCTGAAACGTTTATGTGTGATGGTGTTCCAAATATGAATGTCACTGTAAAAAAAGAGAATGCTACTTTTCAAGTTATATCCTCTTATTTAACCCCAGCATTAGATAACCAAAGCTTAACCGTTGCTGCAAAACAATTGGGAATGATAGCTGAAAAAGTGAATGATTCAACTGAACCATTGATTGCATTAGGGGAATACAATATGGTTTACTGGACAAAAGAGATACGAAGTTTTCGAGCTAAAACAAATCTTCAAAATTCCAGAAGGGATTTAGTAGAAGGAAATTTTCGAGTACCATATGACCATATATTCTTTTCAAATGTTTTAGAATGTACTCAGTTTAAAGAATTAAAAGATCAATCTCAAAATTATATTGGTATCATGGGTACCTATCAGATGAAAAAAGAGGAGACGTCTTCTCCTGCATATGAATCAGAATTAAGCCTAGCTGATCAATAGTCGGTTTATAATTTCTTTGATTTAAAGAATTGACTTATTGTAATAAACAAGTCATGATCGTATCTTGTGTCTTTCTTTATATTATCCAAAAGTTTATGAAGATTAATGTCACCTATAACAATGAAACTTTTACTGTTGATTTAGATCATCCTCATGATATTTCAATTCCACTTATTCCTGGAAATGATGCTCCAAATTGTTTTTGGGCACCCTTATTTGAAGCAAGTCCAGTTGTGGCTGGAGATTGGATTGGGGATGTAAATCAAGGTGGCGGTGTAAACTTCAAAAATGTTCGCATAAATCCTCATGGAAATGGTACGCATACAGAGTGTGTTGGGCACATTTCTAAAGAAGAGGTAACTATTAATTCCGTACTAAAGAATTTTCATTTTATTTCCCAATTGATTTCTGTCTATCCAGAGAAACTCGACAATGGAGATAAAGTGATAACACGTTCACAAATTATAGATGTATTGGAGAATGAAGCCCCTGAAGCGCTAATTATCAGAACACTGCCAAATGGCGATGATAAAATGAGAAGAGTATATAGTGGGAGTAATCCAGCATACATTCATCATGAAGCGATTGAACTTATCTGTGAATTAGGGGTTAAACATCTATTAATTGATCTACCTTCTGTGGATAGAGAAGAGGATGAAGGAAAACTATTGTCGCATAAAGCTTTTTGGGACTATCCTGCAAAGATTGACAAAGAAAAGACAATTACAGAACTGATTTATGTTGACAATGTGATTCCAGATGGTATATATTTGCTAAATCTTCAAATTGTAAGTTTTGAGTTGGATGCTAGTCCTTCAAAACCTGTAATCTATAGAATAAATAAAAGTGATAGATAATAAAGGAAAAAGTGAATTTTATTTTGAATATCACCGAATAGGCACTACAGCTTTTCGGGATAAAGTCAGATACTATGAAAGTAATAAAGAGCAAATTCATTACCTCACCTACGAAGAGCGTATTGATATTGATCTCGATTACATATTGTGCCTTTTTGAAATTGGAAAATATCATAAATTTTTATCTAAAGCAGATGCATTAATTGAAATAGTGATCATTGATAATATTTTCATGTATAATGGTGTAAATATTTATAATGACTTGCTTTTTAAAAAAGCAGCTTGTCTTTTTAATACTGGGCAGTATACCATGTCAGAAAAAGTAATTAAGGCTATTCTCAAACTCGATCCTGAAAATAATTCTGCCAGGGCTTTATTTGGTAAGTGCAAAAGAAAACAGGGTAGGGATTGGTACGAAAGCACAAAAGCCATTGCCGTGGTAATGTTTTTGTCTGCCATAACTATTGCTTTAGCTGAATTATTAATAATTAAACCTTTTTATGGAAATCTGCTCTACGCGTTTTCATTTCTTAAAATCACATCATTAAGTTTAGGTGTATTGGCCTTAGTTGGAAATGAGGTGTACTTAAGGTACGTAATTGGTAAAGAAATTGGATTTACATTCAAATGGGAAAAAATAAATATCAGATGGCCTTTTTAGGAGCTCAAATCTGATTAAACAGGAAAACACTGTATTCCTTGACAAGCAGAAATTTCCAATATAGTTAAGTGTAACCCAGTTTTAATCATATAGTCCTTTTGGATTCCATTAAATTCTTTTTTACTCAATTTTCCATTTGTAAAGCAGATAGTGCATCCGCCAAAACCACCACCCATTATTCGACTGCCTAAAATTTTTGATTCTTCTTGGCATCGTTGTACAAGGTAATCTATTTCTTGTGTACTCACTTCGTATAACTTCGATAGGCTCGTATGAGACTCCAATAAAAGAGGTCCTATTTTGTGATAGTCTTTTGTTCGTAAAGCCCCAATTACATGTTTTACTCTTTCGTTTTCTTGAATAATATGAATACTTCTCTTTTGCTCAATTGGATCTATAAGCTTGGTTTGAATATCGTCTAATGATACATCTCTAAAGGTATGTATTGTTGAGTTTGATTTGTTTAAACTTTTCAATGCTTTATTACAAGTAGCCCTTCTTTGATTGTATTCCGTTTCTACCAAATTATGTTTTTGACCACTATTCAATAAATAAAATGAAAACTCTGAAGTGGGCATGTCGTATTGTTCTATGGTATGATCAAGAAAATCAATTTTTAAAGCTTTCCCTTTTACTCCCTTAAAGATGCTTGTCTGATCCATAATACCACCATCCAAACCAATGCCATTTTCAGCTTGAGAAGCGAGTTTAATCATTTCTTCATCTGATAGGCCCAATTTAAAAATGAAGTTGATTCCCGCTATAAACCCACAAGTTATCGCTGAAGAAGAAGATACACCTCCTCCTTGAGGTAGATTACCTCCAAATACTACGTCTACACCTACCGAGAGGTCTAGGTTGAGTGCTACCATTGCATTGATGAAATAGCGAGACCAACCTTTGTCCATAAACTTTAATTGATTCGCATTCCATTCGACATATTCATCTAAATCTTTAGCAAAAAGCCTCAAGGCACCTGATTTATTTTGACCGATTATTAAATCAATTCTTTGTTCAATTGCAAAAGGAAGTACAAGTCCGTGGTTATAATCCGTATGTTCTCCAATAATATTGGCTCTTCCAGGAGATTTAACATATACCATTGCCTTTTTAAACCTTGAATTGTATTCTTTTAAAATGCTGTTTTTCATAGTGTTATGAGGAATGTTTATTTATTCTTTCTGAAGAGAACATTAGATCTGATAAAATGTTAGGTTATTGAGTGAAATATAGGCAATTCACCTTAGTGATATTAATGATATTGCATATTTTCGCAGAATAAAATCAAGCTCAATTAAATTAGAATAATTGAGTAATTTAGACCTAACCAAATTGAATGAGATGGCAACCTTTGCACAAAAGAGTTTTCAAAGAAGACACATAGGCATTTCTGAAGAAGAAAAATTAGAAATGTTATCCATGATTGGTATTAAATCTGTGGATGAACTTATTGATCTTACTATTCCTGACCATATTAAATCTACCAATGAAATGGATATTCCTGATGCCATATCAGAATATCAATATCTTAAAGATTTAAAGGTAATTGCTGAAAAGAACAAAATTTTTAAGAATTATATTGGACAGGGATATTATGGTACAATTACACCGTCGGTGATTCTTAGGAATGTATTCCATAACCCTGGATGGTATACCCAATATACGCCCTACCAAGCAGAGATTGCCCAAGGAAGATTAGAAGCATTATTGAATTTTCAGACTATGGTTTCTGATCTTACAGGTCTGCCTATCGCTAACGCTTCTTTATTGGATGAAGGGACTGCGGCGGCAGAAGCCATGGCAATGTTTGAAGGCGCAAGAAATAAAAAGAGAAAGAAGAATCCAGCTACTAAGTTTTTTATTGACGATAAAGTATTTGAGCAAACGGTTGATATCATGATCACCAGAGCTAAACCTATTGGGATTGAAATTGTCAGAGGAGCGTATTCTTCGTTTGAAATGACGGATGATTTTATCGGTGCGCTTATTCAATATCCAAACTCAGAAGGAAGTGTAGAGGACTATCAATCGTTCGCAAATTCATGTTCAGAACTAGGCGCTTATGTATGTGTTGCAGCTGATCTTCTTAGTCTTACTTTGTTAAGTGCACCGGGTGAATGGGGAGCACATGCAGTAGTTGGAAATACACAAAGATTTGGTGTCCCTATGGGATATGGAGGACCTCATGCAGCATATTTTTCTACCATAGAAGACTTCAAAAGACAGATTCCTGGAAGAATTATTGGGGTTTCACAAGATAGATTGGAGAACCCATCTCTGAGAATGGCATTGCAAACAAGGGAACAACACATAAAAAGAGAACGAGCAACTTCAAATATTTGTACAGCTCAGGCACTATTGGCCGTAATGGCAAGTATGTATGCAGTTTATCATGGACCTGAAGGAATAAAAGATATCGCATCTACCATTCATCATCATACATATGTGTTATTCAATAACTTGAAGACATTAGGTTTTGAGGTAGTGAATAGTACATTTTTTGATACGCTTACCATAAAAGTAACGGATGAGGAAAGTGAGAAGATAAGAATTGCTGCGGAGTCTAATCAGATAAATTTGTTTTACAAAAAGGGAGCAATTTGTATCTCAGTAGATGAAACAACAGATGCCAGTGATATCAAAGAGTTGTTATCTATTTTTGCTGCGATAATTGGTTCAGACTTTACGATGTCTTCCTCCAATGGGCAAGTTGTAATTCCTTCTAACTTGCAACGGACTACAGACTATTTGACCCATCCTGTGTTTTCAATGCATCACACAGAATCAAAAATGATGCGGTATATCAAAAGCCTTGAGAATAAAGATTTGTCGTTGGTGCATAGCATGATTGCTTTGGGGTCTTGTACCATGAAATTAAATGCTGCTACAGAATTAATACCTGTTTCTTGGCCAGAATTTTCGTTGTTACACCCATTTGCACCTTCATCGCAGACGGAAGGTTATGCCCAGATATTTGATGAATTGAGTAAATACTTATGTGAAGCTACTGGATTTACTGCATGTAGCTTACAACCAAATTCAGGTGCCCAAGGAGAATACACAGGCTTGATGACCATTGCAGCATATCATGAAGATCGAGGTGATATTCATAGGAATATTGCATTGATTCCTTCTTCTGCACATGGTACTAATCCAGCATCAGCAGTGATGGCTGGAATGAAAGTAGTTGTTGTGAAATGTGATGACGATGGTAATATTGATGTAGATGATTTGGTTGCAAAGGCAGAACTTCATAAAGATAACTTGGCTTCACTCATGATTACATATCCAAGTACACATGGGGTATTTGAGACTAAAGTGAAAGAAATTTGTGAGACGATTCATACCAACGGAGGGTTAGTATATATGGATGGAGCAAATATGAATGCTCAAGTAGGATTAACTAGCCCTGGAATAATAGGGGCGGATGTTTGCCACTTGAATTTGCATAAAACTTTTGCTATTCCACATGGAGGCGGAGGTCCAGGAATGGGACCAATTTGTGTAAATGACAAATTAGCTCCCTATTTACCTAGCCATACCTTAGTGAAAACAGGTGGAGAGAAAGGAATAACAGCGGTTTCTGCTGCTCCTTGGGGTAGTGCTAGTATTTTATTGATTTCTTATGCCTACATAAGAATGTTGGGAAGAGAAGGAATGACAAATGCTACCAAGTATGCTATCCTAAATGCCAATTATATGAGAGTGAGACTAGAAGATCACTACCCAGTTCTATATAAGGGTGAGAAAGGTATGGCGGCTCATGAGATGATTTTGGATTTAAGACAATTTAAGCCTTTAAAGATTACAGCAGAGGATATTGCAAAACGACTTATTGATTATGGATTTCATGCTCCAACTCTATCTTTTCCAGTTGCGGGAACAATAATGATAGAACCTACAGAAAGTGAAGATAAAGCAGAGTTAGATAGATTTTGTGATGCCTTAATTCATATTAAAGCAGAAATTGATGCCATTGCTGATGGGAGTGCAGATTCAGAAGATAATGTTTTGCGCAACGCACCACATACCTTACACGAAATAACAGCAGACGCATGGAATCACCCCTATTCAAGAAGTGAAGCTGCGTATCCTTTGCCTTACCTATATACAAGTAAAAAATTCTGGGCAACAACAACTAGAGTTGATAATGCGTATGGAGATAGAAATTTGGTGTGTACGTGTCCACCCATAGAAATGTATGAAGAATAGGGTAATTTCCAAGACATAGTTGAATCACTTCATAATAAAAAAGAGGCTTATCATCTGTAGTAAGCCTCTTTTTTATTATGGTATTCAACTCTCAATATGAGGATTTACCTATTCTACGGTTTTTTAACTCTTGGATTTGGCGTATAGGTTATTTTGTAATTGGCAGGCGGATTTTTGCCTTGTAAATGGGTAACAAAATAGTCCCACCTTCTTCTCATCATATAAAGTCCATCCATACCAAAACCATGTCTAGCATTCGGAAAAATGATCAAGTCGTAATCTTTGTTTGCTTTGTGTAAGGCATCTACTACCAAATAGGTATTTGATACAGGTACATTGTCATCCATGGCCCCATGTGCCAATAAAAGTTTACCTTTTAAGTTCTCTGCATGCATTTGATTGGCTTGAATTTCATAATTTGACTTTCCGTTTTCATCTTGAATCATTAGGCCATTATATCGTTCTCCCCAATCGTCTTCATAATTTCTATTGTCGTGATTTCCAGATTCTGAAATGCCTACATCGTAAAAGTCAGGGTATTTAAAAAGAGCGGCAGCGGTAGCAAATCCTCCGCCAGAATGTCCCCAAATTCCTACTTTTTCAATATCTATAAATGAATACCTTTCTGCCAATTGTTTGATCCCTGAAATTTGATCTGGTAAGGTATTGATCGACATGTCTCCATAACATTCATCATGAAAAGCCTTTGATCTTCCAGGGTTGCAAGTGCCATCAATAACGATAACTACAAAACCGAGATTAGCTAACGCCTGATGATCTCTTCTTGAAGCCGAAAAAGAACGACTGCCCATTCCACCGCCTTGAGGACCTGGGTAGATATAGTTTACTACAGGATACTTTTTAGTTGGATCAAGTTGCTGAGGTTGAAACATCAAACCATATAAGTCGTATTTCTTATTATCGGATTGTACGGTAATAGGGGTTGGAGGATTCCAGCCACTAGCTAATAATCTGGAAATGTCGGCCTTTTCTAAGGTAGCAATCTTTTTTCCATCTCTATCTCTCAGTACACTGATTGGTGGAACATTAGGTTGAGAGTAATTATCAACAAAATAGTTTCTCGATGGCGAAAATGATAGTCGATGATTTCCATCTTCTGGAGTTAGTAACTGGATGTTTTTTCCTGAAAAATCAATTCGATAAAAGTGACTAAAATAAGGGTCTCTACCTGCTTCTCTTCCATTCGCTTCAAAATAGATTTTTCGATCCTTTTGATCTACTTCCAATACTCTAGTAACAACAAAATCTCCTTTAGTAATCTGATTTTTCAATTCTCCAGATTGTACATCATATAGGTATAAATGCCCCCAGTTGTCTTTTTCCGAATACCAAATAAACTCATTAGAGCTAGGCAAATACTTCCAATTAATAGCCCCTTGACCAGATTCATATTGTGTTTCCACTTCTTCTTTGAAAATACTTTTTACCACTCCAGTCCTAGTATCTGCAATTTGAAGATGAGCTATTTTATGATCTCTTGAGGTAGATACAAACGCTAATTTGGTTCCGTCTTCATTCCAAACATTATCGTCAAATGGGCTATCACAGGAAATGTCGTCACATAGTGTTCCACGTCTTGGATCTGGATCCATTTTGAATCGAATCAATTGATTTTCTTCTACATCTATAACTATCCTATGGATTCTAATAATATCCTCATCTTCTGGCAAAGGATATTTCCATTGAGTTAATTCCGGTGCCCCCACTTTTGTTTTGATCATGTACATATCGCTTACATGCCGCTGATCTTGTTGGAATGTGGCTATTTTTTTTGAGTCAGGAGACCAGAGTAAGACCGGCCTGTCACTTTTTCTCCAACCAGCATTGTCTGTGGCGTAACCAAAATTTTCAACTCCATCTGTTGTAAGTTGAACTTCTTTTTCAGAATCTAAAAATCTCATCCATAAATTCCAATCTTTTATAAACACCACTTTTTTACCATCTGGAGAAAGTGATTCCTTTCTATAATTATATGAAGGCCTTTTTTCTTTTATAGGAAGATCCTTGGTTATTTCGTCTTGAGTGGAAGCTGTTTTTCTCGTTTTTGATGTTGGATCATAAAAGACAAATTCTGGTTTGGAATCGTCCGTTACCTTATACCAGAAGGAATCATCATTTTGCCATCTTGGACGCACATTCATTCGATCCACCAAAGGATTGATATTCCAACTTAATGCTTTTTCAGCATGTTTATAATCTTCTGCTGTTACTTCGGATTGACTGTTGAGTGCAGAAAGAAATAAAAGAGAAAGAAAGAGAAAGGAAAAAATAGATTTTATCACAGTGTAAATGTTTTTGGAAAATAAAAAAGTAAGATAATCAATTTACTTGCGAAGATCTATCTCCTTCAAATTCATTATCCTATTTCGTGCTAAAAAGTCATCAATACTTTCAAAATGTTCTATGACTCGCTTGTCTTTAAATTCAAATACTTTTTCAGATAGACCTTGTAGAAAATCTCGATCGTGAGAAACTAAAATCAATGTTCCATCAAAATTTAATAGTGCCTCTTTGAGTACATCTTTTGATTTGATATCTAAATGATTAGTGGGCTCATCCAGGATAAGCAAATTAACAGGTTCAAGTAAGAGTTTGACCATTGCCAACCGAGTTTTTTCTCCTCCAGAGAGAACACTTACTTTTTTATCGATATCGTCGCCACTGAACATAAATCGTCCAAGCAAATTCTTTATTTGAGTTCGAACTTCCCCTTTTGCAACTTCATCAACTGTTTCAAAAATAGTCAACTTTGGATCGAGAAGGGAAGCTTGATTTTGAGCAAAATAGCCCACTTTTACATTGTGACCTAGCTTGCACGTCCCTTCGAAATCAATTTCATTCATAATCGCTTTGATCATAGTTGACTTGCCTTCTCCATTTCTTCCCACAAAAGATACTTTTTGGCCTCTTTCAATGGCTAAATTAGCATCTTTAAAAACAATTTTAGAAGCATAAGATTTTGAAAGTCCTTCCACAATTACTGGATAGTCGCCAGATCGAACAGATGGAGGAAATCGAAGTTTCAAAGCTGATTTATCTACTTCATCAATTTCAATGATTTCTAATTTTTCAAGCATTCTTTCTACAGAAGCAACTTGATTGGTTTTAGAGTATGTTCCCTTGAATCGTTCAATAAATCTTTTTTGATCCGCAATGAATTTTTGTTGCTCCTTGTAAGCTTTAATTTGATCCGACCTCCTGTCCTCTCTCAATTGCAAATAGTGAGAATAGTTTGCTTTGTAATCATAAATTCTACCCATTGTCAATTCTATTGTTCGATTTGTTATATTGTCAATGAATGTTTTATCATGTGAAATTACAATTACAGCTTTGGCTTTATTAGTAAGAAAGTTTTCTAACCAAACTACAGATTCAATATCAATATGATTTGTGGGCTCATCGAGAAGAATTAAATCTGGTTCTTGTAGTAAAATTTTTGCTAATTCAATACGCATTCTCCAACCTCCGCTGAATTCGTTGGTTTGTCTATGAAAATCCTCTCTTTTAAATCCTAGGCCTAACAATGCTTTTTCTACTTCAGCATCGTAATTTACTTCTTCAAGAGCATAAAA
>JARGNR010000109.1 GCA_029212405.1 Saprospiraceae bacterium
TAGATGTTTGCTGGTGTCTTAGTGCAATGCGTTGATGAACGCCGCATAACAACGGATATACCACATACCTCTCCTGAGTTATCTGACAGTGAAACGCAACAAAGAAACATGATCGATATTTGAACGCCCAGAAGCAGTGCCATATCTGGGCATTACCTGCAAATGACAAAATCGAATGAAACAAATAGAACTTGGAGAAATAACAGATTTCAACTGGATTGAAGAAGGTGCTAAAATGGCTTTGAATTCAAATTTGATTTGTCTAACCAAAGAAGAGTTTGAAAAAGATGATTATTCACCTCTTCAATGGTTTGGAACTAATGTCATACAAAAAATTGCTACCAACGGAAAGACTGAAATTTGTCCATTATTTGGGGAAGGTTTCATAAACTATAAAAGGTATTCCCATACAAACATGAGAATACCTATAATTTAATTAGATTTCAAAAAATACTAATTACTAACTTTAAGAAATGGATCAAAAGTCATTGGTTTACCATCTATATTAAGTACTACTGAATACTGAATATTACCCGCATTCAAATTAGGGGCTAATGCTCCACTCCAAGAACCATTTGGATTTGAAGCTGGCAATAATTTTTTATTACTTATCATTTGTCCTGTAAATGATTTGATACTCACATCCGAACCCGGATCAACAGGTGTAACAGACCAAACAATTGTATCTCCTCCTTGATTTGTACTTTTACAAGCTGTATATAATTCTGCTTGCCCTTCATGACCAGATCCAGCATGCTTATTCGTGTCTATTAAATAAACATTATCTTGAAGTTTTCCACTTGTAGCTGCACCCAATGCATCTACTGCAATTAATACGTTAATTGTACTCATTATTTAAATTTTTTAAGGTTTTAAATATTCCAATAAAATACTTATTGGCTATATTCATAAAAAAGGAATTTTGTTTTTCCTCTACAATTAAAATTAAATGATAGTGGCCATTCAATCGAATATTATAATTTTAATTACAATACAAATATTAGGTTATATCATCACTTGTAACAGGGTTAAATTACTGGCTTTTTAAAATCAAGTATAAGTACCTATTCAGAATTAATAAATTAATTAAAAAAACTAGAAACAGCTTTGATTGTATTTCTGTAAATCTTTTTAACTTAGGTAAAAGAAAATGCCTAACAATTATGAAAACTATTAATTTGGAAAACAAAAAGCTAACAAAGGCTATAAGAAGTTGCTTGTTCTTGCCCGCTTTTGAAAATCCTTGCGAATTTTAAGTTTGGTGTGTAATTGCAAAGTTAAGTGCCAAATTACGCGACCACTCATAGCAGGGAACGTCATATACAACAAAATAGACTCCATGAAAAAATACAATACACATAAAAGCACGATTTTTTTTGTATTTTTTCTTTTCTTCTCATTATTAATAAGTTGTAAGCAAGTTGAGCCACATGGTGTCTATTATAAATCAAGTTATAAAGAATATGAGCATTTTGTTATTGATTTCTTTGGGTCGGATATAATTAGAGTCTTTGCCATAAAGGATGGAGAATTGGTAATGAGCAAAGGAAGTTGGATTAAAGATAACAACAGCAATATAAATATAACTACATACGGAAATCAAGTAAAGGATGATTTATTGCCTTGGGCAAATTCATTCCTAACTCCTTACGCAAATAAGGAATTTGAAATATACTCAACCGGTGATTTTAATATTGAGATGAAAATACGTTCATTTGAAGAATTAGAAGAATTAAAATCAAAGATTGTTTTTAAGGCTTATGATTTTGATTAAATCCAGCATCTAAGTATAAAATGGTCATCCGTTCTATGTGGACGCACACTATTTTCACGAGAGCTTTACCAACAATTAAAAGATGAAACAGCATTACAACATAGAATGGTTAACTGATAAATTCGAAAATGGAGATTCTTTGAAATTTCTTTACTTCTGGGGCCATACAAAGACAAATGACCAAGATGTAGGGAATTTCTGTTTTAGCCAGTGGTTTGAGAATTCTTTCAAGGTAAACGGGCTGACTTATAAAACTACAGAACATTGGATGATGGCACAAAAAGCACTGTTGTTTGACAATCAAGAGATTTTTGAGAAAATTGTAAAATGTGACAAACCAGGAGAAGCAAAAGCGCTTGGACGACAAGTAATCGGATTTGACGAAAATATCTGGATTGAAAAACGATTTGAAATTGTCCGTCTTGGAAATATTCACAAATTCAATCAAAACCGTAATTTAGGAGCATATCTTTTAATGACTGGAAACAGGATTCTTGTCGAAGCGAGTCCTGTTGATACAATTTGGGGAATCGGATTGGCCAAAGACAGCAATGAGATAAATAATATTTATGCATGGAGAGGGTTAAACTTACTTGGATTTGCACTTATGGAAACACGAGATTTCTTAAATGAATTCGGCTTCTTTTCGGAGGTGAAAAATGATTTGATTGCACCATGGTTTAAAATTCCTTAAAAAGATGATGACGACATGTTTTGGGAAATGGGAAAATTAGAGTAATTCATTGTATTTTTTTTGCAGATATGCAATACTATTACTGATAAGGATAAACGATATTTAAACAGATCAAGGCTCCTAGTCAATACCATTTTTGAGGTTACTAGGTAGGAGCTTTATTTAACAATGTGTATGCGGGAACGTTTTCAGAAAAAAAAAAGAAAACAATTAATATGTAAATATTGCAAAAGTTACATCTCAATTTACAAAGAGAATGTCATGAAAAAACTCACTGCTATATGTTTACTACTTTCATCCACCATATTGGCAAATGCCGGAATATGGCCAACATTATCAATTGTAGAACTCGCGATTAGGTCCGATAGAATAGTAGAAGCGAAATATCTTGGAACGGATGGAAATAAGAGCAAATTTTTAATTAAGGATATACAGGATCAAACTTCAAATGTTGATACACTAATTCTAAAAGAACTTAATAGATATTTCTATGATTTTAGCGGATTTGCATCTGATCCATATTGTTAATGCATTACAACCAACTATAACAAAGTAACAAATAAAGCAACAAATCGTCTCTTCACAAAACATTTAAAATGATCAAACCTATTACTTTACTTCTTTGTGTATTCGTATCAAATATCTTATTCGCACAAGAGAATTCTACATTAGATGAAGCGTTAAAAAAGGCTATTGCAAGCGAAAATTTAACTGGTGCTGTATGGTCAACTATAAATGATGATACAATTACTACTGGAGCAATAGGAGTAAAGAATGCGGATACCAATGATTTTTTGGAAACGAACGATAGAGTATTAATTGGTTCAGTGACAAAGACACTGATTGCTACAGGTATTCTTCGTTTATCAAGCCAGGGAAAATTAGATATTGACTCCCCTATTTACAAAATTTTATCCAACATAGCTTTTGATAATCCTTGGAAAGAAAATAATCCTGTTACGGTTAGAGATTTATTAAATCACACATCAGGAATTGAAGATTCCAGATTTTGGCAAGTATTCAGTACTCAATCAATTTCTACCACACCATTAGAATATCTTTTTACTAAAAATCCCGCTGTATTGAACGTGAGAACCATACCTGGAAGTCGATTTTCATATTCAAATATGGGGTATTCCTTTCTTGGTTTAATAATTGAAAAAATCACTCAAGAACCGTACGAAAACTATTTAGATAAAAACCTTCTTGGTCCTTTAGGTATGGAAAGCAGCACGTTTCAATTTACCACTCAAAAAGGAGAGCATATGGACCATCGCTTGGCTATGGGGCATTTTGAGAATGGAATAACACAAGAGAACATTCCTATGTTTTTACGTCCAGCAGGTCAATTTACCACAACTGCAAAAGATATGGCCCTATTTGCAAAATTCTTATTAAGCGATGGTGTTATTAATGGAAAGCCATTCATCGATAAAGAGCTTTTAAATCAAATGGGGAATCCTACATCCACAGAATCTTATAAAAATGGCCTGAAGTCGGGATATCAATTTGGTCTTAGTTACAGAGATCGGTATGGCGTTGTAGGAAAATTTCATCGGGGAAACACAATTGGTTACAGAGCAACATTCTATCTATTTCCAGAGCAAAAAAAAGGTTTTTTCATCAGTTATAACACCGATAGTGAAACTGCTAATTATGAGAAATTCAATACGATTTTTACAAATCACTTAGGAATTAATACGCCTGAAAAAATAAAAAAGAAAGATAGTTTACCACCAAACATTGAAGAGTTTGAAGGGTATTACAAAATGAATCCTGTGCGCTTTAAAATGTTTGCTTACCTGGATTTGCTTTTTAATTCAATCCAATTAAAACAAGAGAGTAATGAATTCCTAGTTAAATCCATTCAACAAGAAACGTACCCTCTTTTACCTGTAGGAGATAATTTATTTAGAAAAAAAGATAGAGTTAAGCCTTCCCATGTTTTTTACAAAAACGACAATACACCTATGTTTAGTGATGGACTAGTAACGTATGAAAAAGTTAGTTCATTTTATTTAGGTTTATTGTGGCTAAGTCTTATTCTAGGGTTAGTAGGTATCATTTATATTCTGTTTCGTGGGTTTTATCTGCTTTTTCGAAAACAACTATTTAAACAAAATCAAATAATAACACTTCCGTTTTTATCAATTTTAGGGCTTTTAATTCCTTTTCCTTTTCTTCTAAATCAATCTTTTTTAAACTTAGGAGATTTCACTTTTGCAAATGTTTTATTAGCAATTTCAACTGGATTTTTGCCTTTAGCAATGCTTTTAGGGATTAGAAAAATATGGAGAAACAAAACGTTCAAAATAGATGTAATCGGAGTTTTATTTATCTTGCAATGGACAGTTATCTTAATTTATTGGAGTGTTATTCCTTTTAGATTATGGATATGAAAAGCAGTTCGAAACAATGTATAAAAATAATACCGGTTGCAGTGACAAATTCAAAGGAAGAGTCTTTGGGTAAAGCATCTTTACAAACATTGAAAACATATTTTAGTATGAAAAGTCAAATTGTAATACTTTTTGCATTCGTAATACTTAGTGCTTGTAACGGGCCAACGAAATCTGGTATCTTCAAACAGCCAACTTTAGCTGACTATCAAGTTGGTGAAAAATGGGTTTGGAAATATAAAGGTATAACAACGGAAGGAGAGGTACGTTCAGATGGAAAAGATACACGAGAAATAGTAAGTGTTAATGGAGTTTTAGGAATGACAATCGGAAATGATACTATTCCCGTTACTGACATTGTTAAGCCGGATGAAAGTAAAACACCTAAGTACGACTGGCCTCTGGAAGTGGGTAAAAAGTGGAAATATGAGAACAATTGGAAAAGTCAAGATGGAACAACAGGATCCCAAAATCAAGATGCTGAGATATTATCATACCGTGAAGAAACGGTAGAAGCTGGAACATTCATGGCCTACACAATTAAATATACCGGTAAAACCACAAATTCCAGAGGATATAACTCAAATGAAGAGGAGGTGTGGTTGTATTCACCAGAAGTGAAAAATTTTATCAAACTGACTCAAACTCAAGGTGATTTTTTTTACGTAGAGGAGTTAATTGAATATTCAAAACCAGAATAAATATAAATAGGCAAAACAAACTAAACCGAGAGAATAAAGCTTTGCTATCACAGTAGCCTCTATATAGGCTTGGAGTATTGAAACCCAATGTATGTGTCTTGAAATACGCTATTATTCTTTTTATTGACCGATTGCTTCCATTAGATCGAATTAAATGAAACTGAAAGGAACCACAATACTTACCTTAATATCAATCCTTGAGAGATTAAGCTATTATGGCGTCAGAGCAATTTTAGTTTTATATCTAACAGATCCAAATTTCTTAAATCTTAGTTCCGAAACAACCATACAGTTTTATGGCTTTTGGACGACAGCATTAGTTTTAGTTGCAATACCATTTAGCTTAATTACTGATAAATATTTGGGTCAAAAACGGTCAATAATCGTTGGAGGCATATTATCTCTTATAGGATATTTACTATTGATAATTCAAAATCAAACCATTATAATTCTTTCAGTAATCTTGATATTGGCAGGAACAAGTCTTGTAAAACCAAGTACAACTATTTTAATAGGAAGGCAATTCAAAAAAGAAAATAAAAATAGAACTCTTGCCTACATGATATTCTTCATGGGAATCAATATTGGAGCCTTTATTGGTGTAACCACAATAGGATATGTTGGAGAAATATATGGATGGAAATATGGGTTCATCATCGCTGCGCTATCAACTTTGTCCTATTTAATTATCACCTATTTATTTGAGCAAGACGTAAAAGAAATTGAAACGAACGAATTGATTAAAAATGAATTTAAAATATCCATAAAAAAAACTACTCTGATTGTACTTCTTCTTGTTTTAATCCATGTGGTTTTCTGGAAAAATCATGAAATTGAAACATCAGAAATAATTTTAAATTTATCAAGCTCTGAAAAAAGAACACTATTTGGTTACGAGATTCTAAATAGCATGATTCAAGCCTTTGCTTCATTATGGACAATTCTATTGACCTTTATTCTTTTCATTTATTGGTATATAAAAGGAGTAACGAATGTTTTCAAAACAATAACAATTTCGATCGTCATACTTATTTTTGCAATAATTGGTAGTCAAATATTGAATCACTTTCAGCCAACCGATTTATTGGAATGGTCATTAGTGCTTTTGGCCTTATATGCTTTTGCAGAAGTCTTAATATCCCCCATATTAACCTCTTACATTACAAGAATTTCTCACATTGATTATTCAAATACAATCTACTCAGTATTCATATTGTTGACATATATATTGGGTTCGGGATTCGTTTACTTGCTACAAACTGAATTTCAATTGTACATTACATTAAGTACATTGGTTTTAACACTTATTGGAATTATTCTATTTACACAACAAATAGGTAAATTGACATGCGAATTAAAATAAAACGTACGCGATCAAGTAATGATCATTTTATTTTGGCTATCGCCAAATCTGACCTCATACTCGCCAATCGTATTGAACGGCACCCATATCGAGCGTTATTATTGAGCAAAAGTTAAAAGAAATGAAAGTATGAATCTAAAATCACTTTTTGGGTTAGGCAGTAAGAAAAAGATTGAAAAATCAAAGGGTACAAATGAGAATTTGGACGGCATTATCGGAGAATATTATGAAAATGATTTTCCAGTAATCGTGAAATTTGTCAACCGAACTCCCAATTCAAAGACTCAAACGAAATTACCAATGCTCACAGTGATATCTTGGAAATACGATGGAAGCGAAAGAAATGGCATGCCAACACAAGAAGTCAACCAAAGAATGATCAAGCTCGAACAAGCAATAGCAAATAGTAACTCAGATAATAAACTTTTTGAACACGTTTATAGCAGAACAGGAAACAATCTCAAAGAGCTTGTTTATTATAGTAGCACTCAAAAAGATTTCATACAAAAATTAAACAAAACTCTATCAAATCATGAAAGATATCCCATAGAGATAGATTTTTATGACGATAGAGAATGGAATGAATTTAAAAAGCTTTTGAACGATTTTAATACAAATGAAAAAGATAAAAGGCCCAATGCATAACAATGTACATGAAGATCATGTAGGCTAAACGCCGCCACGCGATAATTCAAGTAAAAAAAAACGCCCGAGACAATAATCAAAGATTGGAAGCTATAAAAAAAGGGTTAGCATTAAATCCAGATTTAGAAACTAAGGGAATGCTTTTAATTAACCAAGCTTTGATTCATGATGTTTTAAACGATAGTGAATCAGCAAAGAAAATTCTTGGGAAAATAATCTTCGATAAGGAATCAACTATTGCCAATGTAGAGATAGCAAAATTTGTTTTAAAATCAATAGCAACAGGAAGTTAAAGAGAGAAACCAATAAACATCATAACAAAAAATACGGAGCATTACAGAGGGCTACCCCTAAATACTCTGCATATGCTCCGTACTGCGGGTAGCCCTCTGTTCTGTTCAAAATATGAAAGAGCCTATAAATTATCCTTTTTCATCAGGAAGAAATGTTAGATCTAGTTTTAAATTCATAGTCATATCTTTCCTTATTTGGATCATTATACTCAATTAATGTAACTACATACATAATCCTCCAGGAGCCTGAATTAGGATCGATCCTTTCACCATCGTGAACATTATCAATCAACTCTTTGGTCCAGTAATTTGGATGCAATCCGGACTCTTTATTTGGAACAGGTAAGAAGTACAACCTGAACGTGTATCCGGCGATCGATTCTGGAGCATCTTTAAATGTCCGAGGAGGTGGACCACCCCAATTTTCTTTCCCTTCTACTTCAATACCCCAAGTGGTTTTTTTGGTCGTAGCTTCTGAGTTTTCGCGTGAATAGCTTGCTCCAGCTAAGAAGGAGGTCTCAAATTCTTCTCCCATACCGAAAAAATCAATGCCTCCACCTCCACTGACTCCTCCGTAAAACTTACCTTCGTAGGTCCATTTTTGCTCTTGAAAGGATGATTTAAATGCATGAAATCCACTGCCTTCAATTGAATTTGCGTTCCATTTGAAAATTAAATAAGGTTCATCTTCCGTAAATGGAAAGGCATTGGCTTGAATGACTTCATTAAAATAGTCCTTCCCTTTGTATCCTTTTTCTTTCATCCTTTCATTCAATTTTTCTGGTGTATAGGATTCCAGGTTTCCAGGGATGGCAGAATAGGTTTCAAAACTATAAAATTCACTGGTACCTATCATTGTTGTGAGAACTCCAAGCGTTTTTGGCCCGACTGATGGATTCTTGGAAAGACTATCATTTATTATCTTATTTGAAACATCAATAAACTGTGTACCAGTGATAAGAAATTCGGCGGCTAGCACTTTTGCTGCACCTTTTCCATCTATTTCTGGATGTCTAAAATGTTTATCTTTATTTTCAACTGTGGCAAGAACACTCAATTTGTGTTCTGTTTCTGTACCTTGACTCTTTTTCATCAGGGATCCCATTCCGCCTTCTACAGAAATATTCCATGCTGGTCCAAAGCCTTCAGTTGTTTTTCCTTCTGATTCAATACCTGCAGTCCATGATGACTCTTTACTATCTTCTTTTTCTTTTTCGTCTATTGTTGTATAGTTGACAGAACCCACTTCGTCTGGTCCAGCGGGCATTTCATAGCCTACATAATTTTCGATTGGAAAGGGAATTGGGCCATCTATTACCCCGCCAATAATAATCTTAGGTCCATAATTTGTTTTGACATGCTTTGGTTTCTTCTTAGCTTTAGTCGTACGGATAGTACCATAATAATTAAGTTGACACTTGTTTCTGTTATAAACCGTGAACTCAAGAATTGGATAGTCATCCACAATTTTTTGGTTCTCATCCTCCTTTCCTTCTTTGTGAGATATTTTTCCAGGTGTAAAAATATGGTGAACTCCTCTTGGAAGTACCCTCCAATCCAGATCACTGATTGCGCCGATTGCGGATATTACACCCTTTATTTGATCATATGTCGCCCTAGCAGGATTCATTCCGTATTTGGGAAGTACGTCAGAGGAGGAATTAAATTTATTTTCAGGGCTAGGAAATGCTGAGGTATTGTAATAGCAAGATTCTATTTGCTTTTCTTTATAATTATACTCAAATGTCCTCAATCGACCAGCTGGGTCACGCATCAAACCTGAAACACCAGAATAAGTTTCTGTCGTTCTTAAATTGCCTTTTAGTGCTTCCTTTTCCAATCCCAGAACTTTTCCAGTCCCCTCCTCTATTTGTAGGGAGATGAAAAAAGTAGGAGAAATATTACCATGAATAGGAGTAAATTCTATGGCTAGACCATATCCAGGTTCGCTTTTATCTGTAAAAGTTGTGCCTCCCGAAGTAGAAGGTTTCTTTAAAGGAGATGGGTCAAGGAACCAATCAAAGCTAATGCTTAAACCAAAATCTTTAGTGAGTGGTAATGGAAACTCTATTCCTTCAACATAACACTTGATTTCGTTAATTTTAAGCCATTGGCTTGATATTGCTGACCACCTATTATTTTCTTTGTCAAGATCCTCCAAGTTAAATATCCCAATAAAAATTTCATTTTCGTGCTTATGACCATAGTCAGAGCTCAATCCTATCACTCCTCCAGCAACAATAATAATTTGGTCAGGCCCGAAATGTCGTGCACTCACTGCACCAACATTCTTTATGGGAGTACCATCTGCCATCTGCATATTTATTGGTTCTCCCCATTCAATTGGTCCATCATCAATATCATCATCATCGAGTGTGCATTGCCTACCAATAAGGGGACTATTCAGTGACTTGTTCCACCCCTGATAAAATGCCCACATTTCAGTTTGGCTCGCTGTTAGTGCAGGATGGGCCTCGTTTCCACTATATCCAGATTTTTTAAAATCTTCGTGTTTCATTTCCTGTTTATTCCAAGACTTTGGGTCTTTAAGGGACTTCGAATCAACTAGATCAAGACCTGATTTTTCACCTTTTGGATTTTTTTTAAGTTTAAGATTTGAGAGATGAAACTGCTGGTGAACCAATGGCCAACCTTCATTTATGCCACCTTCTTCTGGACGCTTTCCTAAGACATGAAGTTTGTTGCTGAAAATGGCAACTCCTCTTGCGCAAATCGAATACAATGCTTCGTTTGAAATTTCACCTGATGCGTATTCAGGAATTTTGCTTTCGTTCATTTTTTGGATGTTTTATTTAAAAAATTTATTTGATTCTGATCTGTTGCTGATTTTATTTTATCCAATTAAAAAGGTGCTAATCAATAAACTTCCATTGAAGGTTAATTTGCCTTAAGACATGGTAAAAAATCGATCTAAAAGAGTTTAGTAAAACTAGCCAGTATGTTTCGGTTATTTGCGAGTATAAATACTTGTTTTGACCTTACTACGATAGAATCAGATTAAAAGGATTCTCTAATATTTTAGATTTATGCACATAGATTTTAAAACAAATAGGATGAGATGGTTTGATTAAATCTATATGCTCATCCATATGAGCCAAGGATTGATCAAATGTTACATTGCCTTGAAAAGACACAAACCAAAGTACAGATTCTTCATAGGCGCTAGACGTGCTTACACTATCTGCTCCGAGCATTATCTCTCATAAATTGAAAAAAATAAATGATTTCAGAAACAATACAAACTTTAGTCTATGGTCAAATTGAATTTCTAGTGCTTGATGCGGAAGAAACAAAATCTACAATTCGTGGCAAGTCAATGAACAATGAGAATAAAGCCACTCTAAAATCTGAAGTATATGTCCTCGATAATGGATAACATTTTTATTAAAAACCGTCCAAATTGGTTGAATCAGTCATAAGCCCTTCTATAAAATTTTCAAACAGGTAAGGTGAAATCAAATTCTAATTCTTAGATTTTCAAAAAATAATTAATAATTGATAACTCAAATCGAAATAAGTCCAAAACAAACTGAGGATATTCTGAATGACTATGATTTAGCGCATTGACAAAATATGATAGGATATGAAATAATTGAAATGAAGCTTGATGATAAAAGCATATATTTATATAGAGTTAAAAGAACTATTGAAGGAAGCCTTAACCAAAAATTGGAACATACACTAAGCCTATATGGACCTTATGCTGAAGAAAAATTCATTAACTGAAAAATGTAATACGACATAAAATTGAAGCATCTAATCACACTAATAGTACTTGCAAACATAATTTCGTGTCATCCTTCCTCGAAGAAAACTGAAATCCAGTTTAAGTTCTATCCTGCGTTTATGCAATCTGCAAAATTCACCATTAATTTAGAAAATAAAACTTTAACTGCATGTCAATTTGAAGAGTCATCCTATCTCCTAGACGATAGAACCTTCTTGCGAAAAGATACTACTTATATCTATTACGAAAAGACGTTTAAAATTCCAGAGCAAAGTTTTAATGAATTCTTGAATACGGTTAATACAAATCCATTTGACTCCACTTTAACATACTATAAAGATATTTTAGATGGAATATCTTATCGGATTCATACTATATATTCCAATCAAGATAGCCTAACCCTAGCAAGTAATAATAGTAGTAGAAATGATAAATCCATCTTAGCGTATGCTTATTTTGATGCTTTCTTTGAGCTTGTCCAAAGCATGGATAATGATTATCAAGACGATTACATCATCGAGGGGATAAAAGAATATTTTGATTACGAAAAATCGGTCAAAAACTTTGAGCGAAGTATTGAAAAAGTATCTGATAATCCCTTAGAATATCGACTTTGGTTTGGATCTTTTGATTGCGATAGCACTGCCTTTCTGATTTTTTTGGAAGAACTCCCCGAATACACCCCTATCCTATTCGACTTGAGAAATGAAAAATTTCCTTTATGTTATGAAAAGATTATTTCAGAACGAAATGATAAAAAAGAGTTTTACTATTATGGTAGTATGCGCATTCAGGAGCTTGATGAAGATATGAATTGGGTGAAAGAAGCAATCGAACACCCTAAAGAAAAATTACATATAAGCTTAACTCCCCAAGAAGCTAAGGAAATTCTGATGGAGGACTTAAAAATTAAAAATGAATTAAATAGATTGCGTATTTTCGGTGACAGGGCGGAAGCAATGGCAGCAATGGAAAACAAAATATAAAATTCATGAAATGGGTTTAAATCAGAAAAGTCGTATAAAAAAATATTTAGTCCGTACTCGATGAATAAAGGCACCTAATATGCGAAGAAAATGCCAAGACTCTCTTTAAGTCACCACAGCATTTATCTCGCTAAGATATCAGCCACGAAAAAAATCAATAAATGAAAATAAAAAAAAGAAAGATTGTCGGAGCAGGATTCTCAATAATTGCCTTCGTAACTATTGGTATTTTTATAGCACAAACTGATTTCAGTATACAGCTACAAAGCTATTTTAGTTTAGATTACTGCATGCAATTTGTACCCCTAGTAATTAGTTTATTACTTTTATATGGAGGGGTGTCTTTGTTTGTCAAACGACCAAATACAAATTTCGCATTAGCGATGTTTGGATATGCAGCATTAGAAGAAATTCTCTTTGATTGGTTTGGAATAATATCAACTTATTTATCTACCTATTCAATCGTAATATTATTTTGTTGTGCCATAGCTGCCTTATGGATTGCGCATTCAAATTCATTTAACTTAAAACGATTGTCCACCAGAGAAATAATTATTAGCCTTCTGTTCGGTGCAGTTGAAAGTCTTTTACTTAATTTCTTATGATTTACTGAGTGTGACAAAAAAATCCATTTTTATTCAAGATATAGAATTGGATAAGATGTATAAAAAAATGCATATAAAAACCAAGCACACTGCGGGATGCAATGCTTCCCATACTAGTTGTTATCTTTCAGCAAGTGCTTCCTGAGCTTAACCAAATTGAAAAGATTAGCAAGCCCCAGCGTTTTGCACGCAAATTTGACTCGTTTTTAGCAATCGTGGATATGCAAAAACAAAAAAAGCCAGTGATAAACAACCACTGACTTTTAAACATAAAAAACTCTCTATTGCTTTATTTTGTTGGCATCACCACACGGTCAATCGCATGTATTACACCATTCGATGCAGCTACGTCAGCAATAATAACTGTTGCCGAATTTCCTGCTACGTCAGTCAATATAACTTTACCATCTTTTACTGTAGCTGTCAACTTTCCTCCTTGTACAGTTGGAATTGTAAAACTTCCATTATTAGCTTTTATAGCTGCTAATACATCAGCCGCTGCAAACTTTCCACTTACAACATGATAAGTCAAGACTGATGTAAGCGTAGCTTTATTTTCTGGCTTCAACAATGTGCCAACTGTACCTTCTGGCAGTTTATCGAAGGCTGCATTGATTGGAGCAAACACCGTAAACGGGCCATCACTATTTAACACACTAACTAAGTCAGCTGCTTTTACTGCAGCAACTAGCGTTGTGAAATTGTCGTTTCCTGCGGCTACACCTACAATGGTTGGTGGATCTTGTTTTACAGGAAGAATACTAGCTGAAATTGAATTTAATGCAAAAGCGGCTACGAATAAAAATGTGAATATTTGTTTCATTAATTTGTTACTTAATTTGTATGAATAATAATAGAATAACATGGCCTAGTCTCTTTTTGTTTAATATTTATTGAAATTTGTTAAACAAAATGACAAATAAAATAATCCTCCTTTCCTAAACGATTCCCTTTTCAGTTTGATAAAAAAGGGCTTCTCTAAACCAAATCAGGTGACAATTCAAAATAAGACGAAGGAATAAAGAAGGAAAAATTAATAGATTTTTGTAAATTGAAATTAGAGAAATTTCATAAAGTAAAATCTATGATTCTAACTTTAAACGTTTGACAACATTATGATATGATCGCAAATTTGTTTATTCCTTAGAGATAAGACGACCTATCATTATCTGGTGTGTCTATGTATTGCAACATTTTAATTAATTGAATATGAAAAAAATAATCATCTCACTTATTCTTTTAATCGGACTGAATTTAAGTGCTCAAGAATCTAGCGAAGTAAAGGCTAGAAATCAAATCGAAAACAAAATAAAAACATTAGTGGATGCTTGGGCCATAGGAGATGCTGAATTGTTTGCTTCGTCATTTTCTGAAGATGCTGATTTTACCGTTTGGTTTGGCATGAAATTAAAAGGAAAAAAAGAAATAGCTTTTGGGCATTCCATTATTTTTAAAGAATTCTATGCAAATACAGTTTGGAATTTAAAGATAGACAAAATCCGATTTGTTGGACCAGAAGTTGCACTTGTTCATTGTTCTGGTAGTGTTCTAAAGTCAGGAGAGGATAATCTATCTGAACCAGATGCCGTTCCATTACTGGTATTCCAAAAAATAGATGAAGACTGGAAAATTATAACCTTACAAAATACGCCTTTTGCCGTAAATGAATTTCGTGCAAACGGTGATATTAGGAGGATGAAAAAAATTATACGAGCGTATAAGGATTAATAAAGTGCACACAGCAATGATGGCTGTTGAAAAACACCTATTTTTTTTTGGATGTGCAAGGTGGTACGATTTTTACTCCGAAAATCTTCGTCAATTTCTATTTTGAAAATCATATTCCATAAGACAATTTTTATAAGGTTCTAAAGGTGTATTGGGCTAACGATTCATTTGACAGGAAACGCATTTTCTCTATTCTTAAGCAGGTAGACCCAGCATTGATCCTGAGAGTTAATTTAGAATAGCATTTCTCTTCGTAGATGTTTAATGTGATCCCCATATTGAATTTTGATCTTGACTATAGGGGTAAATAATTTCAGGAATAAAATAGGGGTGTTCAGAAAGGATTTGGGTGTTTCTTCTTACTCGTTTGATGAAAAGTGTATTTTGATGAGAACCAATTCGATGCAATTTAAGGAAGAGCAGTTAAAGGGATTCTATTTTAGTAGATTAAGTAGGGGGTCGAATGAGGTGTATTGGTAAAGAAAAGAGAAGTCTAATTTTTACGTTTTTGGCGGGGTATGGTTGAGCGGAATGATTACCTATGTATATCCGATTATAACTCGTTTATATATGGGTATTATCAAGATTTTGAAAGGGTTGATGAGGATATGAAAATAGATGGTGTAGGTTGGAGATAGAAGATCTATCATTACCTTGGTAGTTGGTATATTAATGTTACCCACAAATAAGCTAATACAAATGATTAAACCATCAACTGAAAATTTGAACCTAATCACCAAACCATAAAATTTGTAGAAACTATGTAAATCAATTTCTGCCATGGAAGCAATTATTTCTCCTGAATGGGAATACAGATATTATTCCTATCAAAAAGATTGGAGTGAAATAGAAGAGTTTTGCGAAATGCGAAACGGACATGGGAGACTATCTATTAATTCTATTCGGAAATGACGGAATATGTATAAACGGATTTGCTCACGAAAGTAAAATGAATGGTTGGAAAAATATTCCTGTAAAAAAGGGATAAAACTTTACAAGAGAGCTGTATTATATGCATCCAAAGACTCAAATACCGTAGGTTGTATCTTCCTAACAAACCCATTGCTAAAAAACAAGAGCGTAAAGAATGTTAGAATAACCAAACACACTAAGCTGAATGGTTCATATCCTTTGGGTTAAACATCATACACTGACCATTATGTGAATGCATAAAACAAAAATTGAAAAAGAAGCGGACAAATATCATTTTGTGCATTGTTTTTTGGATGTTAGCGGATATTTGAGAAAACGATATGATAAATCTTGAAATAATAAAGAAATTAAAAGAATCCACCTTTGAAGATGAGGATGGAGAGAAATATCAACTTGAATTTCGAGATGGATTGACGGACTCAGAAATTGAAGAACTAAAAGATCAATTTCCAAATAAGAATATTGACAGTGAAATAATTGAAATACTAAAAGAAACAAAGGGCTGGGATGGTTATGGTCCTGAAATGGTGTATTTCGACTCTATTGGTCAGTTTGGATTTTGGGAATTATCTCCAAATTCTCTTACCCTTGGACATGATGGATTCGGAAATCATTGGATTCTCGATTTAAGCCCGAACGGAAAAATTAATAAAGTGTTTTTTGCTTGTCATGACCCAGCAGTTTTTGTGGTCCATTCACAAAATCTAAATGAATATTTAAGCCACCTGTTCCAATTTTACAAAAGCCCTGATAACTCTCACCTGCATGAAATCCAGCACAAAACGGTGATGAAAATTTGGGATGACAATAAGCTATGTTCTTCAAAATCAGAATTTGAAGATGATAATCCTCAATTTAAAGACTTCCTGAAAAAGTTTGAAGGTGACCAATGGACCGTTGCTGATTTGAGAACAGGAAAAAATAAGGATGGTTTTGCTTGGGGCAAATTTGGTGCAAATCAATTTACCGAAAGACATCCGACTGAATTAATTTGGGTAATAAAGAATAAGAAAAAAGGATTTTTATCTAGAATATTCGGGAAATAAAACAAAAAGCCGCTCGCGTTTAATGCGAAAATACATTAAAAATTGACTATTAATATTCAACAACTTAGTGAACGGTAGTCAGGAAAATTAAAGACTAATATAAGAATGAAAAAGTACACACTATTACTATTAACAATCGGTTCACTATTAATTTTCCATGAAGAAATAATTGGACAATCAGCGCCTATCGAATTTGAAATTGTTGATAGCTTATTTTCAACATCGCTGGATGAAAACCGTGATTTTTGGGTAAAACTCCCTGAAAATTACCAACCAAATGGGGACCAAAAATATCCTGTGGTGTATTTACTGGATGGATTCTCTCTGCAAAACACTTTAGAAACGGTATATAATAATTATTGGGGGCATTACCTACCTCATATGATTCTTGTTGGAATATCTAATAGAAACAACCGAACCAAAGATTTAACCCCTTCTCAAGTTAAAATGAGACGAGGAAGTGCTATGAATACTGAAACAGGAGGTGCAGATAAATTTACTCAATTTATAGAAAAAGAGCTTATTCCATATATTGACAACACGTATCCGACTACACCCTATCGGACATTAATTGGTCACTCCTATGCTGGTTTATTTGCCATAAATGTGCTAATTAATCATAGTCATCTTTTTGAAAATTACATCGCCATAGACCCAAGTTTGGATTGGGATAGTCAAAAATTAGTAAAGCAGGCGAAAGAAAATCTGAAGACAGAAAGTTTAAAAGGAAAATCACTTTATGTGTCTCTTGCCGCTGAACAATTACACATGTTCGATGAAAAGATAACCCTAGAGAATATTATGACCGACACGTCAGAATTTACGCTGTTTGCTCGATCAATAATCGATTTTTCAAATTTTGTGGAATCTCGGACGGAAAGTGGATTAAATTTTTCATGGAAAATTTATCCGGAAGATCTACATGGTACGGTACCCTTACCATCTATGAGGGATGGTTTAATTTTTCTTTTTAAGTGGTATCAGTTTATGACCCCGGAAAAATATAACAACCCTGCTACATCCGTGGATGAATTAGCCGAACTATTAAAAAGACAAGAAGAGATCTATTTGACCCATTTTGGGTATCATGTACCTCCCATGATTGAGGAATTGTTAAGTGGTTATGGGTATATGAATATGCAAATGGGGCAACCTGAACGAGCACATCTGTTTTTTAAAATGAACATCCACTATTATCCCAAGAGTGCAAATGCCTATGATTCCATGGCGGAATATTATGAAGCTCAAAATGATATTCCTAATGCACTGAAGTTTGCACAAAAGGCAGCTGAATTAAGTGATAAGGATTACTATAAAAACAGAATTGAAGCATTAAAAAATAAATGACAACAAATGCTATAAAATTTGAGGAAAGGAGGTTAAGAGGATTCTATTTTAATAGGTTAAGTTGGGGTTTGAGTAGGTGTATATGTAAAGAGTAGGCTAAGATAGATGTTTACGCTTTTGTAGGAGTAGGGTTGTTAGAATTGAATATCCGTTTATATCCGATTTTTACTCTTTTACACACAGGTATTGGCTAGATTGGGATAGGCGGGGTAGGTATTTGAAATTGGATGGTATTGGGGGAGATAGGAGATTTACCATTACCTTGGTAGTTGATATACTAATGTTGGCGGTAATCAAAACAGAAACACAAACAAATGACGAAGAAAATAATATACATCCTTTTAATCAGCTGTCTCAGCATCATTTCCTGCCAATCCAAACAAACTGATGGAGCATTAAAGGCTAATACCATTGATGATTCTGTGTATTCTGTATTTAACGGAACTTATCAATCAGAAAACGGTGTGGATTTTAAAGTGATGGCTAGAGATTCAGTATTAATAATTTCAACCGACAATACGAATTTGTACAAATATTCAGATAATTGGACTGATGAACGGGTTCAAAAATGCAACTCAAAATCAATTGAACTCATAGAAGCGACAATACAAAATAACAAGAAAAAAATTGCTGAAATTTTTGGTGATTCGCCAATGGATATGGACGACTATATTGAACAGTATTTGAGTATGCATAAAGAAGTATTACTCGCTAATCCAAAACCGACTAAATATGTAATAGAAAATACATTTTATGTTGATGAAATCTCAAACCACGGTCACGAACAAAACGGATGGAGATGGACAACTTATTGTAGAGTATATTGGGAAAACGGACGTAACCAAATAATAAGATATAATTGGCAACCTAAGACATATTATATTGATGAATGGGGATTAAACAAACCCATTCCATTTAAAAATCTAATGGTTTTTAAACCTCGATTTCCTTTTCGTTCCAGGATTAATGTTTACGACCCAATAGAAAAGACAACTAAATTATTAAGGAATATCGAGAAGGAAGACAGAGATAAATCGATACCTGCAAGATTCGTTTCCTATAATATTGAAATAAACCAAACAGTCTCAGTTAGGTTTAGAATTTTGGAAAGTGGTGAAAAATATATGGAAATTGGGGCATTAGATGAAAACCTATTAATCAGTGCGAAAAAGATAAAATAACTGCCGCCAACACTAAAGTCTCATAGTTAGCGGTAGCCAGCGATTAGACTACGTCCCGTTCCGAGGATTTAAAAATTGAATGAAGCGGATCTATCTATGGAGATTGGATTTGGTAGGTATTGGCTTTCATTAATAATTTTC
>JARGNR010000110.1 GCA_029212405.1 Saprospiraceae bacterium
ATATGCACACGTAATGATTCATAATCTCCCATTGCATTCTTCAAAAATGATGAGGCCTGACCATAAATAGCTGTTCCATTAAACTTCTTCAATAAATAATATCCATCTAAATAATCAGAAACGCCCCCCGAAATTATAGTCTCTTTACATAGACACTTATCTCCTAAAGATACAACTATCTCATTCGCCAAATCAACCATTTCATACGCAGAATGGCCCACTTTTGCCAACCCTTCGAAATGGGCTACTTTTGAATCCTCAGCTCTAAATAATTCTAGCTTTGCAAAATTTGTTCCTCCACCAGCAGCAAAGTCAACTGCCTGAATCGGTAGCCTATATAATGCCTCCATGCTCTTTGGTCCCATTCCCTGCCCTACTTCTTTTACAATTATTTTGAGATCTGGAAGGGCATCCAATAATCTTTTTACCATTTCTAAAGGTGACATATAATAAATATCCCCTTCTGGCTGTAACCATTCCTGCATTGGATTAACATGAAATATGAGTCCATCCGCTTCCAACTTATCCACTAAATCAGAAATTAATGATACACGATTGGATTGAATCAATTCTTCCACCTGTGCCACACCAAGATTAGCATATAAAGGTTGATTGGGCATATATTGTCGCATGGCAAAATCAGAAAGCCTTTCATTGCTATCCAATAAACTTCTACAAGATCCTAAACCCATTCCCATTCCAAATTCTTCACATGCTTTCGCTAAGTTTGTATTTATGGTTTTAGCCATTTCAGTTCCTCCTGTCATACTAGAGACCCAAATTGGAATTTTCAATATGGAATCCAATATATTGACAGACAAATCTATGTCATTTCTAGGGTGACCAGAAAGTATAGGTTCATAATAAAATCGTGGATCTAACGCATCTTTCATCACCTGAGATTTAAATGCTAAATCTATGTGATCTTTTTTACGCGACTCTGCAGTGGGATCTTGTTTCAGGATATTACGTTTTATTTTAATCAATAACTTGAATAACAAACATACTCAATTTATGTTGATCGTCGTTAGTAGTAATAGTCGATAAAATGGGATTTTAAATAATGTCTATTAAAAAATGGTTGTTCTAAGCCCTTTCATGCATATATACATATATTGTATCTTTGTCCATGTGTTTAGGTAGATACCAAGTTTTAAATCTCAACTGAAATGTATTTACATTAGTGAAAGGTCTCCTAAGGACTTTCCAATGTATTAAGTTATTAATGAAATCAAGTTTAGATATGAGAACATCGTTCTTCAGCATTTTATGTATGCTTTTTTTAGCTCCATTGTGGTCGCAGTCTTCATCCAATCCTAATGAAGCATATGAATATTTTAATGAAGCTATTGGCTATTTTAAAGCAAAAGACTTTAGAAAAGCTGTGGTCTATTACAGTAAAGCTATTAAAGTGGATCCAGCATATACAAAAGCTTACTTCAATCGAGGAAGTGCCAAACTCAATGTAAAAGATTTTGATGGTGCAATTCGAGATTTTGACCGAGTTATAGAGCTAGACGAAAATTTTGCTAAGGCGCATATGTACAAGGGATATACCCACATGCAATTAAAAGAAAATAAAAAGGCATCCAAAGCCTTGTCCAAAGCGATTTCACTTGACCCGACACTGACCAAAGCCTATATAAACCGTGGTTCAATTCAGCTAAAAGTTAAAAACTATGAGCTTGCAATTGATGATTATTCTTCGGCCATTGATTTAGATCCTGATGTTGCTAGCACGTATTATAATAGAGGACTTTGCCATCAAAAATTAAAAAACTTATCCGGGGCAATAGAAGATTTCACTTCGGCATTGGATATAAAACCTGGATATGGTCCAGCACATAGAGCTAGAGGTAAAGTGTATCTGACTTCTGAAAAATATGAAGATGCTATATCAGATTTTACAGCATCCCTTCGTAAAAAGCCAAATGATGCTTTGACCGTATATTATAGAGGATATGCAAAACTCCAAATTGAAGATTTAAGTGGTGCAAACACCGATTTTGCTATGGCATTACAAATAGATCCTACTCATAAAAGTTCAATGAAAAATAAAGCCATTACCAGCTTTCAATTGGGCAAATTTGAAGAAGCTACCCAGGACTACACCAATTTAATCAAAAATGATTCACAAAATCCTGAATTATGGGTCAACCGAGGCATTACCTTTTTAAAAGTAGAAGATTACCAAAGTGCACTAAAAGATTTTAGCCAAGCGATAGATTTGAAAAAAGACTTTGCTGAAGCATACTTTAATAGAGCAAATGCTTTTTCAAAACTTAATAAAAACGAACAAGCCTGTAAGGATATGAAAAATTCAGCTAGACATGGATATCAGCCTGCTTATGGACATATTAATAGCTTATGCAATTGATATTTGAGTAACTGTTGATTTTATCCTGAAGTGTGGTCGGATACAATGAGCCATTTCCCATCGATGTACTTCCAGATGAGTGTAAACAAACCAGTTGGCTTATCTTCTTTACGGACCAACGTGTATCTACCAATCATATGATAGGCGTTATCAGAAATTCGATTCATTTCTAAGATATCAAATGTAAGTACACCCATAGCGTCCTTTGTTGGATATCCCTTAATATAGTTATCCAATGTGGTTTGCCATCCTTTATTTATTCCTGTCCTACCTACAAATGAAAGGTTTTCAGATTTCCAGTAACCTTCCATAAATTGGTGTACATCTCCATCACTCCAAGCCTTTTCTTGCATGCTCATGACTGCTTTGATCGCTGTTTCTGAATCTGCATCAGACATTCGTTTTGATACGGAGCAAGAAAAAGACATTGATACTACAAAGAGAAATACCAATGCCTTTATTCCGTGTATATTTAAATGTGTATTCATTATGAATTCAATAAACCTCTTACAATTCCTGATATGGTCTTTCCATCAGCTTGGCCCGCCAATTCTTTAGACGCCATTCCCATAACTTTCCCCATATCTTTCATTCCCTGAGCTCCTATTGAAGCAATGATATTTTCAACAACTTCCTTGATCTTATCCTCAGATAATTGTTCTGGAAGGTAATTTTTTAAGACATCCAATTCCTCTTTTTCAGTCTGAGCCAAATCTTCTCTTCCTTGCTTTACATAAATATCATAGGAATCTTGTCTTTGCTTCATCTGCTTTTGAATCATTTTGATCTCCATTTCCTCCGTCAATTCTGCTCCACTACCATCTGTTTTTTGAAGTAGTATTTGTGCTTTGATTGCTCTAATTGTTCTCAATGCAGCCTGATCTTTTGCTTTCATCGCTGCCTTAAGATCTCCCATGATTCTGCTCTCTAATCTCATTATATTTAAAGTTTTGTAAATTATTGGATGTTCAACACAACTCAAGCCTAAGAAGTTTCAACATCTGGAATTGATTCTTGTGTTGCTTGAATTTTCAATGTCAAATCCACAAATTCATCTACTCCCAATTCTTCTGGTCTTTTCGTAAAATAACTATCTTTCAACAATGCAGGATCTTTCACCAATCCTTTCAATGTATTTCTAAGCATTTTTCTCCTTTGCCCAAAAGCTGTTTTTACCACCGTCCTAAAAAAACTGTAATCACAGCCTAATTCGAAGTTTTCCTTTCTTCTCAATCGAATGACAGATGACATCACTTTGGGAGGAGGATTAAATGAACCAGGACTTACCTTTACAACGTTTTCCCCTGTATAATATGCCTGAATCAATACACTTACAACTCCATACGTCTTGCTTCCTGGAGGAGCAATCACACGATCTGATACTTCCTTCTGAAACATTCCCACCATCTCTGGTATTAATTCACGGTACTTGACCATTTTAAAAAGAATCTGTGAGGATATATTATAAGGATAATTTCCAATCAAATAGAATGGTTCACCATCAAAAACCTTTTTCATATTCAGTTTCAGAAAGTCTAGGAATATGATATTGTCTTTGAGTTTTGGATAATGGTTCTCAAGATAGGATACCATGTCTTTATCTGCCTCTACTACTCTGAGATTGATATCTTGTTGTAATAAGTACTTTGTTAACACTCCTTTCCCAGGACCTATTTCAAGAACATTCTTGATATCAGATTCCATTAAAAGGGAATTGGCAATCTTTTCAGAAAGAGATTCATTAATCAGGAAATGTTGCCCAAATGATTTTTTAGCCTTCACTCGCGTTGCGCTTTGGTATACTCGAAAATTAATCTAAAAATAGGTAAAAGAATAGACTAATTTTCGAGCATCAATTTTAATTTATTTTCAATTGAGCCGTGACACCACCACGCATATTCAATCTCCTATTGGAATTGGATACTGTAGCTTTGGATCGACTATCGTTGTAGTCAAAGAAAAATCTCATGGTCAGGTTTTCATTTACATCGTAGTCTACACTTGGAGCAATTTGGATAACTCTTTGACCACTGTTGATTTGAGGATCAATACCTTGAGCCACTTCATAGATCAATTCAATATTATCTAAAATGGAAAAGTCAAAATTAATTGTTAGTGTCTTTCCTCTATTATTATTGACACCACCTCGGCTATTTCTTCCTCCACCAGCTAAACCTCCACTGTTTTTATCATCATCTGCCTCATCTTTTTGCCCTCTTCTTCTCTTTCTCTTATTATTCTTTTTGGATCTAAAGTTTTTAATTGTGTATCCAAATCCAAATCTTATTTCAGAACTACTTTGTTCTCTCAAATCTTCCAAAGACAACCCTAATTGTCTTGATTTTCTCCATTCCGCTTCAAATGTCATATCACTCTTCGTCTTCACACTCAATCCAATTAAAGGAGAAAACTGATCTGAAATTACAATCGCTGGTATTTGTATTCTTGAAAAATAATTATCGTTAATCGGTGAAGTATTGAAAGGTTCGTCTTCCTTAAACTCCAGCGTAGAGTTAAATCGATTCACCTGCATAGAACCTTTGTAACTGTGATTTAAGGTGAAACTTGTAAAGATGTCTCTAAACATTTCCATCTTAGACAATCCATCATATCTTACCGTCCAGTTAGGCTTTGGAAGGTAACTCAAATTACTTACATCTTCTGTGATTGCCCTAGAAACAGACATTGGATCTTGATTCAGGTAGGCCGCCATAAATGCAGGAATAGCTACATCATAATTATTTGGTCCATACCCTAGTTTGTATTCATCCCATTCTTCTGAATGAATTCCATCAGGTCCTGGAAGACTGTTCGATACCAAAACACGATAATCTTTAAACGTATTATACAATTCAATATTATCACTAAACAAGGTATTGAGGCCCATATTACTCACTTCAAAAGATCCTATATCATAGCCCGCTTGTGACATGTATTTGATATTGTCAAAATCTTTTTCCTTATTTCTAAATACCTCAGTATGATCCCTTCTGTAGGTCTTCTTAAAATCGATATCGATGTCAAAATCCTTAAAAGGCTCCAACGCAATTCTCAAATCTATATTTTGCTGTCTGGATTGACTGATTTGATCGTTAAAAGCAGGACTTGGATTGAACCAATCTTGATTTTCGAGCAACCATGATTCTAATTTCGGTTGTGCTCCTGCAGCAAATCCAAAACCTGGCGAACTAAAACCACTGCTCAACCCGAGCAATTCCGCTTCATTCATAAATCCAGGAATCATCGTATTAAATGATTCTTTATAGGTTGCCTTTATCGACCTTAGAGACAACAAGGGTCTAAGTAAGATTCGTTCGACCGTGGTCACCTCTCTCTCTTTCTTTTCTTCCTCCTTGCTATCTTTTCCGCCTTTGGTAGAGTTTTTACTTCTTGATCGAGTAGTTCGTTTTCTTGAGCTTCTAGTCTTTCGGTTACCTCTATCAATCTTTTTCAGGTACTTGGATTTATTATATAATTTATCAAAACTGAATGTCCCATTCAAAGACCTAGATTGACTATTCTGTATAATGTTACCCAATGGTGTCCCATTAGCTCCATATGAACTTTCAATATCATCAATCAGAATAAGCGCACCTGCAGTCCATCCATAATCCGCTTTGTAATCTGCTTTGATACTCACCCAATCCATCAATGGTAAATATCGAATTGGCAGGTTATATTGAACTCCAAAATTATGTTTGTAATTTTTATTTCGACCGAGCTGTCTTAAGTTGTTATTTCGGTATTCATCAACTTGACTCAAATTGTTGACATTGATGGTATCTCCTCTTTCATTTACCCATGGTCTATCATCAGGATCATCCGCAATTCCTACCTGTCTCAATTCATCCACTATCGATGAAGACTGGGCTCGGAAATTAAACTTCAAATTCTTTGTGAAATCCCAGTTCAATCCATAATTTCTATCCCATAAAAATCGTCTGTCATCAAACTGAAAAACTGGTGTTTGAGGCAATCTGAACACCCGGGTATTTGTTAGACGATTCATATTGGTTGAAAAGGAAAAACTCTTAGGTAACAAATTGAAATTAAACTCCTTGATTATCCTTAACGCCTTAGATTTTATTTTTTTGAAAGGCTGAATTGGCTTCGATTTGTTGCTATATGTATAATCCAGAGTAGCTGCGTATTCTTTCGTCTTATCCTCTTTTATAATCGGATCGGTTTTGTTGGTCTCTGTATACGAGTAGGACGCACTAAAGTTTGAAATACTCCACGGCTTACCACCTTTTCCATCCTTCTTCACATTTGTAAAATTGAACGTTTTAATGGTGGTGGACTCTTTACTCCGATCTTTTACTTCCTGTATTTCTTCATCAATGGCTTGCACTTCAGAAGGATCAGAACCACTTTTCAATATGTTCAATGACTCTACTTTCTCATCCACCGTCAAATCTCGCTCGAAAGGTTCAAACTGACGGTATGCATTATTCGAAGAGTATTGTGCGTAAAAAGGAAGATTAATACCCCAATCTGTGGGAAAGAATTTACCCAATTGCAAATTTGTAGCAATGTCATATTGCAGCAGTTCTTCTCTGTTTCGTTCTGCCAATCGTTGATCCAACGCACCCCAGCCTATCGAACTATAATTTGCCGCAACATTAACATCTCCAAGGTCGGCCATTTGTATTTGCATACGAGCTTGCGCAGCCAACCCTCCGTCTTCATTCAGTCCTGTTGCCCTCAATTCATTGATCCAAACAGCTCCACAAAGTGGTCCTTTCAGTTCATCTTCTAATTTATTTCTTACCCCTATTTCAAATACCTTAATGTACCCCAAACTTGGTGTGCCCACCACTTTTATAAAAGCGTCAGCTCTGTCAGGATCTTGAATAATCGTAGTATCAGTGAGAGAAATATTGTTTTCTATTCTAAACTTCTTGGCCAATTTGAAATGTTCGAATTCCACATCTACCATATTTGTGTCTGGCCATATATTTTGAGAAGTCTTCCCAAGATTCGGATCAGAAAGTTTTAATGGAATTTCATATTCATAATAATGTTGTTCCAAGTCTTTTCCAAAACGTATATACGCAAACAATTCTCCATCAGGTATTTCAGTTCCTGGAACTGCTTCTGCATGAAGGAAAAGCTGCAATTTATCATACAACGTTAAATCTAACCGCGCCAGTTTATTGATCCCTGCTTCACATCCATCTTGCAATTCGCAAAAATTAAGAGAAAGAGACTTCTCATCTTGCAATAAGTTGGAAAATGTACTAAATAGTCGTTCTTGTTTGATTCCTCTAGGAGTGATGTAGCCAAACGGTTCCTTTTGTCCGTTTTCTTCTACACCAACTTCATCAACACTAAATTCAATTTGATCTGGTGGGACATCTATACCGCTACATGAAGCATCTCCTTTCCTCCATAAATTTCTAACCAATTGAAAATCAGCTAAACGGAATGTTTTGGCCGTCGAAAACTTGGTCATATACATTCTCATGAATTGGATCGCTCTAAATCCACTAATGTTTTTCGATTCTTGATATCCACTTGTTATCGGAATTCTAAACCGATACCAAATCTCTTTCTCTCCACTTGGTGAAGTTACCGTTGTATCCTGCGTGATAAATTTTCTTGTATCCGCCGATCTATCCAATTCTCCTCCTAGGTTTTTTAATTTGACTACGTATTTATAATACCCTTCCCCTTGATCCAATGATTTGTTATTATTTAGATCCTCGGATTCAGGATATCTATTCCCTCTTTGGAATCTGGAATTTCCTTGATCTCCAATAGGGGCATTTCCCTCTGGATTATTAAAATCTTTATATCGGGTCAATAAATCATCTGTTGATTGATCTGCTTCAACAAAATTGTAGTTATCTCCAGAAGGATCCAGCAATACATCAGGAGTAAAGTTATTGCCATTTAATATACTAATATAGTCTTCATACTTTTCTCTTTCTTCATCATCTCTTAACCCATCATATCCAATATCTTGATCTTTCCCCCTTTCTATATCAAAACCGTTGGCAACAGGTATCGTCAATGGAACTTTCCCCCAATTGGTAGTTTTAATAGGGATGACACTTTCTGAATCAATAGGAACTGAGTTTTCATAGAACTGCAACCCATCCTTAATAATATCTTCAGATACATTACCTAAGTGGAATATAATTTCTCCTTCTTCCATCGGATCATGCTCCGAACCATCTGGTCTATCCATATATGGATTCAGCATCCAAAATTCTATAAATTCATAGTTGGCTGCTTCAAAATCAGTGTTTTGGAAATTCCGCATGATACCCCCCCACCTGGTTTCAGGTTCATCTAAGATAATTTCCCCATTTGGTCCAGGTATAATTCCAGCAGAATAATCGGTTCCTCCTGGAAGATCAAAATTATACGGTCCTCTCTCACTTGGGTAATACCCAACATCAAATGTAATCAACTCAGACTGTCCAATTTGAACTTCTCTATTGAATAACTCTGTTTGATCAATTAATCTAGTATACGGTGTATTAAAATCTGCCTGACTTCTGGCTTGTCTATCAATGACATACCAATTCGTACGAGCTCTATTTACTCCATATAGTAAGTCATCATTCAATACCGCCTCAGGAAACTCTTGATCAGTAGGTGTACTGGCCAATCTCCATTGATTGGTATTAAAACCACCTAAAAGTAATCCACTAATCGCTCCTTCAAAATCATCTATACTTACAACACCTCCATCCTCTTCACCATCAATATTAATGGCCCCAGAATGTCCAGGTTTCAAGTAGGCTGCTTCAGCGGAAATATTGATGCTTGACGCTTCTTTTGTACTGTAGAATGGAAGTTTATCCACCATCTTTGTCAATAATGGAGCTTCATTGCTATACGCCAAATCCAACCCAAAGATTCTATTATTAATAGGATCATTTCCAATATTAACTTTTTCTGTAAAAGGCCTCTCAAACAACCTTAAGTAGGTCGCACCAATGGAAAAGTTATCGTTAAATTCGTAGTCGGCTCGCAAGCCCAACATTGTTTTCTGTTGCAAACTGAATAATGCCTGATCTTCAAACGATACATTAATGGGAGTACCTTGTTGCAAATAGGAATCATTTATAATACGCAATCTACCGATGGAATAGTCCACTTCATAATCTGCACCCTCTACCAATTGGATTCCACCTGCTGTTACACGCACTGATCCTTCAGGTACAAATGGTCCTAAATTGATCTCTCCTGAAGTAGCAGATTTTACTTCTCCAGCAATTAAGAATTTATTTTTTTCTAATGACTGTCTCGCTATGGTTATCGATGTATCGTATAATTCTTGATAACGGTATTTTTCGGCAGCAGGTCCTAATAATGAATCCAATGAACTACCAAATGGTTCTAATACGGGGAATACCACAGATCCGCTACTTGGAATAATGGTCACACCTGGAACAAAATCAAATACCCCATCAGATTGTGGGTCATTGTATTTATTCAGTCTATCCAAGTTGAAAATCTGAAGTAAGGGCAAATATTCAAATCCTGGCTCTGGAATAAATTTCTTCAATGATCCATCGGAATCATCTTCATAAAATATATCAAATTTAAACTCTGTTGGGTCTAATTGAGATGCTCGAAGTGGGTAAACATTTTTCATCATCAAGTCCCAGCTCGGCAAATCTGTTCTTTGTTGTGTGCTTTTTATAAGTTTCGTGAATAATACTTTTGGAGGATCAGCTTCTGATTGACCTTTGTTATCAGGATTTACAGTAAGGCTGGAAAACTGAGAACCACTTATCGCCAGATTACCTACATTGTATATTTCTTCACAATTTGCAGTATAATTATAATTATACGCTACGGCCATTACCTGGTTGGGCCGAAGTCTAATATTTAAGGAAATAAATCCGAGTTGTTCATTGAATGAATACTCGCTGGTTGACAATTTTCGACCGTTAAATACTTCAAAATCCCTATTCTGCACCAGGCCTTCACCAGCCAGAATATTGGCTACTTTGTCTAAATCTTCAATCTCATCATTTTCGATCAACAAATCATATAGTGGATTGGCACGGTTATCTGGAAGATAAAATTCTCCATTTGAGTCAGACAGAATCCCTTCTAATATAGGATCAGTATCGATTGTAGGAGAATAATTCATTTGAAAACCCACATCTGTACCTGTATACTTTTCAATATCTGGCTCTGCCAAATCTGACAATGCGACTATCGGCGCACTTCTATTCTGGTAAGTCGGTCTGTCTTCAGAAATCCATACTTCCAATTGAGAAATTCTAAAAGAAGTATTGATTTGAGGAAGTCTGGAAAGGTTTTTTTCGAATGTAGCCCGGTTGTAATGCGACAAGAAAAAGTGTCTGTTTTCATCGTATTGATCTGGAGTCAATTCAAATTCCTGAACAGCCGTACCGTTTTCAATTCTCAAGTTATTTTGTTCAGATTGCTGCTGCGATGCTATAGCTGTCAATCGGAGATGTCCAAATTGCAACTCTGTTTTCAAACCAAAAAGAGATTGCGCTCCTTGAATAAGGCTTCCTCGCAATGGTAAACTTACATTTCCTGCTTCAATTTTTTTAATGATATCATCCTCGCCGAATGCTTCGGTATCATACTCCAATTTGATTTTACGATCAAAATCAAACGTAGATTGCGTGTCATAATTAAAAGCGAGATTCATTTTTGTTCCAATATTTCCATCTACACTTACACTGATATCAACATCTGGATCAATAGGATTAAATATCACTGAACTACCCGCTCGTCCACCAACCGGAGGAATAAAAGAATTGTAATAGGTACTTTGTAAAGTGACATCAACTTGACCTTGTGGTTGAATATTGACTTCTGTACCTCCAAATAATCGATCAACGAGGGTATTTTGAACGTCAATACGTTCCATTGGATCAACCAAAGAATTGGTTCCTTTCTTTTTAGTGGTGATACCTGCTAGTCTATTAAAATATTCTCGTTCTTGTTGTTTCTTCTGAAAAGCCAGATACTCTTCAAATGTAAGATAGGTAGGTGTTCTATAGTATTCGTCTCCAATTTTTTCAAAAACAATGTATTGACCTGTTTCAGGATCATATTCTACCTTTTGCTGGATAACACTGGATGTGATATCAAAAGGGTTTTTATTGGGATCCGTTAAATGGTCGCCATAATTGTCTTTAATAGGTATGGTATCTGTAACTGGTTGAGTAAAACTTATCTCATATGGATTGGGTAAGTTTTTACCTATTCCTGAACCTAAAGCGGTATATAAAAAAGCACCTATAAATACTATTGTAACTAATGCTCGGGTAATTTTCATATTATCTCTATCCAAGTGTCTTGTTAGCTTATTTCAGCTTTTACTTATTCTAATGAATTAATCCAAATATTAACACATCGTACTACAACGCAATTAATGCGAAGTACATTGTATTAAAATCTATAAAAATGGGAGCATTATCGCATCTGTTTTAAAACCAACTTAATAATGTCTTCTACCTGATCAATATCGGGGTTGGTTGACAGAATGCTTTTTAGTTGTTTTTCAACAGAATTCTTTGGAAAACCTAAAGCAACTAAAGCACTTAACGCTTCATTTCTTACTGTATTGTTGGATTGTGTAATTATTAGTGGTTGATCACCACTTATTTTTAATATTTTGTCTTTCAAGTCTAATATTATTCTTTTTGCGGTCTTCGGCCCTATCCCTTTTACTTTGTTTAAAGCAGCCACATTTTCATGAACAACAGCAGATTTAGTTTCTTCTGTAGTCATATACGATAATATAACTCTTGCCGTATTAGGACCTACTCCAGAAACCGAAATCAGTAAAACAAAAATCTCTCTTTCTGCTTCATCCATGAATCCATATAAAGTTGGACCATCATCATTGGTGTGCATATATGTCATGATCTTTATAGCATCCAAATTCTCTAATTTGGAATATGTATTCAGACTTATATTGACATGATACCCCACACCATTACAATCTACATAAACAAATGCTGGAGTTTTGTGGGTCAACTTTCCTTGGAGATATGCAATCAAGATTCAAAAGTTTTAGTTCAGCTTTTCCTATAAATTTAGAAAAACAAACAAAAATAAATAAAACATTACACTATTGTGTAATATATAACACCCTTTTATTCAGGAAGATTTACTTGTTTGCCTCATTTCTAAGCATAGAAATACTGTGAAAAGTGCAAAAGTACTGTTTTTGAAACGTTTTATATGCAATTTCATTGGGTTATCGTAGTTAAAATTAATCATACGTCGTTAGCAACATTTCATCATTTAGTAATATGTTTGCATCATGAAAAAATCAATATATATAAGTTTCATTTTCTGTTGTATACTACTGACTCAATGCTCCATTAGTCCTCAGTATTCAAAGAAAATTGAACTTGATGGGGTATGGAGTTATTCGAATGCCTTGGAATACAAGTTGAATATTGATCAATTAGAAACCACTTATGATCTTGTACTTTCTCTTAACTATGGCCTTGATTTTAGCTATCAGAATTTGTACGTAAATATTTTGACCCAAAACCCTAATGGGACAGTCTCCGAAGATCTATTATCACTAAATCTGACGAATGGTTCAGGATTTTTCTTAGGAGATTGTAATTCCTCAACCTGTACGATAGACATTTTACTTAGAGAAAAGTTTAAATTTAAAGAAAAGGGTGAGTATTTGATATCAATAGAACAACACGGAAGGGAAGAAAATTTGCAAAGTATTTACAGTGCCAAACTTCAGCTGTTTCAAGCTGAGAAATAAAAGTGAAATCGTATAAATGGTCCAAAAACAAAAAGCCTGACAAACTTTTGAACTTGTCAGACCATATCAATTGATAGAAGAAATCTTCTTATAACCAATCGAACGCTTTTACTAAAGCTGTAAATAAAAACGGAAGTGCTACCCAAAACCACTCTGGAAGAACAATAAGAAACCCTATTGTAACTACTAGAGAAATTAAGAAGTAAATCCAATATTTTCCTGTGCTAGTTGTAGTAGCCATGATATTCAGTTTAAATTAGAATGCAAATGTAGCACATAAGAATTAAAACTTCGGTTAAATTATGATGTTTTTATTCAAGTCCTTAAAATTTGTTCTCTGAAAATTATCCTTTATAGAATAACCATTTGCCCAACTCTTTAAAGCTTACTTTTTTACCATACATTAATATCCCTACTCTATAAATTCTTCCAGCCATCCACGTCATAAAAATAACAGATCCAATGAGAATTGCCATGGACATTAAGACCTGCCACAAAGGAGGATCAAAAGGTAGTCTTGCTGGCATCACAATTGGCGAAAACAATGGAAATGTTGATCCGAATACAGCTATCGGTCCATCTGGGTCATTGAAAACAGCCGGAACCATTACAAATGCAAGAATCACAGGGATAATAATTGGCATCATTAATTGTTGTCCTTCTCCCAAGTCATCTCCTATAGCCGATCCTACAGCTGCAAATAGCGAAGAATAAATAAAATAGCCTCCTAAGAAAAACACAATAAATGAGGGAATTATTAATAACCAATTCAATTGTGAGATTTCGTCAATCACCTGCGTCAAATTAAATTGATCAGATTCCTCAAGTTGTTTGACTATTTCAGCAGCATCATTAGATGTCGCTGCGGTGTCCAAGCCCATGGTCATACTCACTATTGTCAATAACGTTGGTATAAGAATCAACCAAATCGTTAATTGTGTGAGTCCTACCAACCCAACTCCTATAACCTTACCCAGCATGAGCGTAAATGGTTTTACAGAAGATATGACAACCTCCACGATTCTGTTGATTTTTTCTTCCATCACACTTCTCATGACCATACTCCCATAGACAAATATGACGATGTACATTAAAAAGCCCATAATGTAGCTCAACACGGAAGAAATGATGATAGACATCCTGCTACTGCTATCAGAAGTACTCCCTTCATCCCCTGCTGAAACAGCATTTTTCAACTTTACATCTATTTCTAATTGATCCAATGTTTCTTGGTCAATATCAGATTGTGAAACTTTATATTTCTTTAATCCTCTAGACAAACGCCTTTCAATTTGTTCAAGAGAAACAAGACTTAACTTGTCTGTGCTGTAGAAACTTACTGTGTGCTCTCGTAATTTTAAGTCTGTTAATTCAGGTACTTCAATTAATAAGTCAAAGCCCTTAGTAGCATAACTTTCTTTTAAGTCCTTTAGTGATTCTTTTGACTTGGTATATATATATTGACTATTCGTGAGATCCTCTTCATTCAATATCCCAGACTGGTCTACCAAAACGATCTTTTTTTGTCCACTCATTGAAGAGCTTGCCATATATCCTGAAACAAAGGCGATAAGACCAATACCCAAGGGAGTCAGCAGGGTAGCCAAAATGAACGTAGTCTTTCTTACTCGTACCAGGTATTCTCTTTTTACTATTAACCAAAGTTTATTTATGTCGCTCATTAGTTTATGTTATTTCAGGATTATAGATTTGATTGTGCATTTGAGGAATCTGCATCTCCCACAATTTTGATGAAAATTTCATTCAAGCTAGGCAAAACCTCACTATAAGATCGAATTTCAATTCCGCTATCAAGCAGCTGCTTTAGTAGTAGATTAGGATTTTCATCATTCAAAATTTTAATTATTAGCTCATCATCTGTATCTGAAATGATATTAAAATTATCCTGTTTTAAATCGGCATTCAACTTCCCTTTGAACTCTATTCGGTAGAGGTTGTCTTTGTACTCTTCCTTTATCTCGCTTACATTTCCTTCTAATACCTTCTTTCCTTGATTGATTAAGACGATATTTTCACAGATTTCTTCAACTTGCTCCATTCTATGCGTAGAAAAGATAATACTGGTCCCATTTTTATTCAATTGATCAATTTCATCTTTTATTAAATTGGTGTTAATCGGATCAAGTCCTGAAAATGGTTCATCCAATATAAGAAGTTTAGGATCGTGGACAACGGTAGCAATAAACTGAATTTTTTGTTGCATCCCTTTAGAAAGCTCTTCTACTTTTTTATCCCACCAATCAAGGATATCAAATTTGGTCAACCATTGTTTCAATTTCCGATTGGCCTCCTTTCTTGGCATTCCTTTTAATTGTGCTAAATAAATGAGTTGCTCTCCAACCTTCATTTTTTTATACAAACCTCTTTCCTCTGGCATATAGCCAATTTGACTGGGATGGTCAAAATTAATAGGTTCACCATCAAGGATTACGTCACCTGAATCGGCCATGGTTATCGTAGTGATGATTCGAATGAGTGAAGTTTTACCAGCTCCATTTGGCCCTAAGAGTCCAAATATTTTACCTTTTGGCACATCAAAAGAAATATGATCCACCGCAGTATGATTATGATATTGCTTGACAACATCACGTAAAGACAAAATTGACATATAGATTGAATTTTCTGCAATAAAATGAAATTATTGAAGACTACCCTATTAAAATCGACAATTGAATACAGATTGCAGACCAACCCATTTTGTTTGTTTAATTATTTGTTGCAACAAGTGAAACAATTGAATTAATGCAGATTAATCAACAAAATATTTATTTAACCAACATTTCTTTGCCGTAAAAATTATATTTTACTCTTAGTGTAACTTAAACACCTATATCACTGGAATACAGTAATTTGTATAAGTAACACGTTCTGATACTTAAGCGAAAATCGATTTTATTTTTCTGATTATCAGTAAATTATATTTGTCTATTATCTACATTATACATATATTTGTGTTGTGAGTGTGAATAAAATCATACTTAAGGGTGTTAGCGGGTAAACAAAGTTTGCCCGCTATTTTTATTTTGTACACATTCTGCACATGTAGTTTAATTCAAAATATTATTTCGCCTTCCCCTATTATATCCGTCTTCCCGAAACAGTTTTCTTAGATATTCGATTTTTTCTAGCTTTTTCCAAGTCTACCATTAAATTGGCATATGCACTATCATCGGTTGTAAGCCATGTTTTGTTGGCATAAGTTACTTTTCCTCTTTTTCTTTTCCATTCTTTGGCCAATAACACAAATCTTCCCCCTACTTTTTGATTGGGGCCAAACATTAAATAATTGTCATCGTTTTGTTCAAATGAGATTGCAATCCTATCCCTTTTTGGACTAAAAACAAAAACCCCTGGTGTCCCTTTTCTAAAAACCACCTCCTCGATCTTACGACCATCAACAATTCTAATTTTCCCATCTACCACTCTTGATTGTGATTCACCAAAATCACGATATAAAACAATGTCACTGGAAAGATAAAATTGAACCTTGGAAAGCATTTCTTTGGATTCACCGAATTCATCATATATGTTATCTGTGAAAGGCCGTAATGTTGGACTACAGGAAGAAAAGATAAACAAGAAGGAAGCAAAAGCAAATACTATTTTTGTGAATTTCATAATTGTACGATTAATGAATGATGTCTATTAGACGATTGTAATTTAAAAATGTAAAATCCAATTCTACTATTTCAATTAACATTAACGACTTGCTTAAATCTGGGTTAAACAGCCTAAATACCTATAAAAGAAAGATTATCTTCAGTATTGCATAGAAATCTTTTATCTATTGGCTCTCTATTGACCTATATAAAAAAAGCCTGATCGAACACATTCGATCAGGCCATTAGTCTTGTATGAAAGTATTGATCCTAAGACATGAATTCAATACTTTTTGAAATGAACTTACTCATTTCTTCACCTTTTAGCATATTCTGATTCAATTTTGCCAAACTGTGAAGGTATTTCGCAAAATCTGACTTTTTATCTGCACTTCTCATTTTGAGTAACTTTTCAACAATTAACGGGTGATTGGTATTCACAACCACATTGTGCATATCAGGCATACTCCCCATATCCATCCCAGACATAGCTTGCATCTCCTTCATTCTACGCATAAATTCAGGCTTGGTAATCAAAACAGGATGATCTTCTGGAGACAATGGCTTCAACTCAATTTGTCCTCCTTGTAAATCCCCCAAGGCCGTTGTAAACAAATCCTTCACTTTGTCCACTTCCTTCTCACTTAATACAGATTCCTTTGTTTCGTCCTTTTTCACCAAGTTATCTGCCGTATCTGAATCCACTCTAACAAACGACACCTCACCTTCTTTATATTCTACATGCTGCATAAAATGATTATCGATGATATTGTCGAACTCTAATACATCGTAGCCATAAGCTTTTGCAGATTGCACATAACTGTGGTGCTCTTTAGGATTATTAGTATATAAGTATATAACTTTATCCGACTTATCTTTCTGGTTGGTTTCAACTTTTGCTTTATATTCCTCCAACGTATAAAATTCACCCTCTAGGTTCTTCAACAAAGCAAACTTTTTAGCTTTATCATGAAACTTCTCTTCTGAAAGCATTCCATATTTAACAAACGTTCCTACTTCACTCCACTTTTCTTCAAATGCCTTACGATCATCTTTGAATAAACCGTTTAATTTTTCGGCTACTTTTTTTGTTATGTATGAAGTAATCTTCTTCACATTACTGTCGGCCTGCAAATACGATCTACTGACATTGAGGGGAATATCTGGGCTATCAATTACACCATGCAATAATGTCAAAAACTCTGGTACAATTTCTTGAACATTATCTGTCACATATACTTGATTGCTATACAGTTGAATTTTATTCTTCTGCATCTCAATGCTGTTCATCAATTTTGGGAAATAAAGTATCCCTGTAAGGTTAAACGGATAATCTATATTTAAATGAATCCAGAAAAGAGGTGGCTGACCCATCGGATGAAGCTCTCTGTAAAAAGCTTGATATTCTTCATCAGTTATTTTACTTGGACTCTTTTTCCAAAGTGGGTTAGGGTTATTAATGATATTATCTACCTCTGTTTCAATTGCAGTTTTATCATCACCTTCTCCATCGTATGTAGTTTCTGTTTTCGTACCAAATTTTATTTCTACTGGTAGAAATTTACAATACTTATCTAACAATTCTTGAATCCTTGCATCTTCCAAGTATTCAACACTGTCGTCACTAATGTGCAATACAATATCAGTTCCTCGATCCGTCTTTTTGCTTTTTGCAATGCTATATTCTGGATCACCCTCACACGTCCATTTCACTCCTCCTTCATCTTCTTGAAAAGACTTTGTAATCACTTCAACTTTATCAGCAACCATAAAAGCGGAATAAAAACCAAGACCAAAGTGACCAATTATACTTGCTTCGTCTTTATATTTCTCTAAAAACTCTTCCGCAGAACTAAACGCAACTTGATTCAAGTATTTTTTAACCTCATCATTGCTCATTCCAATACCTTTATCGGAAATTGTTAGCGTTTTTGCATCCTTATCCACAGAAACTTCGATTGTAGTATCTCCTAATTCACCTTTTACATCACCTCTAAGCGCTAATGTTTTCACCTTCGTTGTGGCATCTACTGCATTAGAAACAAGTTCTCTCAAAAATATCTCCTGATCAGAGTATAAAAACTTTTTTATTATTGGAAATATATTTTCCGTTTGTACTGAAATTTTTCCTTTAGCCATCGCTATTGATTTTTTGTTTAACATACGATTACTGTCAAACCTTATGCCATATGGATATCAGTGTCATAATGGCGGAAATAAGCACTGCAAACTGTCAAGATTTCAACAAATCATCATTGTTGTACCCCTTGTATGTCCAAATCAATATCTTACTTTTGCACCTTGCAAAAATTTAGCTATGATTTCAGTAGAAGCACTTACCGTAGAATTCAGTGGAAAAACTCTTTTTAAGAATATTTCTTTTGTGATTAATGATTCCGACAAAATCGCTCTAATGGGTAAGAATGGTGCCGGCAAGTCAACGCTAATGAAAATTATTGCGGGTGTTCAAAAAGCAAATAAGGGTGTTATTCAAACTGGGCCTGAATCTAAAATAGCCTATCTCCCACAACATCTCTTGACAGAAGATGATTGTACGGTTTTTGAGGAAGCTTCCAAAGCTTTTCATACCTACCAAACCATGAAAGCTGAAATGGATCGATTGAATCAAGAAATGGAAACCCGCACCGATTACGAATCTGATGAATATATGTCATTGATTGAAAAGATGACAGATATCGGAGAAAAGTTTTATGCTCTTGAAGAAGTAAATTACGATGCTGAAGTAGAAAAAGCATTGTTAG
>JARGNR010000111.1 GCA_029212405.1 Saprospiraceae bacterium
TAGCTGCTAAAGAAAAAAAGGAATCTCAAAATAAACGTAGAAATGCTCTACAAAACGCGTTTAAAAAAGATGAATCTATATCTGTCATAGGAAGATCAACTCACAACACAAGTGTATTTAAAATGAAAATGACGGAGTTGGCACCGGAGATGACCAAAGTGCATTCTTTGGAAGAATATACCAATCTTTCGAGCGAAGATAAGACTAAAACAACTTATCTCAGTATTTATGGAACTGGAGAGGAAGCTAAGAATCTTATAAAAAAATTGGGGGACTTTTCCCAGTTTCCGAATCTTATAGCAATGTCCATCAGTGGTGATCTAAACATACCCAAAGCTATTTTCAAATTAAAGAAATTAAAGTTCCTTTCGATAGGAAATGACCAACTTGAAATTTCTCCATTAATTGGAAAATTGACAAATTTAGAACTTCTTGAATTCAAGTATAAATACTATACCCTTCCTAATGAAATCAAACACCTCTCAAAACTGAAATACTTTCGTGCACATTTTAAGATAAGCTATGATCCAAGTGCATTATTTAGCTTAACAAATCTTAAAGCATTACATTTAGAGGTAAACAGAAAAGAAAATTTAGAAGGTATCGGAAACCTCAAAGATTTGGAGTACTTGCAAATTAGTCATGAACATCCTGAAATCAATCAATTAACAAAATTAAAGGCACTAAAAATCGAAAGAGTTAAAAATGCCCCATTTGAAAATTTAAAAAACCTGGAAACGATCATAATCAGTTCTAACACAATAGAATCCATGCCTGAATCCTTAACAAAATTGCCAAAGCTGGCATTTATATATTCGAAAAACCTAAAAAGACTAAAGGTGATTCCTGAATCTTATGGTACTATGCCTGCTTTGAAATATTACTTTGATTCCTATTATGGTGACCGACCACAAATTTCAATTCCTGAGAAATTAGCCAATATGGAGCATTATGTAGAATATTCCTCCAATTAATTGGAAATCGGCCATGCATTGAGTGCATAGTCTTGAATGTAAAAACCATTGCATTTGGACTCATCTTTCAATATTAATGAAAATTCTATGTATGAACGCTTGAAATTTCTTTAATCGGGGTGATTCAGGAGTTAGGTAATCTTAAAAGTGAATTCTCTTTGGATCCAACGAACCTAAAATTTGGCCTTATCCAGATTAGTATTTTGAAGTTTCATTTTCTGTTAAAAACACAAAAGTGTTTGAGCGAAAACAATGTAATGGTTGAAAATAAAATATGGAATACCATACTGTTATGGTTGAAAATAAGGCCTTGGTGCGCGTTTTTTGTGTTTAAGAAAATGGAATTTTCCCGGCCATCACTTATGATGCCTGCTCCGCCTTAGCAGAGTTACTTCTTCTATTAGCTATTTGGCCGCACTGCGCTGACGCTGCTTGTCCCGTCTGGCGAGATTCCTTCATTTGTACCTATCGCTTTCAATTATGAACTATTTTCAAACCTGAACCTTATCAGTCTTCCATCGATAGAAGAACAACACAATTAAAAGGTGACATTGTATTCAAACAAAAACGCCAAAACGTATAGTAACCTTTACTCTTTTAAAAGTTAATAGAAAATGGTATATTTATGAGACTAAGATCAAATTACAAGCTAGTACTTGTAATATATTAAGGTGTATGTATTTATAGTAGAATAATCGTTTAATTTTCAATTGGGAACTCTCAACTAGAATACTTTTACAACTACTCCCAAAATTAAAATATTGAGATACATTCTTTTTAGAACGCAAGAAATGTAAGTAAGCTTGGTCATTAATTAACCATCAAATTTATATTATGACTACCCCAAATTATCTTAATCCAATGACGGAAGAAGCTTTACTGAAAATGACTCCTGAAGATGCCTTAGATCGATTAGTACAAGGTAATAAGAGATTCTTAGAAGAAATAAGGAAATCTTGTCCTCATGAAGAAGACGAAGAAGAACAAGAACAAGAACAAGTAGTAGAACCTAAAAGAGACCTGTGTGACTTTATTTCTAAAACATCTAGTGTAGGTCAATTTCCATTCGCAGTGGTATTAAGTTGTATTGACTCAAGAATGCCTACAGAAACCCTTTTTGATCAATTCATTGGAGATATTTTTAATGCTCGAATAGCTGGAAATTTTGTTAATCGAGATATCCTTGGAAGCATGGAATTTGCTTGTGGGAGATTAAACGAGACAGGTAAACTGATCGGAGCAAAACTAATTCTAGTATTGGGTCATAACCATTGTGGCGCTATAGCAGGAGCAGCAGCATCTGTTCACCCTGAATGTTTCAATAAGAATTATGAAGTTGAAAGTGTAGACGATAATCTAGGTCCAATGTTAAAAGAACTCGAACCAGCAGTAAAAGGTACAAAACCTGAAGATCCGGATTTAAACGAATGCAAAACCAAAGAATGGCAACAAGATTTCGTTAATCGAGCCGCAAAAACAAATGTAGAATTAACAAAAGAAAATATTATATGCATGAGCAATGCTTTGAAAAAGTTAGTAGAGGACGATAAGGTAATTATTAGAGGAGCAATGTATGATATAACTAATGGTCGTGTGACACTTTTAGATGAATAACAAAACCCTATAACTCAATAATTGAATCCACTAAAATTAGAATTCGAATCCCTTCACTTAATTTATAGGTAATGTGAAGATCAAAACATTGTAATTAGGCAGAAATGGTGTTCATCATCTCTGCCTTTTTTACTTTATGGAACCAAATTCATGAAAACTATTAATCTTAGTAACTTTGTGATCTCACAGATAACTAAAAATTACAAAATGATAGGAGCAATTATTGGAGATGTCATCGGATCGAGATTTGAATGGCACAATGTAAAATCAACACAATTCGAGTTATTCACACACCAATCCAGATTCACAGATGATTCTGTTTTGACCATCGCCATCGCAGACAGCCTTTTGAATGGAAAAACTTATGAAGAAACTGTAAAAAGCTATGGAAATAGGTATCCACTGGCAGGCTACGGTGGAAGATTCAAAGAATGGTTAGCAGGTATCATCACTGGGCCTTATAATAGTTGGGGCAATGGTTCTGCCATGCGGGTAAGTGCTATCGCCTATGCATTTGAATCCGAAGGCGAAGTGCTTGAAGAATCAAAAAAGAGTGCAGAAATCACGCACAATCATGCAGAAGGAATCAAAGGTGCTCAAGCTATAGCCATGTCCGTCTTCATGGCTAGAAAAGGACATACAAAAAGTGAAATAAAAGCATACGTTGAAAAGAACTTCGACTATGATTTAGATAGGACTATGGATGAAATTAGACCCACCTATAAATTTGATGTGAGTTGTCAAGGTTCGGTTCCAGAAGCCATTATCGCCTTTCTAGAATCAACTGATTTTGAACATGCTATACGATTGGCCATATCAATCGGTGGCGACAGTGATACCATAGCAAGCATGGCAGGTGCCATCGCCGAACCGTTTTATGAGACAATACCTCAAAATTTCATTGATGAAACAAGGAATAGACTTCCTGCTCAATTTATTGAAATTATAGATGCGTTTAGTGAGCGGTACTTAGGTGATTGATGATTTGTTATGCAATTTTACAATATTGAAGTCCCGTATATTTGCGGCTAAAAAAAATGAATAAAGCATGAGTTACAAATATTCCATTTGCTATCCAGACAAGGAAGAAATAGATTTTCCCGAAGAAGAAATCAATGGAGATCAGGTTATAGAATTGGTGAAAAACTTCAATTGGGATGATGAATTAAAAAAGGAGATTGAAGTATATAGTCCTAGCCTAGATTTTATAAGAATATCAAATAAAAGACGGTTGATTTTGTCTGGGATTGGTGAAGGAAAATTAGAGGAATTTCAAATCATGTATAGCTTTCCGAATGATGAAAATGCCTCCAAAGCTTTTGATGCTAAAAACTATTATATGTCGGAAGAATATACAGTTGTAGTAGGAATCGAAGAAGCTTATGAAATTTTAAAAGCATTCCTAGACCAACAATACGATGTATTACTTTCTAAAATGCAGATAGACACTCCAACTAAAGTAAGTGACTCAGAAGCCCTGCAAAAGTATTTTAAGGATATACCTACAATCATAGATCATACAACAACACATACCTATAAAAAGTGGTGGGAGTTTTGGAAATAATGGCCGTTGAAATTAATTTTAAATTCACAGTTAATCATTCATATAGCCCTTCTATCTACTCTTAGAAACAAAAAGGTTGCGTTCCATATTTAATCAATGTATTAACGTCTACTTACAACAAGATACTTGGTTACTAATCCAATAGGGCAAGTCGAATCGATCTAGTTTTGTTAGTTTCTAAATTTGTGAGATTCAAATTATATACTCCACCATTTATTTGACTCACATCCAACTCTATTTGGTTATTTCCTTCTACAACTTGCACTTCCGTTTTATATACAAGCTGTCCTTGTAAATTAAAAATTTGGATGACATTTGCCCCTTTATCCATACTAAAAAACTGAACACCTACCCGATCTATTGCTGGATTGGGATATACATTTATGCCAAGCTCTTCTTCCTGACTTTTTGTTGAAGTAGAAATGTTATTGGTGGATTTGAACGTGGTCGTTTGTTGAATAAAAGGACCTGTTCCATTGGGGACTCTTGCCAATCCAACATTTGTACTTTGGTCTTCGTACCTCACAGAATCAATGATATATCCATTTTCAAAAGAAAGGTAGAGCTCTCCTATTGTTTTATTTAATTTGAAATCCGCATGCAATCCTTCCTCTTGAACGTCTCGATCTGCCCAAATGATCAAATATTCATTGGCAGGAAGTACTAAATCATCTGGAAATTTCCAATGCTTTAGAAAATCAGCATCGTTGCTCAAATAACAACTAGATAAGGAGATGTCTTCGCTGGTGGTGTTATACAATTCAATCCAGTCGGCAGAACCTCCTGCAGGGTCCGTAATTCCACTAGACGGATCATTGGAGGCTACGATTTCATTGATGGCCACATCCTCCTCTCCAAAAGGGTTGACCAAAGGGCTACATGGACTAAAATCTGCATTCATTTCTGCCGTTAAATCTTGGACTCGAGCTGATATTACATTTTCTACGAGTGCTATTCCCGCTTCATAATCTCCAATTTTATCGATGTAGGGATCATTGGGCATTTCCTCCTCTAATAAATTGCGATAAGATGTGATGATGGATTGAATTCGATCTTCGACCAAGTTGTATTGTAACAATTCGCAAAAGGTAGAAAGGTAACGCGCTCTTAATACGGGATTCTGTTTTACTTTTTCAAAGATAAAATTGGCTCCATTCTTTAAAATCGTATGGTTTGCCCCGCCGTACAAGGGTAGGTTGTAGTCCCAGGGAATGTACACATACGTTCTGGATTTGGGTTCGAAATAGATATAATAATTTAAGTTGTCTGTAAATGGACCATCCACTGCATTTAAGAAGATCTCCATGGTGAAAAATCGGATCAAGGACTCTACATCTATATAATGTGGGAGTTGTTCATGCAATTGGTCAATGGGTATTTGATTGATGGCGGTTTCCAAATCTGTAATGGTAAACGAATCGTCCAATTCATACTTCAAATCAAAACCAAAGCCCCCCTTCTTATACAATGCTCCCTTTGCACTAGCAAAATTACGGTGGATAAATTCATCATCTACTTGTTCGACCAGAGTATAAATTCCTTCATACTCTCCATTAAAATACACTTTGGCAAAACTGGTTCTTACGGTTTTCACTCCCGCATTTCGCATCAGCCCGTAAGCCAGTGCTTCTCTCATAAAAGAAGGATCTAGATTTCCTTGATGTAGGTTGAGCTTTTTTAATCCATCGTACTTTTGTCCAGAAACGAATCGATTAAAATCGAGCTTCAATGGTTTTTTGGGATCAAAACTAGATATTCCACCTTTCACTCGAACGCCAATAGAATCCATACTATTTCCATCAATGACTACATCTGCTAGTGTATAAGTAAAACTCCCAGTAAATAATTCATTTAAAAACAAATCGGTTAGTTCACTCAAGTTGGCATCGGTAGTAATTTGAATTTCATGAATATACGATTCATCAAATACTTCATCCCCTTCAAATTGTGCTGACAATGGGCAGATAAAAAAGCATACCAATACAGTGAGATAAATAAAAGTGTTGTTTATCATGGGGCCAAGTGTTATTCTATTGCGAAAAGTAATAAGACAAATCTATAGAAACCCATTTCCTATTGCAAGAACAAAATCTTAAGTTTGTAGAATATATTATTATTTAAATTTATATTTATTAAACTGTAAATCTATAACTTAACTAACTTAATACGATGATTTTGTTGTAATTCCACAATGAGTTTTGCCCCATTCGCCTATGCAACTGATCAAGAAGTAAAGATTTATGTTTCGTAAATCTTAAAATTCAAAAGTTATAGCTCGACACATCAATTATTGTACACCATTGTAATTAACACAAAAAGTAATTCCTCATCGTTTCTATACAACCCATAAACTTCAAAAACAATAAATACTTAAATTCGCCAACACAACACATCAACATCACATGAAAACAACTTCAAACCTCTTTTTCTTTTCTCTATTTTTCTTTTTGTTCAGTTGTTCATCGTCGACTAAAAATGTAGAATTTAAGGTAACAGAAAAACATGCTATAGCTATAGATGCTACGCACATTGTATCGGCCAAAACCATTTTTTCTGATGGAGGGATAACCAAGGACCTGAATAAAAAAGGACAAATCTTACAAGTGGTGGCAAAAGGAGAAGATGTCCAAACTATCAAACAGCAATGGAACAAACGATACTACGACAATCTGCTGCATCACTACTCTCCAACGCATGAAGAACTCCAATCCTTGTCTGAAATAATTGGAAGCAAAGATGCAACCAATTATGAAGTGATCACGGCATGGCCCAAGCAACTCACCGAAGAACAATTTCAAGCAATCTATGCCCTTATTGGACAGGATCTCGTCAATACCAAGCCCATAGATAATTCTCAAAAGGGTAAGTATGTCATTGTGGTTAATCCCAATTTCTGGACCTACACCACCGATTTCGATTCACCTTTGTTGGTAGACGTCATAAGCACGTATGAGCGAGAATTTGAAGACCATGAATTTTACCACGATGATCTGACGACGGCATTTTATTATGGCACACTCATTTTTGATTGGTTATGCACCTATAGGAATGTGGACAACCCCGTTCATGTTACTCGTTTGCTGATTCAGCAATTTGACCAACTTACTCCTGAGGTCCGAAAAAAATTGTTGGAGTATAATTTAAGTGAAGACAATGGCTTGGCACAATATCTTCTTCCTTTTGATCGTACAGCTGGTGATTATGACAAGGTAATAATGGAGAATAAAGAGGAGTTGATCAAGGCAGTTACGGTGTTTACTGCTGTGGGTAATCCTCCGTTTTATGTGGTGAAGTTGTAAGTTCTATTGGGTTGATCTCAGCGAAATACTAACTCGATTTCTGATATAAGTTGTTGAATTTTGAACTCTAAAATGTGAAAGTGGATAAGTCCATTGGTAATTATGTTATCGTAAACCGATCATATCTTTTACTAACAATTTTACAATTACAAATTCTGTATTTAAAAATCAATTTCTAAAGAGTTGGAAAAGATTGACACCCTTATGAGGTTGAAATCAATTCATTGTTTTTATGAAATAAAATGGGAAGAAACAGTTGCAATCTACGTATGTATGGATTGAAGGATGAGAATTATTGATTTTCAATATACAAATGAACAATGATTAGCGCCATATCTGTCAAATGAGATAAGAGAAAAAAAGTACCTTGGTGATTGATGTACTAATGTTATGAACTAAAACAATAAAAAACTTAGAACGATAAAAACTGAAAAATGTGAAAAAATATACTCAAAACCACTCCCTTAAAACAAATTTTATTTTCGTGCTACTTGTAATGTTTGTAATCAACAGCCCTTTAAATGGACAATCAACGGAAAACAATAATCTGTGGTCTATTCTAGCACCAAAAGTTGTACTAAATAATGGATTTAGAAATGTAGATTTTCAAGATGTAACTTTATTGGAGAATGGTGATATGTGGGCAATAACGTACCAGAATATTTATACCAATCGTGGAAAGAATAAAAATGTATTAGTAAAATCTACTGATTCGGGAAAAACTTGGATAGATAAGACAAAGAGCATAAGGCGAATATTGGCCAAACATTGGACATCAGAAAGTTTCAAAACAGATCAAATGCTTGATTTGACAAACAATCGTGCAACTTTCAAGAAAATAGGTAGTAATGGAGGAGAGTTGTTACTTAGGATTGACAGCCCCCAAGGAAATTTCATTATTAACTCAGTTGACGGTGGAAATAGCTGGTCTATTATTACCACCTTGAATAAAGAAATTTTAGAATTAGGATGCGGAGAAATTTACTCTACATCTGGTTTTTACGGTTATACGAATCGAAATAATACATTTGATTCAAAGAGATATGTAAGAGGAAAAGAAGTTTGGAGTAAAAAATTAAAAAAATGGATAGTTTTAAAAGTATCCAAGGATACGATTGTCAGTGAGGCTGGAGCTGCGGGATTAATTTATTACAAACGAAATAATGACGGGCAAAAACTTTATGAAAGGTACAGAACCTATTTTAATAACATAGAAGATAAAATGTATTATTCCAAAGACAAAGGCTTGACCTGGTCAGAATTTTATAGAGAAAGAAAAAAAAGTAAAAACGGAGGGTCATTTACAGAAATCAGTTATGATGAAGGGATAAACTGGTATGATGCCCTTCAATTAAGTCGTAGCGTTGATTATTATAATAGATGTTTTAAGGAGATAGATCCATTTGATATGAAGCGCAATATAAGGTATTATATGGGTTCAGCTATCTGGAAAGAAATTCATAACAATGGAATCTTTATAAGCAACTTATCTGATGGGGGAAAGAAAGATGGAGAAGGTTATTTTTATTTTGTTGACAAAGGAAAGATATATAAAAGTACTCAACCGTTACCCTGCGGATGTACTTCAATGAATACTCCTACATTTTTGCCAGTCTTCGGAACTACTGTTATTACTCATGGGTATCAACTAGGCGGTGATGCACCTATCCAGGCAGGAGATTGGGCGTATAATATGGGGAAAAGTATATTAAAAAAAATAGAAGATAAAGGATGTATAAGAAGGTATAATAAGAAAACAGGACTATTCGATGTCATAAGAGGGAATTGCAAAGAAGGAGAGACTATATTATTATTTGATTGGGCGGAAGAAAGCAACAATCTTTCAGAAGGATATACTGAAGCTGCTGGTGACGCTCTATTTTCTGCTTTAGTGATGGGATCAAAATATGATAATATATCTTTGAAAGATATACATTTCATTGGTCATAGTAGAGGAACAGTCGTAAATACTGAAGCCCTAGAAAGATTAATTACTTTACGAAATAAAAACGAATTGTATGCAAATACTATTTCAATAGATCAGGTTACAAACTTAGACCCACATGATTGGGGAGCGACGAATGGCCGTATTGTACAAGATTTTGACAACCATCCGAATATTAAAATTCCTTGTCCATCTTCAAGAAACGATTACCCTAATAATGGCACCATTGCATGGAAAGAAACTGGTTTTAATGATAGTTATTTTCAAAAGGGCAATCTTGATTTACTCGATGGAAGAGAGGTAGATGGCACATACAATGTTGATTGGAGCAAAGAGGCACCAGGTCACTCTGCAATTCATAAAAAATACTTAGAGACCATTTCTTTAAAAGAAACCGCATATAAAGATGGATATAAATATTCAAGAATTTCTGGAGAACCAAGACCTCAACCAAAAGGATGTGGAGATATAAAAATGTCACCGGAATTTGATTTTTTCCAACCGATGAAGATATACAAGAGCAACACTGAAAGGATAAGAGGCATCATGAATGGCAGTTTTGATAGGATTGATACAAGAGCTTTGGCTCCAGGTTGGCAAGAACACGGCGGACAAAAGTCTGATTATCCTCAGAGTAATATTGCTTTCGAAAAAGGATTTGCATCCTTAGGTTACGCACCAAATGCTACAGAACCTGCATTTTTAAGACATAACCGATGTTATATACCTAAATTAGCAAAATCAATAGTCTTCAAGGCCAAAACAATTAATTTAGATAATGGCGAATTAACTATTTATATTATAGATGCTCAAACTAGGAAAAGAACAAAAGCCTTTTCAAAACAATTTGCTAGTGAACAAACAAATTTCACAGAATTTCATTTTAGTGTAGAGGATTTTCGCGATGAAATTATATTGTTTGAATTTATGTTTAAAGGGGTTCCTTTAAATGTTGATATGATGCCAAAGTTAATGATAAGCAATGTTCGTTTGGACCAAAAAGCTTCTTCTGAATTGTCTCAAATTATAGAGCAGATTCAAATGGAGAAAACCGCTGGTTCTAAACAAACGGAATCAGACATAGTAGAATTTGAGAATACTACAAAATATGCATCATCCACAAGTTCAAATAATAACCCGAAATCAAACAGTAATACAGGGAGAAATATAGGAACTAACAACACGTATCAATCAGGTGATGCCCCCAAGCAAAACGCTATAGAGGACAACGAGTTTGAAGCAACAAATAATATTGGGTCGACAGACAATTTAGACAATGAACAAAAGGGCATAAGTAAACAAGTGAGTACTAAATATAATTCAGCATCGCAAAAAAAATCAAGTAATAGCTCAATTGGAGATCGCCTATTTAACAAATCCCAAGTACTAGTTAATTTTAATACAGGCTATAGAATAGCGCAAGGAACACATTTTGACCTTAATGTAGGAAGCATCGTAAATAATGATAATAATATATTTTTAGGACTTGGATTATTACACCATTCTTTTGATTCCAACCAACAATCAATGATTGGGATTTATGCTTCAACAAAAATTTCGCTAGGCTATACTTTCTTGACAGGGAATGAATTTGAAAATGATGCATCAATTTATTTTATTGGCGACTTTGGATATTCAAACACGCTAAACGGAAGTAATAATTTGAGAGGTGGTTTCTTTACAAATATTGGATTAGGCTATCCATTATACATATATAAGAATGCATATTTAGATACAGGAATTACTTGGAGAAGATTAAGTGGTAAGAGACGAAGCTTTAATGGTGATTTTAACAAAAGGGTTTTTAATACAGTTGATTTTAGAATCGGTATTGCTGTATATTTAGGTAGATAAATATCTTCATTAAATCTTGTAGCAGAGAACTAATGCAAAATAATTTTTTTTAGACTCTATTTTGAGGCGATAAGAAGTTGATGCAACTAGAGCTACATGAAAAAGTAAACCAATAGTTAAGTAGAAAATCCTTTTATAAGATATACAAATATTGGCAACCATTACAAAAAATGAAAATTAGACATATTATTATACTCGCTGGCTTTCTTTATTTTTTAACTGCTTGTGAGAACAGTGTAAAGAATGTCGCTGATTACAATACCTATCATTCAGAAATCATATGGGTAGAAGAATTAATTAGCCAAGAAAAATATGAAGAAGCATTCATTCAATATGAAAAATTATTTAACGAATATGACTTCATTTTTCTGCGGGACAATAAAATAGCTTCACAAATATCTTTTCTAATTGGAGAAAGGGAAAAAGGGTTGATTTTTATAAAAAAAGCCATTGCCAATGGGTGGGAATTAACAGATCTCAAAAAACAAAAATTCTTAGGCAAACATCTATTGGAATCTGATTGGAAGGTTATTGAAGAACAATACGAAAATTTATACAATCAATTCTTAAATAGGATAGACTCAAAAATTAATAGTAAAGTTCAATCAATGATTGAAAAAGATCAACAAATCGCATACAAAGCTTACGTTATTGAAGACGAACAAGAACAAGAAGAATTTATTGCTAAAAATTTCCCACACCATAGTGAAGAACAATTGATTCATCTGATTGATATCATAGAAAATAATGGTTACCCCGGGGAGTTTCTCATAGGTAATGACTTCTGGATGTCCACGATATTGAGTCATCACAATTCTCAAGGAATTGACTATGTTAAAAAAGATACGTTGTACGATATCATCAGACCAAAATTATTTGAGGCGCTTACCAATGGATACATCTCTCCATATGAAATCGCATTAATAGAAGATTGGAAAAAAACAGTCCTATCAGAATGGAAACAATCCCCTTATGGTTATCTGAATCCTCCAAAAATATCAACTATGAACCAAATAAATAAAACCAGAAAAGCAATTGGATTACGACCTGTGGAATTGAGAAATAAATTAGTAGATATTGAAGTAAAAACAGGAATGAGTTTTTATTTACCAGATTGGGTGGACGGTAAAATAAAAATTGAAGAGAAGTAAACAATTGCTAATTCGGTGGACATGTAATCCGGATCAAAGTTGGCTGGTCACTTAGCCTAAATATGACAACTCATTGTACCGGAGTAAAAGCTTTTGAAATATCTTGTCGATAAAGAATATCTGGTAACAATTTAATTTTTCATTCTGACCGCGGTGTCCAATATGCTTGCAATGAATTTAAACAGTGTTTGAGTAAATTCAACATCTGCCAAAGTATGTCCAGAAAAGGAGATTGCTGGGATAATGCTGTTGCTGAGTCAATTTTTAAAACCATTAAAATCGAAGAACTATATAATCATAACTTTCAATCTTTCGAGCAAGTCTATACCCTATTATTCAAATATATAGATGGATGATATGATACGATTAGAATTCATTCCGCTTTAGGAGGATTATCACATCTTTAAGCATTTATTAAAAAATCAAATTATCTCTATTCAGCTAAACCTATCCTACTGTCTGTAGAGGAAGTCCGCCTCCCCAATCTCCAAAATCTTTCAAATCTTTCAAATCTAATCTTTCAAATCTTTCAAATCTTTCAAATCTCTCCAATCTTTGCATTTTTTTTCCCATCTCCCTACACGCTGCTAACGCATTCCTTCCTTTGTCGACTATCGTCGCCACTCTTCGAGATCAATCAGTCTTAATCTTTCCAATCTCTCCAATCTCCCCAATCTCCCCAATCTCCCTCCCTCTTTCAATTCAGATAAAAAATAAAAAACGCTGTTCTTTTATAATTAATATTCTATCTTAATCAGTTGATTTATCCATCATCAAAAAGATGTGGGCAAAAAGAACATTTATGAATTCAACTAAGATCTACTCTCCTTCTTATTCTATCCAAAATAAAAGGTGCATCATATTGCCAATGAATATCATATTGGTTGCACTCCTTTCCTGCATCCCATCTAAAACCGAGGCCCAAATCAACAAAGCAAGCAGAAGTGGATTCACCTGGATCTCTTCCGAAAATGTAAATGACAATTCGTTTGGAGCAGGATACACTTTATATAGCGCCGCTTGGCCTACTTTCGGAGAGTATCCCGGCACACCTGGTTTCCAAATGGGTCTCGCAGGATGCTGGCTCACCACTCAACGAACAGGAAATGAACCAGATCAATTTTATACCACTATAGAAGGTGGCTTAGGCTGGTGGGGAGACACCCGATTTGGGAAGGAGACTCCAAAATTTATAATGGGAGGAGTATCGCATGATTTCTTTGCTTGGGCAAATGGCCCAGGTGCAGGGAGAAGCAACAACTTATCCAATGGCCAAAGGGATTGGAGTACACCTGGAGGTAAATATGGGGTAGCCCAATTATCAAATGCATTATTGTGGGCACCCGACGGATTAAATATGGCGCAGGGATTGAACGGGGAACTGTTTGGATATGGCTATAGTCCGCTGCCCCTGACTGATCCTATGGAACAAACAGCTGGAGTGGACATCAAAACAGGCAATCAATGCTGGACACTCTTTGTTAACTCCACTAATTTTAAAGGACCTGCTACCTTCTTTTTACCAACGTTCTGGACAAAACCTGTATTGGAAGACCCAACGTTGGAGGGATTATTCCTGGACAGTCGCCCATCCAACCCCAATATCGGTTTCGGAGTCGAACATGCAGTGTCTCCTGCAATAACTGCGGAGGATAACGACGGCACCACCTATGCAAAAACAACCGTTATGCAACTGCCTCCATGTGGAGAGGATAATTCTATTCTGATGAATGGAGTCTCAGTATACTCACAAAATGCCCTTTGGAATGCCATGGAATCTTGGTTCAATGGAGGTGATGTAGTGGATACCGAGTTTAATCAAATGGGAGTCAAGGAAGTTTCATTTATTAATAATGGAGGAAGTATGGTTGGGGAGATCACCCCCAATGGACATTCAGGTCCAGACTTATCAATCGACCTCTCGTTTATGGATCCAATCCAACAAACCTCCAAAACCATGGGCTATGAATATGATTTAAACGTAGTCGAAAAATCAGATGAACATTTTCTTTTGCCAGAATATTACAGACTCGATGCGGATAATAGATGGAGAGCAGTAAAGGAATCAGAAGTGCCGATGTCCACAGAATTGATCGATACTCCTGTACCAATAAATCCTCGGAGCGAAATCACCTATCTGACACCCATGGAGTCCGATTGTGCATGGCAAGATCCAAATGGACCATGGAACAGTCCTGGCCCATCCGCAGGACCTTTCACTGCTGATTTGGGAGATGGCAGTACTGTGACCTACTATTGGTATAAATTCGTAGATCAACCGGCCATCATTCAGGCGAACCTTCCAGAGGCAATGCGTACAAAAATGCAGGAAAGAGTGGAATTGATCCATGCGAATTGGAGTCACACAGATGAATATCTAGCACCTCCTCCCCTTGGTAAATTAGCGACGATTGATCCTGAAGCCATTGTAACACCTCCAGCAGGTATGGAGATCGGTTATGTCCCTATTGTAACCAGACAAGAAAAAACAAAAAGTAAACTAAGAGTATTTGTATTAGCAGGCCAATCCAATATGCAAGGTCATGGTACCATTGACGATCCTGAAAACGATCCAGGTAGTTTGGTTGATGTTGTCCAAAATGACACCGATGGAGAATGGTCAGCAATAGGAGAATTGGACAATTGGACTACCTTAGAAAATGCCTACCTCTATTTTGAAAGAGATCAAAACACGATTCAAACCAAGGTGACCGTAGGACAGGGTGCAAACTCAAACTTAATAGGCCCAGAATTAATGTTTGCCCACGAAATGGATGAATTTTATGACGATCCGATTTTAATCATAAAAACTGCTTGGGGTGGAAAATCATTGGCTGTAGATTTCCGTCCACCTTCTGCGGGTGGCACGACCGGAACATATTATAATTCCATGATTACCATCGTAAATGATGTGACCGAAAATCTAGCAGATAAATTCCCCGACCTTCAAGAAAATGAAATTGAATTGACAGGATTTGCTTGGTTTCAAGGCTGGAACGATGGTGCATCTGATGCCTACTTAAATGAATACGAAAGCAATCTAAATCATCTTATTCAAGATGTTCGATCTGATTTAAACGTCCCTGATCTTCCGTTTGTAATTGCCAATTCTGGTCATGGAGGTTATGCTCAGTCTAACGATGGCTGGGTGAGAGATATGCAAGAAATTGTTTCTGTAGCCCAACAAAATGTAGGGTGCGATGATACATCTTATGGCGGTAAAGTCGGTTTTGTCGATACAAAACTATTCTATAAAGAGCGGGAAGAATCCCCATTTGATGGCATTCATCATTTCCATAACAATGCCGAAACCTTTTTGAATATTGGAAAATCAATTGGGAAGGAAATGATTAAGACCATTAATGACAGGGCATTTTGCACACTCGGTTGTGACGATGAGTTAATTGAACCAGACTTAACATCCATAGGAAATAGGGTTTGGAATGACTACAACAGAAATGGAATCAACGATCCGAATGAACCAGGTATAGCAGGTGTTTCTGTGGTTCTTTGGTATGATAGCGATAGTGATGGCATTCCCGATTGGCAGGGATTTGGTGGTGTGCAAGTTACCGATGAAGATGGCTATTACCGATTTAGTGGATTACTTCCGGGGAATTATGTCACCTTCGTTTGGTCCGTCAATAATTGGGGACCGGGTGAACCGTTAGAGGAGTTTGTGTCCACTACTGGATATGTGGCAGATGCCAATAATGATGTTGATTTTGATAACAATGGATCTGGTAATCCGTTTACCGATATTTTCTCAGGGATTGTAACATTAACAGTGGATGGAGAACCGCTTAATGATGGCGATCCCGAAGATTCCCTCTTTGATCTCGATCCCGCTGGAAATAATACCGTTGACTTTGGATTTTATAATCCAACTACGAATGATGTAGACAATGACGGATTTTCAAATATTGAAGACTGTGATGACTTCAATGCAGCGATCAATCCCAACCAGATGGAAGAACCTTACAACGGAATTGATGACGATTGTAATCCAGAAACATTGGATGATGACTTGGATCAAGATGGTTTTTCACTCGCTGAAGATTGTGATGATGCCAATCCAGACATCAATCCTGATCAGATGGAAGAACCTTATAATGGTATTGATGAAGATTGTAATCCAGAAACATTGGATGATGACTTGGATCAAGATGGGTTTTTACTCGCTGAAGATTGTGATGATGCCAATTCAGACATCAATCCTGATAAGATGGAAGAACCTTATAATGGTATTGATGAAGATTGTAATCCAGAAACATTGGATGATGACTTGGATCAAGATGGGTTTTTACTCGCTGAAGATTGTGATGATGCCAATCCAGACATCAATCCTAATGCAGAAGAAATTGCAAATAACGGTATCGATGAAGATTGCAATGGAAATGATTTGATATTATCCGCTCATGAAATTTCTAATGTGGAAATAAAAATTTATCCAAACCCAGCCATTGACATCATCAATATAGAGTTATTAGGTCAGTTGGATTATCAAGTAAGTATGTACACGATGGAAGGAAAACGGATACTATTGGCATCCAACTTAACACGGATAAACGTAGATTCCTTTGCAAATGGAACTTATTTGCTTGAAATTAAAGATCTAAAAACGGGTCAGAAAATAATTGATCGAATTGTAATTGGAAAATAGTTAATTGGTATTTTAGAACATCAAATCAATCTATGAAACTCCCTCTCAATTGCGCTGTAGAATACATAACTAATTTTTTGTCTAAATCAGAATCAAAAGATTTGTATAATGAATTAATTGAAATACATAACATAGATCAATCGCGGATAAAGATCAAAATCACTGATGATGAATACTATCTAGGTGATCGTAAATTGATGTTTATTGACGAAGATTTAAAGCAAAAAAATAAATTTCCTGAAGAGCGATGGGGAAAGAGCACTGTATGGTCGCCCAGTATAAAACGTATAAAAGATAGAATTGAAAAATTAACAAATCATACGTTTAATGTTTGTGTTTGTATCTACTATCCAAATGGAGAATATGGAGTAGATTTTCATTCAGATCATACAGCGTTTGGAGATACAAATTTCATCCCATCCCTAAGCATTGGTGAAGAGAGAGAATTTCATTTAAGAGAAAAAGAGACATCAGATATTTTTGAAATAAAACTAATGGAAGGAAGCCTCCTAATAATGGGAGAAAATTGCCAGCAGCGGTTCGAACATAGCTTGCCCATAAATCCAAAGTACAAACGTGGGAGGATTAATCTTACGTTTAGACCCTTTGGATTTAAAGAGAATTTTCCTCACTAATTCCAAATCTTAGTTTTAAAACTTTTATACTGAATTAACTTGGATAATTGATTGTTAATGGAATACACGAAATAGACCTCAGTAATCAAAATGATATTTTTTGCAAAAAATAAATCACTACCAACCCGCACTTAATCTTGAGAGCCTTCATACAAAAAAACGAATCAAACCATTGTGCAAATATTAATTTTGCGATTGCCTTGGATGGTTTTAACAAAATGGGTTGGGAAATTATCCCATTTCAATCTTTAGACGAATTATCTGAATTTACAAAAGAAGATGTCTTTGTAGGTTTTGTGGAGGAAACTAAGAACGTTTTTAAAATGCTTAACGTCGTCTATGATGATGTAAATTGTTACCCGAGTGAATTAGAAAAGTACCTAGGACGAAAAATATGGAAAGATACCTACTTGAATTTTGTAAAAAACAATCAATTTGGGTACTTCATTAAACCCTCTATTCAGAACAAACTATTTACGGGGAAACTCATCAATAGAATTGGAGATTTGGTCTCGATAGGACACCCCAAGCACGATTTTGAAATCTACTGTTCCGAGCCTGTTACTTTTATCAGCGAAGCGCGATGTTTTGTGAGGTATGGCAAAATACTAGATTTCAGAAGATACAAAGGAAGTTGGAAGGCAAGCTTTGATTTGAATGTAGTAGAAGAATGTATATCCAACTATTCAGGAAACTTAAACGGCTTCGCAATTGATTTTGGAGTAACCAACAATAATCAAACCCTATTGGTAGAAGTCAATGAAGGATATTCATTGGGTGCATATGGATTATTCAGCGTAGACTACGCCAAACTCCTATCCGCAAGATGGTTTCAATTAATGAACTTAGATGATCCATGTAATTATTAAAACTAAACAATGACCGATGAATACACATATCGCCCCCCTTTAAAGTATGTATTGGTAGGTCTTGGTTGTTTAGCAGCCTCTGCTATTTTCGGACTGACCTTCATCAAAGAGGGTGAATTGTGGTTTAAGATAGTGGTTGGGATTTTCTGCATTTTAACACTCGCCACGGGACTAGTTTACTCACTACTCTATATCCGAAAATTAAACTCTGTACCATTAATAATTGGTGAAGACTTTATAATTATCCCAGGCAGATGGAAAGACAAAATAAGAGTTGACTTCAACCATATCAATGAAATTGGAGAATTTGACACGTACAGCAAGATTATAGAAATAGTAAGTCATCATGGCGTTCACTTGATAGAACGAAACTGGATGAAAGAAAAGGATTTCAAAGCTGTAAAAGCAAAACTAAAAGAGTACTGGCAGAAAAAATAAAAAAGCGCTAATAAAAATGCGCTCAATGATAAAATAGAGCGATTAGAATGTCGCTAAACTGTGGGTTAACGAACAAACATTGAAGATGTATCATTCATAGCTAAAAAACGAAGGAACCCTGCTTGGCAGGGCAAGCGTCGGTTAACAAATAACTGTATATGTTTCATAGCCTTTATAGCAACTTGGTCTCTTTAGCTCTTCCTGAAAGTAGCCCCGGGATGAAAACCCATCAGGTAAGGCTGCAATTAGAAAGTGAACGCATCAAAAATCCATGTGCTGTATTTAATTCAAACCAATTAATAGAAACAAAGAATGGAATTCATCTTTTTATAGAATAGGGTGATTCAGAA
>JARGNR010000002.1 GCA_029212405.1 Saprospiraceae bacterium
AAAAACTCACACCAAGGCCTTATTTTCAACCATAACAGTATGGTATTCCATATTTCATTTTCAAGCGTTACATTGTTTTCGCTCCAACACTTTTGCGTTTTTAACAGAAAATGAATCTTGAAACTACTAATCTGGATAAGGACAAATTTTAGACAGGTTGGGTTCAAAGAGAATTCACTTTTAAGATTATCTAACTCCTGAATCACCCTACTGGAGTGATCAGTAAAAAGACAAGCGTTCTACTCGATGAAATGTTAAACCAGGTGAACCAATATGCGCTTCAAAATAAACTTCCTGTGAAGTATAGTCTACCTCAATCACCCTTCCACCTCTGTATTCTCCATTGTGCAAAACACGCATTCCTGGTGCAAAAAGTATATTTCCAGTTTTGGGCAAGTAATCTACATCAGAAAGTACATCCGCAAATGCTTCACTCCCTCTTTCTTTACCATAATGCCATACTTGTTGCACTGTCTTTTGTTCTTCGTTTATGTTGTATTCAACAGCTCGACTATATTTTGAATTGGAGCTTGAAAAATTTCTTTCAGATCCATTATCAAATACTAACAAATTTCCGTTGGGCATCAGCTCTGGAGCGTGTTGGTACCAAGGCCATTCAAAATCAATGGCATTCTCAAAACCCTGTTGGACTTCATCGTCATAGGGTACGTTTTCATTATTTACTGCTGCGACTAAAAATTGAGCACAATCTTGATTCATCCTGTTTTTTCCCCAACTATTGTGAGGAGCAAGAATCCATTTCACATTGTCTTGATAATCTATTTTTGCAATTCCTTGATGTCTTCCAGAAATAATGATTGTATTATCTACTTCAGAATAAACCACAGCATTTATATGTATCCAATCTATAGGTGTTTCATCTAACCAAGGACCGAGAACAGTTCTATTTTCATCCATCAATTGTTTGAAATCCCATTCTTTGACAATAGCCCCAGTGCTTCGGTCAATTTCAATAACATAATCTTCTTTTGTGCTTGTTCCGTTTAGATGTTGAGATTCCGGCCGATTAGTGGTAATAAGAAAATTGCCATTGGGTTTTTCTACAACATTATGATGAAACGTATGCTCTATCAATGGCCACGAATGGATGATATTGCCAAAGAAGTCCACTTCATAGATGGTATTACTTATCTTATCTCCAAAATATAGATTGCCATTTTGTAACTGTTCCATTCCCACATCAAAAAATAGATTATTTAGGTTTTCTTCTTCTTTGTAATCTATCAATCAGCGAATTTCCCCATAGGTATCAAACATATAGGCAATATTGGGTCCCCAATAACTCAACGAACTGACCAAATGAAACTCACCTGGTTCCATATTTGCTCGATCTACTTCAATGATCTCTATAACTGGATCCAAATTTTCCAACTTAGGAGTTGGAATGATTAACGTGTCACTATCTACTAACTGGTTTTCTTTTGTCAGAAATGCTATTTCCACCACATTTTCATAGTCTTGATAAAGTCCAAAAATGGGTAATTCAAAATCAGTATTCAAATCGTCAAATAAATGTACAAAGTCAGAGGAATCTCCAAATTTACCTTTGATAGTCAATCTTATTTTCCCTGTTCTTTTTGCATTAATTGTGGCCAGTGCGCTTAATGGATTTCTATTAAATGGGTTGTGCTCAAAATCTGTGATAATATTCCCAATAGAAGGGACGTCCAAGGAAGAACCGTCTGAAAAATCAATTCTTGCTGTCCACGATTCAGGATTGAAAATATACTCCTCAATTAAATCAAAACACAAGATCGATTCTCCTCCCGTATTATATACGATCGAATATTGGTCTTGATTTTTAGTAATAGAATAAATGTAGTCACCTGAAACTGTTTGCAAGTTCAACTCAACTTTTGCTTTTGCAGGATCACATATAATTACTTCTTCTGTACCGCAAGAAGATAAAAGGACGACCACCATGCACATAAAAAGAAATGTAGAGACCTGTTTTATCGTAAAATTCATTCGAGGTTTGTTTAGAAATAGTTTACTACTTTTCAACCCGTTATAGGAATCAAATATCTGACGAATCAAATATACAGTCATAAATAGAAGAAGGAATTGTCAAAATGGTTTAATTTTAGACCGCTACTTTTATTTTTTATGAATCTAACGCTCTCTTTATGAAATATTTTCCATTCTACCTTTTCATTTGTTTGATATTTCTTGTTCCAGACATTAATGCACAGACATTCACTATTTCTTATCCTTCCAATCATTATTCAGAGACATTGGATGGTCGACTTATATTATTGATTTCTGATAAAAATGACAATGAATTACGTTTTCAACTTTCAGATAAAGCAACGACATGTCAGGGCTTTGGAATGGATGTAACGGATTGGAAAAAAGGAACAGTAATTACCTTTGATAAGTCTTCTTTTGGTTATCCGATAGAAGATTTTTCAGCTGTACCTGACGGAGAATACTTTGTCCAAGTATTGTTTCATAAGTATGAAATATTTAATAGAGCAGATGGACATACTGTAAAATTGCCGATGGATAGGGGAGAGGGACAACAATGGAATCGAGCTCCTGGAAATGTATACTCTACCGCAACTAAATTTAAAATTGATTCCAAATCATCACAGAACATTTCAATTTCATTGGATGAAATAATACCACCTATAAAAGAACCGGAAGACACGAAATATATAAAACATATAAAAGTCAAAAGTGAATTGTTATCCAAATTTTGGGGGAGAGATATGTATTTGGGCGCGCATGTACTAATACCTGAAGGATTTGAAGAAAATCCAGATGTAAAATACCCACTGGCTATCTTTCATGGACATTTTCCAAAAGATTTTGGAGGCTTTCGGGCGGATCCGCCAGATATGAATATGAAACCAGAATATAGTGAACGGTTCAGTGTAGATGGGTATAATATCATGGTAGAACAAGAAGCGCATGATTTTTATAAAACTTGGACGGGACCAGATTTTCCAAGAGTATTGGCAATTGAAATCCAGCATCCAACACCCTATTATGATGATTCATATGCAGTAAATTCGGAAGCACAAGGACCATATGGCGATGCAATTACATACGAACTGTTGCCGTACATTGAAAAACAGTTCAGAGGAATTGGAGAAGGTTGGTCTAGGTTTGTTTACGGAGGATCAACGGGTGGATGGGAAGCATTAGCTGTACAGGTAAAATATCCTACAGAGTATGGAATGTGTTTCGCGGCATGTCCAGACCCTATTGATTTCAGAGCCTATTGTTTGGTGAATATTTATGAAGATGAGAATGCGTATTATCAGGAAGGCACATTCAGGAAAACATTAGTGGCGGGACATAGAGATTACTTGGGGAATGTAGATGCTACATTAAAAGACATGAATTATCGAGAATTAGTCCTTGGAAGTAAAGGAAGATCAGGTCAACAATGGGATATATGGGAAGCGACATATTCACCAATAAACGAAGAAGGTTATCCTCAAAGAATCTGGGATCGTAAATCAGGAGTGATTGATAAGAACGTGGCAGCGTATTGGAAAGAAAACTATGACCTTGCCTATATCATGAATCGTGACTGGGACAAACATGGAAAAGATTGGGAAAATAAGATTCACTTGTATTGTGGTGATATGGACAATTATTATCTAAATAATGCCGTATATCTCGCAGAGGAAATTTTGGAAGAAACCAATGCTCCATATTACAATGGCGTGGTCGATTATGGTGATCGTGCGGAGCACTGTTGGAATGGAGATCATGAAAATGGAAACCATATTTCTCGTCTTCGATACAATCAGATGTTTATACAGAAATATGTGGAAAAGGTGGAGTTGATCGCACCGGAAGGGGCAGATTTAAAAAGTTGGAGGTATTAATAAGTAACTCTTTTATTGATTAAATTATATTTTTTCCAATTCCATTGTAATTGTTTCTCTTGAATGAGATCGGTCTGATTTTGTATGTTTAAATTTAGTGTTATACCCTATAACCAAATTTTGAGTATCTAGTGACATTATTTTAATATAGGAACTACCGTTTAAGATAGAATCCAAGTACAGGTATTGCCCATCGTTTACAATCCCCCAATTTTCTCCTTGTCGAATGGTAACAGAATCAGTAGAAATGGAATAACCAGCATTTTTTAAAAACTTTAAGTTTACTTTTTGCTGCTCTAAATCATTCATGAGCAACCAGTCTCTATTCGCCTTTTGTTTCATTCCAAATACTTCGATCTCTTCATCATAGTTATCTTCAATCAGCGGTAGATAAGACTGAATTTTCTATGTACCGTTTATTTTTTCTTCTATGGTTTGTAATTCTATTGAATCCATAACTTCTTTCCTTTTAAGTTGAACACCTTGCCAATACGAGCCTAAAAAGTTAATACTTCCAGTAATGGTTGTATCACTATAATCAAGGATTTGAATATGGTTCATAGTTATTCCGTCCCTCCAATCATATGAGATAACAAGCTTTCCATCATAGTTGTCCAAAGTCCACCAACTATTTAATGTTTGTGTTGGTCCGAAACCTTGTTCATGAACAATAACGTTTGCTTCAGCTTTCTCTTCCAAGAAATGTTGAAAAGGAGCGGTAAAATAGTACTGGTTGTAATTCAAATTGGACTCTTTAATTGATAATGTCCATGGTTGTTGGGTTAATAATCTTAAAACCTTCATTTCATCTTCATTAGTAAAATGAATAGACTGCAAGGGGACAAGATGAATAATCGCCGTATTTGAATCTAGATCTATTGATAAACTATCAGTAGAAAGGCCAATGATTTTACCAAAAGTGAAGGAATCGGTTTTTATATAATTTTCTTCCAAGATGTAATTATGAACAAGCCGATAGTTAGAATAAGGATAATGGACAAAAAGACTATCAGAATTAAATTGTAAAAAATGATCTTCAAATTTGGGTAAAAATCCAGCATTAGGTTTATGTTCGGTTTCTACGATCAACCAAGTGTTTTCTAATGAAGCTTTATCGGGCTTACATGAAATAAAGCTAGCGAAAATTAGAAGTAAGAGCACGTTTTTCAATAGATGATATTTTCACCAAACGTATAGGAGTTCATGATTTATGGAAAGGAAATTCGACTTAAGTGAAGATTGTCAAGATGGAAAATGTTGGTTGTATTGGTTTCCCAATGCCTCAAAGTACTGTTTCCCTTCAACATGAGTGTGCATAAACTCGGGTATACTAGAAAGACCAGATACTCCACCCATTATTCCAGTAGTGATTGATGCGACGGAATCCACATCTCCTCCCAACAATATGGATTTCTTTAAAGCATCAAAAGCATCCGTACAATTTTTAAGGACAAATAAAACACATCCAGCGGTGAACATAGAATCAGATGGGACGCCTTTTATACCTGGCAGGAAATAGGGAGATTGAATAGGCTGTGGTCCACACAAGGTTTCGAAGTTTGTTTCCTCCAAGTCATTGTATTGGGGTAATAAGTCCACGGCAGTTAAATAATCTTGATACAGTGCGTTGATAGAGATGGAGCGCATACAATAATCAATAATATATTGAGGATCTTCTTGTTTGACGATTAAATACTCAGCAGCTCGAGCGATACATTGGCTGGAAAGGATTGCATGTATATTTGGATGCGTGGCCTCTGCATTTATTTTTGCGAAACCATTGATCTTTTTTTCTGGAAGCAATCCAAATAGAACCGATCTCATGGCGGGAGCATTACCAGGATTGGGTCTGTTTCTTTGAAATGACTTGATTTCTTCGATGGTTTTGTCTCCAGAGTAATACCAACTCATTGAACCATGGCCATTTCGTCCATACCCCTTTTCACGTATTCCTTTTTCGTACTCTTCACGCCACATTCTAACCAATAAATCTTCAGTAAAGGGTTCTTTAGATATAAGTGCCTTCAACACCCCAATAGTCATTTCGGTGTCGTCCGTATAATTCCAAGCGTGATAATTGTCTGTAAATAAACTCTTCTTTTCCTCTGGTACTTGGATGGTATCCCTTGAATTCACAAAAGTTTGGAAGTCAACATTCGCTCGTATCCATTCTCTATCTTGGAATTCAACACCGGCACCATATGCATCACCGATCGCAGTCCCTAATAGAATATCGAATACCTCCATAGTTCACAATTTTCAACGATTTTGTAAAAGTCAGAAAGCAAGATAATTTCAACGAAGCAATAAAGTTATATATTTTTAGCGCCTACACGATCTACTAACTTTTGGAGAAATGGACTAGCAAAAATAAAATTATGTAACTCCTGGTTTTCGGACTTGAGTACTTCTTCATTATTTCCTTGCCAAGCCAATTTTCCTTCATGGAGCAGGCAGATTTTTTCACCTATTTCCATTACAGAATTCATATCGTGTGTATTAATTATCGTGGTCATTTTGTTATCATCGGTGATTGTTGATATCAATTCATCAATGGTAATGGATGTTTTTGGATCAAGTCCAGAATTGGGCTCATCACAAAATAAATATTTAGGGTTAAGTACTATGGATCGAGCAATACCTACCCTTTTTTGCATACCACCGCTGATTTCGGAAGGAAACCGATTATTAATGCCTGACATACTCACTCGTTCCAAAACTTCATCCACCCTCATATTTTTTTCTTTGTACGTCATTTCAGTAAACATATCCATAGGAAAACGGATATTTTCTTCAATGGTCATACTATCAAACAACGCATTACCTTGAAAAAGCATACCTACTTCCATTCGAAGGTGTCGCAATTGTTTTTTTGTGAGTGAATACAATTCCTTGTCTTTGTACCACACCTTACCTTGAGTAGGAGGATATAGGCCAACAAGTATTTTGAGCAGTACTGTTTTACCAGCTCCACTTCGCCCAATGATGAGATTGGTTTTACTCTCTTCAAATACAAAGTCTATACCCTTTAAGACTTCATTTTCACCAAATGATTTGAATATATTTTCTGCTCTTATCATGTCAATATCAATGCAATAATATAATCAGCGACTAGGATCAATATGACACTATACACCACCGCTCTTGTACTTGCCTCTCCCAATTCTATGCTACCTCCTTTTACAAAGTATCCTTGATAACAACTCACAGACGTAAGAATGGCAGCAAATGTAGCAGCTTTAACAAACATAATGAAGACATTATGTGGATTGAAAAACAACCTCAACCCTGTCACATAATCATCGTGTGTAAAAAGACCGATCGGGACACTGGCAATATATCCACCTGCAATACCTACAAACGCAGACACAACTACTAATAAAGGAATCATTAATATGGCAGCAAGGACCTTGGGCATCACTAGAAAAGCACTCGTATTAACGCCCATGATTTCCATTGCATCGATGTGTTCTTTCTGACGCATTCCGCCTATTTCTGCAGCCATGTTGGAGCCCACCTTTCCAGCTAATAATAGACAGGAGAATGTAGGTGCCAACTCAATGATCATCATATCTCGTACGATGTAACCAATGAAAGATGTTGGAATTAGTTGCCCATCCATTTGATAGTAAAATTGAGTAACGGTAACCGCACCCAAGAAAATGGAAATTAAGAAGATAATTGGAAGAGAACCAAGGCCGATATCATACATTTGACGTACCAACTCTTTATAGTACATCCTGATATTTTCAGGTCTACGATAAATTTGTCGTTGCCATTCGATAAACCTCCCAAAATGATAAAGTAAACTAAGTGGATTCATTTACATATTCGTTCTTGCCCGCAAAGATATTTAAAACTCTGTATTGAATGAATATGTTTGGCGAAAGAGTATATTTATTCTAGTAAAGTACAAATCCTACCGACTTGAAAGAAGGATAGATAATTACGATCGACAAAAATCTTATACATTTTGCGACTTGAACCAGTACATTTATTATTTTTCTTGAATAGAAAAAATTTCCATTTGATAGATTTGGTCTTCGTTAAAAGAGGGGTCAGGAAAATCAGGCTGTAGGGTATTTGGCCTAAAATATGCACTTACAACGACAAGTTTTCCACCTTCTTTATATACATCATCCATCACATCTGGCATTCCTACAACGAAGGAATATTCTGTGTCCGTAGTATTTGCAAATTTTACTCCGAAGGCATTGAAACAATCCATATATATAACTTCTCCTTGAACATCTTCCATGGCAAACAAACATTGGTCTACACAATTATCAGGATCGAAAGAATTATTTTCACAGCTGGAAAACAAAACGAATAGAATCATAAATACAAATTGTGTACATCTTTTCATTGCGAACTATTTTAGTCAATGGTATAGACGGGCACTATGACTGGAGTGGTTGGTATATTTCTAGAGTTATTTGGTATGGACTTTAAGTTGGAATCGTTCTATTTGTCTTCGGTGCCGAAGAATATGAACAATGGCATGCTCCATTAATTGTTCTACATCGTATCGTTGTCCCCAGCGAGTGAGTATTTTACTTTCAGGGTTGTATTGTTCTAATTCCAGATTTGGAAAATCATCAAATACAGATAATGTAAATTGAAACATTTCGTTTATCGCGTCGATGTACTGCTGAGCATCATCATATACTCTATTTTGTTTAAATGGCATTTGTTTTCCTTGATGATTATATATTGAGACAGCATAGCCATACCCAGCTCTTACTATATGCGTTAATATAGATTGGATAGATCGACAATCTTCATCTTTGGTATGCGGATCTATAATTAGAGTAAGGAGTTTTTGATCTATAGGTTGTATTATAGAATTAAGATCGCTGATTGCTCTTTCGTATTCGTCTAATAAGGCACCGATGGCACCATTATCTCGAAAATTGTCAAGGGAATAAATATTCATGGTGAGTGCTCAGGTTTCAAGCTTAGATTTAAAAGAATAAAAAACAAAAAGAAAGCGGTTATGACTGCACGTTGAATGGTGTTTTCTACTAAAAATGAAATGAGCATCAGTGCAAAAATAACTAAGAGAAAAACAGATCGATTTCTCGTAAAAATGAAAGGAGAAAGAAGTCCAATAAAGAAAAGCAATGCCCCTAATATACCTAGGGTTGTTAAAATATAGAGATACTGGTTGTGTGGATAAATATACTTTTCTTTCTGACCATATTTTTCTTTATGCTTTTGGGTCATAATGGGTCGAAGGTCGCCAATGCCGTGTCCAAACCATGGACTTTCTTTGATAAGATCCAACGATATGGCATAGGACATGATTCTTTCAGAATCTGAATAACTATTTCCTTTTCCTTGTTGGTATTGAGCAAGGTCCCAAAACATATAATTTATCTTTCTTTTAAAAGGTTCTATCGTTTTAAATGCTATAAATGGAATTGCGACTAAGAATGCAGCCATTGCTATTCCGAGTAAATATTTTTTATGGGTAATAACATACCAAATAAGAGTCAACCCGATACCAGCATATGCAAGGGCCAATCCAGTACGTACCGATAAAAAATGCATAAATGCGAAGAGATAAGCGGATATAAAAAAGAGGATATACGCACGTAGCTTAACTCGTTCATTTAATGCAAGAATGGCTGTAGAAACCACCGCATAAGCAACCATGATACTGTAATGAATATGGTCCAAAGGAGTAGGTATTGCTTTTCCCTGACCGATACTATTGGTGATGTTTTCTATGTCCAGTAGGAAGTTACCGATAACATGAAAAGTGCTCAAAACAGCAGTACCGATAAACGCATAGTGAACCCATTTGTGAAAATTTTCATCTACCCAGGAACGAAAGACATAAAACGCAAATGGAAGAAATAAGAAGGGGAGCTTTATTTTAACTTGAAACAACCATTGTTGGAGATTTTCAGAATTGAGGCTAGATAAAACAACAGCAAGAAATACCAGCGTGAGACCAACATATGCTTTGTCCTTTAAAAAAGAAGACACTACATTCTGGGTACTTTTATACGCTTCGATGAAGGCGAATACTGTTAGACCAATCATACAAACGGACACCATAAACCTTGAATAAATAAGGGATATGACAAATACGATAGCAATACTTAAGAAGTATTTTTTCTTCACGCTTGGACAGATAGTTGAAATATTAACTGATTTCTAAGGAAAATCATTTTGTTGCTACATAAAAAAGATCAAAACAACCCTCTTTTGCTTCTTGAATGGAATAATCAGAATAATGAATATCTGAAACGAGGCTGTTATTTTGGTTGAGTAATTTTTTCCTATTCATTCGATTCAAAATATCGTAGGGAATTTGCAGCAATTGTCTCGGTAATCGATGTTGGAGGTTGAAAATATCAAAACGTGTAATTTTACGAACAGAGGCTTTGTTTTTTTCGTAGTAGTCCATAATTTTTTCGTTTCCAAAAACTCCTTTGGACTCCACCGCTTTAAAAGATAGTTTTAAAAGGTCAACCAATTCATCAATGGTGTATTCTCTCACATGCCAAGGGTTTCGAGTAATACTCATTTTTTTATTTGGAGTAGTCACGATAAACTTTCCACCTGGACGAAGAACACGATGAATCTCTGAGACGTATTTTTTGTCATTTTGGATGTGCTCAATAACTTGGAAACTTACGACATAGTCAAAGCTTTCATCTTCAATACCTTCTAAAGGTGGAATATTCATTTGCCGAAAAGAAACATTGGTATAGGAAGGATCAATGTGAACAGGATGTTTGTCTATAGTCAAATACGATGTTGCCTTTGGTGCAATATGTTCGATACCATATCCTTCACCCGCTCCAATTTCAAGAACATCTCCAGAAACCATTTTAGCAGCTTCCAAATAGGCGAGTAGAGATCGCTGAAACACATAATTATCAGACATATCTTGATGAGAAACGCGCTCTGCTGTTTGAAGGACTTTCATATATTTATCTTAGTTGAGTGCACAAATGTAAACAATAACCACACCAAGGCGTATTCGATTTGTCACAATTAATTTGTAAAAGTTCTTTCCCAGGTATTTATATTTTTACTGTGATCCTCTACCCTTATCTTTAATGTGTGACGACCAGATGGTATTTCATCCAAAGGAACAATTAATACATTACCCAACGCTTTTAAGGAAGCGATCACCCATTCACCATCTATAAACACGTCGTATTTTATGTCTTCTGCGTATCCCTTGGTTTCGTAATTATCATAAATTGCAAACCTAAAAAAAGGCTTGCCTTTGGCGTTTTTCAGAAAACTACCTACGTCAATTGTAGGTGGAATCGTATCAATGTGAATGGAATATTTTCCAAATGAGCCAATTCGAACACGGAGACTGTCGCCTTCTACGTGTCCACCATAAGATGTCTTTTCATCATAAATCAACACCACCTTTTCATGTAAACTAGAATCAATACCCGAAACAGGTATACTTACACCGGGATAAGAAAACAAGGGGTCCGAAGCTGTATTTATTTTAAAGGAAAACTGCCCTGGTGTATTCGTTTCCTCATAATTGATGTAAGTGTTTTTGTCAAACGTGTTTCTAGGAAAAACAAAGCGACAAGACCCTAGGGATATTTTTGCCATTTCTGTATGAAGCAGATATTTTTGAAACGGTTTTTCTTTGATTTCTCCTTTTTTTGCTTCTCGACGATAGGCAAAGCAGGTAAAGGTATTGGTATTTCCTGCAAAATCTTTCACAATAAAATCTACTTTTCTTGGGGTGTCTTTATATAGTTTCACCTCACCGAAATTGGTAAGATTGGGATAAAAAGTCAGCTTATTTCCAGGAGAAACATAACACTTAGTAAACGTTCTGTTGTTTTTCTTTTTCGCCTCGTAGTCAATGTGTGAGTTGATGTATCGGCTTACATCAAAACCAACCCGATCCATTTTATGACTAAAATATAGACTGTCATCCACTAGCATTTCTAGGGTATAAATCCCGTTTTTGTTGCTTGCCCCATTCATTAGGTCAAAAGTCTGTATTGCAAAACCCGTTCTCCAAGCAGGAATTCGAATCGTATTCGATGGGGTCGGCGAGGTATTGACTGGATTATTGACTTCAAGTGATTTTGACCATATTTTTTGATGTTCATTATTTAAACCATGCGCCTCAATAGCATAGATCAATGGTGGTCTAGTATCCTCAGGCCCCAAACCATGCAAATATGGGTTTTCAGGAATTTCAGTATCTGTTTTTCGAATCTCAAAATGTAGATGAGGTCCATAAGATCGACCCGTATTTCCCATAAGACCGACGACTTCACCTTGATCAAATGTAAATCGCCGAGGCTCTGGATAGACATCAATTTCATATGATCGACTTTGATATTGCTTCTCAACAATATACTGTTGTAGAGTGTCTGAAAATTCTTTCAAATGTGCGTAGACAGAAGTGTATCCATTGGGGTGGTCAATATACAGGACTTGACCATAACCACCACGCTGAATTTTTATTCTTGAGACATAACCAGGTGCTGTAGCCCGAACAACGTCTCCTACTTTTCCTGTTTTACTTTTTATATCTATACCAGCGTGAAAATGATTAGATCGTAATTCACCGAACGAGCCAGCCAACCGAATGGTGTGGTCTACAGGGGACATAAAATCAGGATGTATAGTTTCTAAATCGTCACTACCCTGTGCAAAACCCATGGAGATAACCACAAAATAAAATATAGACAAGTTGAAAAGCCTTGTTATTCTCCACGTTGCTTTACCCATTTTCCTTCTTTTTTTGGCTCATGAATGTATTAAAATCCTTTTCTATTGCCTTGTGTATATTCTGTAATGTTTGGAATATGGATGAATCTTGCATCCCTTCTTGCAAATGAGATCGCACATCAAATAGTTGATTGGCTTTGTGGATTAACACTTTTTTAATTTGTTTTCCGAGCCATTTTTGATCTTGATTACCTCTTTTAGATGAAAAAAAGGAATGGGACTTACTGAGACTTATAAACCCTTCTATTTTTTTGATAATGGATTCAAATCCTTTGTCTTCAGTTGAAGAGCAGAGTTCAACAGGAACCCTCCATTCTTGTAAATCATGATGAAAAAGCGAACTAGAAAGGGCAAAGTCTTTTCTACTTTTCTCGGCGAGGTGTTTATATTCCCCATCGTATTTATTGACCACCATCATATCGGCAAGTTCTACAACACCTCTTTTTATTCCTTGTACACCATCACCTCCACCGGGCAATAATAATAGAAGATAAATATCTACCAGATCAGCCAATTCTGTTTCCGATTGGCCCACTCCGACAGATTCGACTAGAATAATGTCATAACCAGCGGCTTCACACAAGGAGATAGATTCTTTTGTGGATTGAGCGACACCACCCAATCTATTTGCCGATGCGGTAGGTCGTACAAATGCATTGCTATTGGTAGATAAGGACTGCATTCTTGTTTTATCTCCAAGAATACTCCCCTGGCTTTTAGTACTGCTGGGGTCAATGGCCAGAACAGCCACTTTTTTACCATTCTTTATATAATGTTTGCCCAGCGTTTCAATGAATGTACTTTTACCAGCACCAGGACTCCCAGTAATACCGACACGGATGGTATTTAATTTTGAGCTATCAATAGCGTTGAGAATTTGTTCTCCTAATGACCGATGCCGTTTATTGGTACTTTCTATAAGTGTTAGCACCTCACCTAAAATAAACCGATCTCCTTTTTGTAATCCATCTAAATACTGTTCCAAAGTCTTCAGCGCCCTGGATTTCAATTTCAAATTTGGATTTATACCTTTTGCCATTTTTGAAGCTTTGAATAGTACAGCACAAAAGTAGATAAAACCTCAACAGAGTCTTAAAAAGTATGCGTAAATTCTTAATTAAGTACTAAACAGGGAGTTAGAGAGGAAAAATGATCGAATCTGTACGTATTTTATGTAACGAATTAATGCTACATATCCCATTGTTTGGAGTAAAACAAACGGTTTCACCAAAACATAGAGTCTTCTTAATAGAAGGAAAAAGGGATAAAAAAAGGTGGCCGGACATTATTTATTAACTTAATTAATGCTTCTCTCTTACTTCTGGCCACCGTTTTAATTTTCGATATTATTATAATTGAGAACGTAAAAATGACTATAATAATAGATGTTTTGGAGGCAAAATAGTTTCAAAAATCACTTGAATTTGATCAGTTAACTCTAAACGATAGATTAAGGTCGGATAATTTTGCCTATAATTGATTTTAATGACTGGGTTCTCTCAAACCATAAATAAAAAAGCCATGGAGCCAGAGTTTTCACTGACACGAACTTTTGAAGCACCAATTCAGAAAGTATTTGATGCGTATTCCAAGGAAGATCATTTATGCAATTGGTGGGGCAGTACACCTTTTGATCTTTTTATTTGTGAAGTAGATTTTCAACCCAACGGGAGGTTCTTTTATGGCCTTGTTTCTTCCTCGTTTAAATTATATGGAGTGTTTGATTATTTGGAAATAGATGCTCCTCATATGTTTCGATTCATCAATTATTTTGCGGATGAGAATGGTTTTCCTATCCGACACCCCAACAGTGAAACGTGGCCAGTCAAAATGATGAATATATATCGGTTTATTGAAATAGGAGATAAAACAGAAGTTACAATTGAGGTCTCTCCCCACGAATCAGATAAGGAAGAATTGAAGACATTTAGAGATGGACTCTCTCTCATGGAAGCTGGATTCAAAGGGTCTTTAGACAAATTGGAAGAATATTTAAAAACAATGGATTGAAAAATGTCCTTGGACGAGATGTCACTGATATTACACCCTAAGATAAAAGCGGGACGATATCGGTAAGAAATAAGTTTATATTTGCGACATGCAGTATTTGTTGTTAGAAAATGTAAGTAAATCTTATGGAGAGAAAGTCCTATTTCAAGGATTGAACCTATCCATTAGTAAGGGAGATAAAATTGCACTTGTTGCAAAAAACGGAAGTGGCAAATCTACCCTTCTTAGAGTGATTGCTGGCCAAGAAGCTCCCGAAGGAGAAACAGCCAAAATACATTTTGCCAAAGGTTTGAATGTTGCTTTTCTAAAGCAAGAACCGGTTTTAAACCCGAATGCTACTGCGCTAGAAGCAGTCTTAGATAGCGACAATCCTGCCATCAGAGCCATTCAAGCGTATGAAATGGCAGTTTTGGAAAAAGATGAAGAAAAACTCCAGCAACAAATTTCGATTATTGAAGACCTTAAGGCATGGGACATTGAAGTCAGAATCAAGGAGGTGCTCAGTAAATTGAAATTGGACAAACTGGACCAGACGGTTTCCTCTATGTCTGGTGGTCAAAGAAAGCGAGTAGCGTTGGCCAAAATCCTCATTGATGAACCAGATTTTCTCATTTTGGATGAGCCGACCAACCATTTGGACTTAGAAATGATTGAGTGGCTGGAAGTATATCTTCAGGATTCCAACCTGACGTTGTTTATGGTGACTCACGACAGATATTTTCTGGAAAGAGTGTGTAATGAAATTGTAGAATTGGATAGAGGCAACTTATTTGTATATCGGGGCAATTACACAGATTTTCTAGTGAAAAAGGCAGCTAGAATGCTAAACGATGCTGCCAATCTAGACAAGACAAAAAAGCTATATGCAAAAGAACTGCAGTGGATAAGAAGACAACCTAAAGCAAGGGGAACGAAAGCAAAATCCAGAGTAGATGCATTTGACGACATCAAAGAAAAGGCACACACCAACCTGAATGAAGATGAGCTAAAAATCAATATCAAGGCGGCTCGGATGGGTTCAAAAATTGTGGAGGCCCATGCGATTCAAAAGGCATTCGGAGATACGAAGATTGTAAATCAATTTTCTTATAAATTTAAGAAAGGCGAGCGGGTAGGAATTGTTGGTCCAAATGGAGCCGGAAAAACCACATTTCTGAAGTTATTGACAAAGGACATTCGTCCCGATGGTGGAAAGGTTGTTATCGGCGATACGATCGTGTTTGGCTATTATACACAAGCAGGAATGAAATTGGAAGAAGACAAGAGAGTTGTTGACGTCATTCGAGATATTGCGGAGTTTATTCCATTAGAAAAAGGCCAAAAATTGACAGCAGAGTCGTTGCTTGAACGATTTATGTTTCCTAGACCACAACAACAGGTGTATGTCTCTCAATTGAGCGGTGGTGAAAAACGAAGACTGTACTTACTGACTGTCTTGATGGAAAACCCGAACTTTTTAATTCTTGATGAGCCTACCAACGATTTGGATATTGTGACATTAAACGTTTTGGAAGAGTACCTTATGGATTTTCCGGGGTGCTTGATCATCGTTTCTCACGACCGATATTTTATGGATAAATTAGTCGATCACTTATTTGTCTTGGAAGGGAATGGAGAGATACGCGATTTTAATGGCAACTATACAGAATACCGAAATAAAGAAAAGATAGCAACTCGAAACGCATCAAATCAGCCGGTTAATGAAGAAAAAGTCATCCAGAAGGAAGAGAAGAAAGTGAGTTACGAACAGCGCAAAGCCTACAATAGGGTGATGAAAGAAATAGAAAAGCTGGAAGAGAAGAAAGCGAAAATAACCGCATTATTTAACAATTCTGAATTGACACCAGATCAAATTACTGATTTATCCAAAGAATTAGCTGAAGTCAAAAGTAAAATAGAAGAAAAGGAAGAACTTTGGATGGAGCTTGCAGAAATAGTCGAAGATTGAAATCCCATTAAATGGAACCATTACAATCACTCATAAACCAAGTATCTTTTTTCACAGACTGTTATAAACAGGAAAATCAAAATATTGGCGTTGATCGGATAGGAAAGCATAATGTTGAATTGTATAGGATTCACTTATTGGATGAAGACTTGATTCTTTTGAGAGATGGAATTCAAATGACTCGTTCTTACAGGATAGAGTTAGCCAAAGTTTTAAAGATCTATAAAAAAGAAAAAGAAGTTAAAGTATACCTCTTTGGTCTACATCAAGATGAAGTTACTAAACCGCTATTTATTTACAATGGACGATTAGTGGAGGATTACGGCAGATACGTGTTGCGTATGGATACAGACTCTGTTTTTGTAAACATTTCGGTGATTGAGCAATGTACCAACCATGATGTAGTCACACTTAAGACGATAGAGGATAAATTATATGATCTAGCACAATCCAAGGAGGTGACATCACTGATGTTATTAGAACTGTGGACAATCTTTGATCAGTATGATGTGCCGTATACCTTGTCAGAAAACTTGGACCTAGATGTAAAAGGAATAAAAAAACTAATGGCCTTCGGAGTTGTAAAAAAGAGTACAAACACCAGAGGCATAATGGAAGATCTTGATCACGTGAATAAATTAAGTGAGTATAAATCGTTAGAACCTTATTCGGCACCATTAAAAACGCTTTTTACTTCAAATAACCAAAACTCAGAGCAATCTATTAGCTTGGACTACAAATTGCTTCCTTATACACTTTCTTATGGGCAATTTCGAGTGTTTGACTCAATAAAAACAAATACGATTTCTGTATTGATTGGGCCTCCAGGAACGGGAAAAACATTTACGCTGGTTACGTTAGCCTTGGAAGCAGTGCGTACCGGAAGAAGCATTTTAATCTGTGCAAAAACAGACCAGGCTTTGGATGTTATTGAAAAGAAATTAAAACACGAATTCGACAATCAAGATTTGATTTTGAGAGTGGGCGCGGGCAATCATGCAAAACGGTTAAAACAAATAGTTTCAGACTTTAAACAAAAAAGAAATGTCCGACCAATAAGCAAGTCTGAGATTAGAAGTCAAAGGAAAACGGCACAATCTCAATTCAAGATTATTCGAGCGTTGGAACAAAAAATAGAGACTCAACTGGAAAGAGAAGATATCTATGGTCGGATCGTTTATAAGACGAAGAAAAGTGTTCTCGAAAGAGTAAAACAAATCTATTTGGAGTATCAAATTTCAAAGGACAATAAAATTACCAAGGACGTAAGCCGGTTAAGAAATTTGTATAAAGCTAGATATCGAGTAAATAAAGAATTGGTGAATAAGGAGCATGACTTCAGAGTTTTTAAGAATTATGAATCATTAAAAGAGAACTTGCCGCATTACCAAAAGAGTTTGGTGGCAAGAAATAGCATTACCTATGCGGAATACAACAAAAATGTAGACTTTAAAAAACTAACGAAAATTCTTCCGATTTGGTTGGTGAAAATGTCTGACCTGAATAGGAGTATTCCAATGAAAAAAGAACTGTTCGACTTCTTGTTTGTGGATGAAGCTTCTCAGTGTGAAGTGACGTTAGGGATCCCTGCGCTTCAACGGGCAAAAAAAGCGATTGTTGCTGGAGATCCGAAACAATTAAACCATGTTTCATTTTTGCCCAACGCATTTATTTCAAAAAGTAAAGAACGACACCATCTAGAGGATAAAGCATATTTTGATTATCGACGATACAGCCTTTTGGACATGGTAGATGCGGTCACTGTACATTCAGACAATGAAGGGGTGTTAGAAGAACATTACAGAAGTCAACCTTCAATTATTGGATTTAACAATAGGTACTTTTATGGCGACAGGTTGCAAGTTATGACGGCACATGGTTCGCATAAGTCCGAAGATTGTGTTCATTTTTTGAAGGTGGAAGGAAAACAACAAAAGGATAATACCAATACAGAGGAACTCGAGTTTATCATAAAGGAGGTCGAAATGTTATTTGAGCACGATAAGAATAAACCCATACCCAGAAGTATCGGAATCATCTCACCGTTCCGAAATCAAACGGACTTATTCAAACGGTACGCATTGAAACATTTGGATTCGGAAAACATTGAACGACACGATGTTTTGATCGGAACACCGTTTGAGTTTCAAGGAGAAGAGAGAGACGTCGTTTTTATCTCATTTGCTTTGGATAATGAATCTGCCAGTGGTTCATTCGCTTATTTAAGTAGGGAGAATATGTTTAATGTCGCAACAAGTAGGGCCAAAGCAGAGCAATATATCGTGCATTCATTTAATAAAGAACGAATTTCTAAAGGTGGATTGTTGCATTCATTTTTTCACCATCAACACCATCATGATTTGGGGAGCTCAGAGGCCAAGGATGTGTTTGCAAAAGATGTCATTTCTGCATTAAAAGAAAATGGAGTATCATCAATTACTCAAGACGAAACCATTTCAGGAAGGTCCATAGACCTACTCATTCATGGAAATAAAAAGGACTTGTGTATAGACCTTATCGGCTATGAAGGGGCGTATGATTCCGTTTTGAATCTAGAAGAAATCGAAAGTCTCTTTAGGTCGGAAAAACATGTGTATATCTTGCCATATCGTCATTGGGAAAAGAATAAATCACAAGAAATAAAAGCTATTGTTTCTAAGCTGACAGAGATCAATAAAACGAATAAATAGAAGCCTCAAGGAAAGATGAAGAGACCTCTATTTATAGTTTTGTATTGGCAATTAATCTTGGAGACTTAAAGAAACAGATCTAGAGCCTTTAGCAATATCAACATGGAAGTAACTGCCATTTGAAAGACTCTTTCCAGCAAGTTCTTGATATATATCCAAGCACGCAGATAAAACTTCTTTACTCTGTTTTTTGCCATTCACTTTTATATATTTTGGGGTAAGCTTAAACTCATACTTGTCTTCATCAATGGCTATTTTATTGGATAGATAGGACAAGAGAGACGCATGTAAATTCCCTTGCAAGTCGTTTTCATGAAGCACCTCAACCGTTTTGTATTCATGATGTGGGGAATTCTTTTCATATTTTTTTATTAGTGTCTCATATTGACCATAGTCACTTTCATTGATTATTGTACCGTCAACTTTAAGTTCTATGAGGTTTCCATCTTCATATTTTATATAAATGGATTCATCGTCGTTTTCAATGGCTATTTCTCGCACAGTATTGGATTGACTTTGAACAGTAAATGATACGGCTAGAGCTAAAATGAAGGTTAGGATTAAATTTGATATTTTCATAATTGAATACTTTAGTGGTATTAGAGATATTAAACTGATATTAATTTAGTACTCTATAAGCACGAGGTATGCCAAGAAACAACATGTTGATAATTAACGAAATACACATATTTATATTTAGAATATTGTGCGAATTCGGACGAAGGTGTTCTAGATAGGACAACGTTTATTCTCAATCCATGAAATAATAGTCACACACATTGATTTTTGTCAACTATGAATATTGAACGATTGAATAAAGGATTTGTGTAAATATTTCTGGCTTTCTCTCTTATCTTTTATCTTTATTATTTCCACACATTTACTGGTCCCCTTTTCATCTAAATTGTGGTTTACTTTTAAGGTGTATTCTATAAAATTGTAATAAATGAAAAGATTATTTGTATTACTGACCCTATTTATAGTAGCCATATCCTTATCAGGCCAAAACATAGTATTAAAAGCTAAAAGTTTGGAAGAAGAAGTAGTAGTTATTGCTACGAACAATGAAGCTGATGATTATGATGTCACAATAATACTAGACACGAAAGGATTTGGGCTTAAAAGGAACCATACTGTTACTAAAAGAATAGAAGCAAATGAGACAACAGAAGTAGGAAGGTTTCAAAAAAAGAGAAAAAGAAAAGCTTCTTTTAAATATTCGTATACGCTGAAGAAGATTTTTTCTGAAACTAAGGGTAGTGAAAATAATAACCTACATCCAGTAAAAGGGTTAACGGTTTATACTAAAAATGGATGTGGTCGATGTACTAAGACCATTTCATTTCTTGAAGCAAACAATATTATATTCACAGAAAAAAACACAACTACGGATAAACAACACGACAAAGAATTATCAACGGTTTTATTCGGTAATGGATTTAAAGGGGGGTCATTCACCACACCAGTTATTGTGTTGGATGGAGACGTGCATTATTCGATAAAAAACTTAGGATCATTTTTAGAAAAGTTGAAGAGCGGTGAAACGAAGAAGGAATAAAAGGTTACAATTTACATGATACAAATAAAAATGGAAATCAAGCAATCACCTGACTTCCACGTATCATTAAATTGGTTTATTTAAGAATGAAGTATTAGAGAAATAATCCGAATGAAATTCCAAAATTTAATGCTCCTTCTTCTTCCAAAATGAGCATACCTATCGTTGGTTCTAGGGTAATGTTATCGGCAAGACGGGCAGCATAACCCAACTTTAAATTGGCAGTAAAAGTGGATGACCCAGGGCCACCATCTAACATTCCTGCGGTCAATTCAATGGGGACAACACCACCAGCATAGTACTTAACACCTGCCGTAACATTGGTAATGGAAAAACCATTGGCAGAAAGTAAGCCGAGACGGAACTTAATAGCAAAGTTCTCCGATAGCATTTTTCCAACGTCCGCACCAAGTGCAGTGATAGAACCGCCATCAAAATCCCATTGAATATTTGCACCAGATGAATTGCTTATTCCCCCTACAATATTATAGCCAGTTTCTACTAAAAAACGACCTTTTCTAGAAAAACCTTCTTCTGAAGATTGTGCATACGAGGTACATGCCATGCATAGTACGAAGGCAAAAACGGTAAAAATTTTGTTCATAATAATTTTGATTTGAATTGTTATTAATTGATTTATTTATACACGATAGCGATCTATTCAACCGTGTTAATGATCTAATAATTAAAAAAGTGAAACGTTATAAAAAATTAAAGAAGTATTAAATACCACTCTTTAGGAAACCAATGTAGTGAAATTGTTTCTATTTTTTAATTGCCTTCTGCCACCTTTATTCTTTTAATTAGGAAAATGGTAAAGACAGCGATAATAATGGATAAATAGCCTACTAGGTCATAGTTGTGGTATAGCTTATCGTCGCCGATATAAACAATCGAGCCGCTGATTATAGCCGAGAGACCAATGGCCAATTGCTGCAATGCGGATTTAATGCTCATAAAGCTTCCCCGATTTGCAGTACCAGCCGCAGCAGTTATTATCGTGTTCGGAGAAATCATTCTACCGCTTGCAAAAATGAAGAACAAGGTGGTAATACTAATCGCAATCCAAAGAGGAATTACTTTCATATTGGTGATCAAAACAGTAGGGATAAAAGACAGAAATAAAACAATAGTAAAGACCCGCATCACCCCATACTTATCAGTCATTCTACCAATAAATGGCGCTGAAATTACCGTTGCAATGCCTCCAAAGAAAAATTGATATGCGATCTCGATTTGTGATATACCAACATTTTTTATCAAATAAGGAGAAATAAATGGGATGATCATAAAGTGCGCTAAGATCAATACAAAACCTGCTAACAAAGCAGTGAGTTGATTTTTATCTGAAGTAATGGCAGTAATCGTTTTGTTGATATCCAGCTTTGTTTCCTGTTCTTTTAAATGACTATTCATGGATGGAAAAAATAGAAAAACAAAAAAACAAATCGCCAAGGCAAACAGACCAATAACCATAAAAGGAAATTGCCAATTGCTTTTAGCGGCCAAATAAATTCCAACAGGAACACCCAAAGCAGATGCCGCTGAAAAAGCAGAAAATAATATTCCCATGGCCGCTCCTCTTTCTTTAAAAGGATAGAGGTCACTTACCACAGAAAGGACCATGGCTCCAATCATGCCACCAAAGAACCCAGTGAATATTCTTAAACAGACAAGTTGAATATACGTATCGGCAAACGCACAGGCCAACGTACCTACTCCAAAACCAAAATATATAAAGAGTAAAGAGGTTTTACGATCGAAACGGTCAAGGTAAAATACACCGACTAGACTGGACACAAATGCAGCTAGTGCGTAAGCAGAAACCAAAAAGCTGTATTCTCCACTGCTAATCCCAAACTCTTCAATGAATATATCACCCAAAGGCATAATTAACATCGAATCGATAATATGAATAAAATTCACGAGTGCCAACGTGTATAGAATTGGCGATCGATTTTCAAAAGTTTTGAATATGGGCATTCAGTATAGTGTTAGTAGGCTGTACTAACACATTTGTTTAGAATGGGTTTAAACTTGAGCAATAAAACTACGAATTCAATCGATTTGAAGCGTTTCGTCTTTTTTGTGCGCCTTATATCTGCCTTTGCCAAACTTTGTTCCATTGAACTCAATTTGACCTTTCAATGATTCCCTTTTTTCTTCAGGAAGCATGGTAAAGTCTTTACACTTTACAGAACAGGTATTCGCATATGTATTGGCGCAATCTTCGCATTGGATAAATAAAATATGACACGCATCATTTGCACAATTCGTATGCTCATCACACGCTTTTCCACATTGATGACACTTAGAGATGATATCTTGAGAAATCCGTTCTCCTAGTCGCTCATCAAACACAAAGTTTTTTCCAATAAATTTGTTTTCCAAACCTTGTGCTTCAACTTGCCTCGCATATTCAATAATGCCCCCATCCAGTTGGTACACATTTTTGAACCCTCTATGTTTGTAGTAAGCACTGGCTTTTTCACAGCGAATTCCCCCCGTACAGTACATGACAATATTCTTGTCTTTCTTGTCTTCCAACATCTTTTCTACAACAGGAAGAGCCTCTCGAAATGTTTCCACATCTGGAGTTAAAGCCATTTTGAATTTACCCACCTCACTTTCATAATGATTTCGCATGTCTATCACAATGGTGTCCTCACTATTCGTAAGCTCATTAAACTTATCTGCAGTTAAGTGAATTCCTTTTTTTGTGACATCAAAAGAAGAATCATCCAGCCCATCGGCAACGATTTTATCTCTTACTTTTATTTTTAGCTTGATAAATGACTTTCCATCATCATCAATGGCAATATTGAGCCGTATTCCTTTCAGAAAATCAACGGAATTCATTACCGCCTTCAATTCTTCTACTCGATGTGTAGGCACAGAGATTTGTCCATTCACACCTTCTTGGCTCACATAAATGCGACCCAAAACACCTACTTCATCTAGGCTTAAGTAAAAGTGATCTCTAAATAATTTAGGATTTGAGATATGGGCATATTGGTAAAAAGAGAGAGTGGTCCTTTCAATTCCCTCCTGCTCCAATTTTTTCTTGAGCAGTTCTTTATCGACCTTGTTATAAAGTGCTTTCTTTTTCATCCGCTTTTGCAATAAACGTTGAACAATAGTGCAAAGATACGATCTTACTTTACATTTCAGTTGCTTGACTTACTAAAATTAGATCAGGTGCTTTTCTTTCTAGAAGTATTACTTGCACCCCATATCTGATTGAGACTGCTCATCATTGTTTGGAAAACAATTTCCAGACAATACAGCTTCGGGCATATATCTCTCCATATTGCTATCGTACAACCCATATCTCAAAAATTCAATGAGGTTTTCTTTTTCTTCTGAGGATAAGTCTTTTGGAGAAATTGCAACCCGCTCATCTGATACGTTAGGGTTTTCAGACTTTGCGGTCACTTTGAATTCTACCACATCTTCAATTGATAATTTACTACTCCCATGAAAGAAACTGGCATAATCTTTTAAATTATACAATTGGGGCACTTTGAATTTATACATGTCTTTATCATTCCCTGTAAACATTCCTCTTCCGAGAATTCGTGGGTCATCCGCTGAAGTGTTTAACCCTCCATGCTGATACATGTCTGCAGTGCCCAAAGAAAAGAAATTCATAGAACTGAAAGACGGACTATTGTGGCACGAACTACAACCTGCTTTTCCAAAAAACAACATGGCGCCTTTTTTCTCTTTTGCTGAAAGAGCCAAATGGTTTCCTTTTAAATAATATTGGAAAGGGGCTTGATTGGTAAGAATGCTTCTTAAGAAAGAACCCATTGCAAAACTAGCAGTTATTGGAGTGTATCGTTCTTCTTTATCAATATCTGGAAAAGCTTTGTCAAAAAGCTCCGCATAACCATATTCATATAATACTTTATCATTGATTTCTAAACGGTGAAGGTCAAATCCTTCTATGTTTTGCGCTTCCAGACCCGCAAAACCTGTATGATTTACTTCCGCCAGACCTGTCCAACTGTCCTCCGTTCCTTCATTCAAATCATTGGCACCAAATGTTCCACTCCACAGTGTATTGGTCATATATGTTACGTTCATTACAGTCATCGGTCGATTGCCTTGAGCATCTATTTCTGATTCCAAATACCCTTCCCGAATTGTTCTATTCTCACCAAAATCTCCGAATCCAGCTCCTCCGTCAGCAATACCTTGAATTCTACCGGGTAAAAAACCTTTGGATGGAACATGGCAGCTTGAGCAAGAATAGGTTTCGAAACCCATCGGTTTGGCTGGACTCTGTGCGAGGCCTGTTTCGAAAAACAGAAATCGTCCTAATTCCACCTTTTCTTTACTAATTGGATTGGATGGGTCTTGGTTTGGTAGTTTGGAGTATTCCGTGCTTTGGGGCATGATGTAATAATCCAATGTACCATCCTTCGAGTTGGATTGAATTAGTTGTTTTAATTCTGCGTCTAAATCGACCTCAGTTTCAGTGGTACATGCAGTGTATAATACGGCTAGGATTGCTATTACAAGTAGTTTCTTCATTATATATATTTTGTCTAGTTCTACCTTTTTAATTTGGGTAGGTGGCAAGAACTAGGGGTGTTCATGGGTTGGTTTGAAAAACAATAATATTTATCTTTCACAGAAGCCCAAAATTATTACATATGGGTGGAATTATAACTTTCATCCGACAGCATAAAAGCTGCTATTTAACAGCTTTTGTTTGGATTTTGCTTTATGAGGAAAAACTGCTTTCGAACTCAAGCAACTTCTTATTTAAAATGCGTATTTTTTTAGCTTCTAGTTTAATGGCCTCCATTTTATCCAAAGCAGATAAGTGTCGTATTACATTGGTCTCATTCATGTTGCAAATCAATGCAATTTCGGACCGTTTTAAATATACATCGATGTTTCCGTTTGGGTCTAAACCAAAAACAGTCACCAACTCCAACAATGTATCTGCAATCCGGACATTCATGTTTTTCTTTGTAATGTCCAAGAGCCGTTTTGAGCTCTGGTGGTTATCCCTTGCTAAAGTAGTAAGTAGACGACGAGAGAATATTGGATTATTGTTGATCATTTCTTCTACAGCAGAAGATTTGATCATACAAGCATTGATATCTGAAAGAGCGATACAGGTAGATTGATAGGGAAGACCGGACAAGTAATCTGCAACACCAATAAAGTTTACCTCTTTGTGCAAATTGGTTACAATTTTATTTCCGTTGGTATCAGAAACAGTTATCATTACCTTACCGGAGTTTAAACAAAAAAGGCCAGCAGGAAAGGTGTTTTCCCTAAAGAGGATATCTCCTTTTTTATAGGTCGACATCATTCTGTTTTCATCCAGCATGCTACGATCATTTACGTTTAACCCATTGAGGAGAGGGTTGATATTTTTTGTGCAGGAGGAACAATTTGTTGAACACTGTGGGTCATTGATGTATTTATTAAAAGACATAGGCAATTATTTATGGGGCCCATTATATATGACACCGGATGTTGTCGTTTCATTCAGGATAACCTTGCTTAATTGCGGAAGTTGTGGTGATATTTTGTCCCAAAACCATTTTGCTATCATTTCACAAGTTGGGTTTTCCAGGCCTTCGATATCGTTCAATAATTTATGATCCACAGCTTCGATAAGGGGGTTTACTGTCTTTTTTATCTCAGCGAAATCAATCAGCCAACCCATTTCAGCGTCTATTTCTCCTTCGAACTCCAAGGTCATTCGATAGGTATGGCCATGTATTCCTTTGCATTTGTGACCATCTGGCACCAAGGGTAAAAAGTGGGCTGAGTCAAAATTAAAATGTTTGAAAATAATCATAGATGTACGAGTATTAATAGATGTAGGATATGATAGTGTTATGGAGCGAGCCTATCTAAATTCCATGCTTTTTTTTCATCGAGTGAATATAAAAATCGATCATGCAATCGAAATTTTCCATCTTGCCAAAATTCAAAGGAGGAGGGTACGATACGATATCCTCCCCAATGTTGAGGTTTAGGAATTTCCATATTTTGAAATCGGTCTTTTATCGCTTTAAAACTATCTAACAAGTCAGACCTTGATTGTATAACCTCTGATTGGTTGCTGCACCATGCACCAATTCTACTTCCAGCAGGCCGACTCATAAAATACTTTACCGATTGGAGGGTAGATATTTTTTCAGCCTTACCAAGAATGATTAACTGTCTTCCTAGTGAAGACCAATAAAACTTTATGGCAACATGAGGGTTTTGGGTTATTTCTTTTGATTTTCTACTGTTGTAATTGGTAAAAAAGACAAAACCTTCCTCATCATAATATTTTAATAATACCGTTCTTAAGGAGGGTTGTAGGTTTTTAGATACCGTTGCGAGACTCATTCCATTGGGCATTATTTCATTAGAAGCTGTAGCATTTTTATACCAGGTATCAAATTGTTTGAATGGATTTGAATCCAAATCACTTTTATCTAAGCTACTATTAATGAGGGATTCACTTTCGATATTTTCTAACATTTTATTTCTTATTGAGCTATTTCAAATGGATACCAGATAGAAGTAGAACTCTTAGAGTTCTCGCGTGAAGATAGAACTCCCTAGATCCATTAAGAATGAGGGACATCATGTGTTTGTATGATTTATATCACCCGTATTTCTGGGTCTTCGGCCATAGAAATGATAAGAATTGGTTAAAGACTGTTGACTTTGCACCAAAAGCGTAACTTTGCACATCTACTTAGTGTTGATTTTGGACCCAAGTTTCTTGAGGGTTTAGTGATAAAGTGAGTGGTAAAAGAATATTTAAACTATAAGAATGAGTTACTTCAAATATATATTTATTGGAATTATACTGATGTCATTCTGGTCTTGTAAAAATGATGTAACAAAATCGTTTGAGTCAAAGCCAATGGCTCTGGCCAGAATGAATGAAATCATTGCCTTAGCAGATGAAGACCTTTGGGACAGTCCAGTAAAAGACACATTTAATTATTATTTTCAAAGCGCATACCCGATAATGCCTGCTCCTGAACCGATGTTTGATGTGCGGTATTTTTCTCCGAAAGAATTGGGTTATGAACCACTGAGAAAAGAATTGCGAACATATATCGTTTTGGCAGATTTGACTGATTTGGAAGCCACAACGACTAAGATGTTGAGAAGAGATCTTGGAGAAGAACGTTTTTTAAAGGCAAAAGAAGACCCAACATTTCAAAGTTCGGTTGGGAAAGACAAATGGGCCAGAGGTCAAATTATTGTTTATCTTTTTGCCAATGGGAAGAAAGCATTAATGGAAACGATTAGGAATAATTATTCTGCAATTGCAAAACGTATTCGATTGCACGACAAAGACCAATTAGATGCATCGATTTATGTGTTAAAAAACCCCAGCCCAGGAATCTCGAAAAAAATTCAAAACAAGTTTGGTGTTACTATCAAGATTCCTGGAGATTACATCAGCTTAAAGGAAGATGTTGATAACTTCATGTGGTTCAAGAAAGACACCAAAGAAGCGGCGATGAACATCATCATTCAAAAGTTTCCATATACCTCTACGTCACAATTGGATCCAGCAAATATTATTCAGAAGAGAGACGAATACGGTAAAACTCACATTGCATCTGGAGCGGAAGGCAGCTATATGGTTACCAATACCGTCGACCTTCCTACCTATGATTATACGTATGAGATTGATGGACAATATACCAAAGAAGTGAGAGGGATTTGGGAGATGGAAAATGATTTCATGGGTGGACCCTACGCCACCTACATGGTGCACAATAAGGTAGCAAACGAACTCATATTTATAGATACATTTGTATATGCACCTGGAAAGAATAAAAGAGATATGATGCTTCAGTTAGACTACATCATTAAAACATTGGAAATTGCTCCTGCCATAGAAAGTTTGAACTAACATGTTTCTTGATGTCGGCAACGGGCACAGGATAAACTTTGAGGAGTACGGAAATCCAAAAGGCATAAAGGTGTTGTTTCTTCATGGTGGTCCAGGTCTTGGATACACGGAAAAGGATAAAGAATTATTTGATCCACATAAGTTTCACGTCATACTCATAGACCAGAGAGGGTGTGGTAAAAGTAAACCCAAAGGAAGTCTGGCGTTTAATACAACCAGCGACCTGATTCAAGATATCAATAGGGTATTGGAAGCCAATGGGATCAGTAGTGTAATTATTTTTGGAGGTTCATGGGGTGCAACATTAGGCGTTTTATTCGCGGCTAAGTATCCAGAAAAAGTGAATAAACTGATCCTACGTGGTTTTTTTCCAGCAACAAAGGAGTGTGCAGATATCTATTTACGAGGGGACATAAAAAACACACATCCATTAGAGTGGAAACGAGTTATGTCTTTTGTTCCAAAACAATACCAAAATAAAGTACCAGAGTTTTATTTTGACAAAATATCTAATAAAGAGGAAGGTTTTCAGCAATTGGGGTATGAATGGTCCAGGTACGGTTTTTCACTTTCAAGAAAGAGATTTAAAAAAGGGGAATTGGATCAACTACTGGACCCTAACATGGTAGATTATGATAGAATATTGATCGAACTACATTATGCATTTCATTTCTTTTTTATACCTGAGCAATATATATTTCATCAGGCACTGAAAATTAAAGATCACCCGATTTATATGGTCCACGGAACCCACGACTATCTATGTCCGCTGATGTATGCAAAGCAATTTTTTACAACGATAAAGAATGGAAAATTAGAAATAGTGGATGGGGGACACTCAATAGCAGAAAAGGAGGTGAAAGCGGCGTTGATTAGGGAATTGAATAGAATATAATTCAGATAAAGAATGGAAGTTTATGTATTTGTATGCTTGATCTTTTTTAGCGAACCTATTTAGTTTTAATACAAATAGGCCTAACTTTTCTTCAAATCAATCTTATCCAAGAGAATAAACATTATATTTTTTAGTACTGTGTTTTTTAATTAACACAAAACATTATTTTATCAAAGTCAAAATTATAAGTATATAAAATTACTTAGTATCTTTTCAGTGATATTTAAATGAACTAACCTGAGAGGGTGCCGATTTAAATTTTACTATTTATTTTTCTGATATCGTTCCAGCCTCTCATAAATCAGTCAAAATATGAGTGTAGCAACAAAGGATATTCGTAATGTGGTCTTATTAGGGCATTCCGGAAGCGGTAAGACCACATTTGCAGAAACAATGCTTTTTGAGTCCGGAGCGATCAAACGAAGAGGGAGTGTCGAAAACAAAAACACGATGTCTGATTATACCAGCATCGAACAAGAAAGAGGCAACTCCATTTTTTCAACATTAATGCACGTGAAATGGAGAAAGAATAAGATTAATATTATTGACACTCCAGGTTTTGATGATTTTATTGGTGAAGTTGTTTCCTCTCTTAAAGTAGCCGATACAGCACTGATAACGCTCAATGCATCTTCTGGGGTAGAGGTTGGAACAGAAATAATATGGGAGTATGTGGACAAGTTTCATGCGCCTGCAATATTCGTCGTCAACCAAATGGATCATGACAAGGCGGATTATGAGTCAACGGTAGAGCAAGCTATTGAGCGATTTGGAAATAAAGTAGTTGCAGTTCAATATCCTTATAATTCTGGTTCTGAATTCAACAGTATTATTGATGCACTCAGAATGGTAATGTATGTTTTTCCAGAAGATGGAGGAAAACCAGAAAAGCAACCTATTCCTGAAAGCGAAAAAGAAAAAGCAGCTGAGATGCATAATGCATTAGTTGAGGCTGCAGCAGAAAATGAAGAAGGGCTAATGGAAAAATATTTTGATGAAGGGACATTAGACGAATCAGATTTGGCCAAAGGCTTGACGATTGCTCTTGCAAACCAGCAAATTTTTCCTGTCTTTTGTGCATCAGGAAAGAGGAATATGGGCAGTGGTCGAATCATGGGATTCATAAACGACATAGCACCTTCTCCTGCAGATCGACCTCCTGCGTTATTAAGTAATGGAGAGCATTTGGAATGCAATGCAAGTGGAGATACTTCAATTTTTGTTTATAAAACACTTTCTGAACCCCAAGTAGGAAAAGTGACGTATTTCAAAGTATATTCTGGCACATTATCTTCAGGAGATGATCTCATCAACCAAGCAAACAGTGACCATGAAAGAATCAATCAGATATATGTAGCTGAAGGAAAAGTGAGAACACCTGTTGACGCACTTCAGGCAGGTGATATTGGAGTAACTGTAAAATTGAAAAGTGCACATTCAAACAATACACTCAACACAAAAGGAATAGAAAGGACCATTGACGAAATTCATTTTCCAAGCCCAAGAATACGAACGGCGGTGTCTCCTCCTAGTAAATCAGATATGGAAAAACTGATGAAGGCATTACATCAGATAGAAGAAGAGGACCCAACACTTATCGTAGAACAATCTGCACAGCTGAAACAAACTATTTTGCACGGTCAAGGACAGCTGCATCTAGATATTGTCAAATACCGAATAGAAAGAGTGAATGGTATTTCAATGCAATTTGAAGAACCCAAAATACCGTATAGAGAAACCATTACCAGAGAAGCAAACACGCACTATAGACATAAAAAGCAAAGTGGAGGTGCGGGACAATTTGGAGAAGTTCATATGCGTATTGAACCTTACTTTGAGGATATGCCCCCACCGGCAGGATTAAACGTAAGAAAAACGGATATTGAAGAGCTGCCTTGGGGAGGCGTGTTGGCTTTTTATTGGTGTATTGTTGGAGGATCTATAGATGCCAAATATATCAATGCGATTAAGAAAGGAATTATGCAAAAGATGGAAGAAGGACCATTGACAGGGTCGTATTGTCAGAATATACGCGTCTGCATATTTGATGGAAAAATGCACCCTGTAGATAGTAATGATATGGCATTTATGTTGGCATCTTCAGCAGCATTCAAAACAGCTTTTAAAGATGCCGGACCACAACTGCTGGAACCCATCTATGATTTAGATATCCTTTGTTCAAGCTCTGTGATGGGAGATGTAATGGGTGATCTTCAGACTCGCCGTGCAACCATTCAAGGAATGGACTCTGTTGGACATTATCAAAAAATAATGGCTAAAGTCCCATTAGCAGAGCTTTATAAATATTCATCCACTTTGCGGTCAATCTCTCAGGGACGTGCAAAGTTTAGTCGCACACTTTCAGGTTTTCAATCAGTCCCTTACGACATTCAAGAAAGCCTCATACGTGCTCACTCAGCACTAGAAGAAGTGTAAGACAATAACTGATCCCAAAGTCAGTGAGGAGGTTTTTGCTTATGTAAAGACCTCCTTTTTGTTTGTTAAGGATAGTTAAGTTTAAAATTTACAATCCTTTACGCTGATTTACGAACGCCAACATCAAATCTTACTACATTGATAGGACCAAAATGAGACACAAGCAAAAATTACATGGTAAGACCATTTACTTCTAACGTTAACCACCAAACTAATGAGAGCACTCAATTGTATTTTATTCTTGATTTTTTCTTTTTATTGTTGTGCCCAAGAGCGACCTAAAGTATTTATTGACTGCAGGACATATTGTGACATGACATATATAAAGACCGAGATTAACTTTGTTGATTATATGCTGGACAGACAATCATCGGAGTTGTATATATTACTCGTAAACCAGAGAACAGGAAGTGGAGGGACAGAATTTATTATGACGGTAGAAAATAAAAAGGCATTAAGTGAACCATATGATTTAGTGTTTTTTACTAAACCCAATGCTGTGGATGCAGAAAAAAGAGAGGCCATAGTAAAAACACTAAAAAGAGCATTGTTGAAATATATGGTGGATGAAGAATTGACAGAGCATATATCTTATTCTGTCGATGTTTCTTCTGAAGAAGAGGTAATATCGATATTGGACCCATGGAATGCTTGGGTTGTTTCACTCGGAGTAAACGGAAATTTGAACCGAGAATCTCAATTCAATTCGGTGAACTTAAGGTTCAATATAAATGTAAATCGAGTTACCGACAAACACAAGCTGCTTTCCAGAGTAAATTATAATAGAAATGAAAGCAACTTTGTCATCGAGGGAGAAGAAACGATTTCAAACCTTCAAACATCATTTTATGGAAACACATTGTATGTGTATAGTTTAAACGAAAACTGGTCAGCAGGAGGAGTCATCAGATACAGTAGAAGTATTTTTGAAAACTACGATCATAGCATAACCGTTTCCCCAGCAATTGAATATAATATATTTCCGTATTCTGAATACGCCAACCATAACTTTACGATTCGGTATGAAATAGGAGGAAGGTACAATGACTACATAGATTCTACGACGTATTTCAAAACAACAGAATATTTGGGGCGCCATAGATTGGCGGTAGATTTTCAAATTGTTAAACCATGGGGTAATATTGACATAGATGCTGGTGCAAGCCAATTTCTAACACGTCCAAAGAGGTATAGTATTGATATTAACCCAAGTGTTGATGTTAATATTTTTAAAGGTTTAAATCTTTATACAGGCATATACTATGAAATCACGAAAGATAGAATTAATATACCTAAAGGAGACCTCTCCGTTGAAGAAATTTTGTTGCAAAATAAATTAAGAGACAGCAACTTTTCTATGTATATGTATTTTGGCATTCGATATCGGTTTGGATCATCTTTTAATAATGTTGTCAACACACGGTTTTAATCGGAAGTGCTTTAATCAAGGTCAACAACATAGATTTTGTTTTGAATGAAAGTATTTTCTTAAACATAAATAAATTCTATCTGTTCATTTTCCAATAGTTGAATGAACAAAAAACACCATGCAAGGCAAAAACGTAGTTATAATAGGAGCGAGTTCAGGAGTAGGATACTCAACGGCAGAAATTCTTGGTGCTGAAGGAGCAAACTTGTTTACCATTTCAAGAAATGAACCCGACTTTCCACCCTCCTTACAATTTGAACATTTTAGCCACGATATTTTAGAGGAGGACTTTCCCGCGGAGGCGCTACCCGAAAAGATTGATGCATTAATTTATTGTCCTGGATCAATCAATTTAAAACCATTGCGGTCTCTTTCTGCACAGATGTTTCGAGAGGATTATGAATTAAATGTTATTGGGGCCGTTAAAGCAATAAAAGCAGCATTGAAAGCATTGAAAAAAGCAGACGGAACTCCTTCGATTGTATTATTTTCTACAGTAGCTGTACAACAAGGAATGGCCTTTCATGGTAGTGTGGCCGCTGCAAAAGGAGCTATTGAAGGATTGACAAGATCATTGGCTGCAGAATTGTCTCCGAGGATTAGAGTCAATTGTATTGCTCCCTCATTAGTAAATACACCTCTTGCATCTCACATACTGTCGTCAGAAGAAAGAGTAACCGCTAGCAATAATCGACACCCATTGAAACGGATTGGTGAGGCAAAAGATATTGCACAAACGGCAGTGTTTTTAGCCAGTGAGCAATCGAGTTGGATTACAGGACAAGTTATTGGTGTTGATGGTGGTTTATCAAGGTTAAGATAATGCATTTTGGAATAGATTACGGCTCTAAGTTGGCAGGGACAACGGTGGTCACGTATAATCAAGGCCATGCTTTATTACAACAAAGTTCAGTAAAAAAGCAAGATTCAGATGATATGATTATAAAAATGGTTGAAAACATGCAACCAAAGGACATTTTCATTGATGCACCCTTGAGTTTACCGAATGCCTACTTTGGAAAAGGACAAGATTTTTTTTACAGAGCATGTGATAAAGAGTTAAAAGCAATGTCACCTATGTTTCTTGGAGGGCTCACTGCAAGAGCAATGAAACTCAAAAACAAGATAGAACAATCAGAAATAAAAGTGTACGAAACATATCCTGGAGCATTGGTTCGCAATCTCTCTCAATTAGAATCTGTTTATGACAAAAAGGCAAAATCAATTAGTCAAGCGCTCAAGAATGAGGTAGTGTGCCTGTTGGAAGAATTCACCTTAGATGTTTTCCCACAGAACATGCACCAACTGGATAGTTTATTGGCCTGGTATTCAGGATATCGACATTATCAAGGCAAGGCGCAAAATGTAGGAAACCCTGAGGAAGGGGTGATCATATATTAACCACACAGTTAATGTACGACCACGCTGTGCTTAGAGTCCTTTGGTTAAGCTTTGAACGACCTTGAATTCACTTAAGAACACTTTTGCAATTACTCTTACAACAGTATACGCAGGGATGGCCAAAACCATACCTAGAATTCCCCCAATATTTGCCCCAATAAGAACAATCAGAAATATTTCTAGAGGGTGCGCTTTCACACTCTTAGAAAAAATATTGGGTTGGAGAATAAAATTATCAAGCATTTGCATGGTCCCGAATACGATAAATACTTTAATGAGCAAAGGCAATAGAGTGGTTTGTTCGATTCCTTCTACAGGATAAAACGGCATTCCTATATTAGAAGAAATGGTAATTACTGCGGCGAAGATAGCCCCAATAATAGGCCCGATGTAAGGAATGATATTCATCAACGCAGCGAAAAAACCAATCAACAATGCATTCTTAACTCCAAGTATACTCAATGCAATGGTCACAAATATGGTGATAATGGTAACTTGACTTAAGACTCCAATAAAATATCTGATCAACATCGTGCTACTCTCATTAATGGCTTGAATTACTTTTCGATCATGTTTATCTGGCACAACACCAGAAATCATGGTATTAAACAATCCTTGCTCTCTGAGGAAAAAGAACGCAATAAAAAAAACGGACATTAAACCTACGATAAAGCTCCCTAGAGTTCCCACAACAGAAGTAAAAAATTTGGGAATTAGAGAAGGGTTAAAAAAGGAGTATAAGTTGTTTTTGGCTTGTTCAAAAAAGGTAATTCGATCGGAGTCCTCTCCATTTATATTTTGATTTTCATTGAGGTTTGTACCGTCTATCTTGATTAACAGCGTAATGTTTTCATTTCGTACAAGTGTATCTTCATTGTACTTTTCAGACAATAGGCTGTCAATATCTACTAACGCTGTATACACAAACTTTTCATTTTCGGCTTCGGTTTCTTTTGGTGCGGCTTCTTGTTCTAGGTCGATCAACCCTTTTTCTTCCATCCACTTCTCCCAGTCCCCAATAGGCTCTTCCAGGTTTTTAATGAGCTCGGTGTAGTCAATCCCAGCCAACTGTCTTGCTTGTTTGCTGATAGGAGGAATGAATATCCACATCAGAATAACTAGAACTAAAATAAACCCAAAAAGAGTTATTCCTGCGGCAAGGTTTTTCCCTAGGTATTTTCTGAGAAACACAACAACAGGGGCACCAATCATTGATATTACCCACCCAATCAGAACATAGGTGACAATATCACTAAATAAATACAACAACCAACCCACAACAAGCAATGGAATAATTGCTAATAAGTATCGTAGATCAATGGATTGTGAAGTTCTTTTTTTAGCCATAATAAATCATCAGTAAAACAGTAATTAGATAGGACAACAAAATAATACAATGTTTTTAAAAAAAGACATTTTAAGGAATTGGGACAGTTTTTATTAGATGAAGTATAATATTAATAAGCATGAAAAAAGAAAAAGGCACTCCTCCTTTGACGAGCGCCTTTACTAACTACTAAACTTTACTAAACTATTATTCTACTTATATTCTAAACTTTTTCCAGGTTGATTCTTTATCAGAACTAACATAGACGGTATAGGATCCTTTAGGAAGATCACTTATATTTAACCGCTTGTTTATTGAAGCCTCATTTTCAACTTTTACGCTAAAAACGGTATTGTTTGAATCGAATATTGAAATGGATGTTTTTTCTCCTTTTGACATATAGTTCAAGTCAATATAATCTTCATTAAGTGTGATGATAGGCTTATAATTTGTCTCTAATTCCGCAACCAATTCTATTTTGTTAGCCTTGATTATAAAATCTTGAATTGTTGTCTTGTAATCGTCTGATAATGTAACGGTATATGTGCCATCTACTAAGTTTTGAAAATTAAACTTCTTGGCTTTGTCCATCGTCAATTCATCATCAAACACTAATTTACCGTCTTGGTTAGAAATCTCTACATTCAGAGATGCTGCTTTCCAATTTTTTGTGTCTACTACAATTGCCTTCTCTCCAGCGATTGTTATTGAAGGAGTGTTGCTTGCGATAGCAGCCATGGAAGTAAAAACGAAGGCTACTATTAAATTGATAATTCTCTTTTTCATAATGTTTGTATTTTGTTATTCTCTAAATCTTTTAATAAATGTGTGTGTAATAATCTTTCCTAATAAACGCCAACCCCAAAGAAGTGTTCATTAATTATCATTAATGTTTTTAATGAAAAGCATAAATAAAAGTTAATGTTTTGTGCGATGTGAATGAGGCGTACTATTACGTAGGAAAGAATAGTAATTTAATAAGGAGTTTGTTTTCCTGTTAAGTAGAAAACAAAGTAGTAGATCTGTAAACGGTGCAATTCTATTTTAAACAGAGTAGAGTACAAATAGTTGAAGAAATTCCTTAAATCTTCAATTCTATTCTAGGTGTGATTTGATTTGTTTGATATGAACACAATGAATAAGAATCTTTATTAACTTTGCCACTTAATTTTAAGGAGAATAATTATGATCAATATTACACTGCCGGATGGTTCTGTAAGGCAATATGAAAAAGGAACATCGGCGATGGATGTAGCTATGTCAATAAGTGAAGGGTTAGCACGTAACGTACTATCCGCTTCAGTAAATGGAGAAGTATGGGACGCGAGCAGGCCTATCGAGAGCGATGCATCAGTAACGTTACATACATGGAGAGATGATGATGGTAAAGCTACGTTTTGGCATTCGTCAGCCCATTTGATGGCAGAAGCTTTGGAGGCATTGTATCCTGGAATCAAATTAGGGATAGGACCTGCTATTGATAAAGGTTTTTATTACGATGTAGATGCTGGAGACTATACGTTTACCCCAGCGGACCTCCCCAAAATAGAAGCCAAAATGAAAGAATTGGCTAAAACCAAGTCGGCCTATGTAAGAAAAGACGTGTCAAAGGCTGATGCCATACAATATTTTACCGAAAAGGGCGATGAGTACAAGTTGGAGTTGATCGACGGTCTTGAGGATGGATCAATTACTTTTTATACACAAGGAAACTTTACAGACTTGTGTAGAGGACCGCATATTCCACACACAGGAAGCATTAAGGCTGTAAAGTGTATGAGTATAGCTGGGGCGTATTGGAGAGGAGACGAAAAACGTCAGCAAATGACAAGGATTTATGGTGTATCTTTTCCAAAACAAAAAGAACTTACCGAATATCTTGAATTATTAGAGGAGGCTAAAAAGAGAGACCATAGAAAATTAGGTCAAGAATTAGAGCTGTTCATGTTTTCAGAAAAAGTTGGAGCAGGACTACCAATTTGGTTGCCAAAAGGAACACAATTAAGAGAAAGGCTCCAAGGCTTTTTGCGAGAAGAACAAGAAAAAAGGGGGTATCAAATGGTCATTACCCCGCATATCGGTCACAAGAACCTGTATGAGACATCTGGACACTATGCAAAATACGGAGAAGATAGCTTTCAACCCATTCAGACACCCAGAGAAGGAGAGGAGTTTTTATTAAAACCCATGAACTGTCCACATCATTGTGAGATATTTGCCAATAGACCTCATTCGTACAAAGAATTGCCAATTCGGTTGGCAGAGTTTGGTACTGTGTATAGATACGAGCAAAGCGGTGAATTACATGGTTTGAGTAGAGTTAGAGGTTTTACACAGGATGATGCTCATATTTTCTGTACTCAGGATCAGGTAAAAGGTGAATTTTTAAATGTTCTGGACTTGACCAAGACGGTTTTGAATAAAATGGGATTCGAGAATTATACGGCTCAAATATCTTTAAGAGACCCAGAAAAGCCAGAAAAGTACATTGGAACCAATGAAAACTGGGACGCAGCAGAAGCAGCCATTATAGAAGCTACAAATGAGGTAGACCTTGAAACAGTTACCGCCTTAGGTGAAGCAGCCTTCTACGGACCTAAGCTAGATTTTATGATTAAGGATGCACTGGGTCGCTCATGGCAATTGGGAACAATTCAAGTGGATTACAACCTACCGGATCGGTTCGAATTAGAATATATTGGGTCTGATAATTCTGCTCATCGTCCGGTGATGATACACAGGGCACCTTTTGGCTCTATGGAACGATTTATTTCAATACTTATAGAACATACGGGAGGAAAATTTCCATTGTGGTTGGCTCCGGATCAATTTGCAATACTTCCAATAGCTGATCGATTGAATGACCACTGTAAGCAGATCGAGATCGAGTTGGCGAAACATGATATAAGAGGGTTTATTGACAGTAGGACAGAAAAAATTGGAAAGAAAATAAGGGACACAGAATTAAAGAAAGTACCGTTCATGTTGATCGTAGGGGACAATGAAAAAGAGTCCAATACGGTGAGTGTGAGAAGGCAAGGTCAAGGGGTTGTAGGAACAATGACGATAGAAGAATTTGTTTCACACTTTAAAACGCTACTATAGAGGCAGTTATGTATCTATAGTGGCCAATTTTCTCTAGGCCAGAGAATGTTGGTATATTATTTGAATAATAAGGAATTGTGGTCGTTTTTGCTTTTGTAATAATCAAGGAAGATTAAACGTAATACCTTGACCACTAAATTGGTAATAAATTAATATTTTTCATATATAATGGAAACTATTATGAGAAATAAGCGTTATAAAGAAAAAGTTTGGATAAATCACAAAGTATTGTAACTTTGCGTTATCCCAAGGCAGTTGATCACATCCGATTTATCATGTAGTCTCCTACCTTGCATTCAGTTTTTTGTTTATTGAATTGACTTATAACTCCATTGGAGTTCAAAATATAGTAAGGTTATCTTACAAAAGAAGTAGTTTTCTTATTTTGAGACCTTAGTCGAAAGAGCCTGAGTTTGACAGCAAACTTGGGCTTTTCGCATTTTACACCAATTCTTATTTAATAGACTATGTCTAAACATCTATACTTTTATTTAATTGTAGGCTTCTCGTCCCTTATTCTATACGGGATTTATTTTTTACTAGACAGAAGTGGGTCGAACAAAGAAAATGGAGAAGATCACTAATTTCAACAGTCCTCTTTTAAAATAAAGTAATTTTTATAAACTTTTTGTATTCGTTTTCCTGTTTCCTTAATTGCCAGTTATATCAGTTACACGTTACGTTTATGTTAGTCCCCGTTATACGAGAGGATCTTCTGTATTATGTCTGGAAGACCAAGTCTTTTGATTTATCAAACCTCAAAACGACTGATAATCGAAAAATAGAAATTGTTCAATTTGGTTCTCAAAACTATGATTCTGGCCCAGATTTTTCGAACGGAAAGGTAAAGATAGAAGATACCTTGTGGATAGGCAATGTGGAAATGCATGTATACAGCAGTGATTGGGAAAAGCACTGTCATGATTTGGACAAGGCTTACGATACTGTAATTTTGCATGTTGTGTATGAGCACGATAAAGAAGTATATACCACATCAGAACAATACATTCCGTGTATTGAATTAAAGAATAGAATCAATCAAAATGTAATTCTAAATTATAGTCAATTAATAGCAAATAATAACTGGATACCCTGTGAGCGTCTGCTTTTACATGTTCCAAAGCACATTATCTCTTTTTGGCTTCAAAGGTTAATTGCTGAACGATTAGAAGTAAAAACAAAGCGATTAAAATCTATCTTGGAAAGTACCAATACGAATTGGGAAGAAACCGCGTATATTTTTTTATTTAGATACATGGGGGCCAAGGTAAATATGGAACCATTTGAATCGCTAGCAAGAGCATTACCATATCGATTGATTCAAAGTAACCGCAATGATATTTTTAAGTTAGAAGCACTGCTATTTGGACAGTCTGGAATGTTAGAAGCCAATTATGACGATGAGTATTTTTTATTATTAAAGAAAGAGTACCAATTTCTTAGAAAAAAATATAACCTCGTACCGATATCGGTCATATCGTGGAAGTTTTCTAAAATGAGGCCTGTTGGTTTTCCGACGATCCGAATTGCACAATTGGCACAAATACTATTTCAGACAGATCGTATATTTTCCCAGATGACGTATAATGATGACATCAATGCAATAAGAGAGGTTTTTAACGTAAAGCCATCACATTACTGGGAAAGTCACTATCGTTTTGGAAAGGAGTCCCAAGCCGTTGAAAAAAAGGTGGGTAAAGGCTTCATCGATCAATTAATCATCAATGTAGTATGTCCTGTAATTTTTGCATATGGAAAGTACTTATCAGATGAATCATATTGTCAAAAAGCAATTGACCTTTTGGAAACGATTAAATCTGAACAAAACGCCATTGTAAGAGGGTACAAAAAATTAGGAATAAAGTGTAAGACAGCTTCAGAATCTCAAGCACTCGTTCGATTAAAGAATGTCTATTGTGACCAAAAAAGGTGTGCTACTTGTGCAATTGGTAATGCAATAATAAAATTGTGAAAAATATTTATCTATAAAAGGAGAGTTCAAATCGAAATTTCTAATGCGCCAATATATTTTAAATTATCTTGGTGTCAGAAGTACAATCTATATGCAAGAAGCGCCAAATAAACAGTTCGCCGAAATTGAATTTTCTAACCATCAATTGGATGAAACAACGTTACCTCGGGTAGCATATATTGAATATTCTCCATTGGAAAAAAACTTACTGAAAGCCAATTTAATTTGGACTACACTCTTTTTCACTATCGGGATAGCCATCGTTTTATTTTTACAATATGTTATAAAACTGGACGGTTTAGTTAACTATGGAAATTGGGTTCTTTTAGGACTCATGGCTTTATTTATTCTTTCTGCCACAATAACATATTTTGGGTTTTTTAAGAAGAGCTATGCTATTCGAGAAAAGGACATCATATTCAATACGGGTTTATTCTGGAGATCTTCGACAGCGATACCATTTAATAGAGTTCAACATTGTGAAGTATCTATCGGACCAATAGATAGAATGTTTGATCTGTCAGAGTTGAAAGTATTTACAGCAGGAGGATCAAACAGTGATTTAAAAATCGAAGGATTACGTCCAGATACCGCCAATCGACTTAAGGATTACATAGTAAACAAAACGGGGATAGATGAAGAGGAGTGAACATTCAAATGACTTTAGTACTCCTACTCGACAATCAATGGTAGCAATTTTGATGATTGTTCTTAAAACGTATCGTGTTTTAGTGCGAAATGTTTGGCCATTTTTACTGCTATTTTTGGTAAAAGGAGAGGGGCTAGGAAAGAACCATTGGATCTTTTTTCTCATTGGAGCAGCTTTAATCGGAATGGTTTATTCCATTATAAATTATTTCAGGTACTATTTTTATTTGGACAAAGAAGAGCTGGTCATAGAAAGCGGTGTTCTTAAAAGGACTAAAATGAATGTACCTTTTGATAGAATCCAGACCATCAATTTTGAACAAAACATTATTCATCGCCTATTTAATGTTGTCCGATTAAAAATAGATACGGCAGGTTCTTCCAAAGCGGAATTTCAATTTCAAGCCATTGACTCTGAAATTGCCAACCGTCTAAGAAATGTACTCTTAGCAAAACGGAAGATGGCTAATCCTACCATAGAAGAGAGCAAATTGGATATTGAAGTAAAAGAAACCAGCTACGAGACCATTATGCAGCTTGATCTGGTAGATTTAATTAAGGCTGGCGCGGTTGAAAACCACCTGCGATCAGGAGGAATAATATTGGCTTTTTTATATTGGATATGGCACAACCTAGATGAAGCCCAAATCAATATTGAAGATGAAGTGGGCTCTACGGTAACATCAACGGTAGGCACCGGGGTATATCTAATCTTTGTTTTAGCGATCTTGTTTGTATTCGTTGCATTCCTTGTATCTATGGTAAAGATGATCATAACCAATTACGATTTAAAGTTTTTAAGATCCAAAAGAGGCTTTAAAATCAACGCTGGACTTTTTACAAAGAAAGATACCTCTGCATTGGACCATAAAATACAAGTGATTTCGTGGGGCGATAATCCACTAAAGAAACTTATTGGAATAAAAGATTTGAGACTAAAGCAAGCATCAAGTATTGAATTAAACAAAAAATCATCCATTCGCGTGCCGAGTTGTAGTGAAAAGCACATCAATTTAGTAAGAGATACATTGTATGGTAAGGGCGCTACAGATGGAATAGAATATAACCCAATAGATAAAAGATACTTTTATAGAAATGGGGGGATATTGGCACTATTATTAACACTCTTGACATCTTTACTAGTTTACTTTAATCTACCCATGCAAGCAACAATTGTTGGTATAGTGGGAGTTGTTTTGGTATTTACATTTTATCTATCCTACAAAAAGAAGCGGTATGGATTTAATCAAGAAATGATTGTAATAAAGGGTGGTGCATATGGCGATAAAACAGAAATGTTGCCGATTTATAAAATTCAGTCTTTATCAAAAAAACAAACCCCCTATCAACGTAGGAATGAGTTGGCGAACCTTGTTATTTATACTGCTTCTGGGAAAGTCGCTATCCCGTATATAGATGACAGTGTTGCAGAATCCATTTTTGACACCTTTCTTTATCGAATAGAAAGTGATAATAAAAAGTGGATGTAACCATTACTTCCTTTTCGAATTCAAATTTTCCTGTTTTTTATTTAATGGCTTGTTCGAGGCACTCATTTGGACCGATCAAAAAACGGACAGTAGCAGCAACCCAACCCAAAGCGCCATAATGTCACCTTGTTTTCATAAAAAAAGACACAATGTCAGTTGTTTTTATGGTTTTATTCCTTTTTGGCATATGAAAAGGTGTTGGAACAGGAATTGATCTAATGTGTGATGTAATTCAATTTGAAAATTAAATAACATTAAAAATAAAATCATGCACAATACAATCAGATCACCTAGAAGAAATAGATCCCACAGAAACCAAGGATTTTTTGCTCCATCTTTTGGAAATATTATCAATGAGATATTAAATAGTCCATTAAATGATGTAGTAAAAGAAACACCAAAGAGACATACACGACCAGCTGCAAATATTATAAAGACAGAAAACGTGTATACCTTATCTATCGCTCTTCCTGGTGTAAGTAAAAAGGATGTACAAATCAATATTGATAAAAACAGATTGACAATTAAGTCGTCAGTGGAGGAAAATTCGGATATCAAGTACAAACTGAGAGAATTCAACTATGCAAACTTCGAAAGAGTATTTAAGTTATCGGATGATGCAGATATCGACAATATCTCAGCAAAATTTGAAAAAGGTATTTTGAATATATCCATACCGACTATCAAAGAAGCAGGACCTACAGAGATAAAAATCAAGTAGTAGACCCCTGCTCATATAGATATCTCCGATTGGTGACAGGGTTACTTTCTTCACCAATCGGCTAGGATATCACACAATTTCACACAAAAACAAAAAATAAAAACGATGAATACAAATAATGGAATAATAGGCATAGAGCCAATTAGCAGATTTATGGACGAATTTTTCAACAGAAGTATTTCGGATATTGTAGGAACAGATTTAATGCATGATTCACCTAGCGTAAACATAATCGAGAAGGAGAATTCATATGAATTGGAAGTTGCTGCTCCTGGACTAGAAAAGACAGATTTTAATATTTTCATTGAAAAAGATCACCTTACGATTTCAGCAAAAAAAGAAGAAAATAAAGAAGAATCACAAGATGTTGATTTTAAAAGAAGAGAATACAACTTTTATTCATTCACAAGAAAATTTAGGTTACCAGATTCTGTAGATCGAACTTCACTAGAAGCAGAATATAAAAAAGGAATATTAAAGGTAGTGGTGCTCAAAACCCCTGAAGCAAAAGAAAAGGGACCACGTACCATAGAAATAAAATAAGAGTTACGAAAGTAGTTGGTTAGTTTTCATAATAGTTTTGAATTTTGAGGCCGTCTGTAAAGGACGGCCTTTTTCTATTTCAAGAACGCCCCAATAGCATTTTTACTAAAATCAGATAAGACTAACCGACCACTCATTTCTGCTCGTTCTTCGAGTAAAGCATCCCAATGGTCTGTGCCCTCCCAGAATACTTTTTTAAGCAACATCATTGCTTCGGGATTCATAGAAACAAGCAAGGAAGCAAACTGCTCAAGACCTTGATCCAAATCTTCTGTATTTTCAAAAACTTCAGTATATAACCCTTTTTCTCTAGCCCATTCTGCAGACATCCATTTTGTTGCATGCAAAGACATGTGACTATACGCAGACACACCCATTTTTCGGTCTACAGCTGGGCCAATGACAAAAGGACCAATTCCAACGGCTAGTTCACTCAATTTAACAGAAGCAAACTTGGTGGCTAAACAGTAATCACATGCTGCCGCCAATCCTACTCCTCCTCCAACAGCTTTTCCATGGACTCGCCCAATCACAATCTTTGAAATCTTACGAATGGCATTTATAACGTTGGCAAAACCCATAAAAAAGGTCTTACCTATTTTTTCATCGTTTATCGCAACCAATTCGTCAAAACTTGCTCCAGCACAGAACGTTCGTTCCCCGAAAGATTTAAGAATTATTAAAATAACATCTTCATTTTCATCAGCAGCATAGATTGCTTTTTCCAACTCTGCCAACAATTTACCTGGTAGAGAATTATGCGATGGATGATAAAACTCTATCGTTGCAATATTGTTTTTGATCGCTGAAATTATATGTCCTTGTTGTGTTTTGTCCATTTGCTATTCTAGTATATTGATTAATGGAATTAAGAATACTCTTTTTTGATTCTATCCAGATCTCTTTTATTCTGTCTATCCTTAATTGTTTCTCTTTTATCATAGGCTTTTTTACCCATGGCTAAAAATATTTCTAACTTAATAAACCCCCTTTCAGAAAAATAGAGCCGATAAGGGACAAGCGTCATACCTTTTTCAACGACTCTTCTTTCTATCTTCTTTAATTCTGTTTTTCGCAATAAAAGTCTGCGATCTCGTCGAGTTTCATGGTTGTGAATTGTACCATATTCATACTCTCCAATGTACATACTTTTGAGTGTCAAGTTGCCGTTTTCAAACAAACAGTAGGCATCAGATAGGTTTGCGTTTCCTAGCTTAATAGATTTTACTTCGGTTCCTTTCAGCACTAAACCTGCCTCAAAACTATCCAGAAGCTGATATTCAAATTTAGCCTTTCTATTGACTATTTCTTTGGGACTTTTTTTTGATTTTGCCATTTTATTTCCACTTAATATTACATCCTGCACTAGGATATTGTTTTGTTGGTGGGTCCTTTTCTTCCAGTAAATCATCAATTGCTCCTCGAAGATCTGAACCCGTAAGAGGTATGGAGTTTCCTGGTCTGGAGCCATCAAGTCGTCCTCTGTAGTAGAGTTTTAGAGCACCATCGAAAAGATAAATATCAGGCGTGCAAGCCGCATCATATGAAAGAGCAACTTCTTGAGATTCATCGTAAAGATATGGAAACGAATAGCCGAGTGACTCACCCAGTTCTTTCATCTTTTCAGGGCTATCTTGTGGATAATTATCCACATCATTGGAGCTGATCAAAACAAAGTTGATTCCCTTAGATTTATATGCATTGGCGATTGCAATAAGTTCGGAATTGACATGGATAACATATGGGCAATGGTTGCAAGAAAAGATAATTACTGTTCCCGAAGCCCCTTTAATATCGGATAATCCAAGTGACTGTCCAGACATAGTGTCGGGTAAGGTGAAATCAGGAGCTTGTGTTCCTAATCCAATCATATTTGATTCAGTTAATGCCATAGTTTCTTTAATTTTTATGATTTGCAAATCTACATCTTAAACTTTAGAACAAAAGTATCTTGGCTTTTTATACTTTTGTGCTATGCGAATTTTTGTCTTGACGATCATTGTTACTATGAATGGAATGCTTGGGTTTTCTCAAGTAAATTCTAATCCATTTGAAATTCAATCCAGACTCGACTCTGTATATAACTCTGAATCCAACAAAAAAGGTTCTGAAACAAACATATTTGATGTAGTGAGATCAGACGATAACACAACAGTTGTCGACACTACTCAACGATTAGAAACATCATCTATCGAGCAATCGGATTTGGTTCCTAGCGTAGGAGAAGAGTTAATCAATGAAAATGAAGGGGTTGAGTTCGATCAAAACCCATTTGATGTTTCACACATACCGATCAGAAAAAGTAAACTCAAATCCGAAGCAGATGCATTTACGTCAAAAAATAAGGCATCAAAAGACAAAAATGAATCTGAATCTAATGCATTCCTATTTTTCTTAAACTTATTAACGGGTTTGATCCTTGCAATTGTTATCAATACGCAAAGGGGTGCACTGAAGAAGATATTCAACGCAATTACAAATGAAAATGTATTAAAATTAATACACCGTGAAGAGAAAAGAGGCATTAGTGGATATCATGCATTGTTGTACGCTTCGTATTTCATTAATGCGGCCATATTTATTTATTTGATTGTATTTAACTTTAGTGGTGCACAAGGATGGATGGCATTTCAAGGGATATTTTTGGCCATTGTAACCATCTATTTACTGAGACATGTATTTATAATGTTGATAGGAAAAATATTTCCTTTTCAAAAAGACAGTCAATTATTTGGATTTACTATACAGACATTTAATATATTCTTAGGTATTGTCTTAATTCCATTTAATCTAATAATTGCTTTTGGACCTCAGAATATTGCAAGGCCTTTGATCTATTTTGGCTTGGTTATTATAGCGATATTGGCCCTAATTAGAACATTTAGGGGCTTTCTTATTGCAAGTACTTACGTACAAAGCAATTTATTTCATTTTTTGTTGTACCTTTGCACCTTCGAAATTCTACCTATTCTCTTGCTACTAAAGATAATAGGAAATTTTGGAATTGCTTGAAAAAAGCATAAGTTTTTGAAACTAAACTTTGTTTATGGCATCTAGAGGTTCAGCTTTGGCAAATGAAGACAATTACATAGAAAGGTATAAAGAGGTTAAAACAATACTTGTTTCCCAACCCAAACCAGAACGATCACCTTATTACGATTTGGAGAAGAAATGGGGGTTGAAGATAGATTGGAGACAATTCATTCATGTTGAACCGGTTACCGAGAAGGAATTTCGTAAGAATAGATTACGACCAGACAGCTATTCCAGTATTATATTCACAAGTAAGAATGCGATTGAGCACTTCTTCAGATTGTGTGAAGAAATGCGGATTAAAATGCCTCAGGACACAAAATATTTTTGCCTAACCGAGACAATCGCTAATTATCTCCAGAAGTTTATTGTTTATAGAAAGAGAAAAGTATTTGTAGGGAAAAGGAAAGTTGAAGACCTCAACAATTACTTTATGAAGCACAAGGAAAAAGAAAACTTCCTTTTGCCATGCTCAAACTTGGGAGCGAAACAGGTTGTTGCTTATTTGGATAAAAATGAAATTAATTATACAGATGCGATGATGTATCGTACTGTAGCAAGTGATTTATCAGACTTGAGCGATGTTACATATGATATCCTCGTGTTTTTCAGCCCATTAGGCATTGAGTCTTTATATGAAAATTTTCCTTCCTTCATGCAAAATGACACTCGATTTGCAGTATTTGGAAAATCAACACTGAAGGCTGTAGAACAACAAGGCCTTTATCCTAATATAGTTGCACCTACTCCTGAAACCCCATCTATGTCAATGGCATTAGAAAAGTACTTACAAAAAACAATCAAGGAATAAAAGCACTTAGAATAGAAATTCTTTTGGTACTGACCTCCAACATATTGTTTACTAATCCATAGAACAGTGAAGCACCCAGTAGGGTTTCTCAACCGCTAACAGTGTTGACAAAATGAAATTCATGGGCCTGTCCAAAGCCAAACAAACATATAAAGCATTCATCAAGGACCATTTTGTTCCTATATTTTTCCAAGATTATTTTTTAAATGTAGTATGCCAAGGACAATGGGATGTAGTTTTATCTAAAGAAAACAACAAAGTAGCAGGGGCATATATTTATATGTTAAAGCAAAAGCTGTTTTTAAAATATATTGTTCAACCCCAATTATGCCCCTATACTGGTCCTATATTTTTTGAAAAGAGCAATGTGAATAAGGTGTACACCGACTTACTCGTTCAGTTGCCCTCTCATCATTTGCTTATTCAAGATTATCTCCCCACGCTTCCTCATTTAAAGGGGTTTACGAATACTGCTTTTACCAAACATACCTATCTATTAGATAAAACTACGGATTTGGATAAGTTGTGGCAAGAACAAAGCTCAACACACCGTCGAATCATAAGAAAAGCAGAGAGAGAACTTTTGTATGAAGAAGTACAGGATATCAATTCGTTTCTTGATTTTGTATCTACAACGTTTGCAAAAAGAAACAAATCGGTGCCCAATGATCCAGAAATATTTAGAAATTTGGATCAAGTATTATTCTCAAAAGGGCAACGAAAGATCGTGAAGTGTACCAATTCAAACAATGAAGTTGTGGCTATGTGTTATTTCATGAAAGACAAAAACTGGACCTATAATTTTGCGAATGGTGTTGTAGATGATTACCGTCATTATGGAATGAATCTAATCTTATGGAATGAAATTAAAGCTTCCTTTTTCGAGGGCAGATCATTTGATTTTGAAGGCAGTATGATTCCAGGAGTAGACGAATTCTTCAAAAGATTTAAAGGGAAACGGGTTCCCTACCAAACGAGAAATATAAGTAAAAACAAACTTGTGGATGTGTTGGTTAAAATAAAGAGAACAAAACAAGGCACATGATTTTGATTCTAATTCTATGTTTGGTCATTCACTCCGCATACTATGTGTTTTTATTTTCAAGATTGGTGAGGTATACAGAGACAGCGGTAGCACAAAAACAAGATGGTTTATCAATAGTCGTGTGTTATAAAGATGAAGAAAAAAATATATCAGAAAGCCTACCCTCCTTACTTGAACAAGAGTTTTCTGAACTGATTTTAGTTGATGATAATTCTAGCGATGGGACATTAGAGGTTTTAAAACAATATGAATCTGATAAGATAAAAGTAATCTCAATAAAAAAGGAGACGGCGGGCAAGAAGAATGCACAATCAATAGGCATTTCAGAGGCGAGCTATCAAAGAATATTATTAACAGACGCAGATTGCCAAATGGTGTCAAAAACATGGTCCTCTTATATGACTGAGAAAGGATCATCTTTTGTTCTGGGTTATGGTCCAATGGTCAAATCAAAGGGTATAGTAAGTGTATTTTCTAGATATGAAACCTATGTTTCGGCCATTCAATATTTGAGCTATGCGTTGGTAGGTTTACCTTATATGGGGGTAGGGCGAAATTTACTAATCGATAAAACATTGGTCACCAAACAGGCATCCGTCATTAAAGGGAAACATCTTGCTTCTGGAGATGATGACCTTATGATCAATGCACTGGCAAATAAAACCAACACACGTATCTGCATTCATCCGGATAGTTTTGTATACAGTAAACCCAAGAAGACCCTTCGCGCTTTTCTGAAACAAAAAACAAGGCATATAAGTACGTCTATTTATTACAAGCCTCTACATCAGCTATTGTTGGGAGCATTCAGTAGTTCACAAATACTTTTTTATTTGACAGTATTCTATTGCTTTATGTTTTCATCTGTAAATGCAGCATATTTGCTGGGAATAGTAGCGATAAAATGGGCAATTCAAATGAGTATCAATTATTCTTTAATGAAAAAGCTTAAAGAACAAGACCTATTTTGGAAGATACCAGTATTGGATGTTTTATTTTGCACATATTTAGTGATAATGCCGATTTATTATTTTTTCAACAAAAACAGTTCTCATTGGAATTAATACATAAATACTTTCCTGAATTAGATCAAGCCAAAGTGACCCAGTTCGAACAATTAGGGGAGCTCTATAGAGAGTGGAATGATAAAATTAATGTCATATCAAGAAAGGATATCGACAACCTGTATTTGCATCACATTCTCCATTCTCTAGTGATTGCCAAGTTTATAAAGTTTAAAGATAATACGAGGGTATTAGACTTAGGTACAGGAGGCGGCTTCCCTGCAATTCCTTTGGCAATTATGTTTCCCAACACACAATTTATAGCTATCGATGGTACACGGAAAAAGATTACCGTGGTCAATGAGATTGCAAGTGCAGCAGGGATTAAAAATGTTGTTGGAAAACAAATGAGAGCCGAAGAACACAAAGCAAAATATGAATTTGTAGTTAGTCGAGCAGTGGCTAAAATTGGCAAATTAAAAGAGTGGACGAATCATTTAATTGATCCAGAAAACCAAAGACACGCACTTCCAAATGGTATAATAGCGTTGAAAGGGGGTCGGATAAAGGATGAAACATCAGAACTTTCAAAGAAAGACTACTATGAAATACATCCATTGTTGAAATATATCAATGAACCGTATTTCGAAGAAAAATTCATATTGTACCTCCAGAGATAGGGCCAAAAGAGGGCGGAAATGAGAGAAATTGAAGAATTTGCAAGAATACTTTATTGGCTCAACTTTTGCAACTTATTGTATGATACATTGGCGGAATAGGCTTTCCCCTTAATATTCGATACTTTTGTAGAATATTTAGAAGTTTATTAACACACCTTAATTCTAAAATTGCGTCACAATGGCAACTAAGTATTTAACAGTCATGAACAGATTTTTATTAGCATTAGCACTTTGTCTTTTTTCGATTGCGCTTGCCAAAGCTCAAAACCTGGAAGAAGAAGTAGAATTTAACTACATAAAAGCGAAATACCTTTTGGATACAGAACGGTATGAGGAAGCAATTAAAGAATTCACAAAAATTATCCAAGAAGAGAAAGGATATAAAGACGCTTATTTGTACAGAGCCAAAGCAAAATATGCAATGGCAGCATATACGGGCACAAAAAAAGATGTACTCCTTCATATGGGATCTAAGGGAATTGGTGGAATGGCTGCAACGCTGTTAGGCAAGGCGGATTATAGAATGGGAAATAAACAAGCATCTATTAATTCATTGATCGTTGCAGTAGAGTTAAATAAAGAGGATGCTCAGGTTTCGGAATACCTGGGAAATTTATATGAGGAAGAGGGCAAACTCTTGAAAGCATGTGAATACTGGAATATGTCTGCAAATATGGGGTCATCAAAGGCAAGTATAAAGGCAAAAAAACTATGTGGTAGCATTACGCCAGAACCGAGCAGAGTAGAAAGAAGAACCAATAAGCCAAGTATTGATGACGCAAGACTACCTACGAACGAGGATACAACCATTGAAGATAGAAGTGACGATATGAAAAATACTACCTCAACTGATGGGGAGGAAACAGGATCGTTGGATGAACCGATTACGGACGATAAATTGAATACGAATGATGGAGGTGAACAAAAAGACACTATAAATGACGATGAGACAAGTACGGTAGAAGAAGAAACAAGTCCAGTGGTGAAAGAAGAAGACAATATGCCCGTTGAGGACAATACTCCAAATGAAATAGAAGTTGATGAAGACCTAACACTTGTTATACAAGGACAAGGACTAGGGAAAAGAAAGATATTAGACCAGCCTAATATACTTATCCTTTCGGATACGGATGGAGTAGTTGCTGTTGATATTTGTGTTAATAAAAGAGGAAAAGTAGAATCTGCAGAATTTAACTCAAAGATGTCAACCATTGCTAAGAAAAGTTTAGTTTCATTAGCGATTAGAAAATCTAAAGACTTTTGGTTTGAAAAAAGTGACTATCGTGAACAATGTGGAGTTATCATATTCAAAATCAAAGGAAGTTAATCTTAAGGGAATCAGGTTTTAGTTTAAAAGACACTAAATAAATTATAAATTTGAGCAGCGTTACAAATAGTAATGCTGCTTTTTTAATTCCATTTTAATCAATTGAAAAAATGAGAACTATGGGATTATTTATTTGTAAAAAGCATAAAGGCAAGTCAAATTAAAATAATAGTAGATGTCAGATTTCCATGCACTAAAGGTTTACGAAGTAATTCAAGAAACAGAAGATTGTGTAACGGTACTTTTTGAAGTTTCTGAAGACTTAAAAGATCAATTCAAATTCAAAGCTGGTCAATATTTGACCATAAAGGCGATGATTGATGGAGAAGAAGTGCGAAGAGCATATTCCATTTGTACAGGTCAAAATGAAAAACACCTTGGGGTTTCTGTCAAGAGAGTTGAAGGAGGAAAGATGTCTAATTATTTGAACTCTTCAGTGAAAAAGGGAGACATCTTAGACGTGATGAAACCAGATGGAAAGTTTACATTAATTACTCATATAGATACACAAAGAGATCATTATTTTTTTGCTGCGGGGAGCGGAATCACACCTGTAATGTCGATGATTAAATCAATGTTGGAAGATGAGCCCAAGAGTACTGCCTACCTCTTATATGGAAGTAAACATGAGGAAGGGATTATTTTTAAATCGCAAATAGAGGAATTGCAAAATAGATATGAAGGTCAGTTCATTGTCCAACATACATTGAGCAAGCCAACAAAAGAAAAATCAGGAGGCATTCTTGGCATTCTCGGAAAAAAAGAGACAAAATGGACAGGATTAAAGGGAAGAATAGATTCAGCAAAGGTAGCACGGTTTGCTCAAGAATATACCCCAAAATCTGAACAGGCTGAATACTACATATGTGGCCCTGGAAGCATGATAGAAACGGTACAAACAACTTTAATGGGAAATGGTGTTCAGAAGCAAAACATTCATAGGGAGTATTTTACCGCGGGCAATTCGGACAGTATTCAAACAGTACAATCGTCTGATGGGGCAGTATTAACAGCACGGTTAAACGGGGAAGAAATAAAATTAAATGTTGTAGGAGGCAAAACATTGCTCGACACGTTATTAGATGCGGGCCATGAGGCACCGTATTCATGTACCAGTGGTGCCTGTTCAAGTTGCATGGCGAAAGTTATAAAAGGCGAAGTCAAAATGGAGGCTTGTTTTGCATTAGATGACGATGAAGTAGAGGAAGGATACATTCTTACTTGTCAGGCCCATCCGATAAGCTCAGAGGTGGAGATAGAATATGAGGGATAATACTTAATAATAAGTCTATGGACATAGATCAGCGGTTTTCGGAGGATGTGATTGAATATATACTCAATCATGAAAACGATGACTTATATACGCTGGCATTAAAGAAATCTCCGTTTCCCGGGATAGAAATGAGAGAATTGGTACAGCAAATTCAAGGAAGAAGGATAGCACGAAAGAAGTTTCCATTTCTGGTTGAACATGAAAAATATTTTTACCCCCGAAAGGAGTCTTTAGAACAGGCCTCATCAGAAGTTACGGCCAACTATAAATCTACGATGGTTGTTGGAGGTTCATCTTTTATTGATCTGACAGGAGGAATGGGAATCGACGCCTATTTATTAGGCAGAAAATTTAAAAGAGCGGTGTATGTAGAACCGCAGCCTAATTTGTATCAATCCTCGAAGTACAATTATTCAATTTTAGGATTTACTCAGTGTGAAATGATTCATTCAACGTGCGAAACATATTTAGATAATTCGGAGGAACATTTTGATTGGGTTTATCTGGACCCATCAAGAAGGATTGATGGTGAACGTAAAACAAGTATTACGAAGTACACTCCAAATATCGTAGCCCTACAAGAAGCACTTGCTACAAGAGGAAAAAATATTTTGGTCAAGCTTTCCCCAATGCAAGATATCAGCGAGTGTGTAAAGGAATTAAATGGGATAATTAAGATTGTAGTATTAAGTATACATAATGAGATCAAGGAGTTGTTGCTACATATTTCACCCACTACTTCAAAGAGGCCTTTAATTTCTGCCATTGACATTTCAGGAGAATGTACATCTGAGTTTTCATTTGACTTTGAACACCGCCACCTTAAAGTTGACCTAGCCGAGTTACAGCAATATTTATATCAACCTAGTCCAGCATTAATAAAGGCAGAATTACATAATAGGTATAGCAACATGTTTTCATTAAAAAAAATACATCAAAACACACATTTGTATGTCTCTGATACATTAAAGGAAGATTTTTTCGGTAGAATTTTTAGAATTATAAAAAACATTCGGTTGAGTAAAAAGGAACTGAAAAAAGTACTTCCAGATATGAAGGCGAATGTAATTTCAAAAAACCACCCCTTGAAAGCGAAGGATATTATCAAAAAATACAAAATACAGTCAGGAGGGAACAACTACCTAATTGTTTTCACAAAAGCTCCATTTGAAACAGCAGTTGTGTTATGCGAACGAATTAAGTAAGTAATAGAACCATCTGATTTGTAAAAAAACATGATTTTATACACTATACCTTGTTGCGACAAATAATCCTTCTGTTTCAACATTTTTATGTCATAGTTAAACAGATTTGATATATTTTTTATATACAACTATGACATAAGCAATATTGTTTTAACAATATATAAAAGATTTCATATCAATGATTTAATGGTTGTTATAGCGTGATTTAGCTATCTTGTATATTGGTATGTATATCAATAGTATATACACAGAAGTTGTAATTTAATTTTACATTAGTGAATAGTTTGCAAATTTACGTTTGATTATCAATCATTCGATAAAACAAAATCAACATTAAACTTTGAAAATGAAAATTCTATTCGCGTTTGCTTTTAGCCTGATCTTAAGCACAGCAACATTATTTGGACAAGCCTCGAAGGTTGTTGTTCAGAATAATGCATCAGGGATGACATTACTTGTCAATGGACAACCTTTTATGATAAATGGGATGAATTGGGACTATGTGCCAATTGGAACAGACGTTGTAGATGCTGATTTTTGGAATAAGCCCGATAATATTATTAAAGCGGCTTTGGATTCAGAAATGTCATTGCTACAAAACATGGGTGTCAATACAATTCGAGCCTATACAGGAATTCAACCTAAGTGGATCACTTACATTTATGATACCTATGGAATTCATACCATGTTAAACCATACATTCGGTCGATATGGGTTAACGATTGATGGGGTATGGACACCTATTACTGAGTATGACGACCAAAAAACAATGGATTTACTTATGTCTGAAACGGCAGCATTGGTGAATGAATACAAAAATACAAGAGGGCTTTTACTTTATCTCCTAGGAAATGAAAACAACTATGGTTTATTCTGGCAAGGAGCAGAAACAGAAGATTTTCCTGATGGTGATGAAAAGAAAAGAGTCGTAGGGGAAAAACGTGGAAGACCAATGTATAAATTGATGAATGAGGCTGCTCTAATGATTAAATCATTGGACTCTTCTCATCCAGTAGCTATTTGTAATGGGGATGTTTTGTTTTTAGACATCATTGCTGAGGAGTGTAAAGACGTAGACATATACGGCACAAATGCATATCGTGGCGAATCATTTGGTGACATGTTCCAAGTGGTAAAAGAAACATACAATAAGCCAATTATGTTTACAGAGTTTGGTTCGGATGCATACAATGCAATTAAGAACCAAGAGGATCAAAAAATGCAGGCGTATTACATGGTTAAAAACTGGAAAGAAATCTATGAGAATGCAGCGGGTCTTGGAAAATCAAATAACTCTATAGGTGGATTTACTTTTCAATTTTCTGATGGATGGTGGAAAGCAGGCTTTGATGACCGTAAAGATGCCGATACGCACCAGACAGAATCTACATGGAATGCTGGAGGTTATAAAATTGATGAAGCATTCCCAGGAGCAAATAATATGAATGAAGAGTGGTTTGGAATATGTGCGAAGGGTCCCACAAATGAATTGGGGTTATATACACTATATCCAAGAGCTTCTTACTACGCATTAAAGAAAGCACACGCGTTAAACCCTTATGAAAATGGTACTACGCTAGAAGCTGTTCAAACACACTTTAAGAATATTAATTTGACGGAAGCGATGCTTAGTGCTAGAGGAGATAAAGCTGCTTTAGCTGGTCAAGGAAGTGACAAACTAAGTATCAGTAATTTACAAGCAAGGTATGATATGTTTAGCACTGGAGGTAGTTTATTGACAACTCCAGAAACTCCAGACCCAACATCTAACAACTTTCCAAATCAGACAGGGTTCGATCATATGCAATCCTATTTTGTTGGTATAGAGGGAAATCCTGCATCAAACATAAGAGCCAGTGTTAATTTTAACATCGTTGGTAATGTTGCACAAAATCCAATCAATGAAATATTCTATGAAAATACGGCACAACCACTTCGAGTTGAATCAGAAGATGGAGAAGTTATATTAACAGATAACAATAGACTCAGAGTTTATAATGCAGAGGTAGAATGGAATGCGAAACAATTCAATTTGAAATACTTTTACAGAACGGGTCATTTCCATTGGGGATATGAAGGAGACTTTTTTGGACTTTATCCTGAGGCGAACTATGGTCCCAACTTGGATTTATATAATGGAGAAATCAATGGTGTTGAAATTGAAGGAAAAGGAGTTCTAGATGGTTTTACAGCAGCAGTAGGTCCTCAACTTTGGTGGGGAGCCAACCCTACAATGTTGTACAAATATTCACGTGAAATCGCTCATTTTAAAGTGACGGGTATTTACCATAGGGATTTTGATACGAATATAAATATTGACCCCAATACAGGTGTTAGAGAGCTGAACGCCAATCAAGTGCGAAGTGGTGTGATTCCACCTTGGGCTACAGAAAGAGCAACAATTGCAATTGAAAAAGAACTGACGAATAAGCTTGAAGTTAGTCTTGGAGGTATTTGGGGCGGTAGCCCGGTGAATGGGATCGCATTTCAAGACATCAACGATAACGGTGATGTAGTGGTAGATCGAATCAAGTCATCTGATAATTGGGGAGGAAAAGTTAAATTAACATATGCTGGAGGCCGATTCAATTGGTATGGTCAAGCATCTGCAATGGGCTTAGTTGCCAATGGTGGTGTAGATCAGACATTGACATTTACAGGTTGGAAATTAAAAGACAGTGGAAGTAGTAATATGACTAATATCCTCTCTGGATTTACCTATTCATTCGGTAATTTCCAATTGGCTCCAAATTTCATGTGGCAAAGACCAATGGTTGATCCAATGCCTAATGGCATAGGCGCACCAGGAAGATTGAGAAACTGGATTAGTGATCCATTTGCAGTAAGAGGTGGAAATAGAGAAACAACGGGATTTGAGATGTTATTGTCATTTGATCCTACTCCAGGTACTTGGATGTATGAATGGAACAATGACAGAGCAGAAGATGCAAAATTTGCAATGAATCTTGGATTTGTTTTTAGAAAACATCACACGGCACAGGATGCTCACATTGGATTCTTGGCAGATCGTACATTTTTTGCATTCCCGAATTCTGCACCACAAGAGGATTTATGGGAGGTACATACGAGAATGGTATCCAAGTTGAGTAATCAAACAGGAATTATAGCAAATCTTTATTATGGTAATGGTCAAGCAAACGGAGATAGTGATCGTCTGATAACTAGATATGGGGGAGACGTAAGAATGATTCATAAATCAATCAAGGTTCAGAGTCATGTTAGAATTAATGACTGGGGTCCATTTGATTATCACAGAGACTTTAACCTTACTTTTCCAGCTCAGCTAATGATGGATATATCTACAAACTTAGGAAACCCAGATTGGTTTGCTTTACCGGGTACGACATTAGGTGTACGAGGAACATGGAGATCTTTAGATCAAAACTCTCCTAGATATTCTCCCTTGCAAGCAGAAGAATTTCAAGAACCTGTTTTAAGTCCTGTTGGTTTTCCAAATGGATCTGAATGGGAAATTAGAACCTACCTACATGTTAATATTGGTAATTAATAAAAAAATTAAAATGAAAATAAATAATAATATCAAGGTGAGACTTTTTCTACCATTACTGCTATTAGTAGTATTGTCAGGATGTGAAAGAGAACTTTCAGATGATGTTGTATTAGCAACGTTTGATACAACAGGAGACATATTTACCGATAATTTTGTAGGCTTAGGCGAAGATTTTTATTTGCCATTTGCCAATTCAAAGCTGGATGCCTTTTCTGTAGATAATGAAGAGGGGTTTGAAAGCAGAGCATCCTATCGTGTAGATGTACCTAATGCAAGTGACCTGACGGGTAATTACGCGGGTGCAATTTTAAGAATTGATGGAGCAGGTAGAAATTTATCAGGATATGATGCGCTTACTTTTTACGCTAGAGCGTCTCAAGGAATCGTTTTGAGTGAAGTGGGCTTTGGACAAGACTTTTTTGATAACAAAAATATAGTAACTGCTGCGGGATTACCAATCGGGACAAATTGGACTAAGTACACAATTCCAATCCCTGACGCCTCAAAATTAGTAGAAGAAAGAGGCGTATTTTGGTACTCTGACGGTACGGAAGAGACGAATGGATCTGGATATACGGTATGGTTTGATGATATTAGATTTGAAAACTTAGGTACAGTAGCGCAGCCTAGGCCGTCAATACTTAGAGGAGAAGATGTGATTATTGAAACTTTTCTTGGAGGAGTTACAAGTATTGAAGCATTGTCAGAAACATTCAATTTGGCTAATGGACAAGACTTTTCTTTAAATTTATCACCAAACTACTTTACGTTTGTTTCTTCGGACCCTTCGATTGCAACAGTAAATGCACAAGGTATTGTCAACGTAGTTGGAGCCAATGGTACAGCAGTAATTACTGCCTCATTAGCGGGATTGGATGCGGCAGGATCTTTAACCGTAGTCTCACAAGGTAGTTTTACAGCAGCACCGATACCCACCAGGGATCCAGCTAGTGTGATTTCTATATTCAGTGATTTTTATAATAATGTGCCAGTAGACTTTTACAATGGATTTTATGCACCTTTTCAGACGACAACGTCTAATGATTTTGCAGTTAACGGTGATAACATATTGAATTATGAAAACTTCAACTTTGTAGGGATAGAATTTAATCAAAATGTACCTACGATCAATGGAAAGTTGGCAACTCACTTTCATATGGATGTATTTGTACCAGGATCAATTCCTGCAAATGCTGATTTACGCATAGCCTTAGTTGATTTTGGTGGTGATAGTTCTTTTGGTGGAGGAGATGATACACCTATAGAGGAAGATTTTCAATTAGGATCAACAGCAGATCAATGGATTTCATTAGATATGGAAATTACTGGATTAAATCCTAGAACAAACTTAGGTCAGATTGTACTCTCTGGAGATGGACCAGGTACTCCTCCGGCTAATTTCTATGTTGACAATATGTATTTTTATAAAGAAGACGGGACGAGTATTACACCAGAAACGGTATCGTTGCCTCTTGATTTTGAATTAGACAATCCGTCAAATTATGCGTTTTTAGGTTTTGAAGGAGCGGAGAGTTCTATTGAGCCAAATCCAGATCAAAGTGGAATCAATACATCTGCAACAGTAATGAAAACGACCAAAACAATGGGCGCTCAGTTTTTTGCAGGAACGTTTATAGATTTGGATGTTCCAATAGATTTTTCTCAGACTCAGAAACTATCAATGAAGGTATGGTCACCAAAAGCGGATATTCCAGTTCGTTTAGCACTAGAGCGTAATGATGGAGGAGCGGCTCAAGTTGCCGTTGATGTCAACACAACGGTATCCAATGGATGGGAAGAGTTAATATTTGATTTTGGTGGAACAGCGGATATTTCTGCAGACTACAATAGAATGGTAATATTTATGGAGTTCGTTGTGGATCTACCAGGAGATGGAAACACATATTATTTTGATGACATTCAATTAGCAAATTAAAAAAAAGAGAAGTGAATTACACAATTAAAAATATAGTTAAAATAGGGTCATTGATTGTTACAGCTCTATTTATTGTGGTGATCAGTGGTTGTAATCCAGATGAGACACAAACCGTCGTAAACTTTACCGAGTTAACTTGGGAAGATAATTTTGATACCGATGGAGCACCTAACTCTGCAAATTGGGCATATGAGATTGGCGATGGAACGGCACAGGGAATACCTGGATGGGGCAACAATGAATTACAAACATATACAGATCGTCAGGAAAATGTAGTTGTCGAAGATGGGATGTTAAAAATTACAGCTCGTCAGGAGCAATTTGGAGGTAGAAACTATACTTCTGGACGTATCTTGACGAAGGGCTTATTTGAGCAATCTTATGGTCGCTTTGAAGCCAGAATTAAATTGCCTTGGGGACAAGGATTATGGCCAGCGTTTTGGATGTTAGGAGATGATGTTGGAGGTACGGTATCATGGCCACAAATAGGTGAAATTGACATTATGGAAAACCGAGGAAGCGAGCCGACCATTACACACGGAACGGTGCATGGTCCAGGCTATTCTGGAGGAGAGTCAATTGGTAAAAGTTATGAATTAACGAATAGTCGTTACGACACAGAATTCCATGTATTCGGTGTTGAGTGGGGACCGGATTATATAAATTTTTATGTTGATGATGTTTTGTATAATCAGATCACACCAGCTGATGTAACTGGAGAATGGGTTTTTAACGATAATCCATTTTACCTCATCTTAAATGTAGCAGTAGGAGGTTCTTTTTCAGGTAACCCAAATGCAAATACAGTATTTCCACAAACGATGTATGTAGACTATGTAAGAGTCTATAAATAATTCATACATTTATAATCAAGACATTCCTTTAGAAAGACTAAATATTGATACGCTTTCTAAAGGAATGTTTTCTATCATGAAGAAGTATCACTTTATTCGATACTTATAATTACACGGAACACATACTTCTTAAACGAAAATTAATAAGCTTGACGACAGTAAACGAAAAAGCAGCGATAGAACAAGTTGAGATTGACAATAGGCTCTACTATAAGATAAGCAATAGTGATTCTATGCGACCATTTTTTATGAGTATTGTGAGTGACTCAAATCACTGGATGTTCATATCAAGTAATGGAGGACTAACTGCAGGAAGGAAAAATTCAGAGTTTTCTCTTTTCCCTTATTACACAGATGATAAAATAACGGAATCATCAGAAATCACGGGTAGTAAAACAATATTAAAAGTAAGTCGAAATGGAAAAACTCAGACTTGGGAACCGTTTTCTATCCGAAATAGAGGAAAGTATAAAGTAAGCTCAAACCTGTATAAAAATAGTTTTGGAAATCGGGTTCTATTTGAAGAAGTCAATCATGATCTCGATATTACTTTTCGATATGAGTGGTGTTCAAGTAATATTTATGGATTTGTTCGCAGATCAAAAATTATAAATACTTCGGACAAGCCGGCATCTATTTCAATGCTAGATGGTATTCAGAATATTATGCCATATGGTGTGCCTAGTGACACACAAAGCTCCACAAGTAACCTCGTTGACGCTTATAAAAGAAGTGAACTTCATAAAGATTCTGGACTTGGTATTTTTGCGCTAAGTGCCATCATCGTCGATAAAGCAGAACCCAGTGAAGCACTAAAAGCCAATGTGGCTTGGTCAATTGGGTTGGATAATTCAGAATACCTATTATCGTCGCTGCAGTTAGATGCCTTTAGGAGCCTGGAGGAAGTACAAGAAGAAGTAGATGTAAAAGGAGAAAAGGGAGCGTATTTCTTAAAAAACACCTACGAATTATCTTCCCTAGAAGAAAAAGAATGGTTGATTGTGGCTAATGTAAATCAGACCCAGTCAAAAGTGGCAGAACTCATTCAAATGTTGGGTGCAGAAAAAGATATTGTTCAACATATACATGATGATATTGAACGGGGTACCAAAAACTTAATTGCATTAAATGCGTCTGCAGATGGAATTCATTGCACCGCAGATGAATTAAGGGATTCAAGGCATTTCGCTAATGTACTTTTCAACAACATGCGAGGGGGTATATTTGATAATGGATATATGATAGAGTTGTGGGACTTTTCCACATACCTTTCCAATGCGAATAGAGAAGTATTTGAAAATAATAAAGCATTTCTCGATGCTTTACCTTCCTCATTTTCATTGCACACATTAAGAACGGCATTAAAAGATTCTTCAGATATAGACTTTATTCGTCTTGCTACAGAATATTTACCACTGAAATTTAGTCGAAGACACGGAGACCCGAGTAGACCTTGGAACAAATTTTCGATTAATATGATCAATGAGAATGATGGTTCTAAGATTCTGGATTATGAAGGAAACTGGAGAGATATTTTCCAGAATTGGGAAGCAATGGTGCATTCATTCCCAGATTTTATTGATGGAATGATTTTTAGATTTTTGAATGCTTCTACATTTGATGGATATAACCCCTATAGAATCACTAAAGGGGGCTTTGATTGGGAAACAATAGAACCAGATGACCCGTGGTCTTATATTGGTTATTGGGGAGATCATCAAATTATATATTTGCAGAAATTCTTAGAGTTTATTGAAAAGCATAAACCAGGCAAATTAGCAGAATATTTTGATCAAGATGCTTTTGTATATGCCAATGTTCCCTATAAAATAAAGTCATACAACGAAATTGTTGAAAATCCGAAAGACACCATTTTATTTGATGAAGAAGCGGATCATCAGATTAGAGAACGTCAAAGTAAAATGGGTGCAGACGGAACTTTACTGCATGATGAAAATGGACAAATCCACCGTGTAAATTTCATAGAAAAGATTCTTGCAACGGTATTAGCAAAGTTGTCAAACTATGTTCCAGAAGGAGGAATTTGGATGAATACTCAGCGGCCAGAATGGAATGATGCCAACAATGCATTGGTCGGTAATGGGGTATCAATGGTGACCTTATATTATTTAAGAAGGTTCCTTTCATTTTTCTATACGGCATTGGAAAATTCCGATTTGGAAGAAATTAAGGTCTCTAATGAAGTGATGGATTTTTATAAACAAATTCGTAAAACGTTTGAAGAACATGAAGCCTTACTTGAAAAAGAAATTTCAAATGAGGAAAGAAAAATAATGGTGGATGAATTAGGTTCTGCCGCTTCGGATTTCAGAAACCATGTGTATCAACAATCGTTCTGGGGTAAAAAGAGAACAATATCAATGGATGGGTTGAAGAGATTTATAAAATCTGCAATCGGTCATATGGACCATACCATTCATTCAAATAAAAGATCTGACAACTTATTTCATGCCTATAATCTATTGACATTTGATGTGGATGAGGTAAAGATTTCCTACTTAAGTGAGATGTTAGAAGGCCAAGTCGCTGTCTTAAGTTCTGGTGTAATGACCGCCGAAGAATCATTGGAAATTTTAGATGGACTTAAAAAGAGTTCGCTTTTTAGACCAGACCAGTACAGTTATATTCTTTATCCAAACAAGCAACTCCTCGGATTTTTGGAAAAGAATATTATTCCAAATGAATTAGTTGAAAGTTCTGCATTATTTCAACAATTATTAAAGGATGGAAATAATCAAATTATCGAAAAAGATGTTTTTGGTAAAACCCATTTCAATGGAAACTTTAGAAATGTTCAAGATTTAAATACAGCGCTTAGTGCATTTGAGAATTCGCAGTATAAAGAATTAGTCGAACAGGAAAAAGAAGTATTGGGGGATATATTTGAAACGGTATTTAATCATAAGGCATTTACGGGTCGATCTGGGACTTTCTTTGGGTATGAAGGACTTGGCTCTATCTATTGGCATATGGTTTCAAAGCTATTATTGGCAGTACAAGAAACCTGTTTAAGAGCAATCGAAGATAAGGTGGACCCTTCAATAAGTGGAAGATTATTAGAACACTTCTATGAAATTAATGAAGGCATTGGAGTTCATAAATCTCCAAGCTTGTATGGCGCATTTCCAACAGACCCATATTCTCACACTCCGGCAAATAAAGGGGCCCAGCAACCAGGAATGACAGGTCAAGTAAAGGAAGATATATTAAGTAGGTATGGAGAACTAGGGGTTTTTGTTGAAAATGGATCTTTATATTTTAATCCATGTTTGTTGAGGAAGGAGGAATTTCTTGTGAATGATAAGGTTTTCAATTATTTAGATGTTTCAGGAAACAAACAAAGGATACAATTAAGTTCAGGAGAACTCGCATTTACATACTGTCAGGTGCCGATTGTTTATAAAATTAGTGATGAAGAAAAGTTGATAGTTGTGAATAGCGACAACTCAACAGATACCATTCATTCATTGAGGCTAAATATGGTACAAAGTATACAGGTATTTAAACGAACAAATGAGCTCAAACAAATAGAAGTATTCATTAATTCAAGTAGATTGAAATAGTAAGAAATGAAAAAAAGAGTTAAAAATATAAGTGATTATAGAAAGGTTATTTCCATAGTGTTCATTTGTATCGTTTTAATTTGTATTTCTTCTTGTGAATCAAAAAAAGTAGTAAATAACTCAAGCAGTATTACTGCAAAGGAAATTCTAGGAAATCCTGAATACCAGGCCATTTCTTATGGTGGATATAGACATTCTACTAGGGAAAAACAACCTACGATTGAAGAGTTGAAGGAAGACATGCGAATCCTTTCAGCAATGGGTATAAAGTTGCTTCGAACCTACAATGTTCAATTAGCACATACGAGTAATTTGTTAAAGGCCATAGAATCCTTGAAGGTCGAAGATCCAAGTTTTGAGATGTATGTCATGTTAGGAGCATGGATAGATTGTAAAAATGCTTGGACGGAATTGCCTCCAGATCATGATGTTGAAAGTGAGGCAAACGCTTCCGAAATTGATCGAGCGGTTTCATTGGCAAATCAACACAAAGATATTGTCAAAATAATAGCAGTTGGGAATGAGGCCATGGTTAAGTGGGCTACTTCTTATTATGTTCAGCCCAATGTTATCTTGAAGTGGGTCAATCGTTTACAAAAATTGAAGAAAGATGGGTTATTACCTGCTGATTTATGGATAACCAGTTCTGATAATTTTGCATCTTGGGGCGGAGGTGGAGACGAATACCACGTACCGGCACTAGATAGTCTGATAAAGGCAGTTGACTTTATTTCAATGCACACGTATCCGATGCACGACACCCACCATAATCCTGAATTCTGGTTGAATGCTTCTGCTAAAGAAGGCACATCTAAATCGGACAAAGACGAGGTAGATGCAGCGATGAATAGAGCAAAAGTCTATGCTCAGAATCAATATCAGTCAGTGGTGAAATATGTAGAACGATTAAGTGTTGACAAACCGATTCATATTGGAGAAACAGGTTGGGCAAGTTTTTCAGATGGTTTTTATGGTCCAGAAGGAGCCAGAGCATGTGATGAATACAAACAAGCAGTGTACTACAAAGATATGAGGGCATGGACGAATAAAGCAGGCATCAGTTGTTTCTTTTTCGAAGCATTTGATGAATCTTGGAAAGATGCTAATAATGTAAATGGATCTGAAAATCATTTCGGGTTATTTACAGTGTATGGGAAAGCTAAATATGCCATTTGGGACTTGGTTGATAACGGTGTTTTTGAAGGATTAAAGAGAAATAATAATTCTATCACAAAGACATTTGAAGGCGATAAAAATGCAGTAATGGAAACATCGTTGAATCCATTAGAGACTGTTGAACTAGAAAATAATTAATACGAATACGTGAATAGGATGAAAAGAAAATTAATATTCATTTTTATGATCGCCATTATGATGAGTTGTAACAAGAAGGCTGAAAAGTGGAGCACAAGCATTGTAGAAACGTCTGCTTCAGGTAATAAACTTGCGTCTGTTTCTGAGTTTGTAAAAACGGACAAAAAAGCAGAAATCACAATAGACGCTACTAAAAAATTTCAGACGATAACCGGTATTGGAGGTTCTTTTACAGAATCCTCAGCTTATTTGTTGAATCAACTGGGCAAAGAAAACAGAAATAAAATTTTACAGGCTTATTTTGGGGACGAAGGTGCTAGGTATTCCTTAACCAGAACCCACATCAACTCATGTGACTTTTCCTTAAGCAATTATTCGTATGCTCCTACTGAAAACGATATAGAACTGAATGATTTCACAATTGCCGAAGACAAGGACGACATCATTCCTATGATCAAAGAAGCGATGGCAATTTCTAGTGAAGGTTTTAAAATAATTTCATCTCCATGGACAGCACCACCATGGATGAAGGACAATAATAATTATGTAGGAGGTAAATTATTACCAAAGTATTATGATAGCTGGGCATTATTTTTCTCAAAGTACATTGATGCATACAAAGAGGAAGGAATTGATATATGGGGCGTTACAGTGGAGAACGAGCCCTTAGGGAATGGAAACAATTGGGAGAGTATGCATTACACACCCGAAGAGATGACAGATTTTGTCAGCAAACATTTAGGTCCTAGTATGGAAAAGAATGGACATGCGGACGTTAAAATATTGGGGTATGATCAAAATAGGGACCACTTAAAAGAATGGGTAGATGTAATGTATAAAGATGAAGTTTCATCGAAATATATGGATGGGACGGCGATCCATTGGTATGCAAGTACTTATGAAGTGTTTCCAGATGTATTGCAATACGCACACAATAAAGCTCCAGAGAAATATTTAATTGAAACGGAGGGTTGTGTTGACGCAGAGGTGCCTCATTGGCAGGAAGATGAGTGGTATTGGAGTAAAGAAGCGACTGACTGGGGATGGGATTGGGCATCTGAAGAAGAAAAACCATTGCACCCCAAATATGTACCAGTATACAGATATGCTAGAGACATAATTGGTTGTTTTAATAATTGGGTAGATGGATGGGTAGATTGGAATATGGTTTTGGACAGACAAGGAGGACCCAATTGGTTTAAGAATTGGTGTTTAGCTCCGATCATTGTTGATCCAGAAGCAGATGAAGTTTATATGACTCCGCTCTACTATACCATGGCACATTTCAGCAAATACATACGGCCTGGATCAAAAAGAATAGAATCTACTATAAACAATGATGAGGTACAAGTTACTTCTGTCATAAATCCAGACCAAAGTTTGGCAGTTGTGGTTTTAAATCAAAATGAATATCCTGTTTCCATCGATTTGAAAATAGGAAACTATACCAAAGAGCTTACAATTAACGCTCAAGCAATACAAACGATAACGTTAAAAGAAAACAATTGAAACATCAACTAAAACGTAAAAGTTATGACACACCAAGAAACTAGCGCAAGAGATCGCGTTCCTGTTGGCCAAAAAATGGCCTTTGGAGCTGGACACTTTATTTTAAATATTTTACCTGGGACTCTCGGTGTATTTATCCAGTTTTTTCTTCTTACAGCTTGGGGTGTAGATCCATTATGGGCAGGTCTTTTAGGAGGTCTACCAAGAATTTTTGATGCTTTAACAGACCCAATTATGGGTTTCATTTCTGATAACACGAAGTCGAGATGGGGAAGACGAAGACCTTATATCTTTTTTGGTGCTATCATAAGTGGTATCCTGTTTTTTCTTATGTGGCAATTGGATGATAATGCGTCACAAACGTATATCATATGGCACGTAATGGTTGTTCAGATTCTTTTCCTAGTGGGAAATACCATGTTTGCGACACCCTTGGTGGGATTGGGATATGAAATGACATCTGATTACAACGAGCGTACTCGATTGATGGCATTTTCAAATACAATGGGTCAGATCGCGTGGATGATTGTCCCTTGGCTTTATGTTATTATTCCAGACACAAATACCTTTAATACTCAGACAGAAGGAGTAAGAACCATGGCACTAATTGTCGGAGGAATGTGTGTAGTTTTTGGAGTATTACCAGCATTATTTTGTAAAGGAATCGATTCGGCGCACATGGCCAATCGTCAAGAAATCAACTTAAAATCACTTTCGAAGAACCTAAAAGAACTGATGAAAGGAATCGTGCAGGTTTCAAAGAACAAACCTTTTATGAAGCTTTGCGGTGCAACATTTTTGGTGTTTAATGGGTTTCAATTAGTGGCTGCATTTGGTGTATTTATAATTGTATTTTATATGTACAACGGAAGTTATGAAATGGCAGGAACTTGGCCAGCATGGTTCAATACCATTAATGCAATGATTACTGCTTTTATTGTCATTCCAATTATTTCAAGAATGTCTAATAAATGGGGTAAAAAAAGAGCATTTATTATTTCTACTGTTTTATCAATTGTTGGATATATGTTGAAATGGTGGGGATTTGATAAAGAACTGAATAGTCAGTTTAACCAAACAGGCCTTGGAAAAAGTTTAAATTCTGGAGTGGGGTCTATTTTTGAAACCTTGAATCCGATATTAGATAATATTGGTATGTCATGGTTTAGCATTGATCCAGGAAGTGAAATTCCTTGGCTCATATTTGGGCCGATTCCATTATTTGCCTTTGGAATGGGTGGATTATTTACGTTGATGATGTCAATGACTGCGGATGTTTGTGACCTGGATGAATTAGAAAATGGTATGCCAAGGAAGGAAGGAACATTCGGAGCCATCTATTGGTGGATGGTTAAACTAGGCCAGGCTATTGCCCTAGTTCTTGGTGGTCTGATATTGAAAATAGTAGGGTTTGACCCAAATATTGCAGAACAATCACTTGAAACAATGAATAGACTTAGAGTAGCAGATATTTTGATTCCATCCCTTACGGCTGGGTTAGCAGTATGGGTTATGTGGAACTATAGCTTATCAGAAGATAGAGCGAGAGAAATTAAAAAAATACTTGTTTCTAGAAGAGGCGAATTATAAAATTTAATATATACTATGTCCTATAGAGGAGAACAATTTTTGTGGACACCGTCCGCAAATAAAACGAAGAATAAACATCTATTTAATACTCAATTAGAAGGAAAATCAATTGAAGAAATTGAAAAACTATTCTTGGAGATTTTAAATAATGGTGTGCATGGTTTTTGTTTTAGCTTATATGCTGAAGGTCAAAAACCTGGAGATATAATTTCTGAAGATCAAGTACGAAGAAGAATGAAAATACTAGCTCCCCATACGGAGTGGGTAAGAACATTTTCTTGTACCGAAGGGAATGAATTGATACCCAAAGTTGCAAAAGAAATGGGCATCAAAACCCTGGTGGGTGCTTGGTTGGGAGATGATCCAGAAGTCAATGAGCGAGAAATAGAAGGTTTAATCAAATTGGCGAATGAAGGGTTGGTTGATATTGCTGCTGTTGGTAATGAGGTGATGTATAGAGGAGATTTGTCAGAGGATGAGTTGTTGGGATTCATGGAGAGAGTTAAAAATAATATCCCTGCTGACATTCCAATGGGATATGTCGATGCCTATTATGAATTTACCCATAGACCTAGAATCACCGAAAAATGTGATGTAATTCTAACTAATTGTTATCCCTACTGGGAAGGTTGCCCATATGAATATTCCTTGCATCATATGCAAGCGATGTATAATGAGGCTAAAGACGCAGGAAGAGGAAAACGAGTTATTATTACAGAAACAGGATGGCCAAGTCAGGGCGAATCGTTGAAAGGAGCGCATGCAGGGAGAGAGTCGGCATTGAAGTACTTTATCAATACACAGTTGTGGTCAGCAGCTGATGACATTGATGTTTTTTATTTTTCATCATTTGATGAATCTTGGAAAGTGGGTGCAGAAGGTGAGGTAGGAGCATATTGGGGTTTATGGGATAAGAATGAAAAATTAAAAGTTTAGAATGAACACATTTGAGTTTTTAGGATTGCCAAAGGGGAATGCAATCTGTTATTCTGGATTTAGAGATGGTCAGGATCCAGGAGGAATACATCCTTCTCATGAAGAGATTAAAGAAGACCTAGAAATACTTCAGAGAAATTGGAAGTACTTAAGACTTTATGATTGTGATTTACACAGCAAAAGAGTTTTAGAAGTAATCCGACGTGAAAAAATGGACTTCAAAGTCATGTTGGGGGCATATATTGTCGCAGAGATGAACAATTTTGGCTGTCCATGGGGAGGAGGGGTATATTCTGAAGAAGAATTGGACGCCCATCGAATAAAAAATAAAAGGCAAGTTCAGAAAATGATTGACTGGGCAAATGAATATGAGGATATCGTTTGTTGTTTGTCTGTTGGAAACGAAGCATGTGTAGATTGGACGGATCATTATGTTCCTGTGAGTAAAGTGATAGAGTATGTGAAGATGGCCAAAAAAGGAGCTTCTCAACCTGTCACTTTTTGTGAAAACTATGTTCCTTGGTTGAATAAATTGAAACCACTAGCAGAGGAGGTTGATTTTATTTCTGTGCACACCTATCCTGTTTGGGAATACAAGCATATTCATGAATCAATGGAATACACAAAGGACAATTACAATGCTGTAGCAGAACTATATCCAGATAAAGCCGTAGTAATTACTGAAGCAGGATGGTCCACAAACTCTAATGGAAGAGGGATACACCCTGAACATGTGAGTGAGGAGAACCAAAAAGTGTATTATGGAGATTTGATGGATTGGGTGAATGAAGCGAATATCCTGACTTTTGTTTTTGAGGCATTTGATGAAAACTGGAAAGGATCTCCAGATCCAATGGAGCCTGAAAAGCATTGGGGGCTATTTCATACAGACAGGACTCCAAAGTTGGTTATGCAAGAATTGTTTAAAACGACTTTAATGGATTGATTTTTAAATTCATAACCATTTGTTTTAGAGTGTATAAAAAGAAATGCGTATTTTAACAATAGATTCAAATTAATTAATTAAAACTATAAATATGAGAATTATCTACACCTTTATTTTATCAATGGTATGTGCATTGACTGTATATGCACAGCCTACAAACAATGCAGGAGACCCACCTGCAAGGGATGCGGCTGATGTAATAGGTATTTACGGAGACACCTATACCAATGTAGGTGGATTAAACTATGATCCGAATTGGGGACAATCAGGACACATGCTAGTTGATCCAGCATTTGATCCTGGAACAGGGTCGACAATTTTAGCATACCCTACATTTAACTATCAAGGAACTGAAATGGATGCATCTGATGCTTCTAGCATGGAGTTTTTACATGTAGATATTTGGGTTGCACCAGGAACGGACAGATTGGTAAAAATTTCTCCGATTGACAATAGTGGAGTAGGTGCTGGCGAAGTGTTAGTTGAAGTACCCTTAACACCAGGATCATGGAACAGTGTGGATCTTCCTAAGAGTGCTTTTGCAGATATGTCATGGAACAGTGTTTTTCAAATGAAATTTGATGGACAATTTAATGGAGATGGCAGTGCGAATACGGACCCTTTTGATGTGTATGTTGACAATATTTATTTTTGGAAGAACCCAACGGTAGATGGAACCGACGCATCATTGAGTGATCTACAAGTGGATGGTATGACCATAGAAGGATTTGGTCCTGGAATCTTTAATTATACGGTTACTGTACCAGAAGGTACAACAGATGCTCCACAAGTTTCTGCAACAACAACAGACGGAAATGCAACTACAAATATTACTCAAGCAGGAGGTGTTCCAGGAGATGCGACAGTAGACGTTACTTCTGGGAACGGATCAAATATGCAAACCTATACAGTTTCGTTTGCATTTCCAGCAGCTACACCTACTACTTCACCAGATGCACCGACTCAAATGGCTGCTAACGTAATCTCGATTTTCAGTGATTCATATAGTAGTGTTGCGGATATCAATTACGATCCTAATTGGGGACAATCAGGTCATACATTAGTAAATCCAATGTTTGATCCAGGAACAGGAAACTTTGCTTTAGCATACCCAAACTTTAATTATCAAGGAACTGAATTCGCTGCGACGGATGCTTCGGATATGGAATTTTTACACGTTGATATTTGGGTAGTAGAAGGAACAGACAGATTGGTAAAAATATCTCCGATAGATGCCAGTGGAGTAGGACCAGGAGAAGTGTTAGTTGAGGTACCAATAACTCCAGGGTCATGGAATAGTGTTGACCTTCCAAAAAGTGCTTTTACAGATATGTCATGGAACAGTATAATCCAAATGAAGTTCGATGGTCAATTTAATGGAGATGGTAGTGCAAACACCACACCGTATGACATTTATTTAGATAACATTTATTTTTATAAGGGTGGGGGAACTACAGCTGAAGAGCCAACTACAGGGGCCCCAGATCCTACACATCCAGAATCAGGTGTAATTTCACTCTTTAGTGGTGTGTATACAGATGTTGCAGTAGATACTTGGAATACAGAATGGAGTGATGCCACTTTCGAAGATATTGAAGTGGATGGAAACGCTACCAAATTGTACACTGCTCTTGGTTTTAACGGAATAGAAACAGTAGGTTCTCCAGTGGATGCTTCTGAAATGATGCATATCAATATGGATATCTGGTCACCGAATATGAATGAAATCAAAATTAAATTAGTTGATTTCTTGGGAGACGGGTTTGCTGGTGGCAATGGTGATACAGAAGCTGAACTAGCTATTGCGGTAACACAAGGAGAGTGGATGACATTGAAGATTCCATTATCTGACTTTACAGATGCAGGAATGACTTCATTCAGTGACATGAATCAAATCGTTATTTCGAGTGATCCTTTTGGAGCAGGTACATTGTATTTGGATAATGTTTATTTCTCTAAGATGGTATCCTCTTCTGAGGATTTGGAAGGTATTTCTAGAATAAGTGTTTATCCAAACCCAGTAAGTTTAGATGGTACATTGTACTTATCTGAAACAGCTAAAAAGATTGAGGTATTATCACTTCATGGACAATTAGTAAGAAGTGCAAATGCATCTTCTATTGATTTGCGTGAGGTTGCAGCAGGGTCTTATTTGGTACGAATTACAAAATTAGACGGAGAGCAACAAATTTCTAAAATTGTTGTTAGATAATTAATCTATAAGAGATATTCTAAGCCGCCTAAATATTATTTGGGCGGCTTTTTTAGTATAGGTATCAATGGGATCCAACTGCGAAATGAGTCTATATATGGATGAATATTAAAAAAACATCGAGTGGTTAATCCAACTTTGTATATCATGTGCGTACGAATAACTATATTGGCATCTTGAGAAGGACAGTTTTATATTATATATTTTCTATTTTAATAGTGCAAGTAGCCGCACAGGAATTGCCGAATAGAGGTGTTCCTTACTTGGATAATTATATGCCAGGAGAGTACAATAATAGTGGTAAGATATGGGACATAGAGTCCAATAATGAAAACATCTTATTCCTTGCTTCTGATAAAGGGCTGTTGGAGTTTGATGGAGAGGTTTGGAAGAGATATAAAGGAAGTAAAGGGTCTACTCGTTCCTTACTTGTTATGAATGATTCCATACTGTATTCTGGCTCTGACTTGGATTTTGGTCGGTGGCACAGGAATGAATTATTAGAATATGAGTATACCTCACTTTATCCTTTTAAAGATGATGGAGGAAGGATTACGGAAGAGTTTTGGGACCTGTATCAGATGAGGGACTACATCATTTTTGTATCCTTTAACAATATCTATGTCTATAAAAACGAACAATTGACAAAAATTTCTGCCCCTTACCGTTTTGGAGGTTGTTATAATGTAGATGGTTTAATATATATAGTAGATGAAAAATTTGGAATATATAGTTTTGATGGAGTTTCTTTAAACCTAGAAGTTCCTTTTCCTGAGCAATCCCCGATCGTTGTGCGAGGGATATCCAAGATGAATGATGAAATACTTGTGATTTCACAAAACCATGGTTTATTTACTTTGTCCAATGGAATATTAGAAGAATGGACTGAAGCGTTATCCTCTCTTCTCATTCGAGATCAAGCATTTAGTTTTACAACAATAGATAGCACATATTTTGTATTTGGAACCATATTAAATGGAATCTATATTACAGATAAGAATGGGAATATTTTACAACATATAAATAAACAAAGAGGACTTCCTAATAGTACAATTCTTGATGTGCATTCCAGTCCCAACGGAATGCTGTGGGTAAGTATGGATTTGGGTGTTTCGGGAATACATTTGTTACAAAACGTTTCCTATGTTTTTGATCATGCTGGAGAGTTTGGTACAGGACAAACAGCGTTGGTTAAGGATGATGTTTTTTATCTCGGCACGAATCAGGGCTTATACAAAAGCTCTTGGAAGGAGTTGAAGAATGATGAAAAAGGTATTTCCTTCACTTTACTACCTGGATCAACGGGTCAAGTTTGGGTGTTGGCTCAAGAGAGTCAAGACTTGATATGTGGCCATGATAAAGGGTTGTTTGAAGTTACAAGACAAGGCCTGAAAGTAATTAATGAGAATATTGGAGTACTGGATTTGATATCTGTTGCCGACGATTCTATGATAGCAGGAACATATAATGGACTGCATTTATATAGGAAGGATGGAGGATCATGGACGTTTATTAGAGAATTAAGGTTAATTAAAGGTGCTTGTAACCAATTACTCTTGGATGCAAAGAAACATCTATGGGTACATATTCCAAATTATGGAGTTATTAAGGTGCAATTAGGCGTTGATTTTAATGTAGAAGAAAGAATTATTTATCCAATTGAGGGTTTTCAAGGAGAACTTCTTTATATGGAGAATTTCTCTGAGGAAGTATATGTAGTCACGGATCAATATAAATACCGATATAATTCAGTCAAAGATGAGATGGAGCAGGTATCTAGATTTGATGAAATAAAAACAGTTAAGCATCGACTACCAGGGAATCATTTGTCGCAAACACTAAACGATACCTTTCAGTTTCATCCGATTTATAATGGATTTGCAATAAAACAAACTAAAAATCTACATCCAAAGATAGCAAGTGAAATAATACTTTTAAGGGAATTTGGGGTTTTTAATAGAGATACTTCTATCGTATTTCCCTTTTCTGAAGATATTCCTTTCGTATACAACAATTTGAAAGTAGACTGTAGAATCCCACACAGAGAAAACGTAATGTATAGATACTTTTTGGATGGGTATATGGACAAATGGAGCGATTGGTCATCAAAGTCAGCGTTTGAATTGTTGAGCGTAAGAGAAGGAGAGTATACCTTGCAAGTAGAAGGAAAATATGGAGATGACATTGTATCTATGTTGCATATTCCAATAAAGGTGTTAGCACCATGGTATAGATCCCTTTATGCATATCTTGTCTATTTACTTCTTCTATTTCTTATATTTTTTGCCATATATAGGTTGCAAAGTTTTAAACTTGAACAACAGAAACAAGTGCTGTTGAAAAAGGAGAAAGAGTCGTTGCGAATGCAGGCAGAGGCCTTCAAAAAAGAAGCATTGGTAAAAAGAAGGGAAGAACTGGAAAAGGAAAAAGCAGAATTAGAGAAAGAGCTAAAAAGCACAAGAATTCAGTTGGTGATTAAAGCGAAAGAAGATGAAGATAAAAATAGAGTAATTCAATCATTGAATGAGAAATTAAGGCAAATGCAGGGCAGTGAGTTAGGAAATCGGATGAAGTGGAAAGAACTCTACAGAATAATTGATGGACATCAAGAAAAAGAGAATTCCACATTTCAAATTCATATGGATGAACTTAACCAAGAGTTTACACAACGGCTGAAAAGCACTTTTTCTTCTTTGACCATGTACGATGTACGGTTGTGTACATATATTAAAACGGGGTTATCTACGAGAGAAATTGCTGAAATGATGAATGTACTGCCATCTAGTATTAATGTAAGTCGTTCAAGATTGAGAAAGAAATTAAAACTGGATGCAAAAGACGATTTGTATACATTTTTAGATTCTCTTTAGGAAAAGGGGGTTTTAAGGAATAAAAATTAGGGGGCATAAGAATAAAAAAGGAGCCCCAAAAGGAACTCCTGTATTAAAACCCATCATAACTAATCCATTACTGTGGCAAAACAACAGTATCAATTACATGAATTACACCATTTGTAGCATCGATATCTGTTGCTGTCACTGCAGCAGTTCTTTTATTTTCATCGGTAAGGATTACGGAACCATTACTTAAAGTAGCAACTAATTTGTCTCCACTTACGGTTTCGATAGTGAAGGCACCTCCTGATGCATTTATGGCTGTAATAACATCTTTAGCTTTGAACTCCCCAGCAATTACATGGTAGGTAAGAATCTTTGTCAGTTGGTCTTTTCCTTCTGGGCTTAATAGGGTTTGAATTGTTTTACTATCAATCTTTGCAAACGCAGAATTTGTTGGAGCAAAAACAGTAAAAGGTCCATCTCCTTGTAAAGTACTTACTAGGTTGGCTGTTTTGACAGCAAGAACGAGTGTACTGAAATCATCATTTGAAGAAGCAATATCAACGATGTCATTTTTGTGCACATAGGATGACTTCACATGTTTTTTGTGGCTACCACATTGAGCGATTGATGAAAAAGAAATTCCAAAAATAAATAGAGCTGCGATAAACAATTTGTTTCTCATTATATTACGTGTTTAAGATTTGTTGGTGAAACCACCTTGTTAATTAAAAATATCGCTAGTGTTACGAACGTAGTTTTTAAACGGATTTCGACAAAACCTTAAAAATTTGTTAAAATTGAATGTGACTGAAGAAAATATAGTTCAACAATTAAAAGCGGGGGATAAAAAAGCCATTGCTTATATATATGATAAGTGGGCAGACCCGTTGTATGGAGTCATTTATAATATATGTAAAGATGAAGCAATAGCTAAAGATGTTTTGCAAGATACTTTTGTAAAAATATGGGAGAAATCGAATACATATGATGCAAAAAAGTCTAAATTATTTACATGGATGTATCAAATAGCAAGAAACAAAGCCATTGATGCATATAGAAAAATAAAAAAATCAAGGACTGAAAACATCCAAAAAGCAAATTTGATCGTATCAAGTATAAGAAGTGACCAGTCGCTTTACCATTCGGAGTTGGCAAAACACATTTCGTTATTGGATCCTAAATATCAAGAAGTTCTAAAATCACTTTTTTATGAGGGATTGACACAGCTAGAGATGAGTAAAAAAACAGGTATTGCACTTGGAACAATTAAAACTAGATTAAGAATTGCCTTAAGAGAATTAAGAGGAATATATAATGAGCCTTCTATTGTTGTAATGATATTAAGTGTGCTTTATGGAGGATAGGATAAAAGAGTTTTTAGAAAGCGGAAAGCTAGAAGAATATGTTTATGGAACCATCGATTCAAATGATCGAGAGGAAGTAGAAAGTTATATTAATAGGTTTCCTGAGGTTCAGAAAGAGTATATCGAATTACAAGATCAACTGGAATCAATCAGCAAACAACAAGCAATCAGGGCTCCAATAGGAATGAAATCTGCAATATTGGATTCACTTCCAGACAAAAAAGCAAACACAACGTCTTCTACAAAGTCATTTTCCTTGGCTTCTTATATTGCAGCAGCAAGCATAATTGCAGGGTGTCTATTTGCATGGAATTGGAAGAGTATGTTTGATCAATTAAAAGTTGAAAGAGATAATTATAGTGTTTTAGCTACAGAATGTGATGAAAGGGACAAGAAGATTCAAGATCAGAATCAACTTATTGCTTTTTTGAACTCTGAGCAAACACAACGATTTGAAATGCAAGGTAACGAATTGGCTCCTGATTTTAAAGCATTGATTTTTGTCAATTCGGTTTTTGGTAAAGCCATATTAAAAGCGATTGACTCACCTTCAATACCAGCGGATAAATGCTTACAACTGTGGGGAGATTTAGATGGAGAAATGATCCCAATTGCTGTATTAGATCAAAACAACATTCAAGACATCAATCTTGATATCAATCCAGCGTTTACAAGTCTTAATTTAACGATAGAAAAAAGGACTGAAGATGGAAAAGGGCAATTGCATCCAGATGTTTCACAATTAATTTCTAGCGTACTTATTTAATTGGCGGAGTTTTCTTCATTCATATATGTACTCACCAACTTATGAAAGTGGTGTACCCCTTTTTCCCTAGTCGGTGAGAAACGCCCTGTTGAATAAAATCGAGATTTCATACCTCGCTGAACACCTTCAACGACATATTCGTCTTCTCGTTCGACTTTTTCTGCCAGCGCATCTTTGCCAAACTTCCTCCACTTTTCTTCGTCTCCTATGTAATATAAAAACTCTACTTTACAATGATCTTTAGCGAGAGGGCGCACAATATTGATTTGAACTCCCCAATTGTATACATTAAGCATAAAATTTGGAAATAACCAGTAATAATACCCCACCACAGTTTTACCAAAATCTGGATGTCCTTTTGGGAGGTTAAATCCTTCATCACCTTGTTTGCCATATCCTATTTGCACACTCATATGGTCATAACACTCTGTGGTATATTGTCCATAATCAATCATACCATTCAAGTCTTGGTGAACAAACGGAATATGAAATCCTTCTAAGTAATTGTCACAATAAAGTGCCCAATTGGCGCTTACGTTATATATCTTACTAAATTCTGGTGCAAACCTCCAAGAGTCCATATCTAAAAAGCCAAGACGCTCATCCAGCTTTTCTTGAATTTTTGTGAAGTCTACTTTAGGATTAATCCCAGTAAAAAGAAATCGTTTCCACCTATTCAACGGAAGTGAGGTTAAATGATCGCATGCTCTAGGAAAATTTTTAACCTCTTTGAATTCAGGCATAAAATCCACCTTTCCATTTAGATCAAACCTTCTTCCATGATATCCACAGATGATTTTCTTCATTTTTGATGGGTGGTGAACAATCTTAAACCCTCTATGGGTACAGACATTTGACATGCATTGAATATCGTCGTCTTTTACATTTAGAATGAGCGGCTCATCTATAGATTTTTCCAATAGAGTAACGGGAAATACATTTTCTGGAGCCTTCAACAATGCATTTCTATCTCCGATATATTGCCACGAATTGGCGAAAATGCGTTCAACACTTTGAGTATAGTTTTCTTCAGACGTATAAAAAGTAGAAGGCAGAGTCTCTGCAATATTTATCTCTTCCTTTATCCGTTTCATTCGCCTTCAGATTGAGCAGGTAATTTACTTTGAACCTCCTTTAGCATTTCTTCAGCTTCTTTAAAATCTGGATTTATATTCAAGCTATTTTGTAAATCTATTGCTGCTGCCTCATAGTTTCCATAAGCGCTATGAATCATGCTTCTGTAATAATAGGCCATCGGGTTTTGTGGTTGAACATCGGCCAATAGGTTCATTTGTTCAAATGCAAGATCTAAGCTGTCTTGTTCCATATACAGGATACCCGAATTCAAATATGCATCTGTGTAATTAGGAGAGCTAAGTATAATCTGTTTGTATAAGTCAAGAGCTCCAGCAATATCATCATTATTTTGCAAATAAAATGCCTTCGAGTGCAACACTTCTGGTTTGTCTGGTGCTACACTAAGCGCATTGTCATAAAACTTTATGGCATCCTTTGATCCTTTTTGGTCGTGCAACTCTCCTAGTATGAGCCAAGCATCCACTAATTCAGGATCGTTTTCCACGGCAGTCTGAAAACTGTTTATTGCTCGATCAATGTCTTTCATTGCTCGGAAATTCATTCCCAACATAAAATAAGCTTCACTATTTTGGGGACTCAATCTAAGGATTTCATTGACAGTAAAGACACTGTTTTCATATTGGTTGAGGATCAACTGCATTTCTGAGAGTTTCAGAAGACTCGGTATACGGTCAGGAAACAGTCGCACCGCCTCTTCCATCATATCTAAGGCCTCTCTTGAGCGGTAATAATCCAAATAATTATCAGCTAAAAGATGATAGATTTCTGGTTTTAAGGAATCTATTTGCATTGCTTTTTCCAAATCGGAAATAGATGCTTCGAATTCTTCTTTGTCATAATAAGCAGACGCTCTTTGATACAACAAAGAAATATCATCCGGTGCTTTTTCCAATGACAATGTCAATTGATCAATAATGCTATCCCCAGTAAGTGCTGGTCCTTCTTGTTGGGCTTCTTTTCCTTTACAAGAAAATAGCACAAGTGACAAAATGAAAAAGGCGGAATAAAGTAATGTTTTTAAATTGAAATTCATGTATGTATTCTATTTCGAATGGCAAAAATAGTATTAGTATCTATTATACTATAGCTATTGGGCAAAGATCATTGTCAGAACAACGCATAAACATCATTTTTAAATACTTTTATACAAAGAAAACCATTGATGTTAGAAAAAATCGAAGTTGATCTGGAAGAATCAGTATGACAAAAAAGAAAAACAAATTCATTGAACGAGAAGTTGAAGTCAATTTTGACGATGAATGGAAAGTGATCAAATTGGACGAACACAGGTATTATAAACGGGTATCTGGATATGGAGTCAGTGGAGTGGATTTTTTAGCTATTCATCCCATATTTGGGGTCGTCTTGATAGAAATGAAAAATTATACAAAAGGGAAATCATCTATTCCTAATAAAATTGATCATGTCATGTCAAATAAACAAAATGATACGATACGTTTGATCAACATCATTTATAAATATTACCAGAGGCAACGATACTTTAGGGTGTTACAATGGTTAAATTTGGATTATTTATATCCAGAAGAGTGGAAAATCTGGATTCAGGCAAAGAAGCACATTGACAACAACAATTATTTCTTTTTAGGGGTAGTAGATTATTAGATACGAAACAAAAAACTCGATTGATATTTTCACCAATCGAGTTTTTTATTTTAATATTTTTTATTTGCTTTGATAATAATCCAAGCCACAATTTAGATATGTTTCATAACTCTTGATGCCATCTTCATAACCTCTAGGATGGGTAATAACTTCTTCTTCAGGAGTAACCATGATATAAAGTGGTTGAGAATTCTGGTCAAAGTTTACAACTTGGAAATCGGCCCATTTTCTGCCGACATTTCGTATTTTCTTGTCGTCTTTAGCAGATATAAAGGTTTCTTCAAGAGGTTCTCGATCATCGGTGTAAAGAGAAATCAAAACTACCTCATCATTTAGAATAGCTCTTACATTATCGTCTACCCAGATGTTATCTTCTGTTCTTCTACAATTTTGACAACCATGCCCAGTAAAATCAATAAAAGCAGGTTTTCCAACTTCTTTGGCATATGCCATTCCTTCATAATAATCTTTAAAACAATCGATGTTGTTGGCACATTTTGAAAATGATGGAAACCTTTTTTTAATTTCAGGATCCACCTCACCTTTATCCAAGAACATATTGTACATCACTGGTGGTGAAAATCCACTGGTCAACCATAATGAATTATAAATACCCGTGTCTTTATTGATCGTAAACCCAAAACCAAGATAGATAGCAAGTCCAACAAAAGAGGAAGCAATTAGCTTTCTAGGCATACTCAATTTTTTAATAGGGCTGTCATGTGGAAACTTGATAAACCCAAAAAGATATATTGCGATTGAAACACTGACAGCAACAAGGATAAACATGAAGGTTTCATATTTTAATATTCCCCAGTGCTGAGTAAGATCTGCAGTTGACAAAAACTTAAATGCAAAACCCAATTCTAAGAATCCAAGTACTACTTTGACACTATTCATCCATCCACCTGATCTTGGAAGTGAGTTCAACCATGCTGGAAATGCGGCAAATAACCCAAAAGGCAGTGCCAATGCAAAGGAAAAGCCAAACATGACGACCAATGGACCAACAAAGCCCCCTTCAGCAGCGGCGACCAATGCAGAACCAACTATAGGACCAGTACATGAAAATGAAACCAATGCAAGTGTTGCGGCCATAAAGAAGATACCAATCAATCCACCTTTATCTGCCATTTGATCACTTTTAGTCGTCCAGGAACTAGGCAATGTAAGTTCATAGTACCCAAAAAACGATCCTGCAAAAAAGATAAATATCAAAAAGAATATTGTATTTGCGATCCAGTTGGTAGAAAGCGCTTGCAGTGCTTCAGGCCCCAGTGTAACAGTAATGATCAACCCAAGGATTACATATATAATAATGATAGAAAGACCGTAAATCAGCCCATTCATTAACCCACTTCTCTTGGTATCTTTTGTAAAAAAGCTAACCGTAATTGGAATCATTGGAAAAACACAAGGGGTAAGTAGTGCGGCAAATCCACCTAACATACCTGCTATTAGCAACCAAAGGACACTATTGCTATCCTTGGTTTCATCTTTTCCACAATCACTCAATGGATTATCATAGGTCTCTACGATGGGTGCCCTTGATTGATCTATTTTTCCATCCGCGTTGAAATTGATCGAAGCAATATCATTGACCACTGACCCAAATCCAAAATCAAAATCTACATCTGTCGGATTTAAACATCTTTTATCATCGCACGTCATAAAAGTTAAATAGCCCGTAAATGGCTTGGTTGGATCGGTAATTTTTACTTTTTGTTTTATGGTATAATCCTGATCGTCTAAAAACTTAATTACAACATCTACGTCATCTTTCCACATTGGGTCTGGACCTTCCTTTTTATGTCCTTCCTCTATTGCTTTTCCAATCATTTCTACACCTTCTGCATTTTCATACGTAATGCTAGTAGGGATTGGTCCACCTTCCTCAAGGTATATGGAATATACAGCCCAACCTTCATCAATGGAGGCGTTAAATATTAATTCATATTCATCATCGCTCAATTGTTTTTTAGAAATATCCCACGTTACAGGCTGAAAGATACCTGAAGGTTTTTCATCTTTTTGCTCTTCTTCTTGGTCTGCAACACCATTAGCAAATGAGACCGTAATCTTATCTTCAGAAAGGGCAGCATCTTTTGTACTTTCTTCCTTTTGTTCCGTTTCGATAGATGAGCTTGCAGACGTAGAATTCGCTTCATCACTACCTCCGCTTCCCAATGTATTCTTTAAGTTAAAAGAAAAGTCAATATCAGCAGGAGGCAAACAGGCTTTGTTGTCGCATGTCATAAATGTGAGGTATCCTGCAATAGGTTTTGAATAATCAGAAACGGTAACTTTTTGAGTGATTACAAAGTTTTCATCGGATAAAAACTTGATCACATTGACTTCAAAAAGTTTATCCATTCCTTCCTTTTTGTGTCCTTTTTCTGTGGCTTTACCATTCAGTTCAGCACCTTGTATATCTTCGAAAGTGAGCAGTGTTGGTACAGGGCCGTCATCAGAAGTAAATTGCGAATAGACCGTCCAACCATCATCAATATGAGCAGTAAAAACAAGGTTGTGTTCTGTTTCTGAAAGTTGTTCGGAAGCAAATGTCCATTTTACAGGCTCTAATATCTGTCCTGCTGCAGGAAGAACGAGCGTAAAAATCAGGAATACTATGGATTGAAAAATTTTCATTTGGATTGGTAGTTTAATTTTGAGCATCTTTATACTCCAAAGTCTTTGTTAGTTAGAAATTGAGGCCGAAAATATGCATTTTAAGTTACACAGAAAAACTAAAAGGCGACATCAAATGCAACATCGGTAGGTGGCAGACATCTTAAATCGTCACAACACATAAATGTTAGCGTTCCTTTTATCGATGATTGTCCATTTTTCGGTTTAAATTTTTGGGTAAATATGGCTTCTTTTTCAAATTTAATTACCTCAATTTCAAAGAGTTTGCTCATTTTCCGAATCGCCTCTGATACTTCTTTTGTATCTCCTTCCAATACAACTCCCTCTTCATAACTAAACTCTAGGGGTATTGGACCTCCTTCTCCAGTGTGTTGAGAATATATTGCCCATTTGTCGTCCATTTTTGCAGTTGCTTTGAGTTCATACAAACCATTGTCCACAGACAGAACCTCAAATTCCCACTTTACAGGTTTCAAAATTTGACCAAAAGTAGAAAAAGAAGTGATGGTACTAAGAAGCAAAATCATAATTGCCCGCATACGTTATGTTTTAAGATTTAGAAATCAAATCACAAAATTAAATTAAAAACCAAGTTCAAGTCTCATTCCTAATTCATATTAATTGTTATTTAACGAGAAGCTTTAAAAAATCATAAGGAGTAAAATCTTAGTTTATTTGCTGTTAACTTGATTTGAGATCAAGGATTAGATAACATCTTTCTTTACCTTTAACATCAAAACTATAGGGTATGCAGCGACTATTTGGAATATGTATAGTTCTTGTCTTAATTTCTTGTCAGGATAAAAGCAATACAACAATTTTTGAATCTGTTTTTGAAGGCGGGTCAGAATTGCACCAATCGGTTATTGATCAAAAGGATAAGTTTGAAATACAAATTCTGTTTTCACCCATTGAAAGAAAGGACGATAGTATTCATATAGAGGACCACTTCTTCAACTATCGCCCGGGAGAATATTTTTATCCTGCTAGTACCGTCAAGATGCCAGTAGCATTTATGGCATTACAAAAACTAGAAGAACTGCGCTCGGCAGGGATTGCTATTGATCGGAACACCTGGATGAAAATAGATTCTATTCGACCTCCTCAAACGCCCGTTGTTATGGATTCTACCAATAGAGAAAACAGACCAACTATTGGGCACTATATCGATAAAATTTTTGCGGTTAGTGACAATGATGCATATAATCGGCTGTACGAGTTTTGTGGATCGGATTATATCAATGCAGGACTGAGAGGAAAAGGGATATTTACCAACAGTAGAATTATTCATAGAGTAGGAGTAGGAGGATTTTCGTATGAAGAAAATAAACATGCACCACCGATTCATTTTTTGGACAAAGAAGAGAATACAATATTCACCAATTCCTCCACTTTTGCTCAAGGGAATCACTTAACGATTGTAGAAAACACACAAAAAGGTGTTGCCTTTATTACCAATGAAGGAGAGAAAGAAAACACGCCGTTTGATTTTAGCAAAAAAAACTTTATTAATATTAATGATCTTCAAGAGTCTTTGAAACGCGTCGTATTTCCAGAATTATTTCATCCTGAAGAGCGATACAAGATGAGTGAAAATGATAGATTGTTTGTTGTGGAATCAATGGCAAAACTTCCTAAAGACCACCCCTATTTAAATGAAATGAAAGAAGAATATTACGATGGTTATGTGAAATTTTTTCTTTTCGGCGATTCTAAAAACCCCATACCAGAACACATAAAGATCAGAAATAAAGTAGGATTTGCATATGGATACTTGACAGACTGCGCCTATATCCAAGACACGAAAGAAGGAATTGAATATTTTCTGACGGCCACGATCCACGTAAACGAAAATCAGACGTACAATGATGGAGTCTATGAATATGACGAAGTAGGAATTCCTTTTTTGGCGGAAACAGGAAGGTTATTCCATAAGTATATGATTAAAAACAAATAAAATGAATATAGAAAACTTAAAATATCCAATTGGGAAGTACAACCCAGGTGAGATTAAAATGGATGTCATCAAGGAATGGATTGAAGAACTGCGAACGTTTCCTTCCGGATTAGAAGAAGTATTATCGCAGGTAGATCATGACAGTTTATTATATACTTACAGGCCAGGGGGGTGGAATATCCAACAATTAGTTCATCACCTAGCCGACAGTCATATGAACTCACTTATCCGTTTCAAGTTGGCGCTTACAGAAGACAACCCAATAATTAAGCCTTATTTAGAAGCTCAATGGTCAGAAATGTATGATGTTCATCATGTATCAATTGAATCCTCCATCAAGATTCTTAAAGGGGTACATGCACGGTTATCCAGCTTGCTTTCAAACATGAGCATATTGGATTTTGCAAAAACCTATACGCATCCAGAACATGGTAAGTCGCTGGACCTTGCTTTTACAGTGGGAATGTATGCGTGGCATGGAAACCATCATCTAGAGCACATCAAAGCAGCCAATCAATTCCAAAAGATCAAATGGGACTAATGGATTATTTTAATAAAATAATTTGTTTGCTACTCACCTTATCTCCCAGTTGAATTCGAATGGTATAGATTCCGTTGACAAAATCAACCATTTCAATTCTAGTTTCTTTGTCTGTAGGAGAGATGGATTGGACCATCATTCCATTGGCACTGTAGATCTTTATAGCATCAGGCACTTCATTGGTTTTCACATTCACATATTGTGTGGCTGGATTGGGATAGACGGAAACAATAAGTTCTGTTTCTTGATCCGTCGCTTCACAAGAGTAAGATTTACTAAATTGAGAAATTAATCTGACAAGACAATCGTTTAATTTTTCAACTTCATAGTCATCTACTACAGGGTCCAAGTGTGGGTTTCCAATTCCACTATCATCGGTAATAAATACATAGGTTCCATTGGTAAGTATTGCCATAAATTTCATCAAAAACTCTGTCTCTCTTCCAATTCCACTAGCAGTAATAGGAATCAACTTAATGCCTTTTTGAGCAGCTTCTTTTATCTGAGATCTTATTTGAAGCATTGTTTTGTTGTCTTCATGTGGAGGGGCGTCCAGAATAAGAAAAACAATTTTAAGAGCATCAGTTCGCCAAGATAAATTTAGTGTTTCCTCCAATGCTGCGTCTACGGCCTCTGGCATATCACCGCCACCATTCGAGTTTTGATCTTTAATGAAACTTAGTGTTTGATTGATGTCAGAAGAGATGGGAGATATTCGGGTCAAATATTCATCTTTGGTATCTCGATAAAAAACGGATCCGAGTTTAAAGTCAATAGATTCATTGGTATCCTTTATTCTTGTGATTACATCCAGCAATTCAGATTTCAAGTAATTGATTTCATCATTCATTGAACTGGTGGCATCAACAGTGAATACAATATCCATTTTATCTGGACTGAAACAATTCTTATTCAGAACAAAGGTATTGCTACCGTTTTCAATCCTTTTTATATCTCTTCTTAGTTCTCGGCCTACTTTGATATAGACTGCTGATTGGTTTTTTGTTAATGCATTTTCCCACAATTCTGCTCTTCCTGAGTTGTCTGTATATGAAGACCAGATTACTTCTTCTTCCTCATCTAAAAGTTGAACGAGCTCGTTTGCTAATACTGAATTGTTCTCATTTATTACTAAGACGCTAAATCGACTTGTGGGATGGATTTCGAATCGATCCATCATAATACGATAGTTTTCTTCTTCCAAAAGGGAGAGCCAATCTTTCCAATTGTGTAGATCATTCCATTCTCCGGCGGTCATTTGTCCAGACTCTGGAAGTTGTATTGTGGATTCACTCAGCCCAGCTGTTTTTACTCCATCTATGTAGTATACAGAAGCATCACTTCGAGCACCACGAATTCTAACGTCAGTCATTGGGCTAGATGCAAAACCTGCTGGTGCGGTCTTTATGTCACCAATTCTTTTAGTTGGTAAAGACCGAATTGCATCACTAGTTATAGTTGATTTACTAGCAGTCTTGTCCGGTTCAATCAAGGGCAACTTATATTCAACAATTTCAACAGCATCCATAAGAACACCTTCAGAAAGACTGAAATCCAATCTATTTGTTCTACCTGCTTTCACTACAACTGAAACTTGTCTTTGAGGAGTATATCCAATGTAACTTGCTTCTACATCATAGGTTCCTGGATCGATATCTGAGAAAAAGAAATTTCCATCCAAATCGGTTTCTACGCCTAAGATGAGCACGTCTTTTTTATAGAGTGCTACCGTTCCAAAGAGAATCGACTCTCCTGTGGCAGCATCGATTACTTTGCCTTCTAATGAAGTTTGGGAATATGATAAAGTATACGCTGATAAAAATACAATAAGAGTGTAAATGGCTGATTTCATTTGAATTATTGATTTCTGAATAATTAAGACACACCAATAAGACGATGAAATAGGGATAAGTGCATAAAAACTTTGTTAAAAAATATGTTTTTATTGATTTGAAACAAAAAACCCCGAGTTTTTTGGATTAACTCAGGGCGTACTTTTTACTTAAAAAAGAGAATTAGTCTTTCAAGTGCGTTTGTCCAGCTTGTAATACTTCTTCAGATTCTCCTTCTGTATTGGCGATAAATGCAACCACTTCAATATGATCGTCATTCCATAATCCAGTATCATCTTCTGGTACCGTATACGTATATTGTTTAGAAACAGGTTTGCCTTGTTCCAATATACTAGCAAATTGATCGCCATCATAGTTGGTAATAATTTCTCTAAGGACGTGCTTGTGCGTATATTCTTCTATGATGGTGTTTTGATCATCTTGTGCATCTACTATTTCGCTTTCTGTAAGCATTATAGTGACCTTAAACTCTCCACTTAAGTCTTCAAGAGCCAACGCACCAACAGTGATGTCTAATGCTCGTGTCTCGGGATCATAAGATTTGGTAATAGACAATTCCAAAACTTGGGGCTTTTCCAGTTCTCTTTCAAAATAACCCTGCCATTGTCCATTAAACGAATTTCCCCAATCTCCTTCCAATTCATCAAAGAACACTCTATTGAAATACGCAGCAGGTTTTCCCAAATACGGCTTTAAGAAGTTTTCCAGATCAATCGCATCTTGATTTCTAAAATCGTATTTACTTTCATCCAGAGGTTTGGTCAAATCAGTTCCATGAACTCCTACAATCACAATATTATCTGGATACAGCGTAGCGATGGAAGACAATCGTTCAGAACCCGCTGGACAATTTGGGCAACGCACTCCTGTCAACTCTTCCACTAAAATTACTCTTCCAGATTGAATCGGGTCAAAGACAGGAATAACAACCATTTTTTCTTCGCATGCTCCAAAGAAAATGATCAAGCCAATTAAACATAATATATTTTTCATTTCAATTGATTTACTTGTTTAGAAATTAGATGACACAGAAAACTTGATTCCGCTAAATGCTGGTTCCAGACGGCATATACCTCCTGAACACACAATCCCTTCAACTTGTTTTACGTATCGAAGTTGGAAACGATTTGCTTTATTGATGTACACGACCCCTAAGGTAGGATAAACAATATTAAGACTTTCACCAGTATCCGGATCTTTAGGGGATTTGTCGGAAGGACTAATATTATACATAATAGATGCTTCAAAAATCCAATGTGGGGCCATACCATATTCAGCCAAAGCAAAAAACCAGCTTCCAAAATCTTCATCAGTAGCCATGTATTGAGTTTCGAAACGGATGGATTTCTTTCGTGAAAACTTATATAAGAAATCTAAATATGGGGTTACGGTACTTACAAGTGGCACCTCAGGTTTCACCTCATAGATTTCTTGATTGTATTTTTGCATTTGTAGTCCACCTGTCAGTTGCCAATCTCGTTTGTATTTATAGGTAACTTCTCCTAATATTTCTCGATAAAGTAAAGTTTTTTCATCTCTTAAATCTGTGATGTTAGAGAAATTGGCTAGAAAGCTAAACTTTTTATTGAATCGGTATCGCACATCTGCTTGGAATGCTTGTTCGCTTAAATCCTGCGTTGCAGGGGCATACCGAGCGGTCATTCTATAGGTGTTGAATCGATTCATTGGAGGAATATAATTGATCAAGCCTCTATTCAATGTAAGATTCGGGTCAGATCTGAAATTAAAATTTTCTGTTCTCTTCCCTTCAACGGTTACTCCAAGTTTACCTTTGGCAAAGGATAGGCTCGAGTATAAAACAGATCCTGAATCTTTCTTAAACTTACCAAAAGTGGTAACCCCTGAAATTTCTGTTCTTGGTTCTGCGCTATCAAAAAAAGCCTCTGCCGTTTTATATGCACCTTCTACATACCACGTGAAGCTTTTGTAGGACATGGTGTTATAAAGTGAAAAAAGATACACATTAAAAACGGGTTTTATTTGCTCTTCTGGGATATAGGTCTTTACATTATCAATGATTAAATTCATTGTTTCATCATCGATGGTCCGATTTACGACACCAAACCCTGGGCTTAAATTGATTGGAGACTCTTCACTACCCAAAGAGAGATAGCCATCGATTGCCGCCCCTTTGATAATTCCAGGGTTCACATCAAATAGAAACTTCTGTTTTCCTGTAAACGCCTTGATTTTCCAATCATCATTAATATCGTACACTACTTTTGCGCCAAGAACAGCATTATCAATTAGCAGGGGCCTAGACTCCCAGGATCGATAAATGATTCCACTTCCTATTTGGTCGTAGATGTATCCGACTTCTACATTGAATTTATTGATTTGTTTGTTAATAAACCATCGACCAATGCCTTGGCCCGTATACGACCCTGTAGGATTAAGCAAGTTGGAGTTATTGAACATATCAAACCGTATACCTAGATTTAGGTCATCCTTACTATAGTTGAGATTCAGCCATGCTTCACCTCCAGTGAGTTCAGTATCATATTGAGGTGTATTGGTTGCCCCGATTAGAGAGTCCCTTAAGAAGACATTGAAGTTGGATTCAAAATTTCCTGAAAAGACTCCAGAATCTTGAGCATTTGCTTGAAGCACACTTCCAAAAAACAAGAGTGTCAACAAAGCTTTGAATACGAATTTCATTATAAAGTTGTTTTGTTAGTTAGTTTTAGTATAATCTATAACAAAGACCAAAGAAACATATAATCTTGTTAAAGAAATCAAAAATATTAAATTATGCGCTATGATTTCTGTTACTTCGTAATAAATGCGCCGTCAAGATCGCGTATGTTAATTCGGAGACATGATAAAGGATGAATTTTAATTTTTTGAAAAGAAATCTTTATTATTGCTCACTAGAACTAGAAAATTCAAAAAAATGAAACAAGTCTTTGCAATATTAGGTGTATTTTTTATCCTATCCGCTTTTTCTTTAAGTTCAACTCCTGCAGTAGAAACAACAGCCGGGCATACATTGCCAGCGGTAAATGTTAAGACCTTAGAAGGGAAATCCGTAAACATTCAAAGTTTAGTTGGTAAGGGAAAAATCACAGTGATCAGCTTTTGGGCTACCTGGTGTTCTCCATGTAAAAGAGAATTGGATGCGATTGCAGAAATTTACCCAGATTGGCAGGATGAATTTAATGTAGAGTTGTTGGCAGTTACAATAGATGATGCTAGAGGAGTGGCAAAAGTTCCAGCTATGGTTGCATCAAAAGGTTGGGAATATAAAATTCTATCAGATTCAAAGCAAGACTTGCAACGGGCATTAAATTTCCAGACTGTTCCACAAACCTTTTTATTGAATGAAGCAGGAGAGATTATTTATACACATTCAGGGTATAGTCCTGGAGACGAATTTGAATTAGAAGATGAAATTAAAAAAGTGGCTGGGAAATAGAATTTAACTCAGAAATAAGATATATCAAGGGATGACAGTAGATGTTGTCCCTTTTTTTGTGGGTGATAGGGTATAAAAAGAAGGGAGTTTATGAGGCAATAAAATAGAAATAGAGCATCGAATGTATCCGACACTCTATTTTCAAACTGTAATTTCTTTTGCTGTGAGAGAAGGATTCGAACCTCCACGAAGCGCTTAGCCACTAAGCAGATATCTTTATGATTTAAGGGAAAAACGTATGTGGTCAACCCATTACCTAGCGTTTATTGCGTGATCTTCACCCCCGAGACAGGAGGGCATGTCTGCCAATTTCATCACCTCACAGTGTATATAGTATTTCAAAAAACAATGGAAATCAGGAAACCCTCAGCCACGCACCCGCTTTCGCGGTTTCCTCATTTGAAGTACTGTTGTACTTCACTTCTCTAAACGAGAAGGTCATTCGGTCACATGTCTGCCAATTTCATCACCTCACAGTGTATATAGTATATTAAAAAACAAGTTTGGGATGAAAGACTTAGATCCAGCCCGCTTTCGCGGTTCCTTCACTTGAAGCACTGTCGTACTTCACTATAATTTCTTAACGAAATAATAGATCGCTCAGTCAAAATTTCATCACCTCACAGTGTATTTTATATTCGTTAGATAACATTTTATCTAATGGTAGCTGCCTTTATTACTAAAAACGATAGCTGTGAGAGAAGGATTCGAACCTCCACGAAGCGCTTAGCCACTAAGCAGATATCTTTATGATTTAAGGGAAAAACGTATGTGGTCAACCCATTACCTAGCGTTTATTGCGTGATCTTCACCCCCGAGACAGGAGGGCATGTCTGCCAATTTCATCACCTCACAGTGTATATAGTATTTCAAAAAACAATGGAAATCAGGAAACCCTCAGCCACGCACCCGCTTTCGCGGTTTCCTCATTTGAAGTACTGTTGTACTTCACTTCTCTAAACGAGAAGGTCATTCGGTCACATGTCTGCCAATTTCATCACCTCACAGTGTATGTAGTATTTCAATTTTTTAAACACCGCTTTCTGTGTTTGATAAAACAAATATAGAAGCGTTTTTAATAATAAACAAATAAAATTCAGCTATTTTCAATATAACTGTATAAGTATTCAGTTATTTGTCATTAAAATATTAAAATGTTCAATAGTTGGTTGTTTTTTGATTACATATTGGAATAATATTCATTAAATATGACTTAGAGGTGAATCTGGTTTAGATTATTGTTGAATTTTGTGTAAAATGTTCATAAATAGTAAAAGATACAAGACATTTATTATCCTGCCCAACCTTCTCTGTCTAGGCTTCTATATTGAATAGCTTCTGCTAAATGCTCAATCTTAATTTCTTCAGAATTCCCTAGGTCAGCACAAGTTCTTGCTACTTTTAATATTCTATCATACGCTCTGGCAGAAAGTTGTAATCTTTCCATCGCGGTCTTCAGAAGGATTGTACATGGTTTTGATAATGCACAGACCTCTCTTACCATACGACTTGGCATTAATGCATTTCCATTGATATTAGAATAGTTCTCAAATCGCTTGTCTTGGATTTCTCTAGCTCGTACAACTCGTTCGGTTACCGTTTCACTGGTCTCACTCTTAAACTCGGCACTTGCCAATTCATCGTAGGAAACAGGCGTGACTTCTACATGAAGATCTATTCGATCCAATAACGGCCCAGATATTTTATTCAAATATTTTTTTACAATTCCGGGCCCACAAACACATTCTTTCTCTGGGTGGTTGTAAAATCCGCACGGGCATGGATTCATACTTGCGACCAACATGAAACTGGCAGGATAATCAACAGATATTCTAGCTCTTGAGATGGTTACCTTTCGTTCTTCCATGGGTTGTCGTAAGACTTCCAATACGGAACGTTTAAACTCTGGGAGTTCATCTAAAAAGAGCACTCCATTATGTGCTAATGAAATTTCTCCAGGATTTGGGTTGGATCCACCACCCACCAGTGCCACATCACTAATGGTATGATGAGGGGATCGAAATGGTCGTGAAGCAACTAAAGATGCATTGACTGGAAGCAGTCCCGCAACAGAATGAATTTTGGTCGTATCTAGAGCTTCTCTCAAATTTAGAGGAGGTAAGATCGTAGGTAACCTCCTAGCCAGCATAGTTTTGCCAGAACCGGGAGGACCGATAAGAATCACATTGTGTCCTCCAGCAGCGGCTATTTCTAAGGCACGTTTGATATTTTCTTGGCCTTTGACATCACTAAAGTCTACGGTATACGTATTTTCATTGTATTCAAACTCTTCTCGAGTATCATGTTCTACAGGCTTTAATTGGATCTCTCCTTGTAAAAAATCTATTGCTTCTTTTAGGTGCTCAATTCCATACACTTCTAGATCATTCACAATGGCAGCTTCTCTTGCATTTTGTTTTGGGAGGATAAGTCCTTTGAATTTTTCTTTTCTAGCTTGGATTGCGATGGGTAAGGCTCCTTTAATAGGGCGAAGACTTCCATCTAGGGCCAATTCTCCCATGATTACATATTGATCAATATCAGGGGCCTGTATTTGTTTTGTAGCAGCAAGGGAGGCTAAGGCAAGAGGTAAATCATAGGCGGAACCTTCTTTACGAATGTCTGCAGGTGCTAGATTGACAATTAATTTGACCCTGGGTACACGATATCCTATATTCGTTACAGCGGCTTCAATTCTACTGAACCCTTCTCTAACGGCACTATCTGGTAATCCAACCAAGACATAAAACGGTTTACCTTGAGGGACGATTCCACCGGCATTGACTTCTACAGCGATGGTTTGAGCTTCTACTCCTTGAACAGCACTGGCACTTGTAGTAACGAGCATATGATTAAAGTTGGATCGTTGATTAATGGAAAGGGCTTTCAAGCATTTAACTTAAAAACCGGCATAATGTGACAAGATATTTATCAGAAAACTGTTTTTCAAACTTAATGGAAATAAAATAGACAATACCACATTACGTGATACTGTCTATTTTAATACGGGTTTTTATAAAAATTAGTTGTTTAAGATAAGAGGAAGTCCGTCTCCTGATCCACCCACAACAACAACCTTAGAGTTAGGAGATTTGGCCAACATAAGTGTTGCCTCAATTCCTTTATCTCTTAAAATCTTATCTGTCAAAGAAGCATTTAGAATTCTATTCGCATCTGCTTTTGCTTGTGCTTCAATTACTCTTCTTTCGGCTTCTTGTCTCTCTCTGTCAATTTTATATTGATATTGAAGGGACAATTGCTCTTCCTCCAATTTTTTCTCGATAGCTGTTCTTAAATTGTCTGGTAAGGTTACCGAACGAATCAAAATAGCATCTAGAATCAGATTTTTTCTGGCTATAGAAGCGAATGATTTATCAAAAATTTCTTGTTGAATTGCCTCTCTTTTCGTGGAATACAATTCTTCAGGTAAATACTGTCCGATTACTTCTCTTGTTGCGGACCGAATCTCTGGTTTGATAATTCTATTTACATAGTCTTTTCCAATTTCATCGTGTAGAAATCCGATTTTGTTTGGTTCTGGACTATATCTGTAAGAGAGTTCAATGGTAATATTCAATCCATTTTTTGAGAGCACTTCCATTTCTTCGAACGCTTCATTGGTTCTGATATCATAGATAAACATGGTATTCCAGGGCGCGACAACATGAAATCCTTGGGGATACACATTTTCTTTGTCCAAACCACCACTAAATTTTTTAAATAGTACTCCTTTTTCACCAGCATCAATGGTTAAAAAAGTTGTATTGGTTAGTGCAATGAATAAAAATAGGAAAAAGAGGGCAAAAACTAAATACTTACCAATTCCTGAAGGTATCTGAGCATTGGGTTTCTTATTAAATGACATATATGTTCTGTTTTTAATTAATTTAATATTTAATCAATATAAATACTTTAACAAAACAAACGACCATAATGATTCATGATATGTGAAAACAAGTTCAAATTCTTCGACTTAAACGATAAAAGTGGGGATAAATAGAAGATTATCTAAGATTTAGTCGTCGCGTTCTACAATATTTTTTAATCTAAAAGGGGTAGCAACGAGTCGTTCGTTGGGGAATATTTCCAAAACATCACCTGAAAAGCGGACCTGAATTCCATCTTTTTTATATTTATTGGATAATTCACATGGGTTGTATCTATTGTTTCCACCCTCGCTGGTAATTACATAAAGGCCACCTACATTTAAAATTGAACCACTCACATCTTCTAAGTTCTGAGTGACTTTTCTTTTTCCATGACAATCTTCTTCCATTTCTCCGAATTGTGGAACTCCATCTTTCGTAATAGGAGCTTTATCATAAATGCTTGTAGCAACATCAGTAGGAACATCATCTCCAATTTCAGGTTTTTTGAGCATCTCTTTTTTATCTGAGGGAACGCTGGACTTATTACTGCAGGCCTGAACAAGGAAAAGACAACAAATAGATATTGCTAGTAAATTTATTTTCTTCATTTTCGATTTTCATATACTGGGAAACCCCAAGTTAAACAATTTTAGATTTTGAATATGTCCATAATTATGTGGATATCACGCACAATAAAAGAATACAGGTACTAAATGACAAAGATATCTTTGATTCGTCACATAGTTTCTACTTCAAGTTTACAAGATAGATAAAACTCGAATGCATCATTTATTCTCTCGCTGTTGTTCTACCATCAATAATACTACTAAAGAAAATAGCATTTCCAAAAAGCTTATTTCCTCCATACCAATACCCCCTGAATAGCAAATTATCTTGGAAACAAATAATTTTTCCACTTCCATTTTGGTGGACAGTTACCGCTGCTTTTCCAGCCGCTTTTTTGTCAAACCCTCTTGGGATATATCCAGATGCCACAGGATTTGTGGTATAATGTACGGGAGAAGAATACTTATTCGAAGGAGACTCATACAATGATGTTCCTCTTCTGAATAATGCTATTTGCTCATTGTCGTATCCATAACACAAAGGGTGACTCAAGTCCATCTCTCCTTCAAATATTGCCCCACCCAAGACCGTTGCACCTCTTGATGATGGTGAATGCTTGTACTTTGCCTCTCCACTCTTGGCTTCTTTCTTATCCTTTGCTTTATCCAAGTTTACAATATCCTTGTCAATGGCCCAATCAATTGCACTCCTGAATAAAATCAGATTTCCACCGGCTTTGACCCAGTCTTGAATTTTTGCTAATTCTGTACTACTCAAATCCCGATATCGTCCATTGACCATTATAATTGTATTGTACCTTGACATATTGGCTCGATACAATTGTCTTTTGTCAATCATAGTGAGAGGAATATTGTACCTCTGATCAATATGGTGCCAAACTTCTCCTGCGTCATAACTTGTTACTCCTTCTCCAACAATTAATGCCACAGATGGTTTTTCCAAAATATCAACCTCAGGGTTTCCTAAGGTCATGTTATTATCTGCCCAACCTGTGCGAACACCATAAAAACTAACGTTATATTCATCCACAATTTCTTGAAATAAATCTTCTATTTCCGTCAAACTTAATGACTGATTTTGAATAGGAATCACGACATCACCCAGTTCAAATTTTTGTACTCCTGATGCAGATTCTAAGGAAAAGGCTTTGTTGATTACTTTGGCTCTTAAATCGTTGTTCATAACCTGATACAATGCAGCAGGAGCATTATAGCTTTTCCAATCTAAGATATATGCGTAGGCTCCATTGATCTTATGAAGTTGACCACTAGGATTCATTGTTGTAACTACTTCAGCCTTTTTAACGGGATTTGTTACTTCTGCATACGTCAAATCAAACGCTAAAGGGAGTGTCCATGCTGAAACATCATAGAATAAGCTGTCCGGAAACGTTCTCACCTTTTCAAAGATCGTTTTAACCATTAAATATTGGTTTTGATCCATTGGAACATAGTAAGAGTCTTCCTTTTTGAATTGTTTCCCTTCTGCAGAAACATCTTGATTTAGGGCATATATTTCAACTTTATGACTGCTTAGAATCCTGTGAAAGTTGGATAGTTTCACCTTGTCTTTATCCGTAATCACGTATCCTTTGATTGTAGAAGCAGAAGCAGCCTTATGTTGCTTTTTATAAAAGTCTCTTTTGAAATTAATGAGTTCATTTCTCATGGCAGCTGTAGCCTGCTGAGTAGAAAGAGAGGTGACAAATTGATTTCTTATTGTAAATGGAAATGATAATAATCCATTTGAGCTTTCTTGTAAATGGCCTCTAGAGCTCGCCTGTTCAAATAATATACCGATACAACCATTGGCGTCGGGATAAGTACTTCCTTTACCATAATAATAATCATCAAAACTAGCTTTGGTATAGTACAATGACCCAATACTATCTAAAGCAGCAGCATGATATGTTCCAATTTTTTCAGTTAAATCCTGATTCAATTGTGGGGTGTTGGGATTGGTTCGGGACGGAATACCAGGTTGGAAAAAGAACGTAGAGTTAGTGCCCATTTCATGATGGTCCGTTAGTACATTGGGTCTCCACTCATGAAACACCTTGATTCTTCCTTGGCTTTCAGGATGGGTGAGCAACAACCAATCCCTGTTTAAATCAAACCAATAATGATTGGTCCTTCCTCTTGGCCAAACCTCATTTAATTCTCTTGATGATGGGTCACTCACGAGGGTTTTGCTTTTGTGCGTATTTGCCCAAGATGCAAATCGATTCAATCCATCAGGATTGTAACAAGGATCCATCAGGATTATTGAATTTTCAAGGGTGTGCATCACCGTACTGCTTTTGCCAGCAGCTAAGTAGTATGCATTGACCATTGCAGCATTGGCCCCACTGGATTCATTTCCGTGGATGCTATATCCTTGGTATAATATCGCGGGTAAGTTTTCAATATTAACCTGGTCTGAAACGGAATGATCGGTCAGTTTCAAATGGTCTTCCCTAATTGACTCCAAACGAGAGAGGTTTTCAGGAGAACTTATTATTAAATTAAATAAAGGTCTATTTTCATGAGAACGAGCATATTCTTTCATTTCTATTCGATCAGATGCTTTGTCCAAGGCCTTCATGTAGACGATCAATTGATCATGACTTACGTGCCAATCACCAGGGTTGTAACCTAATATTTCATAAGGAGTTGGAATTTCTGAATCATATTCACCAACAGGAAGATAGTACTCCATTCCGTTTTGAGCAAAAGAAAAAAAGCTACAAAAAGAAAAGAAAAATAAAAATGGAAGTAAAGTTCGTTTGTTCATTATTTGTGTTTTCTAAACACTAAAAGTAGAAAAATAATTTAGGTATCTACTTCCAGAATGCGTTTATATGTATTGATATTTTAAATAACAATAATTGAAAAATCTTGTTTAATTAACACAAACTCTGTAACCATTTGTTCGCCATATCTCATTCAAATGATGAAATTCAGATATAATCTTACTTTTGCATTTTTAAAAAGACGTTCATGTACAAATTAATTCTTACTACCACAGTTCTATTTTTCATTTCATGTGGAACAACCAAAGAGGTTGTTTACGAGGCTCCACCAGTTCTATTTGAAGAGGAAATCTTGGATACATTAGTAGTTTCTGCTCCAGCTTACAACCCCCAAAAGGAACAACTTTATACATTACCCCAATATAATCCTGAAGCTACAAGGACATATGATATCATTCATACCAAGTTGAAACTTGGGTTTGATTGGGAAAAGCAACATGTTTTGGGTGTAGCATACCTAGATATAGAACCATTATTTTATCCCATAGAAAAAGTGACGTTGGATGCGAAGCAGTTTATCATTCATTCAGTAAAGATGGGGGAGAATGGAAATGAATTGTCCTATGACTACAATGATTTTCAACTTGAGATTGATTTAGGAAGAATGTATAAGAAAGGAGAAAAAACAACGTTGTTTATTGATTACACGGCTCAACCCAATGAAGGGCCGATGGGAGGTAGTGCTGCAATCACTTCGGATAAAGGATTGTTTTTTATTAACCCTACAAATGAATCGCCTGATAAACCAAGACAAATTTGGACGCAAGGAGAGACGGAAAATAATAGTAAATGGTTCCCAACTTTTGATAAACCCAATGAACGGTGTACTCAAGAAATATATTTGACAGTGGAAGAGGAGTTTGAGACCCTTTCAAATGGTGAATTAATATCAACAACTAGAAATGGAGATGGTACGAAGACGGATTATTGGAAGATGGATAAGCCACATGCGCCCTATTTATTTATGCTGATGATTGGAGACTTTGCGCGAGTAAAAGAGGATTGGAATGGAAAGGAGTTGGAATACATGGTCTACCCTGAATTTGAATCTTCAGCAAAAAATATATTTAACCACACGCCAGAAATGTTGACCTTCTTTTCAGAAATATTGGATTATCCATACCCTTGGAATAAATACAGTCAAGTCATTGCAGAAGATTATGTGTCAGGGGCCATGGAAAATACGACAGGGGTTATTTTTGGAGAATTTGTACAAAAAACCAATCGTGAATTAATCGACAATGAAAATGATCAGATTGTAGCGCATGAAATGTTTCATCACTGGTTTGGTGATTTGGTAACATGTGAATCTTGGGCGAATTTAACACTCAATGAAGGTTTTGCGAACTACAGTGAGTATTTGTGGTATGAACATAAGTACGGAAAAGACGCTGCGGATGCTATTCGAATCTCAGAAATGGAGGGTTATTTTTATATGGCATTAGAAGGTGGTACACATCCATTGATTCATTACGGATATGATGATAAGGAAGAAATGTTTGATGCCCACAGTTATAATAAAGGAGGCTTAGTTCTTCATATGCTTCGAAATATTGTTGGAGATGAGGCATTTTTTGCTTCGCTGAGTAAATATTTAAAGGACAATGAATTCACAGCAGTAGAAACGGCAGAATTGCGTATGGCTTTTGAAGAAACAACCGGTATGGATTTGAATTGGTTTTTTGATCAATGGTATTTGGACAAAGGCCACCCTCAAATCAATGTTTCATACGAATATGCAGATGGTCAAGTGTTGATTTATACGGAACAAAAACAAGAAGAAGAGTCACATCGCCCGATTTTTGTACTTCCTTTAGAGGCGGCGATCTACGGGCAAGATGGATCTATTACCTATCACGATGTAGTGGTGGATGCTCGTGTGGACACATTGGTTATTGATGGTATTTCAGAAAAGCCATTGGTCACGGTATTAGACGGTAAGTCGGTACTCTTGGGAGAAATATCTGAAGATAGAACCGAAGAAGAATGGATAAACCTACTGAAGTATTCTCCAAACCACTTTGATAAGAGAGAGGCGTTGAGTCAATTAAAAAATTCAAGCGCTCTTCAAGATCTAGCTGGTCAGATGATCAATGATAAGCACCATATTATCAGAAATGCAGGCTTGGACAATTTGAATGAATCGATGATCGAAAAAATGAAGGCAATGGTAACTACAGACCCTCATTCTTCTACAAGAGCAAAAGCACTTAATTCATACAGCAAAATTGTAGGGGAGGCATCTATAGCTTTAGCAGAGCAAGTATTGGAAAACGAACAAGCATATGCACCAATAAAAGCAGCGATTAAAGTTTTAAACAAACATGATAAGGTGAAAGCGATTCGGTATGCAGAGCAATTAAAAGATGACAGCGCTTCTACCTTAATTGGGTTTTTAACAGGTTTGTTTGCAGAGAGCGGCGATCCTAAACACCTTGGTTATATCGAGAATAATTTAAGTAAGGTTGGAATGTATCAAGTGTTTAATGTATTCGGGAAGTACAGTGAATTATTGCTTCAACAAGATGCAGATGTGATGATGTCTAAGATAGATAATTTAAAAAGTATGGCCATTGATGATGGAAATATGTTTAGAAGATATCTTTCTACGAATACGATTAACTCCATTAAAAGAAAACTAACAGAGATCCAAAGTGATGATAAGTTAGCTGAAAAAGACTCTAAAATTGGTGGGTATATTGAAACATTAAAGAGCACCATCAATGAAATTGTATCCAAAGAAAAAGATCAATCCCTGATCGCACGATATGGGTCATATATGGACTAAAAAGTAAAAATATTTTTTGGATATAAGAGGAATACGATTTGGACTCCTCCTATGTCAAAAACAAGCACTATTGATTTGCATTACTTAGACCCGGAACAATAATCCATTGCGAACCCATAAACAAGGTGTCGTTCGTTTCTGATACTCGGACGGTATTATTGGTTTTGCTTATTGTTCCATCATTTTGAACAACGAGAACTTCATTGTTTTGCACCACAGAAGGGACATTTGAGACATTTAACCTCCCAAGTACTTTTACTTCAGCTACTTCTGTAGATTCATCCAGATTTAAACTTCCATTCGATTCAAATGGGTCGGAAAACTTTTCGTCTGTGTAAATAGCTGATCCAGATAATGTTTGTAAAAAGGCTAAAAGTTGGTCCTTTTCTAATTGAGTCAAATTTAAGTTTTGGCCATTTACAGCGGGCCCACCTGGACCTCTTAATCTAACATCCAATGTAGGGTTAATAGCAGGATTCCAGTCTATGTCATTGTAATGGTTGATTACAGCTTCTAGCGTACCAAGTGCTCCGTTGTGCATGAACGGACCTAATTGGTTTCCTTCTGCATCAAACATTCCTCTAAGGGAAGGAGATCGGGTATTTGTTAAATCAATTCCACCCGGAGTACCAGCAACTCCAATAACATTATTGTTTTGAGAATTGGGTGCAATGTCAAATTCTGGTGCTTGGTGACATCTATTACATCCTGCTCCTCCATTTGGACCCCCAGGAGGAGTCATGTACAATGTTTTTCCTGCGTTTTCATCTGCTGAAAAATTTGGAAATGGAGCATTGATATTGCCATTAACGAGACTCACTCCTACATCATAAGGAGAGTCAAACGATTGGATGCTTCTAATGAATTGTGCTAAAGCATCTTGAATTCTTGCCTCTGTTACTACCGTTGATCCATAGACCAAATCAAAAAGGGTATTGTAATAGTCGATATTTTCAAGTTTTATAAAAAGTGAATCTATCCCAGGGTTTCCATCTGTGTTGCTAAATCCCATTTCCACATGATCCTGAATGGGTGCTGTTGTTTGAGCTTCTAAACTAGGAACTCTTTCGTCCCAAAAGAAATTTGATTCATTAGAAAACCGCGCATTGATCAACCGCATGGAGTGTCTCCCAGTCAATCCACCTTCAAATCCAATACTTTGGGCAATAGAATCTCCAAATCCATGAGATTGTAGATGACAGCTTGCACATGAAATGGTATTATTGAGAGAGAGACTTTTATCATAAAAAAGAACTCTTCCAAGAGTAGCTCCTTCATCGGTTATGGAGTTTCCTGCGGTATTGTCTTTTGTAATATACGTTGGAATAGATTGACCTGAATAGTTGAATAAATTTACCAAGTCAATTCCTGCTGAAGTAAGAAGAATGGTAAATAGAATACAAAGCGAAACGAGGTAAATAGATTTCATAGGTAAGTTCAAGTTAGCAACATCTAAAAAAGATGTTTGATGTTAAAAAATCATTTTTGGATTACATGTATACCTCTATAAGTACAAACGTGTGGTTTTGTACTCACCAATGAATATTTATTAATAAAAGAGAAAAAAGAAGAGAGTATTTGTATGCAAAAACAATACAAGTATCGTCGTTTAAACCTAGAATTGAAACGTGTTGTGCTTGATAAATTTCAGCATTAAGTGAATAAAAAGATAGAAAAGGATTAGATAAAGCGTCTAATTCATAGGGCGACACTTTAATTCAAACCAGCTTTTCACATCGCCTTCCAACAAAGGACCAACGGCATTAAGGACTTTATAGTGATATCGATTCAACCACGCTTTTTCACGTTTATCAAAAATGGCTTCATCGATTAATTTGATGTCGATTGGGTATAAGCTTAAAGTTTCAAACTCGAGGAAGCCATCTTTATCTGACGGAACAGTAACTAACAAGTTTTCAACTCGAATTCCATATGCTCCTTCTTTATAATACCCTGGTTCATTGGAGGTAATCATGCCTGCCTGATGTGCTGTGGTTCCACGTTCGGAATTAAGGCCAGCAAACCCTTGAGGACCTTCATGCACATTGAGAAAAAATCCAACACCGTGGCCCGTTCCGTGCCCATAATTTAACCCGTGATCCCAAAGCGGTTTTCTAGCCAGGATATCCAATTGAGCACCGGTTGTACCTTTTGGAAATGTGGCTCTACTAAGGGCAATATTCCCTTGTAATACCAATGTGAAGTTTCTCTTTTCTTCTGTAGTAGGAGTTCCCAATGCTATGGTACGAGTAATATCTGTTGTGCCGTCCAGATATTGACCACCGCTATCTGCCAGTAGAATGCCATCGGCATGTATTTCTGCACAATCTCCATGTTTTGGTCGATAGTGAATAATGGCCCCATTTGCCTTGTATCCAATGATGGCGGGAAAACTTTCGCCCTTATATCCAGGCATTTCAGAACGATGGGTAGCTAGTACATCTGCAAATTCAGCTTCGGTAACTCTCTTATTTTGCTTCAACGATTGTTCCAGCCAATAAAACGTTTTAGCTAAAGCAGCCCCATCTTTTGCCATAACACTACGCGTATGACCAATTTCAGTTTCATTTTTTATGGCTTTCATCAACTGGGAGATCGTTTTGCCCCGTTTTTTGTTACAATTGATTGCTTTAGAAAGTGTAATGCTACAGGTATTGGGATCAAGTAAGATGGTATCCTCTTCTGGTAGTTTATTTAATTTTTCTAAAATAGAATCATAGGGTTTTAGAGATACCCAATCTTGTTGAAGTATATGATATAAGCTGTCATCTACTTTTTCTGGATCAATAAAAACGGCAACATCATTTTTTGATATTAACGCATAAGCAATTGTTACGGGATTAAATTCTACATCATTTCCTCTTATATTAAAGATCCAAGCAATATCATCCAAGGTGGTTATTAAATGGTGGTCAACACCTAATGCGCTCATTTTTGATCGGATATCTTCAATTTTTTCCAGTCTTGATTTTCCAGCAAATGAGATATCATGTTCGAAGATGTTATTTTTTGGAATAGGTGACCTGTCCGACCATACTTCTGTAAACAAATCGTGAGATGTGTTTAAACTTATTTTGTTAGCTTGAAGTGTATTTTCATACCGTTCAAATAAACTGAGTGAACAAACATCGCCATGAATTCCTACGGTATCTCCAGCTGACAGTTGATCAACGATCCAGTGCATATATTCAGATGCAAATCTATCTTTAGGTTTATATAATTCTATTTCTGAACCAGACAGTTCTTGTTCACCTTGCAAAAAATATCTAGAATCTGTCCAAAGTCCAGCGTTATCTTGAGTCACCACTACAGTACCTGCAGAGCCAGTGAAACCACTAATCCATTCTCTACACTTCCAATGATCGGCAACATATTCACTTTGGTGTGCATCACTTGATGGAATAATATAGGCACTTAGTCCATTTTTTTTCATTGATGCTCTAAGCGCTGACAATCTTTCGTTTGTGTTCATATTATAATAAAATGTTATTTGTAGTTAATTTCAAAAGAGCAAATTAAATATTAAAAAAATATAGCATATGTTATATATTTAGTTTATGTTTGCCACATAGTTCGTGCCAAAAGTCGAACTTTAGTAAAACTAATGATGTTTTTTAATGTAGCAATACAAGAAAAAGACTTTATTTTTTGATATTCATGTTCCACTGTTGATTAGGAATGATACGTTTCAAAACAGAAGATAAAAACCGAAAATAATATGTTACGACAGAGTCTTAGCCAAAAACAAATGCAGAAGTTGTCTCCACAGCAGATTCAACTGATGAAATTATTGCAGATACCTACGGCTACATTGGACCAGAGGATCAGTGAAGAGTTGGAAGCAAATCCAGCATTGGATGAGGGAGATGATTATGGTGAAGTGTTTGACTTGGATGAAACAAAAGAAGAAGATGGAAAAGAAGAAGAGTTTGAGTTAGATGACTATTTGAAAGAGTACATTGAAGATGATCCAATCAGTTATAAGTTAAAAGGAGATGTCTATTCTACTGAAGAGGATAAAAATATTCCTATAGCCGTTCATGATAGTTTTCATGAATTATTGGAGCGACAAATTGGGATGTTGGAATTGGATAGTGCAGAAGATACCACAATCATTAGGCAGATCGTAGGATCTATTGATGAAGATGGTTATTTAAGGAGAGAACCTTCTTCTATTATTGATGATTTGATGTTTTCTCAGAATGTATATACTACTGCTGAAAAAGTGGACGAGTTGCTCCTACGTGTTCAGAAGTTTGAACCTTCAGGAGTTGGAGCAAGGGATTTGCAAGAGTGTCTTTTAATTCAATTGGAAACAAAAATTGAAAAGAACGAAGAAAATCATTTTGAAGCGAAGCAATTGGCCTTAAAGATATTGATTAATCATTTTGATGAATTCACTAAGAAACATTATCAAAAGCTTCAAAAGCATCTAAGTGCTTCAGAATCTCAACTTAGAGAAGCGATAGAAGAAATCTTAAAATTAAACCCGAAACCAGCAAGTGCAATACAAGCTTCAAGAAGTGTAAATAGCCAATATGTAGTTCCAGATTTTATCATTCAGAATAGAGATGGAGAATTGGAATTGACCTTGAATAGTAAGAATGCTCCAGATCTACGGATCAATGATCAGTACATGGATATGTTGAAAGGGTACAATGCTTCTACAAAAGGAAAAAAGACCAATAAAAAAGAGAAGGAAGCGGTCATGTTTATCAAACAAAAAATAGACAGTGCAAAGTGGTTTATTGATGCCATCAAGCAGAGACAAGATACCTTGTTCAGAACGATGTATTCTATTATGCAATACCAGTACGATTTCTTTTCTACGGGAGATGATCGAAGATTAAAGCCAATGATTTTAAAAGATATTGCTGAGATTACAGCATTGGATATTTCAACAGTGTCTCGGGTAGCAAATAGTAAATTTGTACAAACGGAGTTTGGAACAAGAAGGTTAAAAGACTTTTTCTCAGAATCTTTGATGACACAAGATGGAAAAGAGGTGTCGACATTAGAAGTAAAAAATATATTATCGGATATCATTGTTTCAGAGAGTAAAAAGAAACCATTATCAGACGAGAAGTTGAAAGATATGTTGACTCAAAAAGGGTACAATATCGCGAGGAGAACGGTGGCAAAATATCGAGAACAGCTCGGTATACCCGTGGCACGTCTTCGAAAAGAGCTATAAATATAAATTAAAAATATATTCAAGCCTCTTCTTTGTAATGAAGGAGAGGCTTTTTACTTTTAGAGATTTAGAGTACACATTAGTTTTTCATCAAACCGTATACAATTGGATGAGCTAGCCGATGAAATCAGGAGGTATATATTTTCAAATTATACGAATTTGATGACTTTGCCCGAACAAAAAACGTATCGATCCATCCAAGAATATGATCGAAGAAAAGAGATGGATCCACAACAGGTTTCAATACTTGCTGATAAAGGTGTTTTTAAAGAGGATAGAAATTTTACTCAAAAAGAAATCGAAGATTTTTATGATGCTTTCATTCTAAGAGTTATTGATAGTGGTGAGGTATTTTTTAATGAATGTCCGTATTGTGGCCAATTGGCACGAACACCAAAAGGTAGGCAGGCAAAATGTGGACATGCATGGAGAGATCATGAATTGGTGGAAGAAGACGGCATTAAGAGATGGGTCAAGATGGGTAATTAGAGAAGAAAAAACATTTTCGATATCAAGTGCAAATACTATATGGATCTAAAAAGATAATGTGAAAATGGAGGAGCATAAAAGTGTCATTTTAAAAATTAAGGATACTTTCCAATTAAAGAGCAAGTTATTAGAGCTTTTTAGGTTGATTAGTTTGATTCAAACCGATGTAGAGAGCGAGCATTTAATTCCATTTTTGGATTCATTCAATGAAATTAATGAGGAGGACAGAAGATCTAACTGCTATCTGTTGGAGAGGGAGGTTTGGGAATATCAAGTAAAAAAGAATAACTGGAAATGGATTAATTATACGTGCTTGAACAATGAGGGGACGATTCAAATTGAACATGATCCAATAAGTAATTATATAGATCTCAAATACGCATTGTTATATGTCGGTATAAAATTGGAGGATATTTATATTGAGGATGACCTTTTTGGAAATTACAAACTAACGGATACAAATCATCATTGTTGACTATTTACGATTGGAAAAAGAATAGCCCAATGAATTCGGGCACAGCTTACATTATTGTATCTAATGTCTTACCAACAAAACAAAATAATAATAGATTACTACACATTATCAGGGTATTCCATTAAGCACAATCCCGTACTATTTGACAAGCTATTCTTATAAATGTCATCTACGCTTCATCTTTTGAAATTTGGAACTGAAATTGCTTCTATTTCATTAGCTTTAAAGTTCATTTTCAAAAAAGAAGTTGTTATGGTTCACTGCAAAAAAATTGCAACCACCCTTTTGATCTTTATATGTTTTATTTTTCAATCGTTTTCGCAAGAATGGAGACAAGGGAATGAATCTCCATCAGACAATCCAAATTTCAATGAAATTATGGCTCAATTTGAGACCTATTGGGAAGGGAAAGAAATTGGAAAAGGCAAGGGATATAAACCGATGAAAAGATGGGAATACCAATGGCAAAATAGAGTGAATGAAGATGGTTCTTTCCCAGCAGCAGGTAGAAACTTACAAGCATTTACTTCTTATCTTAAAACATATAATCCAGAAGAGCAAAGATCTTCTATGACCTCTTGGGAAAGTTTAGGTCCATCGTCAAACACAAGTGGATATGCAGGTACTGGAAGAATCAATTCTGTGGGGTTTGATCCATCAGATTCTGATGTAGTATATGCAGGATCTGCAGGAGGAGGAGTTTGGAAAACAACCAATGGAGGCGATTCCTGGGTACCCATTTCCGACTATATTGGTTCAATAGGTGTTTCTGCAATTATAGTAGATCCATCCAACACACAGACCGTTTATATCGGAACAGGAGACGGAGATGCTTCGGATAACTATTCTATTGGAGTCCTCAAGTCTATGAATGGAGGGACAACTTGGAATACTACTGGCCTCAATTGGTCTACTAGCAATACCAATCTTATTAGAGCGATGGTTATGCATCCGAATGATGTCAACACGTTGATTTTAGCATCCAATGATGGCATCTATCGTACGACAAATGCTGGAGTGACATGGACCAAGGAGCAATCGGGAAATTTTTATGATATTGAACTAAAACCTCAAGCCAATTCCAATACATTTTATGCAAGTACTAAAACACAGATTTATCGATCGACCAACAGTGGTGATACTTGGACGGTTGAGCATACTCTTACTGGAACCAATCGAATAGCATTAGCTACGTCCGAAGATGAACCAACATATGTTTATGCTTTGGCTTCTAAATCATCTGGAAGCGGTTTCAAAGGAGTTTATCGATCCACGAACAGTGGTCAAACGTTTACTACTCAATCCACAAGTCCAAACCTATTAGGATGGAGCTCAACAGGTTCGGATTCCAATGGCCAGGGTTGGTACGATTTAGTGATTGCTGCAGATCCGAATAATGCCAATAGTATTCATGTAGCTGGTGTCAACCATTGGAGATCTACAGATGGAGGAGTAAACTGGACAATCAAATCTACCTGGAATGGTACTGGGGGTGTACAAGAAGTCCATGCAGACAAACATATGTTGGAATGGCAAGATGACAATACACTTTGGGAAGGGAATGACGGAGGTATATATAAAACCACAAACAATGGAACGACCTGGACGGATCGAACATCCAATCTTGTCATCAGTCAATTGTATAAAATTGGCGTTTCAGAACTGGACAATAAAGTGATTGGAGGTTTACAGGATAATGGGACAAAAGTGAGAAATAATTCTGGAAATTGGGTGGATGAAATAGGAGGAGATGGAATGGATTGCGCGATCAACCCTGCTAACCCTGATGTATTGTATGGTAGTTTGTATTATGGAGATATCAGAAGATCTACCAATGGAGGATCATCTTGGTCCAACATTTCAAATGCAATACCAGATGAATCAGGAGAGAATGCTGCTTGGGTAACACCTTATGTTTTGGATCCTTCAAATCCTTCTACAATAGTAGTGGGATACGAAAATGTTTATCAATCAACTAATCAAGGAAACTCGTGGACTAAAATTGGGGATAATCTTACATCAAATACCCTTTTATATGCCGAAATAGCGCCATCAGATTCTGATTTTATTTACGTAGGAAGAGGGTCACAATTATGGAGAACATCAGATGGAGGGACAAATTGGAGTGCATTGAGTGGACCAGGAAATAATACTGCCATGGTCAAAGCACATCCGACCAATCCTCAAATTTTATATGCCGTAAGACAAAACTATTCCAATGGAAATAAGGTATACCAATCTACAAATGGGGGGTCATCTTGGACGAATATATCGGGGACATTACCTAATATACCCGCCAATACAATAGCCTTTCACGATGATGGAGAAGAAACGATATATGTAGGGATGGATGTAGGTGTTTATTATAGAAATAATTCGACGTCGGATTGGGTTTTATACAACACAGACCTACCTAATGTTCAAATATCAGAAATAGAAATCAAAGAGCAAACCAATGAAATCTACATCGCAACGTATGGTAGAGGAGTTTGGAAAAATAACACGGTTGGATCTTCATCAGTATGTCCGACGCCGTCTTCTATAGATGTTACAAATGTGACAGGAAGTTCTGCCACGATGTCTTGGAATGAGACAAACCCAGCACCAGGAGAAGGATATGAATGGGGATATAATACTACTGCTGATGTGCCTCCAACAACATTTGAAACATCAGCCATTAGTGTTGACATTACTGGTTTGGAAAGCGGGACTCCTTATTACTTTTTTGTTCGGGCCAAATGTTCAGAAACATCTAATTCATCCTGGTCTTCTGCGGGTCCCTTTGTAACAGAATATGATTGTGGAGATGATATGTTTGATTCGGGTGGGGCAACTTCTGACTATGGCAACCAAGAAGATATTACTACGGTCATTTGTCCTTCAGCCTCAGACGAAGCGATTAAACTGACGTTCAATGATTTTGATGTAGAATTTAACTGGGACGCACTCTATGTCTACAATGGACCTTCGATAAACAGCCCACAGTTTTCTAGTGGAGCAGGAACAACTCAAGCGGGGTTTCCTGCTGGGGGATATTATGGAACAATAAATCCTGGTCCATTTACTTCAACGGATGAAACAGGATGTATTACACTAAGATTTAGAAGTGATACCTATGTTACAGAATTGGGGTGGGATGTGGATATCAGCTGTGAGATATTGTGCTCAGACGAAGTAATGAATACCAATGATGATGGATGGGGATCTTTGCGAAGATCGGTACTTTGTGCTCAACCAGGAACACCAATACTATTTAATCCAAGTGTAGAATTTGAAAACTTTTCACTGTTGAGTCCAATAAATATTGAAAAAGAGGTTTCTATAGATCTTGGTGTAGGTAAAAACATCAATCTTATTCCATTAGGAGATGGTCCTGCTTTTGAGATTATGAATGATGCTCAATTGGAGTTGGATCATATCACTATAATCTCTGGATTATTAAACAATGGAGGAGCTATAATAAATAATGGAATTTTAATCATCAATAATATTGACATTTTTAAGAATGAAGACAATGGTACAGCGGAGTCGTTGATCTTAAATAATGGAGAATTTTATATTAGGGGCAACAGTAATATTCTTAAAGAATAAGAATTGTTTTTGCTTAATTAACCTTTTTAGAGGGACTTGGGATTGGTTAATAGTTTACAATTAAATCAAATTCAAGTTGTTAAGGATACCAATCCTAAAAAAGGACCAAGAAAATTTGTAGAATTTTTTACATTCGTAAGGTTCAATACCCACAGAGATCAATAATTCAACATTCAAAACTTAGTAAATAATGGTAAGACTTCTCGCTACGCTTTTCACAATTTGTTTGTTTTTATCTTATTCTGAAGCCCAAATTGATCATAGTGAACTAAAAACGGTACAAAAAGTACTCAAAGATAATGCTATTGTTACGGATCAATTATTTATAACAGATCACTATACATCTGGTGGAATTACACATACTTATTTCAAAGAGTCCATAAATGGTATTCCTATTTATAACTCCAGAGGAGCAATTCATTACAAGGATAAAGGGTATGTAATTTTGAACCAATCTTTTCAGCGTAAAGGCAAAGGATTATTCGTTGCCAACAAACCTGCATTGACGGCAATACAAGCGTTGGATAGAGTAGCAGCAACTAAAGGATTTGATAGAACAGGAGAAGTGGTTGTACTTAATAGTAAATCAGGCGTAGAACAAAGACAAACAATCCAGGCATCTGCTATGTCATTAAGAGATATCCCAGCAAAATTGGAATACTACTATTTATCAGAAAATGACATAAAACTGGTATGGTCTCTACCTGTAGAAGAACATATCTCAGCATGGTATACCAACTTTTTGGTAGATGCAAATACAGGTGAAATCATAAAAGAGGTAGATTGGACAGTAGAATGTAATCACGGCACACCTAATAATAAAAACTCAAAGTGTACTATAGACCATGCTCACGCTAATACTGCAAAGACCAGCAGAAGAAGTTCTTCAGTCGCCCCGAATTCTTACGAAGTCTTTGCATGGCCAGTAGAAAGTCCGAATTTTGGTTCTCGAACATCTGAAACCACCCCATGGAATGACAATCTTGTAGCTTCTCCGAATGGATGGCATACTATTGGGGCAGAATCGTATACAGCATCTAGAGGGAATAATACGGATACATACATCGATGATGACAACACCAATTCTCCAACAGGAGGAGATGACGCACGTGCTGAAGGAGGACCAAATCTTGACTTTTTCTTTGATTTGGATTTGGATATGGACCCAGCAAACTACAAAGATGCTTCTGTGACCAATACATTTTATTGGACAAATTTGATGCATGATGTTTGGTTCAACTATGGATTCGATGAGGCTTCAGGAAACTTTCAAGAAGAAAACTATACAGCAAATGGGAATGGTTCGGACTATGTGTATAGTGAAGCTCAAGATGGATCGGGTAGCTGTAATGCTAATTTTGGAACACCACCAGATGGTTCGAATCCAAGAATGCAAATGTACCTGTGTACAAATAATGGAAATGATAGAGACGGAGATTACGATAATGGTGTAATTGCACATGAATATGGACATGGAATTTCAAATCGATTGACAGGAGGACCGGGTGCATCAGGTTGCCTTAGTAATCAAGAACAAATGGGAGAAGGATGGTCTGATTATTTAGGGTTAGTTATGACGATAGAATCAGGAGATGCGGGTTCAGATGCAAGAGGAATTGGGACATGGTTATTTGGACAAGGTCCTAATGGCGCTGGGATTCGTCCTTTTCCGTACAGTACAGACTTTGGAGTAAATCCTATGACGTATAATACAATCAAAACGGTAAGCGTACCTCATGGTGTTGGCTCTGTTTGGAGTACCATGTTATGGGATATGACGTGGGCCCTAATCGATGAACATGGTTTTGATGCTGATATTTACAATGGAACGGGAGGAAATAATATTGCCATGCAGTTGGTCATGGAAGGAATGAAACTGCAGCCGTGCAGTCCAGGATTTGTGGACGGTAGAAATGCAATTTTAGAAGCAGATGAATTGCTTTACGAAGGTGCCAATTCATGTCTAATTTGGAATGCATTTGCAAAAAGAGGACTGGGTTTTAGTGCCTTGCAAGGGAGCACAGGAAGTAGAAGTGATGGTACGGAGGCATTTGATCTTCCTCCATCTTGTACATTGGATATTAAAAAATCAACTCCAACAACAACAGCGATAGAAGATGACCAAGTAACCTATCAGATTATTGTAGAGAATAATTTCCCAGACCTTGATTTGACAAACGTTTCGGTAACGGATACTATCCCTGAAGAATTATCATTTATATCTGCTTCAGGTGGAGGAGCTGAATCGGGAGGGGTAGTTAGCTTTTTGATAGCAAGTCTTACCGCGGGACAAACCATCTCATTTGATATCACTTTAGAGGTAAAGAACAACCTTTCGTATGTGATATCTGACATTTTTGATGATGTAGAAAGTGGAACAGGCAATTGGTCAACTTCGTTTACAGGCAGTACGAGTTGGGCCACACAAACAGACCAATCGTTTAGCGGAACCACGGCATGGTTTGCTCCAGATAATAATACTCCAGGAACAGCTTATTTGGATTTAGCTCTTGAGGTTGGATTGGGAAGTGGGTCAGAAATGGCTTTTTATCATCAATACGACACGGAAAATAATTGGGATGGAGGTCAAGTATTTATATCTACAGATAAAGGTGTCAAGTGGACAGATCTTGGATCAAATATGATTGAAAACGGGTACAACAATGTTGTTTTTAACTCTATACCTGGTTTTAGTGGTAATAGTAATGGCTTTATTAATACGATCGTGGATCTCGACGAATATGATGGTCAGAATGTGCTGATTCGGTTTCAAATGAATTGCGACCAATCTGTCGGTGGAGCAGGCTGGTGGATTGATGATTTTACATTGACCAACTTAAATTTGTTGAGTATCAATCAAGCAGTTGTAAGTAGTGATACGATGACCGTTGATGTTTTTTCAAACGCCATTCAATTGATTCCACCAGCATCCGTTTTCCAAGTGGATGTTACAAAAAACAACATTCTATGCAATGGAGAAACAAATGGAGAAATATTTGTTAATCCTTCTGGAGGTAGTGGATCATTTACCTACGCATGGAATGACGGTGCAACTTCACAAAACCGAAATAACTTAGGTGTAGGAATATATCGAGTAACTATTTCGGATGGGGTAGACGACGTATTGAAAGTTGGCATTATTTCGGAACCACCAGAATTCAATATATCATTAGAAGCAGAAGATGTAACAAATTTTGCTGGAGATAATGGCTCTATTGAGGTGTTACCATCTGGCGGAGTTGGAAATTATACCTATTTATGGGAAACAGGGGCGACCACGGCTGAAATTACAAACCTTACACCTGGAGTATATACCGTAAGTGTGACAGATGAAGCGGGTTGTGAAAAGATAGACAGTGCCGAAGTTTTTAAATATGGATGTGGAGATGATCATTTTGATTCCGGAGGATCCAATTCGGATTACTCAAATCTAGAAGACATGACGGTAGTCATATGTTCAGATTCTCCTGATGAAGATGTAGTTTTGACGTTTAATTCTATGGATATTGAAAGTACTTGGGATGCATTGTATGTACACAATGGTAACTCAATCAATAGTCCTATTTTTGATAGTGGTAATCCGGCCACTCAAGCTGGTTTCCCAGCAGGTGGATATTACGGCACAACAGCACCTGGTCCTTTTGCAGCGACCAATGAAAGTGGATGTATTACATTGCGATTCCGAAGTGACACGTTTGTGACGGGAGATGGATGGGACATAGATATTTCATGTGCCATAGCATGCGCTCCGGAAGTAATGAATATAAATTCGGATGGGTATGGATCATTACAAAGACAAATATTATGTGCGGATCCAATTGATGTGATCCAAGTAGGGTCTGATGTTTTTGGAGAGTCGATAACACTTGATGAGCCTATTCTTATTGACAAAGAACTTATTCTTGATCCTGGAAGTGGGAATTCTTTTAATATTCTTTCAAATGAAAATGGACCCATATTTACCATTGCACCATCAGGGAGTTTTGAATTGAATCATTTGGTCTTAATAGCTGGACAAATGGATCCAGGGGGAGCAATTATAAACAACGGTAAACTCATTTTGAAAAATGTGGATGTTTATGAAAATGAAGAAAATTCAGGAGTAGAGGGATTAATTCTAAATAATGGACAACTTTTTATTAGAGGGAATAGTAATTTGAGAAAAGAGTAAGTGAATTAGGTTTTATATGAAAGGGGGGTAACTAGGCTTGGATATAAAATTCATGCGAGTAAATAGAACTAGTTGTTTTGGTTTGTGTTGGTAAGAAATAATATACTTTTGTAAAACGAACACAACTAAAAAGAAAAATGAAGATTGTATCCTGGAATGTGAATGGTATTCGAGCTGCTGTTAAAAAGGATTTTTTGAATGAGGTCAAGAAATCAAAAGCTGACATTTATTGTGTACAAGAAACCAAAGCACAAGATGATCAAGTATTGGAAGCATTAAAAGATCTGAAAGGATACACGATCAATACCGTTTCTGCGGTAAAGAAAGGGTATTCAGGAGTGGGAATTTTCAGTAAGGAAGAGCCTTTGTCAATATCAACGGGTATTGGTATCGAAGAGCACGACCAAGAAGGCAGGGTTTTATGTGCAGAATTTGAAGCGTTTTATATGGTCAATGTCTACGTTCCCAACAGTGGTTCTGGTTTGAAAAGATTGGAGTATAGAGCAGAATGGGATGAGGCATTTGCAAATTATCTAGCCAACCTTAGAAAGACAAAACCAGTAATCGTAACGGGAGACTTTAACGTTGCGCACCAACCGATTGATCTTGCCCGACCAAAGCCAAATTACAACAAAACCAGTGGCTATACTCAAGTTGAAATTGATGGCATCTCAAACATTTTGGATCAAGGATTTTTAGATGCTTATCGTGAAAAGTACCCTGAAAAAGTAGAATATACATTTTGGAGTGTGCGATTTGGAGCCAGAGCAAAAAATGTAGGTTGGCGTATTGATTATTTTTTAGTAGATGAAAAATTAAAAGAGAATATTGTGGACTCCAGTATACAAACTGAAATTATGGGAAGTGACCATTGTCCGCTATCTTTGGAAATGTCATTGGGATAATATTAAAATCAAAACCTATTCACAAATCAATTACATTTTAACTGATTGATAATGAAAAAGAATTTCTTCACATTAATTATTCTATTCTTTTCAATTGGCGTTTTTGGCCAAAACTCCTCTTTTGGAATTTCTTTGAACTCATTCAATAAAGAAGGGGAAAACGGCATGTCTATTAACGCAAATGTACGTGTTCAGTTAAGCAATACCTTGGGTTGGCAGACGGAAGTGGGTTATTTACATTCTCTTGAAGGAGTTACGGTCATTGAAGAAAGAACGGTGACCAACGCAGGGGGTACGGAAACAGTAACGACTACAAGCGAAGATCGAGATAAAGCAGCAATAGTAAAGTCAGGGATAGCAATAAAATTTTTGAACCATGAGGGGTTTTCCGCAGAGTTTATAGCGAGTGGAGGTGCTTTCAGAGCGGATCGAACTATATTTGGGTTGATAAGTGGTGAGCTATTCCTATCCTCTCAAATCGGTAAGAATTTAGTGGTTGGAATTCCTATTTCGTATAACTTCATTACCTGGGAAAGAGACGACTTCACCAGTGTTGGTGTATCCTTAAGGTTTCATATGTAAAAATTAATATGCAGAAAATAGAACATATTGGCATTGCTGTAAACTCATTGGAGGAGGGAGAGAAATTGTATGAATCCCTTTTAGGAGTACCTCCCTATAAAAGAGAAACGGTGGAATCTGAAAAAGTAGTCACTTCATTTTTTCGTCAAGGGCCCAATAAAATCGAATTATTAGCACCTTTAGGCAACGATGGACCGATCAGTAAGTTTTTAGCAAAAAAAGGCCAAGGAATACATCATATAGCGTATGCTGTTACGGACATCAAAGCAGAAATGCAACGCATGTCAAAGGAAGGGTTTGTACTCTTAAATGAAATACCAAAACGAGGAGCAGACAACAAATGGGTTTGTTTTTTACACCCAAAATCTGCAGGAGGAGTATTGGTAGAATTGTGCCAGGAAATCTCTGGTTGATATGGAACTCGAATTATATCATTATGCTATTGCCATCACTGGTGGATTTGTTGCGGCAGTGATGAATACTTTGGCAGGATATGGTTCTATTATTACACTTACCATCTTGATGGATGTTCTAGGTTTACCAGCCAATATGGCCAATGGTACCAATCGAGTGAATATTCTTTCCAATAGTTTGGCAGGGGCCATCGGCTATCAACAAAATGGAAAACTTGACCTTAGAAATGGAAAATGGATATTGATCACGGTTTGTGTAGGTGCAGTTTGTGGAGTACTCTTAGCCATTAATGTAAGCAACGATCAATTTAGAGCTGTATTTAAGTACTTAATTGTTGTTCTGTTTTTATCCATTATTATCAAACCCAAACGCTGGATAAAGGAAAATAGTACAGAAGTAAAAATTCCTGTTTGGAAAATGATTCTATTTTATTTCCCTATTGGTTTTTATGGGGGATTCATCCAAATGGGAATGGGAATAATATTTTTGATGGCAGGGGTTCTAGTTTCAGGATTTACCATTATACGAGCCAATGCACTTAAACTGGTTATTATATTTTTGTATACCATTTTGTCCCTCATTATTTTTCATTTTAATGGATTGGTGGATTGGAAAATTGGCGCAGTATTATCAATAGGTACAGCGCTAGGAGGGTACTTGACTGCGAGTTATTCCTCCAAAATCAAGAACGCAAATTTATACGCGTATAGATTTTTAGTTGTAGTTGTAGTTGCGGTACTCCTTTACACCTTTAATGTCTTTTCATTATTTTCTTTTTAATAAAGATTGTTGCCCAATTCAGATTATTTATATTCCACCATATTTGTAATACCTGATAAGAATATCTTTTATATTTATCGAGTTTAAAAAAAAGATAATACCTTAGGCTGTCTTCTAGAGATACTCAATTTGAAATATTTAAAATCATAATGGTTAATATGAAAAATCAACTTCACAAGATACTTCCATTCATTGCTTTTACGCTGCTTCTCGTAAGTAGCTGTTCTACACAAAAAAGCAATACTTCTGATGGATACAAGTCAATTTTTAATGGTAAAAACTTAGATGGTTGGCAAAACCATGGGGCAGAAAAATGGTATGTCGAAGACGGAGAAATGATCTGTGAAAGTGGCCCAAAAGCAGAATATGGATATTTGTCAACGGTGGAATACTATGATGATTTTGAATTGATGGTAGATTTTAAACAGGAAGCCAATGGAAATAGTGGAATTTTCTTTAGATCTACCGTGGAAGGCACTAAAGTGAGTGGGTGGCAAGTCGAAGTAGCACCTCCAAATCAACATTCAGGAGGTATTTATGAGTCATACGGAAGAGGTTGGTTGATCAAGCCGGATCCAGAAAAAGACAAAGCGCTCAAGATGGGAGACTGGAACACAATGAAGATCAGAGCAGTCGGGGGTACAATTACAACTTGGCTCAATGGAACGGAAATGATCACAATAACAGACGAAAAAATTGGAGCTGGAAAAGGATCTATTGCTCTTCAAATACACGATGGAGGAGGAATAAAAGTAAGGTGGAAAAATTTAAAAGTTAAGCAATTATAAATCGACCATTCAATCATTCTATTACCTTAAATATCATATGAAAAACATACTATACCTTTTTGCCATTAGCTTTTTAATTAGTGCGTGTAAAGAAAAAGCAGCACCATCTGAAACGAATGCTCAGGATGTTAAAAAAACTGCTGAGTCCGACAATTCTGAGTGGATATCACTCTTTGATGGTACGACTACAGATGGATGGAGAGCTTACAATGGTGATAAACTTCCTTCACAATGGGTCATCGTTGATGGGGCATTAACGTTTGATACTGAAGCCAGAAAAGAAGAAAATTTCACAGGCGGAAAAGATATCATTTACGCAGCAGAAGAATTCGACAACTTTGAGTTGAAAATGGAATGGAAACTTCCTGAAGGAGGAAATAGTGGTATCTTTTACCATTGCAAGGAAGGATTTGAAAGTCCATATGAAGTAAGCCCAGAATACCAACTGCTGGATGATTTGGGATGGGAAAAGATCAACAATGCCAAATTAGAAGAATGGCAAAAGTCAGGAGCGGATTATGCCATGTATGCACCGGATATTGAGAATAAAGTCTTGAATCCAGCAGGAGAATGGAATACTTCCCGGATAGTATTTACTCCAGAATTAGCAGAATATTATTTGAATGGTAAGAAAATGGTTTCATTTGTGCCTTGGTCTGACGATTGGAATAAGCGAAAAGAAGAAAGTAAATGGAAAGATTTTCCGAATTATGGAAAATTCAAAAAAGGATTTATTGGACTTCAAGATCATGACAGTCCGCTCTGGTTCAAAAACATTAAAATTAAAAAGCTATAATCGAAACGGGAATAAAATGAAGAGTATAAAAAGAAGAACATTTTTGAAAAATTCTGCAATTGCAGCTACAGGTATTGTCCTTTTGCCATCGTGTGCAGAACCTACTACAAAGGCTGTAAAAAAGGAATTTTTGAGAACAGCCCATATTGGTGTTGGTGGAATGGGAATGGAGGATTTAAAAGCAATGGCCTCTCATTCCGCCGTGAAAGTGACTGCTTTATGTGATGTTGATTCCAGAGCGTTGGCAGCAGCTAAGGAAATGTTTCCAGAAGCAAAAACATATGCTGATTATAGAAAGCTTTATGAAGAAATTGGTAGTGAAATAGACGCAGTAGTCGTTTCTACCCCCGATCATACCCACGCACCAGCATCCCTAAAAGCGATGGAAATGGATAAGGCAGTGTATTGTCAAAAGCCTTTAACGCATCATGTTTCTGAAGCTAGAGCCATGAAAAAAATGGCTGAGGATAAGAAACTGATTACTCAAATGGGGATTCAGGTACACTCTTTTTACGATTATATGATGGGGACTTTATTGATTCGATCTGGGATCATCGGTAAAGTGAATACGGTTCGTGCCTGGTCTCCTAAAAACTGGGGCTATGATGGTCCAGAGCCAGAAGGGAAAGATGAAGTTCCAGAATATTTGGATTGGAACTTATGGTTGGGTACCGCAGCTGAGCGTCCTTATAAAGAAGGAGTTTATCATCCTGGAAATTGGCGAAAACTTCTAGATTATGGGTGTGGTACATTGGGTGATATGGGAGTACATATATTTGACACGCCGTATAATGCGTTGGAATTAGATATCCCTAAAACAATAAAAAATGAATGTAGAGAGCCAAATGGATTTGGTTTTCCAGAAAATAATATAGTTACCTATGAATTTCCAGGAACAAAGTATACTACTGATAATTTTAAGTGGGTATGGTACGATGGGCCTGGGGCACCAGCAGGACACGAAGAATTGCAACTGCCTGACGGGGAAACACTTCCAGATCAAGGCGCTATGTTTGTAGGAGAGAAAGGAAGTTTGTTATTACCTCACTTTATGGCCATACCAAAGTTAATTGTGGATGGAGCGTATGTTGATATAAGCAAAGAAATTGCAGAAATTGAAAAATCTGCTGATATGGGGACACCAATCCGAGAATACGAATCCGAGAGTAAGAAACATTACCATCAATTTGTCGATGCTTGTCTTGGTAAAGATGAATGTACAGCACCATTTTCCTATGCAGCTCGATTGACGGAAACCATTCTACTGGGTGTAATTGCGGGAAGATTCCCGAATCAGACCTTGAATTGGAATTCGGAGACACAGCTGTTTGATCAAGTAGAGGCAAATGCTTTTTTAGATGGGATGTATCGAAAATATTAGAAATGGTGTTTTTACTCAATTCATGTGAGTGTTTGATAGGCAAGCAAGAGGTCTTGAGTTCAAATACATGAGGTGTTGAATTAGAACGTATAAGTGAGTTTTCACAGAGGCGCAAGTATAAATTTGAACACTAGTTAAAGACCAGGATGATTGAATTGGGTCAATGAAAATTGAATTCATTTACAGAGATTTTACTAAGATTGTATTGAATATGGTAAAATTTCTATAATTCAGATTGTCTTGTTGTGGTACGGGCATTTTGCCCATGGGTTTTACAAAACATCTATCTTTTTTATACGGAATTTTTACTAGATATCCTTTGACAATAATTTTTTCATGGCAGCAAATAGTTCTTCTTTCACAATGGGTTTTGTTGCACAATCATTCATTCCTGCATCAATGCATTCTTTGATTTGTTGAGGAATGGCACTCGCTGTCAATCCTAGAATGGGAACGGTTTTAAAGTAGGATTCTCCCATTTCACGAATTTTCTTTGTTGACTCTATTCCATCCATAATTGGCATTTTAACATCCATAAGGACGATATCGTATGACTTAGTCTTTATTTTATTAATCGCTATTTTTCCATTTTCTGCAGAATCAATACGAAGATTCTTAATATGCTTCTTAAGTAATTCGGTAGCTAGGAATTGATTGATTTCATTGTCTTCGACTAATAGAATATTAATGTCACTGAGCAAATTTTCTGGAGTGGTTTCATTGCTTTTGGATTTCACTTCATCTGATATACCATAAGGCAATAACACCGTAAAACAGGAACCTTCATTTTCAACAGAGTCTACGTGAATGCTTCCATTCTGAGCTTCTACTATTTCTTTAGTTATGGAGAGCCCTAAGCCAGTACCTATTGAGCGAATGGCGCTGGAATCAGTAACCTGCTCAAAACTATTGAAGATCGTTTTTAATTTATTAGGCGGTATTCCTATTCCAGAGTCTTTAATTTTAATTGACAAAACTAGAGTGGATATATTCCTTTCTTTCTGCTGAATATCTATATCTATGTATCCAGAGTTTGTAAACTTAATCGCATTTCCAATCAGATTTGTCAACACTTGGAAAAGTCTTGTTTTGTCACCCACAAGAATTTCAGGAATTGAAGAGTCGATAGATAACCTATGTTCCAGTCCTTTTTCCAATATTTTATGATTTAGGAGGTTGACAATCTGATTTGTTACACTCCTTAGGTGAAACGGTTCCGACTTGATACTTAATTTCCCACTTTCTATTTTCGATTGGTCCAAAATATCGTTTATAATGAGTACCAAGTTTTCGCCTGATACGTTGATGGCATCTACATATTTCCTTTGCTTTTCGTCTAACTCTGTATCAAGAAGTAATTTATTCAGACCAATGATACCATTCATTGGAGTACGGATTTCATGACTCATATTTGCCAAAAACTTACTCTTGTATTGAGAATTTCTTTGTTCTACTTTCAATCGCTCATTGCGAGCTTTGATTTGGTACAAAGCAATAAGGAGTAAAGTAAAAAGAAGGATGCCGCCTCCAAACAAAATGTAATGACTAAGCGGTCGATTTACCTTGATCATTAACTCAATATTCTCTACAGATTGTATACCGTCCTCATTGGTTGCTCTTACTTGAAATGTATAATTACCTGGTGGCAAACCAGAAATTACGACTTCTCGATTACTATTGTTGTCTATCCATTCTGTACCAAAGAAGTCGAGTACTCGATACTCATACTTCATTCCGTTAACATCATTTATTCCAAGGCTTGAATAGTGAATAACAATGTTGTTCGCTTCATCCGCTTCAAGTAGTATGGATTGAATATATTCTAGACTCGTTTCTAATTGTTTATTTTTGTTGTCAACTTGGATCTCTGATAATACAAGTCTAGGAGGTTGTGTGTTTTTAAATATGGTTTTGGGATTGATAAGCACGGCTCCATCGCCTCCACCAAGAATTACCCTTCCGTCATTTGTTTTATTTCCTGAAGATGTAATGCATCCACCATATTCTTCCTTTATATCATAAAACGTAAAGGAATCATCAACTCCTGAAAATTTTGCGAGTGTCGAACCGCAAATAGAAATCCAAACATCTCCATTATTGTCAGCATACGCCGCTGTAATCGTGCGATCATCAAATTTAAAATTCGTGAACGACTTATTTTTTTTATCAAAATAACTAAACGTACGATAGCCACACAAATATATTCGATCACCAAAAACGTCAATATTATAAGCCCCTGTATCCCAAAACGCCTTTGGATTATTTGGGTCAGAATTGAAAGCTTGCAATTCATCTTTTTTAGTATCATATGAGCAAAGCCTACCTCCGTTTATTGTCCATATTATTCCCTGAGAGTCTTGAGTCAATACAAAACTGGAATTGTTTTTTAGAGAAGGGTCATATTTTTTAGGATAAATATAGGTGGTGTCCTCTGTGATGTGATTATATCTACAAAGACCGTTATTCGTACAAATCCATATCAATGAATCATTGGTCATATCCAATTTTAGCTGATAGATTTGACGACCATTAAAGAAATGTCTATCTTTTATATTGTTAAAACTTCCATTAGAATTATTCCGTCGGTAAATACCATCATTTTTGATTGTAAACCATAGGTCACCTTTTTCGTTGCCATCAAATCCGTATATATTTCTGATTCGGTTTTGCATGTAAGGTTCGAAATGAATACTTTTGGATACTCCGTTTATACTGTCCCGCATAAATACTCCTCCCATTGTTGATATCCATAGTTTTCCAAGTGGGTCATGATACAATCGAAGAATTGAATTCACTTGATTATTTATACCAGGTGCATTAATCAATGATTTAAACTTTTTCCTTTCTGGAGCTTCAATAATATTTAATTCGTTAAATAATCCGACCAGAATATTTCCAGCCCTATCATGATTTAGGGAATAGACAACATTATACGATAGTCCTCCTGGGTTTGAAGTACTATACGTAAAGAAATTTTCTACTTTTTTCTGCTTCACATTGTATTTTACGACTCCATTAAGCGTTCCGATATGCAGATACCCTTTGGGATACTCGATCAATGCCATAATGGCCAACGGGTTACCATCAATTTCTATGATTTCCTTTTTATATTCTCCAGATAAGGGATTAAACTTGTACAAACCGTTTGCATTGCCTGTCCAAATATTGTCATACACATCGATTACAATACCTTTGATTGCACTGTATGTATCTTCAGCTTTTGGAATGGGATAGAATGTTAAACTGGTATCTTCTTGGGTAGCTTTAAATATTCCTCCTACAGCACCAATCCAAATATTATCTACATCGTCTACAAGAATTTGTGGGGTATGTCTTTCACTTCGAAATTCAGGATGTGTGTATCTCTTAAATGTTTGATTTGTTGGATCAAAAATGTCCATACCTTTCGTGTGGGTAATACAAATTTTATAATCGGATGTTTCAGCGATGGCATGTATGTTATTGCTTGCTGGTGAATTAACATTATTCGGATCATGATAATATGTATGAAATTTCTCTGTTACCCGATCAAAGTTACTAAAACCACCCTTTGTTGCTACATAGTATTGTCCATCTGAAGATTCAAAAAAGAAGTGAGTCCAAGAGTTTGGAATAGAGGTAGAATCTCCAGAAATATGGCTATAGTTTACGAATTTATGACCATCATATTTTCCAAGTCCTGACATTGTGCTGGCCCAGATATAACCCTTGCTATCTTCCATAACATGAAACACATGAGGACCAGGCATTCCTTCATCTACTCCCAAATGTTGTATAAAGGTCTTTTCTTGCTGTGCTATACATACGACAGAAGTCAAAATGAGAAGAAGCAATATGTAAAGGTCTCTCTGCTGTTTCATTTTTTTATATAGAAAGGCGGATACTTAAAGTATACTTAAAAGTACTATAATTCTCAAATATCAAATAATTCAAAAAACAGAGAATAGGAAGCTACCTCTTTGATAGTAACTTCCTATAGAATCACAGAAATAATACTTTTTAAAGTGTACTACTATTTAATTCTTGGTTTTTACAAAGGATTGAGCCCAAAACCCCTCATCGGTTAATATTTCAAGTGTGTAAAGCCCCGGCGTCAAATCACTTACATCAATTCTACTCGAATACTTATCTTTTTGTTTACGCTCACCTAAAGTATTATAAATGTAAAGTGATTGAATAGTGTAGTTCTCTTCTGGTGTAATTTCTATGTAATCCACACATGGATTTGGATAGGTTTTGAATGCTGAGGTTACTAGTTGTTTTACAGATGTGGAATTTTCAACACAAACACTATCTAGAAAAGTAGTACACACATTTTCATCCACAACTATGATTTCATAACATCCAGTAAGGAGATTTTGAAATTCATTTGATAAGGGATCATGATCTATTGCCTCTCCATTTTGATTAATAAAGTAGGAATACGGAGGTACACCTCCTTCTACAGAGGCTATGATTGAGCCTCCATCGTTTCCATTAGCGGGAATGATTTCTTTTATGCTTAGTTCCAGCAATTCGGGTTCTTCGATATTGATATCTGCTGTATATAGACAATTATCAGCTTTCACAAGATCAAGCAGATACAATCCAGCACATAGGTCTTCTCTTATAATTGCTGTAGACCCATCTTCCCAAAGTATATCTTGAAAATCATCTCCGTTGGATAAACCAAAAATTTCAATTCGTCCGTCACATTCATTGAAACAATCAATATGTTCTGATTCATACTGTACCGTAGTCTGAGCACATTCGTACGGGTCAACAATCACAACCACATTTCCTGAACATTCTACCATATTAGAGCCAGTAACAGTAACCAAATACATTCCTGGTGAAAGGTTTTCTTCAAATGCTGATGTTCTTCCATTTGACCATTCATATGTGTATGGCTCGATCATTCCGGTAACTTCTAACTCTACGATTCCGTCATTACATCCAAAACAGCTTTCGTGGGTTATTAATGATTTAAAGGTAGGTGTACAGAGACAATCTGTAGTTATGGTTGAATTGACCTCTTCCCCCACTAAGGCGCAACCTGTAACATCATCGCTTGTTTCCACAACCCAAATTAATTGAATATTGGTTGGAGCTACAGCAAACAAATGATATTCAAAACTAAAAGCTCCATCGACTACTTCTGATGTTTCAAAAACAAAGAAAATATCTGGAGAGACATCTACAACTTCAACACGTACTGTTCCATTGAAGGGGCAACTAAATTGCGCAAATCCTTCTCCTATGGCGTTGCAGGTGAAAATCTCAGTTTCATACGTAATAGTGGTTTGTGCTTGCAATTGATTGGTAAAAAAGCAAACAACCAGTAGGTTAAAAAACGTTGATTTGACTATATTATAAACATTCATAATAGTATTTTTTGTGTTGTTTTAATTAAAAGAATATTGATAGGAAGTATTCATAATGACCTCGGTGTAATCATCGAATTGCGTCGAATTATTTCGTATAATGTTTGAGTTGAGTGAGAAGGTATGTTGATTGTGAGGGGTGTATCTTATTCCAATATTGTTTGAAATAAAGCTTCCATCTGACATACCATTTATACGACTGAGATTGTAACTCAATGAAAAACTTAAGTTCCACTTGTTTTCTTGGTCAGATTTGATTGCACCTATAGTCAATCCGTATCTATGTGTAGATAGTTCGGACAGTTGAACAATGTTGTAATTCGAACCGATATTCCAGCTAAAATTCGTGGAGGTATAGGTTTGATTATAAAAAGAATTAAAAAACCAAGTAGACATATCAACGAATGCTCGTGTAAACCGATTTCTATCGTTTAGGTTTTGATAGTTGGCACTCGCGGTTAGGGTTCTTACCATAGAACCATCATCATCAACCCAAACCCAATAAGGTGCAAGACTGTAGCTAGAGTTTATTTGTGCTATTCGAGTGGTATCATTTAATTCGAAATTGCCATTTTCTTGCTTAATGTTGAAGGAGTTAAAATTTAAATTAATTCCAAATACTTCATTGGCACGGAATGTAGCATTTCCTCGGGCAATTATATTTTTAGTGGTAAAAGCCTTAGTATTAAGTAGATTGTTTCGTTGTAGACCAATTGATCCACTAAATCTTAATTTATTTTTCAATACAGTAAAACTTGGTCCAAATGATATTATCTCAGAATCTTCTCTAAAGTAATACGCTCCCATACTCGAATATTCAGGCATTACTCGTTCATATTGAAATATGGATCTCCAGCCTTTACCAATGATCTCTATACCTGATTTCAAGGCATAACTTCCTCTGCTTGACATTCTAGGGGTAATCGTGTTTTCTGTTAAAGCTATAAAGTCACTTTCGGACGGATTGGCATCAAGGTCTCTTGTGAAAATACTGGTTGCCAATTCTGCATATAGTTTAATATTTGATGCTATAAACATATTTCCATTTAGTCCGAGCACTGCATTTTCTGCTGGCTCTGGTAAACTATCGGAACGAAAGGATGAAATTGAAGCTGGATCATCCTTAGCCTTCATATAGATCAAATCAATATGGTTTTTAGCTGTTCCCAACCCAAGCTTTATGGCATAGATTGATCGTTTAAAAATATGTGAACTTACTGTGGGATTTACATTGTTTGAAAACTCAAGTCCTTTATTTAGGCGGCCTTTCATTGCTGAAAACCGTAGTATTCCTGGATTCAGTTCAATACCTAAACCGTAAAAAGTTCTACCAGCCAGTGTGTAATCTGACATTCGCATGTTTCGCCAGCCGATATGAACTTTTGCCCATTCGTATGTTGGACTCACTCCGATTTGACGAAAGGAGGGATATGTACCATTTGCACCTTGACGACCTACGGTAAATGAAAATGGCAAACTGAATTTTCCTTTGACAATGATCGAAGCATTTCCGTGAATATTCCACATTGGACTAATGCTTCTATTTTCAATTCCAAATGCTTTATAGAGTTGTGTCCCTATACCTATCCCTCCCTTGAATTGGATCGTTTCTTGGTCATTTGCACTATTTTGGCCAAGTATTAAAGTATAATTGTAAAAGAAAAGGATGAGTATAATCCACACGAGCAACAAATTTTTCATGGTATTTATTTTTTAATGTTGCTATTGATTAGTTACCGGAATAGAATTAGAAAACACAATTGGACTTTCCATTCCGTCTTTACTTATCACCCGTATACCGTACCTGTAAATCTTGTCTTTCTTTATTCTTTTGTCGTGGTAAGAATTTGATTCAGATACTTTTTTTAAAGCACTTAATTTTAGAGCGTCAATAGATTTGTAAACTAAAAAAGTGTAATCTTCAGAACGCGGATAGTCCCAACGTATCTTTATTTCATGGGAATCTTTGTCATAAACAGCCGTTACATTTTTGACGGACTCCAATTCTTTATACCCACTAATACTTGCTGTGATAAAAGGCGACATTTCTGATTCTAACCCAGCGTCATCTACCGATTGAAGAGCGTATATATATTGTACTTTGGGTTCAAGAGACAAGTCTTCATAGGAATCAACTGTTGTATCAAAACTGGCCAAGAGAATCCACTCCCCTCCTTCAATTTTTCTCCATAATCGCTGTTGAACCAAGTCGTGCGAATGACTGATTGCCCACGATAGAGTTACAGTGTCATCTATTATTTTTCTTCCATTAAAAACGCCAAAAGATGGTGCCACTATATCTGGCCTATTTAGTTCTAAACCTTCTGAAAGCTCTGAGTATGCAAATCCTACATTTACAGCGGCTACTTTGTAAATCACTCGTTCACTTAATGTCTTAAGGGATATTTTTTCAGAGAAGGTTGTTCCTTTGATAAGTTCACCAGATTTCATTAAAAATCGGTGGTTAGGGCTATTCGAGCTGTACACTTTGTACCCAATCACCCTAGGATCAGAACATTTTTCCCACTGGATATTGACTTTCCCATCTGCATCAATAGATCCAGTGAGGTCAGTTGGTGATTGGATAGGACTATCATCGGATATGATGCCGATATTTACCATAGAAGTGCTCACATTTCCTGCAGTGTCTACTGCGGCAACACTATAGTAATTTCGTTGTGCAACTCCTGGATTATTATCTATGATAGTTGTATTTGAAAATTGAAGTTCACCGTCATGAATGGCATTATATGGACCTTGATAATCCGATGCCTTACTGACGATATATCCAAAAAAATCATTTTCTTTTATGTCTTTTTTCCAAGTTAATTTTATGCTTTTGTCAGCTTGTTCTTCGACTTTAAAATTATAAGGAGCTCCTGGGGGTGTCAAATCTACTCCCATACCCATGATCACTTCAGAAGGAGAACTTTTGATACCAAATGGATTGATACCCGTAATTCTATAATAGAAAGGTTTGTAATTTACACCAACTGAATCTATGTGTGAAGCAATAGATTCTTCAATAGAGTTTGGATTAGATTTAATACGCAAGTATGGAGTATTGGTAATCGGCACGAAAGGTCCACCTTCACTTTCAGATCGTTCCAGTATATAAGATGTAAAGTTACCCCCATCGTA
>JARGNR010000112.1 GCA_029212405.1 Saprospiraceae bacterium
ATGAAGATACCGAAATTTCATTTTGCACTATAGAACCCATATAAGCGTATGATCAAAGTAGGAGTCACAGGAGGAATTGGATCGGGTAAGACCACGGTTTGTAGATTGTTTGAAGAAATGAACATACCTGTTTATTATGCAGATATAGAAGCCAAACAATTGATGAAACATGATAAGGAGTTGAAAAAGTCAATTAAAGAACTACTTGGTAAAGAAGCTTATCACAGAAATGGACGTCTCAATAGATCGTATGTGGCCTCTATCATTTTTAATGACAAAGAAAAATTGGCTCAACTGAATGCATTGGTTCATCCTGCTGTAGGAATAGATAGTAAAAAATGGTTTGCACAACAAAAAACCAAATATGCAATAAAGGAAGCAGCACTTTTAGTAGAAAATGGTTCTTATAAACAATTAGATGTTCTCATCGTCGTAACTGCCCCTGTAGAGATGAGAATCAAACGAGTAGTAAAACGCGATAAATCAGATTATAATCAAGTTAAACGTAGAATTGCGAATCAATTGCCGGAAGTTCAGAAAAAAAAGGTAGCGGATTATATAATTGATAATAGCGGGGATGTATCCTTGATAAGTCAGGTATGGAAAATCCATAGAAAGCTAATGGAATAAAGTTCATTTATATTCTTATAACGACATCTTAAAGAAATTTACAATTTCAGCCTTTGTTTTGCAACGTTAATTATTAATTTGGTATCTAATTGATGAGTCACAAGCTTTTCTCTTGATAGACCAAAACACAAAACACATGAAAAGAATCTCGATCCTATTATCATTTACATTCCTTTTTTGTTTTTCCTGTTACACGATTAAAGCCCAAGATTTACATTTTACCAACAACTTTATAGTTCCTACATTTTTTAATCCTGCGCAGACAGGTGCATTTGCTGGAAATCTTAGAGGGAGTATGTTGTATAGAGACCAATGGAGGTCTTTTGCCCCAAACCCATTTCAACAAGCAGTCATCGCCTTTGACTCACCCATTGTTTTTGGATTGAGCAAACAACATTGGGTAGGAGTCGGAGCGACCTTGTTTTATGATAAAGCTGGTGCTCCAGGTCAAACGTGGAGTGGATTTTATCCTAGTGTTTCCTATCACGTCTCATTTGACAAAAAATTTAAAAACGTCATCACCTTAGGTGTACAATATGGGTTTGCTAATCGAGGCTACAACACCGATGGTTGGGTCAGTGAAGATGAAGTACTGGGAATAAGTAGCACCAGTCCAGACCGACAGTTTATCATGGGTACTGGAAATAACGGAGAAGATTTCAGTGCAGGATACAGCGATTTAAATGTTGGTCTACTATTTAAAAGTACCATTGACAAATACTCCAAATTTGAAATCGGAGCAGCCATGATGCATGTCTTAAATCCTAGTTTTAATTTTTCCAATGGTGGACGAGCAAATGAGATCGGCAGTCGAATTAACGTACACACAAAATATCGAAGAGCCACTGGATCCAAAATGATTTGGGAACCGGCAATTTATTATTCGAGTATGCCCGGAGCAAGTATTATACAGGTCCAATTAAGAAATCAATATCGACTGAAGAAAAAGGGAGATTGGTCAATAATATCAGGCTTAGGCTTTAGAGTGGGTGATGCAGCCCAGTTGCTGGCAGGAGCTCAATATAAAGATTGGGTCGTGGCCTTATCGTACGACTATGGCGTATCAGAGTTAGCATCCGAAGGAATTGCTTCAGCCTATGAGTTGGGTGTCCAAAAGCTATTTGTTTTCAATAAAAAACCAAAAGTCAAACCAATTATTTTCTGTCCACGACTTTAATACAACCATTATTTACAAGAAAAAAATTCAAATGAGATATATACTTTTCAGCTTGCTTTTTGTGTTTACTTTGCAAGCTTCAGGGCAAGGAGAACTCAGAACTTTAAACAAAGATTTGCCTTGTGTAAATAAAAAGTTTCAGGTATACGCCCACATCTTTTTAGATACTTTGGGAGTAGCCCATTACACCCCTGACGACTTGCGATCCGAGCTAAATTCTGTAAATGATGCATTTGCTCCTATTTGCATTAGCTTCGAATTATGTGGAGTCGATACCATAACAAACTATGAATACGATAGTACCTCTACGGAGTCAGAAGAATTGGAAATACAGAACTTATTCCACGTAAAAAATAGAATTAACTTTTATTTGATCAAGGATATCTTCAAAGGGCCCACTCGAGTTTGTGGCTTTGCGTCCGTCGGAGGTGTAGCCGCCTCAAACAATGGATATGTCTTTATGTCAGGAGGATGTGCTACGCATGAATTGGGACACTTATTTGGACTCGTTCATACATTTGAAGACCCAGGCTCTGAGTTGGTCAATGGGTCCAATTGTGAAACTGCAGGAGATGGCATATGCGACACTCCCGCTGACCCCTACACTGGAGATCCTGATATTATTTGGCAAGGAGGTGCAGATGGATGTGAGTTCATTTGGGAAGGCGTAGACTCTCTTGGGCAATACTATCAACCGGATGTTGGAAACATCATGTCATACTATGCTTGTTCGTGTGGTTTCACTCGACAGCAATACATTAAGATGGCCAATACTTACCTTAATTCAAGTTTCAAAATGTGGTAATTAGAAACAAAAATCAATGCCTATTATTTGTTTCTGAAAAACATAAATCAATGAAAAAATATATAGTACTATTCATAGCTCTTTTTTCTGTTTCTATTATCACAGCACAGACAGCGAGTGTAACCATAGGTTGTGCTCCACTTGAAGTAGATTTCACGAGTCCTGACCTCAGCAGTTATTATTGGGAGTTTGGCAACGGAAACAATTCCAACCTAGAGGATCCCTCCCATAACTATATCAACCCAGGAGTCTACACGGCTGAATTGTTTGAAGGGGTTGGAGGAGCTAAAATTGGTGAGATTATTATTACGGTTTTATCCCCACCAGAAATTGCAATAAGTTCGAGCGAACAAGCGGGTTGCAGTCCATTCCAAGTACAATTTATGAATGAAAGTGTCGTGGATCCCAATGGAACCATCACAGGATATTTCTGGGATTTTGGAGATGGGGGAAATTCAACTGAAGAAAATCCAGTACACAACTATGCATCTGAAGGCGTCTTTTCTGTTTCCTTAAGAATAGAATCAGATCTTATTGGATGTACTACCACACAAACCTTTGAAGATTATATTTCTGTATCTGGTCAGATTAATGCTGGATTCAGTATTGACAATTTGGTTCTTTGTGATGCACCAGCTACCTTCAATATTACCAACAATACCATTGACATGTCTGGGTATACCTATAATTGGGATTTTGGTAATGGGCAGACATCGACCGATTATAATCCTCCTCCCGCTAATTACGACAATGAAGGTTCGTATACGATTACCATGGTGGTCGATAGTGGTGACGGGTGTGTGGTTACTATTACACGAACAGTAACAATAGGAAAACCTAAAATTGATATTGACTTTCCAGATACGGTTTGTCTCGATGCAATTTATTTTATCCAAAATGCAACGCAGGCGAATGCATTTTCGTGGACCTTTGGGAGCGGAGCAGTGCCACAAGCGAGTAGTGCCCCCTATCCAGAAGTAAAGTTCACACAGCCGGGTTCTCAAATCATTACATTTTCTGCGATAGCATCTTCGGCTTGCCAATCGGACACATTTTTTAATGTCTTTGTACAAGACCCCAATGCTGAATTTACAATTGATCCTCTAACACTATGTTCGGATCCTGCCACCTACACTTTTACACATCCAGAAAGTGGCCTTGCTCAATATCTTTGGTACATCGAAGAATTGGATAGCATCTTTAGTGGTGGTCCACAATATGAATTTGTATACGATGAACCTACTCGAGATTCATTTTATATTAGTAGACCTGACACCTTCTCTGTATTCCTTGACATTTTAACTACTGCAGGATGCAGAGCTATTGATAGTACCCTATTCATTCATCGAGCACCAAGAGCAAGAATGGTACCTAATGTATCCAGAGGATGTGCACCACTCACTGTTAATTTTAACGAACTATCGGAATCCACCGAAGACATCATCTCTTGGTCCTGGTTTTTTGGAGATGGAGATACTGCAATGAGTAACGCACCAGATGATATGACCCATACCTATACGGAACCGGGAGAATACTATGTCAAGCTGGCCATAGAAAATGAAGCAGGTTGTCGAGACACTTCGGCTGGTATCTTTATCTATGTGGGAGAACCTCTTGAGTCTGATTTTGTATTTGATCAGACAGAAATTTGCCTCTACGATACGGTAAATTTTGAAGCACTAAATCTTGATCCGAGAATTGACGCATATCACTTCGATACAGATGGTGGAAGAATCAGTGATTGTTATGATACACCTGATGCCAGTCATACCTTCGTGCATGAACCTGGTACGTATCCCGTAACTTTAGAATTGGAGTATAATGGTTGCTTCAATACCATAGACAATGGACAAACTATTACTGTGAATGGCACCAAATCTCGTATACAGTTCATGACTAATTGTATCGATCCTTATACAGTAATGTTTAGAGATAGTAGTGTAAATGCAACTACTTCTATTTGGTACATCAATGGTGATACTATTAATATGGATACCATTCCAGGAGATGTGTTCAATTATACTTTTGATGATACGGGTGACTATGTTATTAAATTATGGACAGATGATGATACAGCATGTCCTCCAGATTCCAGCACTGTAGATGTGTACATTCGAGATATTGAGGCTAATTTTGATTTTCCTACGGAAGTTTGTGCTTATACACCAATTACAATAGATGCAAGTGCTAGTATTGATGTTGATGAGACGTGTAGCAAGGGATATGAATGGTTTGGAATCGCAAATCGCCCTAGACAAGTAGATTATCCAGAAGTAGAAGCAGCTTATAATCCAGGACCGATAACAGTGCGTTTGATTGTAGAGGATTTGAATGGGTGCAAAGATACCTTGGATAAAGAATCTCAAGCGTATGAAGTGCGCGCATCATTTGAGGCAGAAAAAAATATCATTTGCTTTCCAAGTACGATGTCATTTACCGACCTTTCTACCGCTGATACTACCATTGTAGACTGGAGTTGGTCATTTGGATCCAACGAACAAAACCCAACGGACGAATTATTTGTGTTAGATACGAATGATGAGTTCCTCACGATCCAACTCAATGCAACGGATGTTCTGGGATGTATGGATAGCTTCCTTTTAAGTATACCAATTTACGAACCCACTACAGATATTTCATTTTCTCCTGGGAATGTTGTCTGTTTGGGAGAAACTATAAATTTCACCTCTACAGATTTTACGGATCAAGGATCATTTTTGAATTATAATTGGAGTTTTGGAACAATGGGAACTTCTACAGATCAAAATCCGAGTTTGGAGGTCACAGAACCAGGCATCACCACGGTCTCTTTAATCATAACAGAGGAATCCACTGGATGTACCAATGAATACTTGCAAAATATACAAGGCATCATTCCTCCAAATGCAGAATTTATAATTGATGCCGAAAACCCAGATCGAATTTGTCCTGATGAGATCGTATTATTCTCCAATCTATCTACCTTAGATGGTCCAGGCGGATATTTGTGGGACTTTGGAAATGGAAGTACGGCTTTTGTAGAAAATCCAAGCTCATTTTTTGATGTGGGTACTTATGATATTTCACTTACTGTTTCTTCCATTTATGGGTGTAGCGATACATTTACAGAACAAATCACATTGGAAGGTCCGCAAGGTGAATTCACTATAGACAGAGAATTTTTATGTCTTGGAGATACGGTCACTTTTGATTTATTGAATACGAGCAATGTATCCACATTTGAGTGGGATTTTGGAGATGGAACAACCTTACAAAACGAAACGACTACTTCACATCCTTATACATTTTTACCAGATACATTGATGGGCACTTTGCGAGTTTCTGTCATTTTGGAATCTGAAAATGGTTGTAAGCGTACATTTAATAAATTCATTGAAATAAGTGATTTAGAAGCAGGATTTGAAATTGTGCAAGACACAACTAGTATCTGTACAAGAGAAGTTCAGTTTTTAAATACTTCACTAGGTGCAGATACGTATGCATGGAATTTCGGAAATGGTGAAACATCAACAGAAGAAAACCCATTAGTGTTTTATGCTGACTCTGACACATTTGCTATAACTTTAAATGTCGAAGTTGCTGGAGGAATATGTGATTCAGAGGTCACCAAAGAGCTAATTATTTCAGCATTAGATCGTGCACTAGTACCTACTGTCATATCACCCAACAATGACGAGGTAAATGACAATTTTGATATTATTATACCTGAAGATCAGCGAGAATGTGTCGAGGTCATAAAATCAAAAATATACAATCGATGGGGAAATTTGATTTATGACAATGAGCTTCCGCCAGAAGGCTGGAATGGAAGATATGATTCTGGAGAAGAGGCTCCTGCTGAGATCTATACCTATATATTAGAAGTATTGTATTCCAATGGAGAAACTGAACTCTTTAAGGGAAGATTTACATTGATACGATAAGGAAAGTAGCGCTCAATTAACAAAATTTTAAATTTGCTGTGTAATTATTAAATATTCTATTTACATTTACGATCTATTATTAAAGCATGAAAAAACATAATTTTACTTGGTGGCATACATTTCAACTCTCAATACGGGATTGACCTTGCCTCTATGTAAAAATGTTATAAACGGCTTGTCGATTAATTCCGACAAGCCGTTTTTTCTATGTAGGAAGATTAAGATCATTAAATAATTAAAAAGCGGACAACAAAAAATGAAGATAAAAACGATATACAAAACCTTACTTTCTGACCTTACTACTCCAGTAAGTTTGTTTCTAAAACTCAGAGAAACATTTGCTGAAGTCATGTTATTGGAAAGTTCTGATTACAGCAGTAAAGAAAATAGTTTGTCATTTATATGTTTTGACTCTTTGGCAACATTGGAAGTTAAACAGCATGTTATAGTCAAAAATGATTTTGCATCCGTAGGTGCTGAACAAACGGAATTGAAAGACGTGGTCCAAGAAGTATCTCAATTTGTTGAATCCTTTTCGATTGACGCCCCCGCTGAAATACAGCCCTTTTTGGGACTTTTTGGGTATACTAGTTTTGATGCAATAAAATACTTTGAAACCATTCAACTGGATGATCAAAAAGAAGGGTATTCTACACCTGACATTCGATATGATCTATTTCGAAACATTATCGTCTTCGACCACTTTTATGGTAAAATGATGGTCATCGAAAATATACCTGAAGCGCATGAATCTCGAATGGAAAAAGTATTGACCTTAATCAATAAGCAAGATCACCAAGCTTTTACGTTTTCTACCGAAGGGGAAGAACACAAAAACATGACCGATCAAAACTTCATGGATAATGTTACCCAATCCAAGTCATTTTGCCAAAGAGGAGATGTTTTTCAGATTGTTCCTTCTCGAAGATTTGCACAAGAATTCAAAGGGGATGAATTTAACGTCTATAGGTCTTTAAGGTCAATTAATCCAAGTCCTTATCTGTTCTATTTTGATTATGGTTCGTATAAAATTTTTGGCTCTAGCCCAGAAGCACAAATGGTCATAAAAAAGAATATTGCAGAGATCCACCCAATTGCGGGTACGTTTCGAAGGACTGGAAATGTGGAGAAAGACATTGAATCGGCAAAAGCATTATCAGAGGATCCAAAAGAAAATGCAGAACATACAATGTTGGTCGATTTGGCTCGAAATGATCTATCTAAAAACACAACCAATGTCCATGTGGAGAAATACAAAGAAGTTCAGTATTTCAGTCATGTCATTCATCTTACCTCAGTAGTAAAAGGTACATTAAAAGAAGGAGTCAAACCCTATCAAATCTTTGCAGACACTTTTCCTGCGGGTACTTTATCTGGAGCACCCAAGTATAGAGCAATGGAATTAATTGATGATTTGGAACCTACAAGTAGAGGATTTTATGGAGGAGGCATTGGAATGTTGGGCTTCAATGGAGACATAAATCATGCAATCATGATCCGCTCATTTTTAAGTTATGAGGGCAAATTACACTATCAAGCAGGAGCTGGAATTGTAATTGATTCCCAAGAAGAAAAAGAATTGCAAGAAGTGAATAACAAGTTGGCCGCGCTTAAAAAAGCACTGCAAATGGCTGAAAATATTTCTTTGTAACCTATTGAAATGAAAATTGAAGAATGAAATCAAACAAAGTTATAATAATTGACAACTACGATTCTTTTACGTACAACTTGTTACACATTGTTGAAGAACTATTGGGAGAAGAGGTACACGTTGTTCGAAATGATCAATTTAAAATGGAAGACTTGGAGCAGTATGAACGCATCATTCTATCTCCTGGACCAGGCATACCGGAAGAAGCAGGACTTTTAAAAGATGTCATCACACATTATAGTGGCAAGAAAAAGATATTTGGAGTTTGCCTTGGACTTCAAGCCATTGGAGAAGTATTCGGTGCGTCCTTGAGAAATCTATCCAGTGTGCTCCATGGTCAACGTACCATCATGCACAAAACTGCTGTGGACTCCCCTATTCTCCGTGAAATACCCGATTCTTTCTATGCAGGTCGATACCACAGTTGGGTAATTGACAAAGACAGCGATACATCAAATCTGCTCATAACAGCTATTGATGATGAAGGGGAAATAATGGCGGCCAGACATAAAGAGCTTCCAGTTTACGGCGTTCAATTTCATCCAGAATCGATTATGACGGATGAGGGAAAGAAAATGATTCACAACTTTTTGACACTTTAAAACCGATGAATAATACAGACATGAAAAAGATTTTAAATCAATTATTTGAGCACGAGAAATTAAGTAAAACTCAGGCAAAGGATGTACTGATTAATATTTCAAAGAATGCATACAATGAGGCTCAAGTTGCTGCCTTCATCTCAGTGTATTTGATGAGGGGGATTTCTGTTGAAGAATTGGAAGGTTTTAGAGAAGCCTTGATTGACTTATGTATTCGTGTAGATACCCAAGGGATGGATACCATTGATTTATGCGGAACAGGAGGAGATGGCAAAAACACATTTAATATTTCTACCCTATCCTCATTTGTTGTGGCAGGAGCAGGCTATAAGGTAACCAAACATGGTAATTATGGTGTGTCATCCGTATGCGGATCATCCAATGTCTTAGAATATCTTGGCTATACATTTACCAATAAACCAGATGAGCTATTGAAACAACTGGATAAGGCAAATATATGTTTTTTACATGCTCCATTGTTTCATCCTGCCTTGGCATCTGTTGGACCAATACGTCGACAACTCGGAGTGAAAACATTTTTTAATATGTTGGGACCATTGGTGAATCCAGCACTTCCAAATCATCAAAGTGTTGGCGTATTCAATCTAAAATTGGCTCGATTATATCAATACCTCCATGAAGGATTGGATAAAAAATATTCTATCATTCATGCGTTAGATGGCTATGATGAAATATCGTTGACAGGAAAAACAAAAATAATCTCAAATAAAGAGGAATATATTGCAAATCCAGGGTACTTTGGACTGCCTACCTATCGTCCAAGTGATATTTTTGGAGGAGACACCATAGAATCAGCCGCTGGTATATTTATGAACGTATTAAACAATGAATGTAGTCAAGCACAAAAAGACGTAGTTACTGCAAATTCAGCCATTGCGATACAGTGTTTTGACCAAAACAAAGATATTGAATCATGCGTTCAGGAAGCTGTAGAATCTATTGAAAGTGGAAGAGCAAAAGAGGCGCTAAATAAAATTAAAGTAAAATATTAAACTTAAGATCATGAATATATTGGACAAAATAGTTGCGCACAAGAAGGTAGAAGTAGCCCAAAAAAAAGAAATGTACCCTATTCCATTATTGGAAAAAAGTACATTTTTTAATGGTCAGAGCGTATCACTAAGTCATTACATCAAACGACCAGATAAAACGGGAATCATTGCGGAGTTCAAGAGAAAGTCCCCCTCGAAACCTAGCATCAACCTCTATGCCGACATTGAAGAAGTAAGCATTGCCTATATGCAAGCAGGAGCATCTGCTTTATCTGTATTGACCGATGGGCAATTCTTCGGAGGAAAGACACAAGATCTGATTACTGCAAGAAAATACAACTTCTGCCCTATCCTTAGAAAAGACTTTATCATAGATGAATATCAAGTAATTGAAGCAAGAAGTATTGGCGCGGATGCCATCCTTTTAATCTCTGAAATATTAACAAAAGAAGAAGTACACCAACTAGCCAGTTTGGCCACGTCCTTGGGAATGGAGGTATTACTGGAACTGCATAGTGCATCTCAACTTGATAAATATTCAGATAAAGTTCAACTCATAGGAGTAAACAATCGAGACTTGGACACCTTCAAAACAGATGTCAGTTTTTCCAAAGAACTATATGAAAAGCTTCCTTCAGGTGTGACCAAAGTTTCTGAAAGTGGAATTCATGACACACAAACTGTCAAAGATTTAAAATCCATAGGATATGAAGGTTTTTTAATCGGAGAACGTTTTATGACCAACGATAATCCTGGAGATGCGTGCAAATCATTTATTCAAGAAATTGCTTCGATCTAACTATGATTATAAAAGTCTGTGGAATCAAAACTATAGAAAACATTGAGTTTCTAAGTACGTTGAAAATTGATATGATTGGTCTCAATTTTTATAAACCAAGTGTGCGATACATTCCATCAAAATTTGATCCTACTCTTTTTGATACCTTACCTAAAACAATGAAACGAGTAGGTGTTTTTGTCAATGAATCAAAGAATCGCATACTTGAACTTACTGACATCTATCGTTTGGATTACGCACAACTTCATGGCGACGAAGACAGCGAATTTTGTGAGGCGCTCTCCGAAAAAATACCCATCATCAAAGTATTTAGAATAACTGACGATTTTGATTTCAAAACGACTGTTGACTTTGGTGCTGCTTCCTATTTTCTATTTGATACAAAAACCATATTGTATGGAGGGAGTGGCAAAAAATTTAATTGGTCCATATTATCTGACTACCAACTAGATATTCCCTTTCTTTTAAGTGGAGGAATTGGTCCAGAAGATGTAGAGCAATTAAGAACGCTGCACCACCCCCAATTTGCCGGAGTAGATATCAACAGTAAATTTGAATCTGAACCAGGAATTAAAGATCCATCATTGATTGCCCCTTTTGTGAACGCATTCACCTAAAAACAAGTCAGCACACTACGGAAACTTAACAATTTGTTGCACATCAGTAAGATCGTGAAATTAAATTGTAATATTTTTACCATAAGAAATATATATTACTGTATATTTACCTATATTACATTTTTAATTTGCTACAATCTTATCACCAAAATTTCTCAATATGAATATAACTTTTGCAGAATTAAGGCGCATTAAGCACCAGCTTCCGACTGGTAGTGTTAAAAAAATTGCAGATGGGCTCAGCTTAGACGAGCAAACTGTAAGAAACTTCTTTGGAGCCAACAAATTTAAAGAAGGGGACTTCGTTGGAAAGCATATCCAGCCAGGACCAAATGGGGGAATAGTAAACATCACAGATGATTCTATCCTAAATGCAGCTAAAAAAATTATTCATGAAGCTCAATTTGCCACACAGTAGTTTGAGCTTTTTTTATTGAATGCAATTATTAAACTGTAAAAACAAAAAGCAAAAAGAAGAAATTTAACTTCGAAGTAAAGCAGGTTCAAAAAAAGGACCTGCTTTATTATTTTTACCTTATTTGTAAATTGATTTTTATTTACTCTCCTATAGGACCTAATTCAACGCCTTCAGAATATGCCACTTTAATATGATTGTCTTTAAAGGCTTGCTTCACTAATGCATATACTTCAAATGTGGCTTCCCAATAATTATCTGGTAAAATGTAAGGTCGAATGGCTACAACAATATTATGACTGTCGTAAGATTCAATTCCAACCACGGGTTTAGGTTCCTGCAAAATCAACTCTGACTGCACCAATGCGTTCATAATGACTTCCTTTACTCTTGGAAAGCTTTCCTCATAGGGCATGGTCACTTGCAATTCTACACGAATTTTTCCTCGGGTCGAATAATTAGTGATAATATCGTCGGTTACTTTCCCATTGGGAATAATTAATGTCTTATCCCCCGGTGTTACAAGATTTGTACTGAATATTTCGATGCTTTTTACTCGTCCAAATGTCCCCGAAATCTGCACCCAATCCCCTACTTTATAGGGTTTAAAGAAAATGATGGTCAATCCCGATGCAAAATTTCCCATAAATCCCTGAAGTGCTAAGCCCACCGCAAAACCTGCTGCCGCCAATATTCCAAACAAAGTAGAAAATTCAAAACCTACAATACTTGCAGAGATTAAAAAGACAATGATCTTCAAAATGATATCAATAAGAGAAACCAAGAATTCCTCTACTTCAATATCAATTTTTGCTCTCTTCAATATAGTAGAAAAAACTTTACTCAATTTCTTGACGATCTTCATTCCAAAGTACAATATCAATACAGCAAGTATCAACTTCGGCACAAAAATTATAGCCCAATCAGTAAGTTCTTGATAATATTTTCCAAATTCAATAGAGTCCATCGGATCATTTTAGTTCAAATTATAAATATAAAACTCTTCTTTAAAAATCAAGAATTTGATTCATATTATAAAAATTCATAATATATTAGCAAAAAATATAATTATGCAAGTACGTACCAATCCTCCAAAAGCCAGAACGTTGTCAATCACAATAATTATTGTCGCTATTGCAATGGGTCTATTTTATTACCAAGGAGTATCTGAATATGTAGTTTGGCTACTACTTAGTTCTTATGTTCTCCTAATGTTGGGTAGCCTATATAAAGGATTATAAAAACTACTCCCTTAACACAAAACAATCTGGTCATCCGGGAATGCAACCTCTGTACATCCTATTTTGATCAAATTTTTAACATAGAAAAATAAAAAAGGTAGTCTTATGTTCTTGATTAAGCCTACCTTTTTTCAATTATAGTTTCGCTAATATGCTATTCAGCGTTGCACTTGGTCGCATTACTTTTGCCAATTTTTCATCATTTGGCAAATAATATCCCTCCATTTCTATAGCCACCCCTTGCACACTGTTTAATTCCTCTACAATTTTCGATTCATTAGTAGCCAATTCTTTAGAAATGTCGCCAAATTGAGCTTTCAGGTCAGCATCATCATTTTGCTCAGCTAAGGCTTGGGCCCAATACATCGCCAAATAAAAATGACTCCCTCTATTATCCAATTCATTTACTTTCCTAGAAGGAGATTTTCTATTGGCCAATACTTTCTCGGTTGCTCTATCTAAAGCTTCTCCCAATACTTTTGCTTTTGCATTGTCATGTACTTCTCCATAATGGTCTAAGGATACAGCCAACGCTAAAAACTCACCTAATGAATCCCATCTAAGGTGATTTTCTTTCATGATTTGTTGCACGTGCTTAGGTGCCGAACCTCCTGCTCCTGTTTCAAATAAACCACCGCCATTCATCAATGGAACAATCGATAGCATTTTTGCTGAAGTACCCAATTCCAAGATTGGAAACAAATCCGTATTATAATCTCTCAATACATTTCCAGTTACAGAAATGGTATCTTCTCCTTTTTTAATTCTTGCCAATGACCTCTTGGTCGCCTCAAATGGCGGCAAAATGGTGATATCTAACCCTGATGTGTCATGCTCCGGTAAGTAGGTATTCACTTTTTGGATCAATTCTCTGTCGTGTGCTCTATTTTCATCCAACCAAAATATAGCTGGAGTTTGACTTGCTCTTGCTCTGGTCACAGCTAATTTGACCCAATTCTGAATAGGAGCATCTTTTGTCTGACACGCTCTCCAAATATCTCCTGCTTCTACCGGATGAGACATCAACTCGTTACCTTTATCATCCACAATTTTCACAACACCATCCTTTTGGATTTCGAAAGTTTTGTCGTGTGACCCATATTCTTCTGCTTTCTGAGCCATCAATCCAACATTCGGCACCGTTCCCATAGTGGTGGGATCGAATGCTCCATTTTCTTTACAAAAATCGATTGTTGCTTGATAGATTTTTGAATAACTACTATCTGGAATTACTGCTTTGGTATCTTGAGTTTCACCATCCGCATTCCACATACAACCACTGGTTCTGATCATTGCAGGCATTGAAGCATCAATAATCACATCACTCGGAACATGCAAATTTGTGATACCTTTATCTGAGTTTACCATGGCCAATGCTGGACCATTCTCAAATGCGGATTGAATATCTGCTTCAATCTCACTTCTTTTTGCATCCGACAATTCGCTCAATTTAGATATTAAATCTCCGAATCCATTATTTACATCGACCCCAATTCCCTCAAATGTCTCACCATGTTTTGCAAATAGATCTTTAAAAAATACTCGAACGGCATGTCCGAAGATAATTGGGTCAGAGACTTTCATCATGGTGGCTTTCATGTGTAATGAAAACAACACTCCTTTCTCTTTTGCATCTTTTACTTGTTCTTCCAAGAACAATAAAAGCGCTTTTTTACTCATAAATGTTCCATCTAACACTTCTCCTGCCAGCAGTGCTAATCCTTTTTTTAATACAGTTTCACTGCCATCATTGGCCACATGAATGATATCAACAGTACAATCTTCATCCAGTGTTATCGATAGCTCATTGGCTTTAAAATCTCCATAAGTCATTGTGGAAACGTGCGATTTTGAATCGGATGACCACGCTCCCATGGAATGGGGATTGTTCTTAGCGTACTGTTTTACTGGTTTGGGAGCTCTACGATCAGAATTTCCCTCTCGCAATACTGGATTCACTGCACTTCCCTTTATTTTATTGTATCTGGCAACGATTTTCTTGTCCTCCTCTGTTACTGCATCCTCAGGATAATCAGGCAATGCATATCCTTTTGATTGCAATTCTGATATTGCTGCTTTTAATTGAGGTACGGATGCACTAATATTCGGTAGTTTTATCACATTCGCTTCTGGTTCCTTCACCAACGTCCCTAGGTAAGCCAAATCATCAGAAATTCTTTGATCTTCTTTTAAAAATTCAGGAAAAGCAGAAATAATTCTACCTGCTAACGATATATCTCTTGTCTCCAGATCAATTGATGCCGCATTTGTAAAAGCATCCACGATTGGTAGAAGAGAAAATGTAGCTAGCATTGGAGCTTCGTCTGTTTTTGTATATATTATTTTAGCTTTATTGTTGCTCATGTTTTATTGTGTTGTTTTTTTCGATAAACAGAATGCGCAACGCACTCAATTAGTAAAGGATTGCAAAAGTACAAATATGATAGAAAAATACTAGTACTTACAGCTTTCTCTTATTCCGTCTCCTTCAATTTTATCAAATTAATTATATTACACTCCATATTGAGCTCCTTAATCGAGTAAAAATGCTTTTGCCAATAGATTAAAAAGAATGACCAACCTGAAATTATATGTGCTTAGCCTTTTGGCTTGCTTTGCTGTGACGTTAATAGTTATAGATTCAGGGTATACCACAACTCATTTAACAGAAGGAAAATATTTTGCAACGGTTTCGGATACCACGACTGTTGATACTTCATTGACCATATGCCAAGGAGATACCGTCAATGGACACACTGAAACAGGCATGTATATTGACTCTTTTACAGTCGAGACGCCCAATGATAGCATTGTTAATTTGAGCCTATTTGTTATTCCCGTAGATACATCTTTTTTAGCTGACACCATTTGTATTGGAGATACCTTATTGGGCTACTTTGAAACCGGATTATACATCGACACATTTCCTACCTTTACAGGATGTGATTCCTTACGCTTTTTGGACTTACTTGTGCAAGACTCTATAATTACAGACACCACCATCATCATTTGTTCGGGTACATCATTTGAAGAGTATGATTCTACAGCTATATATATCGATACATTATCCACCATTGCAGGATGTGACTCAGTACGAATTTTAGATTTAATAGTGGTAGATAGTTTTTTTGTAGACACCACCATTGTCCTGTGCCAAGGGCAAAATTTTGAAGACTATTTTTTGACAGGCACCTATATTGATACGCTTACATCCATTGGTGGTTGCGACTCTATTCGGACTTTGGACCTGATTGTAAATCCATCATTTATTATGGATACAACGGTTAGTATTTGTTTAGGAGATACGTTTTCGGGCTTTTTTGAATCTGGAGCTTGGATTGATAGCCTATCTACAAGTCAAGGCTGTGATTCCGTCCTATTTATCAACCTGACTATATTAGATGTTGATACCAGCTTTTTAGCACAAACAATTTGTGTTGGCGATACATTTTCAGGGTATACCCAAAATGGAATTTACACAGACACATTAACTACAAATTTAGGGTGCGATTCGATAAGAATTATAGACCTTACTGTGCTCGAGCCCACCGAGACCTTAGTTTCAGATTCCATTTGTCAAGGAGAAAATCTTTTTGGTTATACCACAACAGGAACCTATATCGATACACTTGAAAACAGCTTTGGCTGCGATTCTATAAGGATTTTAGACTTAACTATTCTTCCCAATTTGAATACAATTGTCAATGCCTCCATTTGTAAAGGAGATACTTTTGCGGGCATTTATATTATCGAAGGGACATATCTTGACACCTTTCCCGCAGCCAATGGTTGTGATTCATTTGTTGTTGTAAATCTCGATGTGGTTGATCCATTATTTGCGGTTATAGACACGACCATCTGTGGAGGGACAAATTTTGCTGGCTACGATAGTACGGGTATATATTTTGATACCATCATCACACTTACCACCGGTTGTGATTCAATAACTCGTATCAATCTTGATGTGATTCCAGTGGACACTTTGTTAGTAATAGATACCATTTGTCAAGGGGATGGGAATTACCCATACGATTCCAGTGGAATATACATCGACTTTTTACCTACCGAAGGAGAATGTGATTCCCTGTATATTCTTGATCTTACAGTCTTACCAGTATATACAATTGATACTACTGTAATTGCTTGTGCCGGTGATGTCGTAAACGGTCACGTTGCATCGGGAACCTATATAGATACATTGACTTCTTCAGTGGGCTGCGATTCCATTATACATTTATCCTTAGATATTAAATCTCCCATTGATATAGAAATTGACAGCTCGATATGTTTAGGGGACACCTTAGCGGGATATTTCCAATCGGGCAACTATACAGATACTCTACAAACAATTTATGGATGTGACTCCATACGTGTCCTTGAGCTCATGGTAATTGAACCACTGACTTCCAGTGTATTTACTACCATATGTTTGGGTGAATCCTTTGAAGTGTATACGGCTTCTGGTGAATATAAAGATACGTTACTCGCTATTTCTACAGGTTGCGACTCCATACGAACATTGTTCCTAACCGTTTTACCACCACTTTTAGAAAGCTTGGATACGACTATTTGTGCTGGTGATTCCTTTGCCTCCTATACAGAGAATGGTACATACCTAGACACATTATTGTCTAGTTTAGGATGTGACAGTATTCGTACGATCAACTTATCTGTTATACCGTATCAAACAAGTGAGTTTACCATCAATATCTGTAATGAATTGGAATATGAAGGATACAATGAAGTAGGCACATATAGAGATACATTCCCTTCCATGGTGACTGGTTGTGATTCAATTCGGACGATAACTATAATTGATGAAGCTTTATCCTCTTCCATTACACTTACAATTTGTAATGATGAGTCATTTTCAGGTTATGACACCAGTGGAATCTATTTGGATACACTGACTACTTTTTATGGATGCGATTCATTTAGAACGATTGACTTAACCGTGAAACCTCCATTATTTACAGATTTGACTGAAACGATCTGTGAAGGTGATTCATTTGCTGGATATGCCGAGAATGGTATTTTTATAGACACATTGATCACGGATTTAGGATGTGATTCTGTACGAACCATTGACCTCACAATTATCCCAAGCGAATACACTAGAATAGACACTACCCTTTGCATTGGCGGTAGTTATGAAGGGTACAACCAGCCTGGGCAGTTTCTTGACACTCTGATTGCCATAAATGGCTGTGACTCCATAAGAGATATCAGAATAAAGTTTCAAGAATCGATGTTGATTATTGATGAAAAAACAATTTGTGAAGGAGAATCTTTTCAAGGGTTTACCGAAGCAGGAGCATACCAAGATACATTGTATAGCATAGAAGGATGTGATAGTTTATATAGAATTTTGGTACTTACCGTTGATCCTTTGGATACGCTCAATATAGAAACAACAATATGTGAAGGGGATACGTTGTACGGTTTTTTTGAAAGCGGAACTTATGACAATGTAATTCTACCTCACCCTCAAGGTTGTGACACTACCTTAAACTTGATTCTCAATGTTCTCCCCGTACCGGACTGCCTGAACTCTACCGAAGAATTAGATGCTCGCAAAATAGTTGTCTACCCAAATCCTGCATATAATGTGGTTACCTTTGAATCGGAAATGGCAATGAATCGCATTATATTATATGACCAAACGAGTAGAATTGTTCAAGAACATAATTTCAATAACGAATTAATATCTACGATTTCAATACAAGACTTGGATCCTGGAGTTTATTTTGCTAAGGTGTTTACTCCATATGGGATAAAGATCCATCGATTTATTAAAATCCAATAAAGAAATCAATTAAAAAATGGTAATACCTTAATTCGAAGTGCTGAAAAAGGGATGCTACATAATTGTAACCAACAATGGATAGGGATATTCCGAGGAAGCAATATCCTTTTATTTATAGTAAACTGGGATGTTTTACTTCTGAACAATTACCCCGTTTTCATA
>JARGNR010000113.1 GCA_029212405.1 Saprospiraceae bacterium
AACACCCTACAATAACATAAAACAAAAACCATGATAGCTCAACATCAACAAAACAACCTCACCCAAATCACCACCAAGGACATCAACAACGACATCAGCCGAACCTTGCACAACCTCAAATCTGTAAACCCATTGACCAAAACGTGTTTGCCAACCCTGGATGGAAGCCTCTTCATCCGTGTCGCAGAAATCTCTCATTTCAAATCAGAAGATATCTATTGCAGAGTAATTACTAGATCAGGCGAAATACACTTTATTACCAAACCGCTCAAGTGGGTTGAGCACAAATTATTCAAATACGGTTTCTATAGAATTCATAAATCGTATTTTATCAATATTGCCAATATCAGACAATACCATAAAAGTGATGGGGGATACTTAATGATGGACTCTGGAAAGACCGTTCCCATCAGTCGAAGTAAAAAATGCCAAATGCAAGAACTGTTAGAAGGGCTATAAACTAAAAAAGGCTGCTAGAAATACATCTAACAGCCTTTGTTTTTTATTTATATAAGCTCTTATTCGCCACTGTTTCTATTTACCAACATGGCATCTACATCGTCCGTAAATTCTTTTACAGTTCGTTTGTAGTTGGTCTTACCCAAGGCGCTGATAGAAAATTCATTTTTTTCATTTTTATCCAAATCAAAAACAAAGATTGTAGGATATCCTCGGATACCAAATGCACGCTGTAGACTTTGATTTTGTTGTACAATTTGTGCAGGCAATTGCTTTCTCTTTGGATAATCTAATTCCAATAGTATCACATTCTTTTTTGCCCATTCTTTGAATTCGTCATGAACAAACACACTTTTTGTCAATCGCTTACACCATCCACACCAATCACTTCCAGTAAAATTCGCAAGTATTGGCTTATTGGTTTCCTTTGATAATTCATATGCCTTATTGATATCTACGAGCCAACCTTCGTTTTCAGGTTCATAATCTGCCATAGAAGTTTGGGCATTCATAAAAGTAGCCGAAATAACAAAAAGTGCCAATATAGCTACTCTTAAAACTTTTGAAAATTGTAGAACTTGCATATTTTATTTTTGAATTATTTTGCAAATATCGTGCAAATTTTTTACTTCCTAGAAATTCTTCTGCACAAGATTAGAATGTGAAGATAACTATAAATAATTCCTTCAAGTTGTCAGTCTTTAGACAGATTTTGAAAATTGAGTCACTTTTAATGTTTTTTTAAGAAAAAAACACAAAAATGGAGTTGGGCTATCGCACATTCATTAGGATTTTTTCAATTTTTCATATTTAAAGATTTGTATCAGCTTATTTTTTGACAACCAAATAAATACCTAAAAAAGAACATTATCTTCGTGCCTTCGTTTCATAAACAGTATGGTAGAACAAAGCAAAGGAAAGAAGAATTTTGACCTCGCTCTCTTAGGGTGGGTATTGGGAAAAGCTAGACCTTATAAAGCATTATTTATATGGACACTTTTTATTGCAATTATTCTGGCACCAATCAGTACGATCCGTCCTTATTTGATCAAAGAAATGGTGGATGGATATATTATGGTCAACGACCTCAATGGCCTTCAGAAAATGGTTTTCATCTATATTGGTTTTGTCTTGGCCAATGCCATCCTACGCTATTTTTTCATTTATTCAGCCGCACTACTGGGTCAATCCGTTATTAAAGACCTGCGAATTCAAGTCTATAAAAAAATCACTGGATACAAACTCAGATTTTTTGACCAGACTCCCATTGGTACCGCTACGACACGAACAATTAATGATATCGAAGCCATCAACTTAGTTTTCGAACAAGGGGTATTGACAATTCTTGCGGATATTTTAGCTGTATTTGCTGTTTTGGGCATCATGTTGTACACGAGTTGGAGATTGACTATCATTTGCCTTCTGACGCTGCCATTCCTCATCATTGCCAGTTATATTTTTAAGGAAAAGGTAAAAGCCTCATTTCAGGCTGTGCGGAATGAGATTTCTAAAATGAATGCGTTTTTGCAAGAACGAATTTCTGGTATGCGTATCGTCCAAATCTTTAATGCAGAAAAGCAAGAAATGGACAAATTCAAAAATATCAATCGGAATTATACCCAAGCCAACCTGAATGCAATTCTATACTATGCCATCTTTTTTCCAGTAGTAGAATTTATTTCAGCTCTCGCATTGGCATTAATGATATGGTTGGGAGCGGAAGCTTATTTGGTGGACAAGGTATCTTTTGGAGCACTGGTAGCTTTTCCAATCTATCTTAATTTACTGTTTAGACCCGTTCGGTTATTGGCAGATAAATTCAACTCTTTACAAATGGGTTTGGTAGCGGCGGATCGGGTCAAAACCGTTCTGGATGCCAATGAGCACATTAAAAATTATGGTACCAAAGAAGTAGAAAAATTAGCAGGAGACATCAAGTTTGAAAACGTCAACTTTGCCTATGATGAAGAAAATTTTGTACTCAATGATATTTCCTTTACGATTAAAGAAGGAGAGACACTTGCCATAGTCGGGAGCACTGGATCAGGTAAAAGTAGTATCATCAATGTATTGAATCGATTTTATGAGTTTCAATCGGGGGAAATAACCATAGGTGGTGTAGACATTCGAAAATACGAGTTGCTCAGCTTAAGAAGGAGAATTTCTATAGTGCTTCAGGACGTGTTTTTGTTCAATGGGAACGTTACGGATAACATCACGCTTAGAAACGATGAAATTTCACTAGAAAAGGTAAAAGAAGCGGCTAAAACGATAGGTGCCGATACATTTATTGATAATATGCCAGAAGGATATGATCAGAAAATTATGGAGCGTGGAAATAACCTTTCCGTTGGTCAACGACAACTGATTTCCTTTGTGAGAGCATTAGTCTATGATCCAGATATATTAATATTGGACGAAGCAACCAGTTCGATCGATACCGAGACGGAAGCAATAATCCAGTATGCCATTGAAAAGTTAATTCAAAAACGAACTTCCATAATTATAGCCCACCGATTGACGACCATTCGTCATGCCGATAAAATAATGGTGTTGGACAAAGGAAATATTGTTGAGTTTGGAACCCACGAAGAATTATTAAACAAAGAAGAGGGCCGATACAGAGAATTGTATGATATGCAGTTCGTAGAACAAGTATAGTCTTCACTTTGGATGGATAACTCGGCACTTTGAGAATTAGTCTAACTTTTAAAAAGCCGAAGCTAAAAATATGAATAGGAGGAAAAAAGAAGCATGGCCATGACAGGTAATAATGTGAATAATGTTTAACACAAATTCACATTGAAGTGGTTTAAGAACTCCGAGGTTTACCGAGCTGAAAGGCTTGTAGCTATTGGCAAGTCTCATTTTTCTTTTCATAGCCAAAGCTATGGTAATAAAAATAGGCGTAGGTCAATGGCTGCAATGCTTTTAGCGCAGGTAGTGAGTGAGTTTTTAAACCACTTCATTTATTTGATTTTCAGAATGGTATAGTAAATTGATGTTTTGTTTAGCCTTTTAAAATGTTTTTTTTTATTAAAATCTAGCTTAATTGTCCTAATTCATATGCGCTTATCAGCGGGAATTGTAGCCTCCCGCCACTGTCGCTGCCTGCTCCGCCCGGCGGGGTTCTTTCACTTGTTGACTATCATCAACACTTTTCGAGATCGTTCAGTCCCCCACAATAGCTGCCTTTGCTCTACTTTCTAGTTGTTGACATCCATTTTATTTTCTTATCCATTATTCACGTTATAATAGTATTTCAAAAGCAAATCCCAATCTACATTTCTTTTTTATACTTTACCGTACCATTTATAATCGTATACAGTACTTCTGATTCAAGAATCTCTTCTTCAGTGCACTGAATCAAATCCTTGCTCATAATGGTTAGATCAGCAACCTTGCCTGGCTCGATGGAACCTTTGATATCTTCCTCGAATGCCGCAAATGCATTGCCCAATGTATAGGAATGGATGGCTTCTTCTCTTGTCATGGACTGTTCAGTGAAAAATTCCATGCCATTATCAATTCTTTTTCGAGTCACTGAGGCATAAAAGGAAGGAATTGGGTCCACATCCTCTACCGGAGCATCGGTTCCATTTGCGATGATTACATCATTATCCAGTAATGATCTCCAGGCATATGCACCTAACTTCGCTCGTTGATTTCCAAGCCGTTTTTCTACAAATGGAGCATCAGACGTGCAATGAATTCCTTGCATTGAAGCAATAATACCATTTTTAGCAAAACGTGGAATGTCTGCAGGATCTAGATGTTGTGCATGCTCAATTCTCCATCTTTTTTCTGCCCCCTTTTCTTTTTGACTCAACATGCCTTCATAGATATCGACGACGACTCTATTGGCTCTATCCCCTATGGCGTGAACACACAATTGCATATCTTCTTCTAATGCCATTTCAGCAATGGTTTTTACTTCGCCAATGTCTGTTGTATTTTGACCAACAAAACCAGGCTTATCTGCATATGGCTCCAATAACCAGGCTCCAAAGGCCCCCAAGGCACCATCTACTTCAGACTTTATGGCATTGCAGGTATAAAAATTATTTCCAACTCCAACGGCTTTTACATCAGCAAGTTTGCCTTTCATATCTTCGGAGGAATGACGAACCATCGCCCAAAGACGTAGATCCAATTCTCCTTTTTCAGCCATTTCTTCATATCGATCCAATTCAAAAAACTGTGAACCTGCATCTTGAAATGAGGTAATTCCCTTGGTAATGCATTCTTGCTCAGCGATGGAGATGGCATCAAACCATTTTTTATCCACTTCTTCTTTACTCAATCCCCGCTCGTATTCTTGAAACGATTCATATATTAAAGCCATAGCTCGCTCCTCAAATACTCCGATAGGATCACCATTTCCGTCTTTGACTATTTCTCCTCCCATTGGATTTCCAGATTCTCGGTTGACCCCAGAAATCTCCATCGCCTTTTGATTGGCGAAAAGAGAATGACCACTGGCATGTCTTAAAATAACTGGATTATCGGGACTCACTCTTGAAAGGTCATTGTGATCTGGATATCCATGAAAATTGATCTCTGGTATTTTATCCCACTTCTCTTGATGCCAACCTCTTCCTTCAATCCATTCTCCTGGCTCAAGAGTCTTGGCTTTCTCTGCTACCATAGCCACGATCTCATCCCAGTTTTTCGATTTCAGAAAATTTAGATTTTGGAGGCTTTTTCCAAGGCCTGAAAAATGACCATGGCCCTCAATCCAGCCTGGCATTACAAATGCTCCTTTGGCATCGATTTCTTGTGTGTCTTCATTTTTGAGTTTTGCAATGTCTACACTGTTGCCAATTTGTAGGATGTTTCCATCAGAAATAGCAATGGCCTCCGCTTTCGGTTGGTTGGGATTTACAGTCCAAACATTGGCATTCAAAATGATGAGGTCAGCAGATGGTTTTTCGGTGCAACTTGCAAATAGAAGAACAAGGCAAAAAATAAAAAGCGTACGAAATCGTATCATGTAGTGAAAAGTATTAAAGAGTAAAAAATGAATACTAGGTAGAGCAGAAAAGGGTGGTGTTCAGCTACCAATTAAATCTAATCAATGCTAAAAATAGAGAAATGAAGACACTTATTCAAATCTTGAAATGGAGGAAGATTGGTTATTGATAATAGTCAGAAGCAGAAATAAAAAAAGGCCGGAATTACTCCCGACCTTATTATTTTTGTGTGTTAAGATTTTTCTTTTAGAATTACTCCCGAGGCCATAAATTTTAATTCAGTGACTGGCTCGGTGATGGCAGCAATTTCTTCTGCTGATTTCCCTTCATCTTCTGCGTAATGTCTCAATTCTTCTACACTTGTTTCCTCTTTATAGGCTTTTCCTTCCATAATAGCTGTACTTCCAGACGCATCCAATGGCATGAAAAATCCATAATCTTTGAATTTAACAAACATAGATTCTTTTGATTTGTCAGATGCAGAAACAATGTTCATCCAACACCCTTTTGCTTGACATACACCGTCGATAGCACCTGATACTTTTACATTTGTCACACTATCTACGGTTTCCAATTTTTGGAGTAAATCATCGTATGAGATTGCACCATCAGCAGTAATTTTTTCACCATAAAATGACATGCCATCTTCAACTGCTACAGGGGTAGCTTTCTGTTTGCAAGAGGTAAATGCCAAAATGGTCATTAATGCGATTATAAATGAGTATTTCATAATTCAATTTTTATTATTTCTTTCGTTAATTTAATAGATATTGAGCAGTTTGGAATGAACCTAAAGCTCAATTTCTACTACAAAAATCACAATATAATTACGAACAACCTAGTTTAATAAGAAAAATAGTGAAGACCAATCGTGGTTTTCTCAATTTTCCTTTCAATTCCTTACTAGTTTATTTGCCTATAGAGATTATTTACATTAAAGACAATGATGGATGGATTGTATTTGGGGATACGCTCATTCTGAAATTGTAATTTTTAATGTTGAAATAATATCAAAATGGGAGTAGTACAATCAAAATTGTTTCATGAATTTTTAATTAAGTTAGGAGAAGTTTTTTCTAATGGTGTCCTTCTAAATACTGCAGGAAGATCTATTTTTTACTCTAATTCCATACTTGTGTTGGGCGTCTTTTTTGTGTTTCCGCAATTTGGATATGCTGGATGTGTAAAAGGGAACTGTAAAAATGGAACTGGAGTCATGGTGACTCAAAAAGGTGACATTTATTCAGGGGCATTTAGAAATAATAAATTAGAAGGGCAGGGCAGTTGGAAATCGAGGCACGGTGATGTGTACAAAGGTTCTTTTAAGAATGGAGTAGTATACGGCAAAGGCAAACTCACATTATCCAATGGAGAATATTACATTGGTGAGTTTAAGAATGGAAAATTTAGTGGCAGGGGGAAATATTCTTTTCGTAATGGAGACAGTTATATTGGTCAATGGGAAAGGGGGAAAATGAATGGAGAAGGAGTGTATTATTTCAAAGATGGTAGGCAAAGATCGGGGGCATTCAAAGAAGGGAAGCTTATCGAAGAATCTATCTCAGAATATGATGCGGAATATACCGTGACAAATACGTTTAACGAAGGAGCTCAAGTCACCGCTGCGCGTTTAGATAATGTTGTAAAAGATTGTACACATTCCTATTGTGATAATGTATTAGGAATATACAATTATGGAGATGGGACGAGATACATTGGAGAATTCAAAAATGGTATTCCTGATGGGATAGGAAGATGTGAGTTCAAGAATGGGGATTTGTACGAAGGGGAATGGAAAAAACATGCCCCACATGGCAAAGGTATATTGACATTTGCTTCGGGTAAAAAGCATGCTGCAATCTGGGAGCAAGGCATTCCAAAAGAACAATTATTGGAAGATTATGATTATGTTCATAAGGTTAAAAAGAGTACCAATAGATATTCTAAAGATGTGAACGTCTATGCGCTTGTGGTGGGCGTAGCTACTTATGAGCACATGCCTTCATTAAAATATACGGATGACGATGCGTATCAATTGTATGCCTTCTTAAAAAGCCCAGAAGGGGGTGCAATTCCAAATGAAAATATAAAAGTCTTGGTAGATGATGTCGCTACAAAAAATAATATTTTGATGTCTATGGAGCAGCTTTTTTCGAAGGCTGATGAGAATGATGTTGTATTATTATATATGTCTGGACATGGATTGAAAGGGTCATTTGTTCCGAGTGACTTTAATGGCTACAATAACCAATTGGCCTACAATGAAATCATTAAAATATTAGATAAATCCAAGGCCAAACATAAGATTTGCATCGCTGATGCATGCCACTCTGGAAGCCTTATGACAAGTAAAGGAAGCAGTTTTGCTCCAGCTGTAAATAATTATTATTCAATATTAAATAATTTAGAAGCTGGGGGGACAGCAATGTTATTGTCTTCTGCAGCGAATGAATTGTCTTTGGAGTATTCAGGGTTGAGGCATGGAGTTTTCAGCCATTACCTGATGAATGGAATGAGAGGAGAAGCGGACAGCAATGATAATAAAGTGGTGACAATTAGCGAGTTGTATGCGTATATGTATACCAACGTAAGAGCGTACACACAAAACAAACAAAGTCCAATTTTGACGGGTACATATAATAAGGATATGCCAGTTGCTGTTATCCGATAGATTAAATAGGGTTCTGTCAGGGCAAAAAAAAGTGAGGCTAGAAACGGGCGTCTCTAACCTCAACTATCACGATAAACCAATTACATCTTTAAACTCCTTTGGTCGGAGTATATATTTTTATTTTTTTGGGTTGCTTTCTATTATCTAAAAACCAAGATACATATAAAAAGTTCATTACGTCAACTTTTTTTTTGTTATTCTTATATATTATCGAATAATTGTAAGATTTCATCTAAAATGGAATAGAAAACGAGAGCGCATTTATAGATTGCGAAACCATATTTGTACCTTTTTGGTTAGTTGATGTGAAATACAGATTGAACTATGAAATGCAATAAGATTAAGAATAAAAATACAGATCCAATCAATAAATTATTAAGGTATTTATCCGCTCGGTTAAAAACGGTTGGAGTTAAATTGGCGTATTCTGCTTTGTTGTTGTATTATGCTTATGACAGAGCGGATACTCCCAATTGGGCTAAGAATATTATCCTTGGCTCCCTGGCCTATTTAGTTTCACCATTTGATTCAATTCCTGACTTGACTCCCTTTCTTGGATTTACAGATGATTTTGGTGTATTGAGTTTTGGTCTAGTGACTATAGCGTGTTATATCGATGCTCCAGTTCGCGAAAAAGCAAAGGCTAAAATTAATTCCTTTTTTAAAGTGGTAGATGAAGAAGATTTATTGGAAGTGGATGCTAAGTTGTAGAAGATAGATTTGGTGATTTTTGGAATGATTACTATTATTTAATTCCATAGCTAGGATAATCTAAAGGGGAGATAAATTTTGCAATTGCTATGATTATTCAATCTTGTGTATTAATCTATTAAGGAAATAATTGTAATGCAAGCTTGCATTTCCGGAATTGTTGATATAATTTTAATTGTCGTTAGGGTAGATCAGGTGTTTAAGATTACTTCTAACTTTTTATTCTATTTTCTAAACCTTTTACTAAACATGTCTATCATGAAAACTAACTCTATTCTATTCTATTCTATTCTATTCTATTCTTTCTTGCTTTTGCTTTCTCCAATTGTTCTAAAGATGAATCCAAACTTAGTAAAGGAAATTCTGAGGCGAATTCAGTTAGATCTAATTTGAACAGGTCGTTTTTAGTTGAAGACTTGAGATTTCCACCTACTTTGGAAGAATTAGAATATTTCAATGGAATTATAAATCAAGTCCAGAGTGATAATACTCTTTTAAACGATTTAACTAATGTATTGTATTTTGGGGAAGTGATGTGGGAAGCACCTTGGGTTATTAGAAACACAGATGAAGAAATAAATTATACTTTTATTCCAATATTTGATCCAACCTTTTTCCAGGTTTCTCATTATTTTGGAATAAAAGATGATAATGGTACACTCACTTATCAATTATCATCCGCAGATATTACGAGAAACGCTATATCAAATGGTCAATTGGATAACAATACAGTAAATAGTAGCAATGTTTTTTCTTACTTTGACTATAATTTTGGATTTATTGATTCTCCATCATTTATTGGACAAGAAAATATAAACCCTACAGGTGTTGATGATGGCCCAGTATTCATTCAAATAGATTGCATAATAACCACAAGTATTGTGCAAGTTGTTTGTAATTGTGGAGTTAATCACACATTAGAGCAAATAGGCCTGTGTTTATGTAATGAACCAGGTCAATCTTGCGATTGTCCTACCGAAGAGGTGTCTAGTATAATGGATTGTTGGGAAATACCTTATGAAGTTGATGGGGGAGGAAATCCTACAGTTGAAACTGGAGGAACTGATAATAGTTTCAACTCAAATCCATTTATAAAAAATTTAATGGATTTTGTAGATCTAGAAGCCTTATTTTCAATATTAGAATTAGCTAATACACCGTGTGAAAATGTTTTAGAGGAGTATTACCTCAGGATTTCTGCTTCGGGAGAGGATCCTTCAGAGATAGCGGAGGTCAATTGTTTAATAAAGGAACTATCTATTGATGAGAGTGGAGGATGTTCAGAATCGTCTGCTACATATATGGAAGAAGAATTTGACTTTGATAAGGTTGAAAGTGAATTATTAGATTGGATAATTTCTTCAACCAATGAATTCAATGAATTTTTGAAAAATCCAGTATGCGATATGATATATGCTGGGTACAGCGAAGAGGAAGTTGAAGCTTATCTTGCTTTTTTGAAAATTTCTCTTGAGAATGAACCTGATCCAGGATATGATAATGATAATATTTCTGACCCATATTCAGCATATAATATATTGAATTCACCTTTTAATTCAAATAAAGTAACAGACTTTCTAATAAAGTTTCCTTGTATAAAGACATTAGATAATTTAGGTTTCTTGTTAAGCAAACCAAATGTTGTTGAATGGGCAACTAATTTTCTTAGCGAAGATTGTGGGAATGATTCTAAAACAAATTACGTCAATATCGTATTTAGTGTATTGAAATTAGATGATGAATTTGTACCGGATAGGTTTTCTGACTTATATAATTTATTTACGGATTCTAATGACGACATTTTGCTTTCTCAATGTTCTTATGATATAACACCTTGGATAAATCTGGCAAGTTTTGTTATTCCTACTGAAGTCAATGATAGGGTAGAATCGCTAGGTTGGGATAATCAAGATATTGATGCATCAGGTTTTTGGGCTATGGAATCTAAGAAAGTGAATTTGGATTATCATAGTGTGCGAATAGATCAGTTACCTGATTTGAATGGTGACGGAGTAGCAACTCCTGAAGAATTGTTTAATGAAATAAAACTTAATTGGCCAGATTATGCAAATGGTCAATTAACTGTAGAATTAGATGGTCCCGATTTCGATGTAGCCACTTCTTGGGAGTTTTTTGCGAATGATTATGATGACTACTGGAACACAACAAATGGAATAAAGACAATTATTGAAATCGATACTGAATCTAACCCAGACGGCCCATTCTCAAGTATAATTCCAACAGGTTTAACAGATGATGCCATTGTAATTTGCAGTTCTTATGAAGATGAGTGTTGTTGGGTTTTCAGTACAGTCAATGCAGTTAGTGGCAATGGCAATTCTAATAATGGTTCTCATCCAGTCTCTGGAAATAGGCAGTTCGGTCTTAAACATTTAGGGAGTGGTGTATATGAATTTTATATAAAAGCAGCAGATCGTGCAAGAATCTCCTGGGCTGCTGCTACTTTAGGAATAATATTTGGTGGGAATAATGCAACAGACATTTTCTTTCAAATTACAGATAAATCCTGGAGTAATTTAACCACAAATATAGTTGAGAAAATAAAAAATCCTGGACCTGGCGCTACCCCAGGAGTAGCTTCTACAAATCCGCCATTAATTGTTCGGCCAAATTGGACAGAGGTTAGGGAGAAACTTAAATCATTATCCCCTTTGAATTTCATACCATGCGAAAATTAAATATTACATTGAATAAAATCATTTTAGGTTGGATACTTTCAATTTTCATTTTTTTAGTCTACCTTCTTTTTGTAATTGCTCCTATAACAAGAATCAAATTCTTGGAAGATTCAGATTTTCAAAAATTTATGTGTTTGCCTCTTTATGGAATAGGAATTTTAGGTCCTTTTATATTATTGTATGTCTCGTTTAGATTTTTTGAATATAAAGAGTCTAAACCTATACATTCTATTTTGATTCATTTAGGCGCATATAATATATTCCAGTTGGGAATAGTCTTAATTTTTGGGGATTTTATTATTAGTGAATTTCTGATATTATCATTTTGGATTTCTATGTATTTAATTTTTCATGTTTTTTTAATGAGATATTTGGTACATAAATTCAGATTGTAATTTAACGTTATTAAATAAAAGAGGTATAAAAAAATTTGGGCATGAAAATTTTGGTCAAAATACCCAAACTATCATTATAGATCTAAAAGAATTTAAACAGGCACTTACAATAGAAACAATTGCAACATGAATAAAATTTTAGACACCATAAAAAATATATTTGCTTTTTTAATTATTTTTTTCGGAGGGATAAATTCATATTGTCAAGATCAAATTATTCTTCCTGATGTTCCGCAGGATAATACTAGTTGGGGTTTTGACATAGATGCAAATGACGAGTTTTTAATAGTAGGCGAACCTGGATTTAATCGGGATATTGATAGTATCAATAAGGGGAGAGTGCATATTTATCGGTTAATTGGTGAAAACTGGCTTTTATTTGATCAATTGCTGCCGACTTCAGATTCTATTTTTGATAATCACAATTCAGGTTTTGGTATAGAATTATCTATTAATAATAACGAACTGGCTATCGCTGACCCTAATAAACAACTGGTCTCAATCTATAAGTTCGACTCATTTAGATGGAATAAAAAGCAAGATATTTCCGTTTTAGGAGATGGTCGTATGCGCTTATCATTAGACCTTTCAGATAATTATTTGATCATTGGAAATTCAACTGCTCAAAATTTAACAGACAATGAGGGAGTAGTTTTAATTTATCAAAGGAATAATGAAGATTGGGTCCTTTCTGATGAAATTTATCCCCCAGAGAATTTAGATGTGTTTCATTTTGGTCATGATTTGTCATTTGATGGGTCTCAAAATTTGCTCATTGGAAGCAGAAAGGTTGAAGAAGAAGATGGTGGAGCATTTCTATTTTCCCTCAAAGAAGAAGATTGGATATTATCCCAAGTTTTTAAGGACGGTAGTCAATCTGAACAAGGGTTAATTGTGCAAATAGATGTAAACAAGTTAGCGATTAGTGGTGGTAATATAGATAATACACGCATTGAAGTATACCATAATGAAACTAGTGAATGGGAGTTGCATCAAGTTTTTAGTATATATATGCCAGTGCTTCCTTATAAAGCTAAACCAATAGAAGTAATCCATTTTAGTGGTTCTCATATTTTTCTGACAGAGGGACTTGGAGGACAGATTGAATATTTTGAATACTTGGAGGGAGAATATGTTTTTCGAGAAAACTATCCAAAGAATAAAGAAGACATTCTTTTTTTTGATTATATCATAAATGGATTTTCTGCTGCTGTAACTAAAAAATACTTATTTAGTTCAGCATTAACTTATGGAATAACTCTTGAAGAGAAAGGCCATGGTGCTGTACTTGTATTTCAACGACCTCAACTAAATCCAACACAACAATCTCTAGATGCCTCAAAGTTTTTTGTTACTCCCAATCCAGGGTCAGAATATATTAGACTTCATAGCAATATCAAAAAAAAATATGTCATTCATTCTATAATAGGGTACAATGGGAAAATATCTTACCCTAAGGTAGAAGACAATATTATTGATATCAAAGATCTACAGCAAGGAATTTATTTTCTTAAAATCATTGATCAATTTAGTAAAGAATTAAAATACACTAGCTTTATAAAAATATAACTAGATGGAGATTTGATTATTTTGAGTAGTGAAAGTATCCTCAATTTATCTAAACTCAGTCAAACTCCTCATAATTTTCATCTGTAAAAGGAGGATTGCACAGGCATAAAAATAAGAGGTCTTCATCGCCCGTATTTTTAATACGCTGAGCCATGTTCTCATCTATTTTGATCAAGTCATTTTTTTGCACTTCGAATCCTTCGTTTTCTCCCAATTCAATAAATCCTCTCCCCTCTAAAATATAATAGTACTCCTTGATTCCATTTAATCGATGCCAAGCAGTAGTTACACCCGGTTCGACTCTGGCTCTAGCAATAGAAAATGGGGCAGTTGTATCATGATTGTTTAGTAATTCAAGAATATGACAACGTTCTGAAGTGAAAAACTCTTTGGATTCATTGGGTTGTATCAAGTGTGGATTCATGTAAAAATGTGCTTGGTTGATTATTTCTATCAGTAAAATACAAAATTTGTTTGAGTTGAAATAGGTATACAATGATTCCTGTTCGATTTTATAGACTACAGACGTGGAAGCTAGATGTGATATAAAAATGGTAAGCACATCCAATTGGATGTGCTTACCATTCAATGTTATGGAATTAATTGAAGTTACTTCACAGAGAAACCTACATATTTATCCGCATATGGGTTGGTATGCCGGTTTTGGCATGTTAAATTAATTTTGGTGTGAATGAAATTTTGATGGTTACACGCACAATAGCATTGCCTGAATTGAGGAATACAATAGTTGTATTTTCTTGAGACATTTTCTGTCCAAAACTATTTATGTGAATGTAGAATTTGAGGTAGACACCTTAAGATGTGTACACATGCCTACTTGCAAATGATAATGCAAATGTGAAGCTTATGATGATCATACACAAGAGGAATTGACCTGATAAAAGCCAGAAATGACTCCTGATCCTATAGGGGATTTTCCTAAGTGAATTTGCTTAATTTCCTATTTGGTGTTAAATGAATCGGCTTAATCAAATGAAAAGAATAGTACGTATTAATGGGAATGTAATCATACAAAACGCTCAAAAGGCCACTAAAAAATGAATTTTATTTTGAATTTCATTTACTTTTCTAAATAAATCGTATATGTTTGTATCACAATGAATACAAATTTTACATATAACAATTATTATTTCTGGTTCTATTTTAGTCAATAGCATCAGGTACTTAATTGTTATTTTATAGATAAAAGAAAAGGACCTGAATTATTTCAAGTCCTTTTTTTATTTGTAATGGGGTTAAAAAAAATGAAATCCATTGGATATGAAAAATTATAACACATACTATTTTGGTTATTTCTATTTTAAAGATAGGGGCTTCATACCATTATCTAGTGTATAATATATGTGAAGCTTCAATGAATGATTGAGGCTTTTTTAGTTTTTGAACAGATTTAAAACATGAAAGAGAATATTGCAATACAAGGTTATGCGGGTAGTTTTCACGATGAAGTGTGTAGACTTTATTTTGGAGATAGTGGAAATGCAGTACCAGCAGATTCATTTAATATATTAGGGTCAATGCTTTCTACAGGCAAAGTTGACTCAGCAATCATGGCTATTGAAAATTCCATTGCAGGAACTCTTTTACAGAATTACAGGATACTTAGAGAAGCAGGTTTTTGGATTGCTGGAGAAAAGTATTTAAGAATCCAGCATAATCTAATGAGCAATCCAGGTACTCAAATAATGGATATAAAAGAAGTCCATTCTCATCCAATGGCGCTGAATCAATGTCTCGCTTTTCTGAGGCAGTACGATCACATTAAATTAGTAGAAACAGAAGACACGGCGTTGAGTGCTATGTATGTAAGAGATAGCAAACGAACAGACTTGGCCAGCATCTCAAGTTTAAAAGCAGCCTCTCTGTACGGATTGGAGGTGTTAGAAGAGGGAATTGAAACCAATAAGACAAATTATACCCGTTTTTTTATTCTGAAAAAAGAAAGACAAGAGCTGGATGAACAAGTAGACAAGGCAAGTATTTATATAAGGATTCCAGATGTGAAAGGTCAATTGCTTAAGGTGTTGCAAGTGATTGATGACCATGATTTGAATATGAGTAAGCTACAGTCATTTCCTGTAATGGGAAAATTGAGAGAGTATTTTTTTCATATTGATATTGAGTTCAATCATTTTGATCATTACAAAAAACTAAAATCCGACCTAATTGAATTTACTCATGAATACACAGAATTAGGTATATACAAACGCGATAATTCAATTCAAATATTAACCGATTAAGATGAAAGTAGTACAAGCAAAAAGGCTAGAAAGTGTGAAGACCTATTACTTTGCCAAGAAATTAGCAGAAATAGCCGCTATCAATCAACGCGATGAAGTTCAAATTATCAATCTTGGAATTGGTAGTCCTGATTTGCTTCCTCCAGAATCCGTAATTGAGACCTTAAAAAATGCGGCCAGCAATAATGAGGCGCATAAATATCAATCGTACAAGGGCTTGCCTATACTACGTGATGCATTTTCAAAATGGTATCAACGGTTTTTTAATGTGGAGATAAACCCGCATTCAGAAGTATTGCCGCTGATGGGATCAAAAGAAGGCATCATGCACATTAGTATGAGCCTTTTGAATCCAGGAGATGAAGTATTGGTGCCTGATCCGGGTTATCCTGCATACAGAATGACCGCTGCACTTGCAGGAGCTACAACAAGATTTTATAATTTGAAGCAAGAAAATCATTGGTTGCCAGATTTGGAAGAACTTGCGAAAGAAGACTTGAGTAAAGTGAAAATAATGTGGATCAATTATCCGCATATGCCCACTGGAGCTAAAGCAGATTTGGAATTTTATGGAAAGTTAATTGCTTTTGCTAAAGCGCACGATATCCTGGTTTGTCATGATAATCCTTATGTCTTCATTTTGAATGATAATCCCATAAGTATTCTTCAAGTGGAAGGGGCAAAAGACAATTGCATAGAACTGATCAGTTTAAGTAAGTGCTATAACATGGCAGGATGGAGAATCGGTGCATTGATAGGGCATGAAAATGCAATCAACACGGTCTTAAAATTCAAATCAAATATGGCAAGTGGGATGTTCCGACCTTTGCAAGAGGCAGCGGCAAAAGCCCTCTCAATGGATGAAAGCTGGATGAGGAAGCTGGATGATGTGTATGAAAAGCGGAAGAAAATTGCACAACAAATTATGACGGAAATTGGAGCGGAATATGAAGTGGACAATGCTGGACTATTTGTTTGGGCCAAGATAAGCGAACCAACAAAAACAGTAGAAGAGTTTTGTGATGAGATATTGTATAAAGCGAAAGTATTTATCACACCTGGACACATCTTTGGAAACAATGGGGAAGGGTATGTACGGATTTCCCTATGTAGTTCTGAAGAAACATTACTCGATGCATTGAGTAGAATAAAAAAGAATAAGATATGAGAGTTGGAGTAGTTGGATTGGGACTCATTGGAGGATCGATCGCCAGAGATTTAAAATCTCAAATTAATGTGACGGTGTATGGTGTGGACAAAAATGAAACCCATACGGAACAAGCAAAAGAGTTGGGATTGGTACATGAAATCATAAGTATTGGCGAAGTGACGCTGGATGCAGATGTCATCATTGTAGCCACACCCGTAGATGTAATCGAACGATTGATTCCGCAAATATTGGATACAGTAGGTCCACAAACCGTTGTCATTGATGTAGGATCTACTAAAAGTGACATCTGTGATAAAGTGAAGAACCATCCCAATCGACACCAATTTGTAGCGGCACATCCTTTAGCTGGAACGGAGTTTTCGGGTCCAGAAGCTGCTTTAAAGGGCTTGTTTCAAAATGCAAAAAACATCATTTGTGAAAAAGATAAGTCCAGTGATAGAGCATTGGAAATTGCATTAAAAGTATTTGAGAGTATTGGGATGAATACGTTATTTATGAGTGCAGAGGAGCATGACAGACATTTGGCATATGTTTCTCACCTCTCTCACGTTACCTCATTCTCTTTGGGACTCACCGTGCTGGATATAGAAAAAGATGAGAAACAGATTTTCAATTTGGCAAGTACGGGATTTCGATCCACCTCTAGGCTTGCCAAGAGTAATCCCCAGACCTGGAAAGCTATTTTTGGTCGAAATCGAAAATATTTGGGTGAGGCATTGGATGGGTACATTAAAACCCTTTCAGAGTTCAGGGATGCCATTAAAGAGAACGATGTGGAGAGGATGGAAGAACTGATGACGGAAGCAAACGACATAAAAAGAATATTGAATTAGGAATTAATTATTGAGAATTACAATTAAAATAGAAGGCTGTTGGCCTATAAAACAAAGCATATGAAAAGTACATTTTTTCCCATAGAAAAAAGACCGTTGATTATTGCTGGACCTTGTTCAGTAGAATCTGAACACCAATTGGTTGAGACGGCTGTAAGATTGCACAAAACGGGCAAGGTAGATATGATCCGTGGTGGTATTTGGAAACCTCGTACTCGACCCAATTCATTTGAAGGGGTAGGAGCGATCGGATTGCCATGGATGAAAAAAGTGAAAGAACAAACTGGACTTCCAGTAACCACTGAGGTAGCGAAAGCGAGTCATGTAGAGTTGTGTTTGGAATTTGGAATTGATGTGTTGTGGATTGGTGCACGAACTACGGTAAATCCTTTTGCCGTGCAAGAAATTGCGGATGCATTAAAAGGCGTAGACATTCCCGTTATGGTTAAAAATCCGATCAATCCAGATTTGGCTTTATGGCTAGGCGGAGTCGAACGGCTACAAAAAGCAGGATTGTCAAAAATTGCTGCTATTCACAGGGGATTTTCATTTTCGGGAGAGAAGTATTACAGGAACAGGCCTCAATGGCAATACGCGATTGATTTCAAACAAGCGATGCCAGAGATTCCGATGATCAATGATCCATCGCACATTTGTGGTAGAAGAGATATTTTGGGGAAAGTTTCTCAAAAAGCAATGGACCTTAATTTTGATGGATTAATGATTGAGTCACACATTACTCCTGATGTAGCCTGGTCCGATGCAAAACAACAGATTACACCAACCGTATTTGGGGAATTGATCAGTAACTTGATTTTAAGAGAATACGATCCAGCAAGCAATCCTCAACGATCAGAGTTGGAGAAATTGAGAAAACAAATCAATTTAATTGACGATGAATTGGTCAATATACTTTCTTCCCGCATGGCGGTGGCTCGAAATATTGGTGAATATAAAAAAGCGAATAATATCACTATTCTTCAGTCGGATCGTTGGAAATTGATTCAAGACAAGTATAAGCATATGGCTCAAGTTCATAATTTGAGTGAAGATTTCATTGTACGAGTTATTAAAGC
>JARGNR010000003.1:0-37978 GCA_029212405.1 Saprospiraceae bacterium
CACACAGGAGGGTCCGCTTTTGGACTGATCTCAACTAAATCCAATTCTACTTCTTGAGCCCATCTATACACCTGATTAGTAGGATAGATATCTGGTTTGATTTCAGTACCAACTATTTCACTAATTGCTTCTAAATTATCTCCCACTAATCTTATCCTAGGGACTCTGATATCTCTATTCGTTCTATATTGGAATTTCTGTTCTCGTCTTCTGTGATCTCTTTTTTTATGTCTAGCCAAATGGTATGTTTTTATTAATTAATAAGTTGATTTTTTGTTTTAATGATCGAAAATACAAAAAAGTGCATAGTATACCTACTAATGCACTTTTTTGATATGAAGTTCCATAAATTATTCTGCGATATCTTCTTTATTCTTTAATTCTTCCGCAGTAATAACCAATCCATCTTTTTCATCATTTAGGACAGCCAATAACTTTGAATCCTCTTTCGGGTTCTCGTTTAGAATGAACTCAGCCAATGGATCTTCAATGTATTTCTGGATTGCTCTATGCAGTGGTCTTGCACCAAATTGTGGATCAAATCCCTTCTCTGCAACAAATGCTTTGGCTTTATCACTTAATGTAAGCGAATATTCTAATCCTTCCAATCGTGCATACAATTGTTTTAATGCGATATCAATGATCTTGAATATATCATCCTGATCTAGACTGTTGAATATAATTACATCGTCGATTCTATTTAAGAATTCAGGTGAAAACGTTTTCTTCAACGCTCCTTGAATAACAGACTTGCTGTGATCTTCTGAAGATTTAACTCTTGCTTTTGTAGCAAACCCAACTCCTTGCCCAAAGTCTTTTAATTGACGAACACCAATATTTGATGTCATTATGATCAAAGTGTTTTTGAAATCTATCTTTCTACCTAATCCATCTGTAAGTTGACCATCATCTAAAACTTGCAACAAAATGTTGTATACATCAGGGTGTGCTTTTTCTATTTCATCCAAGAGTATAACACTATAAGGCTTTCTTCTTACCTTTTCAGTCAGTTGACCACCTTCTTCATACCCTACATATCCTGGAGGTGCTCCTATAAGTCTGCTGATTGAGAATTTCTCCATGTACTCACTCATATCAATACGAATAAGTGCATCTTCTGAGTCAAACATATAACGCGCAAGTGCTTTTGCTAATTCTGTTTTACCAACCCCAGTAGGTCCAAGGAAAATAAATGATCCAATTGGTTTGTCAGGATCTTTTAGTCCTACTCTATTTCTTTGAATCGCTTTACTTACTTTTAAAATTGCCTCATCCTGACCAATAATCATTTTTTGAAGATCATTAGACATAGACACCAATTTATTACTCTCACTTTGAGCAACTCTGTTTACTGGAATACCAGTCATCATGGAAACTACTTCGGCAATTTCTTCTTCTCCAACAGGATATCTTTTTGTTTTACTCTCTTCTTCCCATTCCTCTTTTGCCTGATCCAACCTTCTTAATAACTTGGATTCGTTGTCTCTTAAGTCCGCAGCTTCTTCATACTGCTGATTTTTTACAGCTTTATTTTTTTCTTCCTTAATTTCTTCAAGCTGTTGTTCTAGCTCCTCAATGTACTTAGGTACATGAATGTTTTTTAAATGAGTCCTTGCACCTACTTCATCTAAGACATCAATAGCCTTGTCTGGTAGAAATCTATCTGAAATGTATCGATCACTTAATTTTACACAAGCTTCAATTGCATCTTCTGAATAGGTTACATGATGGAAGTCCTCATATTTATTTTTAATGTTGTGAAGGATATGAATAGCTTCTTCAGAACTCGGCGGTTCAACCAATACTTTTTGAAACCTTCTATCGAGCGCACCATCTTTTTCAATGTGTTGTCTATACTCATCTAGTGTTGATGCACCTATACATTGTAATTCTCCTCTGGCAAGAGCAGGCTTGAATATATTGGAGGCGTCTAATGAACCGGTGGCCCCACCAGCACCTACAATAGTATGAATCTCATCAATGAATAATATCACATCAGATGCTTTTTCAAGCTCATTCATGATGGCTTTCATTCTTTCTTCAAATTGACCTCTGTATTTCGTGCCAGCAACAAGAGCAGCCAAGTCAAGCATCACTATTCTTTTGTTGAATAGAGTTCTAGAAACTTTCTTTTGGTTTATTCTAAGTGCAAGGCCTTCTACAATTGCTGTTTTACCAACACCAGGTTCACCTATTAAAATCGGGTTGTTTTTCTTTCTTCGACTTAATATTTGAGAAACTCTTTCTATTTCTTTTTCTCGACCGATGATTGGATCCAATTTGCCTTCTTCAGCTAAACGAGTAACATCTCTTCCGAAATTATCTAATACTGGTGTTCTAGATTTACTTTGGCTTTTTCTAGAGGAGGAATATTCACTACTGCCTTGATTTTCATCAGGAGGCAAATCAGAATCAGAAGGAGCTTGAGAGTAAAAATCAGTAAAACCTTGATCCATCTCTTGTTTTACATACTCCAATTCTGTTTTGTAGGATTCGTAATCAATTTCAAAATTATCCATAACTCTGGAAGCAAGGTTATCTTTATGCTTTAGGATAGACAACATTAAATGTTCGGGTTTTATCTCTTCATTTTGGTAGACCTTGGCCTCAAGGAAAGTAACTTTTAATACTTTTTCAGCTTGTTTATTCAAAGGGATATTCCCAACATTATAGGTTGTTTCATCTCTTTTTGAAGTAGATGCAGACTCTTCGACCTTGAATTTAAGCTCGTCCATATCAACATCAAGAGATTCCAACACTTTAATTGCAAGAGAATCTTTGTCCTGAATCATTCCTAATAAAAGATGTTCAGTACCTATATAGTCGTGTCCAAGTCGGATTGCCTCCTCTCTAGAGAGTTGGATTATCTTTTTGACTTTGGGTGAGAATTTTCTATTCATCTTAATGTATTATATATTAAAACAATTATAAATATAATGATTAATCGCTAAACCACTATAATTCAAAACTATTATACAGTCAATATAATGCCAATTCATTTATTCTGCTGGAATGGCAGTATATACGTCTTATTGGCATAACAGTTTCTTCTTTATATGACACTTAAACGCTGTAATATGTTTCTAATTAACGTAAGTTTAATTGTTTTTAAACAAAAGCGCTAGTTTTTTTTAAATCTTAGCCTACAAATTACAAAGTATATATAATTGTTTAAACTTTTTTACCCTTTTATACTTTGTTTATATTAATTTGACAGAAGTATTCAATTAAACGTTGTTATACAATTATTGAACGTAATTGACGTTCATATTCATTCAAATGCGAACATTTTTAGTTGGTTATCATGAAAATTAATAAATTTGCAAGCATTTTGAGACAATTTGAAAGGTATCAAGTTGGTTTAATCATTATGATAAAATTATCTATATGAAGTTTAGTTTAGACAAACAAGAGCAATATTCTGTATTCAGCTTAGAAGAAGAAAATCTGAATAGTATTTTAGCACCGAACTTGAAATCAGAATTTGTGTTTTTGAGAAACGAAGGTGTAAGACATTTAATTTTCAATTTGAGTAATGTAAAATATGTTGACTCTTCTGGATTGAGTGCGATTTTGACTGCCAATAGATTGTGGAAGGGATATGGTACTTTTATTTTGACTGGAGCCCAACATCCTCCTGTACTTAAGCTTATTGAAATATCAAGATTAGAGTCAATTTTAACCATCATACCCACTGTTCAGGAGTCAATCGATTACGCAATGATGAGTGAGCTAGAAAGACAGATTACCGAGGAAGATTAGCCCATGGCTAAAAAATTTGAAGTTACCTTATTGGGAGTCAATTCAGCTTTTCCTATCCATGGAAGGCATCCGTCATGTCAAATTGTGAATTATGATGATCAATTGATTATGATCGATTGTGGAGAGGCATCTCAGATCCAATTGTCAAAATATTCTATCAAAAAGGGCAAGATTAATCACATTTTTATAAGCCATTTACATGGTGACCATTGCTATGGTTTACCTGGATTAATTACTAGTTTCTCACTCCAGGGAAGAAAAACAAAATTAAATATTCATGGACCTTTTGGATTGAAAAAATTTCTAGAGGGAGTTTTTGAAGTATCTGAGGCCAGATTTTCTTTTGAGTTGAATATTCTTGAATACAATACAGAACTACCAACCAGAATTGAAATAAACTCTTGTCTCTATATTGATACCTTTCCAATGAAACATAGGATTCCAACAATGGGCTTTAGGGTTTGTGAACAAATAAATTATTATAATATCCAATCGGAAGCTATTAAAACGTATGCGTTGACCGTTGAAGAGATTAAAAGTGTTAAATTAGGCCAGTCAATTTTTAGAAAAGGTAAAGAAGTACAACAAGAATTATTGGTTTTGCCCAAAGAAAAAGAAAGGTCGTATTCCTATTGCAGTGATACAGTATACGACCCAGATCTCATCCCTTTTATCTCCGATAGTACTTTATTATATCACGAAACTACCTATTTGGATGATTTAGAAAATCTTGCAAAAGAGCGAATGCACTCCACTCTGGGACAAGCTATTGATATCGCTAAGGCCGCAAATATTGATAAAATGATCACAGGTCATTACTCATCCAGATATAAAAATTTAGAACTGTTTTTAGAACGTGGTATAACCCAACTCCCAGGTTTATTGTTGGGCCTAGAAGGAGAAGTGTATGAAGTTTAAGTTCTCTGATTTTTATCATTTATACAGCAATGAAATAACATAGATGTATTATGCAAGAAGATAAAAAAGTGCTGGCCTCGATGCATCAAAACAAGGCCTTTCGACTGTTTGTTATACTCGCTTGTTTCTTTATCACAAATGCTCTTATTGCTGAGTTGGTAGGGAGTAAAATTTTTTCTCTGGAAAAAACAATTGGTCTTACTCCATTTTCATTTACTTTTTTTGGCGAAGAGAATCTTGGGTTTAATTTGACAGCTGGAGTGGTTCTTTGGCCAGTGGTATTTATTATGACTGATGTAATCAATGAATATTTTGGGATGAAAAGCGTCAAGATATTGTCACTTATTACAGTTGGTTTAATTATCTATGCTTTTGCCATGATTTATTTTTCGATGGGATTGGCTCCAAATGAATATTGGCAATATCAAAGTGGATTGTTAGATAAAGATCCAACTCGCCATATTTCAGATATGTCAATGGCTTTCAACAAAATAATGGGACAAGGTTTGTGGATTATTCTAGCCTCGGTGATAGCATTCTTAATAGGCCAAATTGTTGATGTAGCGGTTTTTCATAGAATAAAGAAATGGTCAGGGGAGCGAATGGTATGGTTGAGGGCCACAGGGAGTACTTTGGTTTCTCAATTTATAGACAGTTATGTAGTCCTATTTATCGCTTTTTATTTGGGATTTGGGTACAGTTTAAAATGGGTTTTAGCTATTGGAACAGTAAATATGATATATAAATTTGTTGTTGCCATCGTTTTAACCCCAATTATTTATATTGCTCATAACGTGATTGATACTTATCTAGGAAAGGAATTATCAGACAAAATGAAAAGGGAAGCAGCAGATTAGATAGACTACAAGCTAACTTTATACAATATTCCTTTTTCGGAGGCAGCGATGAGTATATTTTGATAGAAGACAAAATCAAATAGATCCAATTCAATATCAATTGACATATCTTTCCAGTTTTGTCCATGATCTTCAGAGTACCAAAGCAGACCATTGTCTCCTGCTATTACGCCTACGTTATTATTAAATTTTATCGTTCTGAATGGTTTATTGTCAGAAAGAGGAGAGTGCCCATTTTTTAGTTTTTCCCAAGTTGTACCATTATCGACGGATGTAAGAATTGATCCATTATATCCTACAATGTAAAATTCATTTTTCGCATTAATAGTTATAGAATTGTAGTAATCACCTGTTTCATCAATCCTTTTCCAAGAGTACCCATTGTCGTTCGATTGTATAATAATACCATAGCCACATGCTACACAAATACCCTCCTGGTTGCAGCTTACATCTAATATTTCGTTTTCAAAAATATAGGTAGTATCTATTTTCAATTCTTCATTGACTTTGTATATCCATCCTTTATTAAAATCTTTTCCGCCAACGGCTACAAATCCAATTTTTGCCGCAGTGAAAGCGCGAAGCAAACCCCAGTGCTTAGTTCTTGTTAATTTCAATTCAGGTTGACCAGAAAAAATATATCCATCATTCCCTACGCCATAGAGCATAGTGTCTGTAGCATAAAGATCAAATACTGATTTGTTGGTAAGTGAATCCACTAGCCATTGTTTACTATCAGCTGAAGAAGTCAAGTAACTTTTTGTCCAGACATTTCCACCAGTGGCATATATGGATCCATCAAATGTTTCAATGGTATGAAAATCAAAAGGTGACCCTGTATCAATCATATGAAAATAATCTTGATTTGTATCAGAGCATGAACTAATGAAAAGCAAGATGAATAAGCTTGTGAAGAAAAGTATGCGTTTACTTTTCATTTGGCACAGAAACCTTTGTTAATATTGGAAATGAAGCACTTCCATAATGGGAGAAACATGAGGAGTTATCTATCTCCAAACTAAAATTCTCTGCGAACGATTCAAAAAAGGCAGTCAGTTTATCAAAATCAATGTTTTTTGAATTGGGTTTTGGATAATAGACCATTTTTTTAATTGATCCATTGGAATCCCAAAATAAATTCATCCAAACTTTTACTCCTTTTATATCTAATCCTTGATTTTCTGCTGAGGATTCCATTTGAGCAAGCATGGAAGTCCAGTGATTGAATGCTTTATCCATGCTATTGTCTGCAATTGATAGAAGAGATGAAGAACATTCCGCCATCATTTGCTCATACTCCTGTTCGTTTTCTCCTATTAAAGAGACTTTTGAAATAGTTTGAGATGTACAAATGGATGCACTAGCTACGAATAGTGATATGAGAAATATGTATTTCAAACCTGGGATTTGATTAATGTTGCAAACAAATCTATAAAAAATATATCAGAGTTGCCATTAAATATTTTATCCGAGTGTGGATAAGCAAGGATTAATGTGGAAAAGTGGCTTTTTTATCGAATAAAAGCCAAATATTGACATACAAATGCTAGTTTTGCCTTATTGATTTCAATTTTATTTTGATCACATACCTTTCATATTTATGATTCTTGATATTATCGTTGTTTTAATAGTTGCGTTTGGGTTCTACACAGGTTATAGTAGAGGGTTAATTAAGACTGTTTTTGACACATTAAGTCTTTTCATTGGAATATTGGCGGTGATGATATTATCTCCAATTACAATTGAATTTCTTGAAGGGATGTTTAATATTTCTCGCTCAATTTCTTATTTAGTGGGCATTGTGATAACCTTTTTATTGGTTATGGCCTTAGTTCGGTTTGTTGGTAGAAAGATAGAGGATGTATTGGAAGCAGCAAATATTAATTTTTTAAATAAATTGGCAGGAGGAGCACTACAAGGGGTGTTTTTTGCTTTTATAATTAGTATGGTATTATGGGTGCTCGGAAACTATAATGTAGTACGACCAGAAACCAAGGCAAACTCGGTAACCTATCCACTTCTAGAACCACTTCCTGAAGCAGGTAAATCGGTTTTTGAAGCAGCTAAACCTATTTTTAAATCATTTTGGGACAAAACTACTGACGTAATGGAGTCGATAGGCGATGCCGCAAATAAAAATTCAGAAGAAGTGAATGGCTGATGTTTTTGACTTTTTAAAGAATTTTTTCAATAATAAGCAGCCTGATCGCAAAGGAATTCCATTTTTGCATCAAGCTATTGATTTCAAGGATGTCCCAGAAAAGGATATTATTCAATGGGGAGAAAGTGAGCAATTTGATTCTTTTTCTAAATTAATAACTAAGGCTTTCCGGGACTATTATATAAAAGGCAGAGCTCAAACTGCCAATCAAGTTGTTATTGTTTTAGATAAACCACATTCTTATGGATGGTTTATATATTCCAACAAGCTTCAATATCCAGATGAAGATTACAAACTTCTTGTTTTTGTGTTGAATATGAAACTAGGAAAACTGGGGTATGTAACACAAATTGCTGAGATGAAGTCAACCGCAGTTTCAAAAGGTATAGAAACAATAACGCATATGTATCTAAAACCCTCACTTAGGCATCGTTTAAATAATGAAAATGGTCTGATTAATCAATTGTATGGTAATATTACAATTGAATATAAAGCTGTAAATGGGACTCCATTGAGTATTAAGTTTTTGGCCAAACCCTATAATGATTCAAAATATCATCCTCCAATGAATTTTGATGATCTAAATAAGGTACTTTTTAAGTAATCATCTTCCCTCCCTCTTTTAGATAAGGTTAATTATTAGATTTTTTCTGTTGTATGACAAATAATAGATAGTAGTCAACGGAAAATAGATTCGACCTATGTTGTGAAGTCTTTTAGTTCATATTTGTAATAGAAACAAACAACATTATGGATACGGATAATAGATGCTCATTTCACAATTTAATATACGCTATAGGAGTGATTTGTGTATTCAATATTTTTTCTGCTCCAAAGGAGATGGAAAACATGGAAATTAAAAATAAGTACAATGTTGAAATCTGTGTTTGTGAACAAACAAAAAATTATTTAACCTTAAAACTATGATTATGGCAGCTTTAAAAATTAAAAAAGGGAAAGACCAGACAAAAACCTTTAAATGCTTATTTGCAACACTCTTTATGGTGATTTTCTATGTGCAAATGTGGGCATCAAATGGTCCAGGTTTTATTGAGGGTACTCAATTGTATGTCGTGGCAAATTCAGGACTCACACTTCGATTGGAACCAAAAATGGAGGCAGAAGTATTAACCATTGCCGAGTTTGGATCAAGTGTAGAAGTTTTGAATCAGCCGGATAGTCTTCAATACTTAGAAAAAGTGAACTGGGTAGAGGGGAGATGGGTATATGTGGAATACGATGGTATAAGAGGATATATGTTTGATGGCTACCTTACAGATTTGCCCATGCCAATATATGAATTTGAACGATGTCAACTTGATTTAGATTTGATTTACCCATTAGAGTCATGGACGGATGTAAATTTAGGAGAATATGAGCAAACTGAAATTGATGCAGGTGCACTTAAAAAGTTGACCTACCACTTTATAGGAGGAGAGAAAATGATTAAGAGTCAGAAAGGGGATCGATATAAACTTGAATTATACCTTAATGAGGTAAGACTTATGGATGCATATCATCTTTTACAAAGTATGATTGATACTAAAGAAAGGTTAGAGGTCTTTAAAAATCAATCCACATTTATTGAGGATAGAGAAGGAGACTTATATAAAGTAAAAGTGAATTTGGATAATCCTATAGTATTTCGAAAGTTGAAATCAGGAGATATAAAAGTAACCATCACATCAGATCAATATGCATGTGGTATGTAAAAAAGTAGTGTGATTCTTATAACTTTCATTGACGCCTCGGAAAAGTATTTTTCTGGGGCTGATTTTATTAGTTAAAATGGATTTATGCATAAATGAAAATAAAATCTCAATTTTTTATTTAATTTAATAATTTAAGTGAATATATTTAAATAGCTGTAATTCAGTTGAATATGGAGTTAATGATGGATGTTTAGTTATATATGAAAAATAAAAATGTAATCAAATTACATATTACGTTTTTTTATAATATGTAATTTACTATATTTGTTTCATCAATTTAAATATTGAGGAGAAACTAAAGAGTTTTTCAATTTTGAGATCCGTTAAAACTATATACGAGTCACCGATAAAGATATATGACAAGAGGCCTTCCAAAAACCGATTTGTTGTTTTCAATTTATCTGTGGGACAGTATATTGTGACCAAATGTAGTTGCCCAGTGGACTACGTATATAGTTTTCTCAAAACCCTCATTGAAAAATTGATATCAACCACTTATTGAGTAGAAAACAAAATAGCTGCTGATTGATTCGATCTGTAGCTATTTTTTATGGTACCTACTTTATCAAATCCATTGATGATCGTAGAAATTTCTTTATCATTCATATGGCCTAACAAAACCCAAATGGGTTGTTTTTGTTCTTGTGAAGTTTGACTTGCCTTATCTACAATCGATTCACCATAATTTGTGGGTATTCCTTCACCTAGTTTAAGGTAATTATAATTCTTATCATATGCAGTATAGTAGGCATATGCTGGATAAGCCAATTGTGAACAGATTATCGGATTAGAACTAGTTGGATGATTGTGTATGTGTTCAAGACAAGATCTATTGTCTTCTTTTTCAAATGGCTCAATAATGTATTTAATCCCTTGTGTTTGGTTAAAAGCTACTAAGAAGGGTATACTTAAAAGTACAAAGGTGGAATATTTTAACATCCATGATTTTTGAGATAATAGCTTTTCAAAATATTGAACCCCAGAAAGGATTAAGAATAAGAAAAGCGGAAGACTGAACAATAGGAGACGTTCAATGAGAGAATATAGACCAAAAGCTGAGGCTCCAAATGCAGCCAGAATAGGAAATGTATATAAGATTCCAAGCTTATTTTTCTCAGTAATCATTTGATATAGGCTCATACAGATTAAACACATAGCCACTCCTAGTGCAATGCCTGATTTTCCTACTGCCATTCTTAGACTACCAATTAGTAGACCCCAATCGTGTTGTAGGGAGTCTACCTGCCAAAATCTACCTTGAATGAAATATGAAGCATGAAAGTTTTTCATATGATCACTTTCGATTGCCGAATCAAGTATTAAAAAATATTCAAGTATGAAATGGATAGAAAACCAAGCGGACAATAGTAGAATTGGAGCCATAGATTTTATGTTCCTTTTTGTTATAGAGGTAAAATATATTAGTGCTCCAAACAAAATAAAAACAGATGGCATACTCAACCAAATGCATACAGCTCCTATAATTCCATATTGTATTACATTTTTATACGTTAGTTGGTTCATTTTTTGGGCCAACCAAATGAGAATAAGACCAACCATTGCGTCAGTAATATATTGTTTGAATTCAGTAGAATATCTAAGGACTATAGCATTGCACCCAAACCAAAAGACACCGAGTAAGACATATTTTAGATGTAAGGATTTTTTAAATGCCTTGCCCAAAAAGAAAAGTGTGAGAATTCCTGAAATAAGTGGGATAAGTCGCAAGGCATATTCACTGACTCCGAATAGTGTTATGCTAAATTTTGACAAAAATAAAAATAAGATCGGTGCACTTTGTTGATAGTGTAAAGGGCCCGATAATTCCCAAAATGATGACTCTACAATATTTCTAGCGAGGTTTAAACTATCTAAAAATAAGGATCGATTTGACAAAAAAAGGAATAACATCAGGCAGATGGGAATGCCATAAGCAACGATGTGTATTAGATATAGAATAAACCATTTTGGTCGATCCACGATATTGAAATTAATTGGGCATTCAAAAATTAAATTCTCAAATATACGCTTTTCACCTTAGTACAATCAATTAGAATTTAGCAGGTAGTTATAGACTTTGTTTGTTTGCAATCATGAGAAATTTGACACAAAGACTTTTGAATAAAAGATAATCGTTGAGATTAATCAACTTGAATAATAAATGGTAATCGGGCTTGAGGTGTTCTATCCAGAAGTAAAGATTTGAATTCTCTGTATTCTTTTATCAATTTCAATTCTGAATCATGAATACCCAATTTTGCGTTCATGTTTTCACTAGCTGCAAATCCTTTAACAAGTTGGTCAATAAATGATTCTTCTATCTGTGGGAAAGATTTGATTTTATACTCTTCAATATTTACCATTTGAGCTGCAATTTCTATAGCATCCTCAATATCACCAAGTACATCTACAAGACCAAGCTCTTTCGCTTTTGTGCCAGTCCAAACTCTTCCTTGAGCAACTTCATGTACTTCTTCAACTGTCATTCCTCTGCCCTCAGCTACACGGTTCAAAAACGTATCATAGGTATCCAATGTCCCTTGTTGTAAAATTTCCTTTTCTTGGTCTGTGAGATCTTTTAATGGAGTGAACCCTACCGCCATTGGATGTGTTTTAACCTCGTCAAATGATATTCCTAGTTTTTCGTTTGCCAAATTGGTAGCATTGGGAAACATCATAAATACACCTATAGAGCCTGTAAGTGTATTTGGAGCGGATACGATTGAGTCTGCACCAGCTGCGATATAATATCCACCAGAAGCAGCATAATCCCCAAAGGATGCTACGACTGGTTTTCCAGCGGATTTTAGATTTTCAACTCCTCTCCAAATGATATCTGAAGTAAGGCTATTTCCACCGGGGCTGTTTACTCTTAAAACAACAGCTTTTACATCATCATCGTATTGTAGCTTGTTGAATATTTCAAGATACTGATCTTCGCTGATAGATCCTTTGTTTTTAGTACCATATGTAATTGTTCCTTCGGCATACACTACGGCAATTTTATCGGAAGATTTGCTTTTTCCATAGCGAAGAGTAACAGCGGCATTATATTCTTTTAGGGTCTTAAATTTAATTTTCTTTTTCATTTCCAAGCCTAATCTGTTTTTGATTATGCTTTCTATTTCATCCCAATACAGTAAATCATCAACTAGTCCAGATTCAAGGCTGGATTTGGCAGATTTTCCTTTGTATTCCGTCATGATTTGATCTACTTCAACCAACGAAAGGTTTCTTGATTCAGATATAGCATTTTTAAAGTTTTCCATCATGCTATCTAAAAACTCTTTTGTTTGAATACGATTTTCGTCGCTCATCTCATCTCTTCGGTAGGGTTCAGTGGCACTTTTAAAATTTCCAGCATAAAAGATATTCATTGAAATGCCAACTTTATCCAAAGCGGATTTAAAGAATGGAATAAATGCTGCAAATCCTTTCACGTCCACCATCCCTAATGGATTCAAGAATATTGAATCTGCACTTGAACCTAAGTAATAAGCTGATTGGCTGTAGTAGTCAGCGTATGAATAGACAAATTTTCCACTTTTCTTAAAATTTAAAATAGATTCTCTGATTTTAGTCTGAGTTGCCATTCCACCACCTACAGAATTATTTCGAATAAGAATACCACTTACTTTTTTATCTTTTGCTGCATGATCAATCAATTGCGTAATGGTATTTAAACCCAAAAGATCAACTTTTTCAAAATCTAAGCCTGAGGTATTTACATTGCCGGTTATCTCTGGAATTTGAGCTGATAGGTTCAAATCCAAAACTGTATTCTTTGAAATCTGAGGTTTTGTATCTGCCATACTTCCCAAGAAAACGACAAAAAACATAAACATTAAAAAAAGAGCTACAAATACTCCGAGAGTTGCTGCGATTAAAGTCTTGAAAAATTGATTCATTTTTTTGGTATCTATTGCTATAAACTACAAATATACGCTCAATTGGTTCAATATTAAGAATTAATAGATCAAGTAAGGAAGGATGAGGATTAATAGGGTAATTGTTCGAAAAATGATCTTTCGATTATTCTAATGGAACTCCTGCTTCAAAATCATAAAGTGTTAAATTCCTTATGGTATAATGTGCTCGCCACAAATCCCATAAAGTAGCGTAATATGCTTGACGGGCACTCAATTCTTCTTGTATTGCAATATTCAAATTTGTAACATCAATTTTGCCGATGTTAAATCTCTTCTTTGCTATATCGATCCGTTTAAGTGCAATTTCTAATGCTTCTTCCGCTAATTGTAACTGATTTCTTTTTAACTTGAATTGTTCAACATTAACAAGAATTTCTCTTTCAAAAGAAACTTGATCTTGCCGAAGTTGCAATTGTGTTAATTCCAGGTTTGATTTTGCAATTTCTCTTTGAGCCTTAGATCTGCCAAAGTCGGCAATGGGTATATCAATAGAAAGACTCAATCGCTCCTGATCCAAAAGGCTTTGATAAGCACCGGTAAAATCTTCTGAAGTTTGTGTCAACCCAAAAGAACCAGTCAACCTTAAATTCGGGCCATTTTCTTTTCTGGCGGATTCCATTTGTCGTTCAGCATTTAATAATCTTAAACGGAAGTCTTCCGTAATACTCCTGTTTTTTAAGGCATACTCTAATGCTTTATCCTTATCAATGGTAAATATAGTTATGGGTTGTGGAGTGTCTAGATCAAAGTCGACCTGTTTTTGAATACCTAAAAAATCTCTTAAGGCTTCTATTTTATTTTGGACACTTAAATTGAGTTGGGCAACTGTCCCCTTAGCATTTTTTGCACTTAATTGTATTTGCAACAATTCTGTTTCTGATATTCTTCCTACACTAAATCGCCCTTCTGCATTGATCGCTAAAGAATCCAAGTAGTCACTATTCCGTATTGCTTCTTGTAAGTTTAACTTGGAAATGTATAGATCAAAAAAGTTGTTAATTGATTCAAATGCAATTCGTTCCCGATCTTCAACATATCGTTTTTTTGATGCGGTATAATTGATTTCAGCTTCTTGTCTATCCCATTTATACGGATTGAGTCGTAATAAGGGTTGATCAAATCCAATACTTACAGGAGATGAAAGATACCTTGTTGATGAGCCATTGCTTAGATCATCCAATCGCTGTAGATCTGTAGAAACAAAAATTGAACCGCCTGTTGCAGAAACAATTTGACTTAAATTTATTCCAACGGAATTTGAAATGAATGAAGAGGTCACAAATGTTCTACTACCATCGGGTAGTGTAAAAGGGGATATACTTCGATTTATACTAGGAAGCGTGGCAGAGAATCCCAATTGTGGTTTGAATATTGATTTTGAGGCAACATATATCCAATAGGCATTGTTTTGTTTGGTCTTGGCCAAAAGATAACTTGGTGATTCTGCTTGTGCCGTAATGATGATATCTTGAATACTAGCTCTGATCATTTCTTGAGCAAGTACTTTGGTATTAGGACTTACAACGAAAATAAATAAGATAAATAAAAGTCGATTCATAGGTGATCTTGGTTACTATTCAAATTAATATTATTCTGTTCGTAATGCAGCAATTGGATCTAATTTTGCCGCTTTTTTTGCAGGCATTATCCCAAATATGATCCCTATTCCTACGGCAATTGCAAAACTTAGTAAAATAGAGGTGAAGGATATTTCTGTTGCAATGTCTGCATATCTAGCTATTAGTTTAGCTCCGCCAATTCCTAAAATTACTCCTAGCACTCCACCCGCTAAACTGATGCATATAGCTTCTAAAAGAAATTGGTAAATTATGTCTTTTTCAGTAGCACCAATTGATCTCCTCAAACCAATTTCTTTGATTCTTTCGAGTACACTTGCTAGCATAATATTCATTATACCTATACCTCCTACAAGTAGCGAAATTCCTGCAATTACGGCTAAAATAAAGTTGAGAGTTTCTTGGGTATTTTGTTGTTGTTTGATCAGCAATTCCGGCACTTTGATTTCAAAGTCTGCTTGATTATTATGTCTACGTAATAAGAGTCGACTAATTAATTCGGCACTGGATTCCATTTTAGAACCGTCTACAACTTTCACAGTTACTTTATCGAGTTGGTGATAATTTTCGATTTCTGAATCATCATCATTATTTCTTTTAACGTCTTCTCTTCCAATCCGAATTTTATTGTCAATACGCAACTTGTATGTTTCCATAGGAACAAAAATATTGTTGCTATAATTGTTAATATCCAATTTTGTCAATGCTTCTTTTGAAATCATTCGCCTCTTCAGAACCCCAATTACAGTAAAGATGACATTATTAGCCTTCACGTGTTCTCCCAAAGGGTTTTTACCGAGAAACAATCGAGAGGCCGCATTCGCGCCTAATATACAGACTCTGGATCCAGTCTTATTATGTGTATCAGAAAAATAAGAACCTTTATATAAGTTAAGGTTATTGATTTGAAAGAAATCATTGTTCACCGCCATGCACTTTGATTTGACGGTATTTTTATCAAATAATATTTTGGCATCGCTACTTGTCTCAATTGAAATATTTTCTATCCCTGGAAGAATATTTTGAATAGCTGCAACATCCTTTAAGGTCAATCCCGGAGAGAAGGATTTTTTTTCTTCCTTACTTTGATCTTCTTCTTCAGATTTTCCAGTAGGATCCGGAGGAATAGAGTTTATAACAATGTTGTTTGTTCCAATAATTTTTAATTGGTCAAGAATTGATTTTTTTGCTCCGTTCCCAATCGCCAACATGGCAACTACAGCAAAAACCCCAAAAATAATACCGAGAGCCGTCAGCAGCGCTCTTAGCTTATTCTGATTTATTCCATCTAATGCTAATTTTATATTTCGCTGGAAATACACAAACATAAGTAGTAGTTTAAAAGTGAATCTAAATAATTATGAATGTGTATCTAAAAGAATATTACGGTATTCCCACCCCCAAAATCTTTGTTTTGGTCTTCGTTTCCTTTTACAGAATCCTCATTGGTTTTATCGTATTTATCTTTTTCTTCTTTCCAAGTCTTTAAGGTGTTTGTCGCTGCTTCAGCAATGCTAGGCTCAATAAACTTAAATGGAATTTTATCTAGATCGTCTGGTGGGGATAATAGTATTTTGTCGTTTTCTGAAAGACCTTCAACAACAACAATCCCATTTTCATTGGTGGCACCACTGATGATCTGCTGCCTAACTAACCCACCTGGTCTTTTTACTATGGCATAATCAATGCTATCACTATAAAAAGCTTCGAGAGGAATATTAACTACTTCCTCATATTCGTAAATGTGAATATCATTAGTTGTTGTCATAGAGGGACGTAGGATATCATCTGTTTGATTGATTGCGATTACAATTTCAAAAACTTTTGCTTCTTGCCCTCTCAATTCTTGGCCTATATTGGCAACGGTGATGATTTGGCCATCAAATTCTTTTTCAGGGAACGCATCCACCTTAATACTTACTTTTTGCCCTTTTTTGATTTTAGAAATATCAATTTCACTTATGTAGGCTACAGATGTCATTTTTGTCAAATCAGGGAGTTCGGCTACCGTTGGATCCCAACCGCTAATTTGGGATCCAGGCCCTTTTTTACCATTCCAGGTTCTTTGATAGATTAGCATTCCATCTTCGGGAGCTTTAATATTAAAAGCAGTAGATAAATCCATCATTTGTTTGAGCTTTGCCGCTTGTTGTTTGATTGTCGCTTCAATTTCTCTAACTTTTGCCTCTGACTGGATGACCATTAAATCTGCTTTATTTTCAAGTTGAGCCATTGACCTGAGTGAGTTCTCCAGTTTAAGTTTGGATTGGTCGATCACCATCTGTGGTTCATACTTATTTCGTTCTATTTCTAACTTCTCTTGAGCCATATTAAATTCTTGATCTGCAATTTGATCACGAATACCTTTCATTTGGATGGCTGTATCAATTTTTATTTGTTCTAGTTTTGTATTTTCTTTTTCAATTTCAGTTTGAACATTTTGAATTTTAGTTGCCAATTCAGATTTGTCTAAGGAGGCAACATAGTCTCCTTTTTTTACGAGAGTCCCTTCGGGAATGATATCCTTTATTGTGGTATTATAAATTTGCGCAGATCGCATGCCTTGTGGGCCTCTAATCATTGTAGATTTCTTTGCTTTCAGTTCTCCAGTTGCACTTACAGACACTAGAAAATTAGACTTTTTAGCAGTTGAAAATAGATTGCCTTTAGAAGAAACAATGCTAGAAGGTTTCAGTAAAAAGAATGCAACGGCAATAATTGCAAGAATAGAGATAGCGTAGATAATTGATTTCTTCATTAATTTTAATTGGGTAGTTATTTGATGAACTCTGCGGGCGAAGACAGCGTACCTTGAAAAATAACGGGTTTTTTAATACAGAACGTCTTATTCGTCAAATTTTAACAATTTGTTATGAATATGGTTAATAGATGCTACGATCAAGAGAATAGTTGTAATTGGATATAAAAAAGCCTCAAAACAAATTTTTGCTTTGAGGCTCATAAGTTTTAAAAATTATTTCTAGATATGCAAAGCTCGATTTTCGGTTGCGGCTAATGCAGCTTCTTTTACCGCTTCAGTATAAGTTGGGTGCGGATGGCATATTCTTGCCATATCTTCAGCAGAAGCTCTGAACTCCATCAACGCAACAGCTTCCATAATCACATCTGCAGTTCTTGGACCTACCATATGTACTCCCAATAATTCATCAGTTTCGGCATCCGCAATTACTTTGACCATTCCTTCTGTATCCATACTTGCACGAGCCCTTCCTAATGCTTTAAATGGAAATTTACCTACTTTATATTTTACTCCATCAGCTTTGAGTTGTTCTTCTGTTTTTCCAACTGCAGCTACTTCTGGCCATGTATAGACTACTCCTGGGATCAGATTATAATCGATATGAGGATGTTGACCTGCGAGTAACTCAGCAACAAATACTCCTTCCTCTTCTGCTTTGTGTGCCAACATATCCCCTTTTACTACATCGCCAATTGCATAGATACCCGGGACGTTAGTTTGAAGGTTTTTATCCACATTGATTCTTCCTCTATCATCCACTTCAATCCCTACATTTTCTAGACCCAAACCGCTGGTGTAGGCATATCTTCCAATTGCAACTAAACAATAATCTGCCTTTGAATCAAAAGTGACTTCACTATCTCTTTTTTGAATACTTACTGTTGCGGAGGATTTATTCGCTTTTACTCCAGTAACCATGTGCTTTAGGTAAAATTTCATACCTAATTTTTTAAGGGAGCGCATCATTTCTTTACTGCAATCTTTATCCATTCCAGCTAAAATCCGATCCTGGAATTCTACTACTTCTACTTCAGAACCTAATCGGCAAAAAACAGAACCTAATTCCAATCCGATTACTCCAGCACCAATGATGACCACCTTTTTAGGTAATTTATCGATATTAAGCGCTTCTGTTGAAGTAATCACTCGATTTTTATCATAATTGAAGGTAGGAGGGGTAATAGGTTTTGAGCCTGTTGCAATGATTGTATTTTTTGTGGTGATTTCACTTACTTTTCCTTCGGAGTCAGTTATTAGGATTGTCTTGGCATCTTTAAAAGAACCGATTCCATGAAAAACCTCAATCTTATTTTTTTTCATTAGAAACTCCACTCCCTTGCAGGTTTGATCGACTACGCTATTTTTACGCGCGATCATTTGTTTCATATTTAACTTTAGATTGCTCACCCCTATTCCGTGTTCTTCGAACTTATGAGCAGCATTATGAAAATGCTCTGAAGAGTCTAATAAGGCTTTAGAAGGGATACATCCTACATTCAGGCAAGTTCCTCCTAGTGTATCATACTTTTCAATTAAAGCAGTTTTCATGCCCAATTGTGCACATCTAATAGCTCCTACGTATCCACCTGGACCGGAGCCAATTATAACTACATCGTATTCCATTTATAATTATTCTTTTGAATTTGTATTAGTATTTGAAGATCCTTGATTTCCTGGTTTTCTGTTTGGTCTTCTTCTTTTGTTTCTAGATTTACGTATTGGCTTATTCGTTGATGAATCTGGTGAAGTAGATTTATTCTGGGTGTTTGATGGGTTATTACCATCAGATTTATTGCTCGAATTCTCTTTTGTATTTTTTTGATTCGGTCGATTACCTGGTTTTCTATTCCTATTCTTTCTTCTTTTTTTCTTCCTGACACTTGGCAATTCAATTTCTCCAGTTACATCGGCATATTCGATTTCTTTACTTTGAGAACTTTCTATTTCGATTTGTGCTGCTTTGTCTAATAATTGTTCAGGAAACTGCCCTGCTTTATTCATTTTTTGAATTTCTTTTACACGATCAACGCCAAGAGCCACCATTGGGCTACGCGTTTTTTCTTCGGTATAGCTGTAGTACATTAATCCTTTGAAAATGTCTGTCTTTATTAATGAAGCTTTACCTCTTTTTGTTTTGACATAGTCTACTCCTTTTGGAAAATCTTTTAATGCATCCATATAGGTATCTAACTCATAATTAAGACAACATTTGAGTCGTCCACATTGACCAGATAACTTGGTTTGATTAATAGCAATATTTTGATATCGAGCAGCAGTAGTTGTAACCGATTGAAAATCAGATAGCCAAGTAGAACAGCACAATTCTCTTCCGCAGGAACCAATTCCTCCAATTCTAGCAGATTCTTGTCGAGCCCCAATTTGTCTCATTTCAACTTTAATCTTAAACTCTTTGGCATAGCTTCTCACTAATTCACGAAAATCGACCCTACCTTCTGCAGTGTAATAGAATGTTGCTTTTCTCTTGTCACCCTGATATTCGATATCTCCAATCTTCATATCAAGCCCCAGTGTTCTAGCGATCACTCTGGCTCTAACCAAAGTACCCTTTTCCAGTTTTCTGGCTTCCGTTAGTTTTTCTAAATCTCGGTTATTCGCTTTTCGAATTACTTTGTGAGTGATTCTATCCTGATTTATTTTTCTTTTTTTCATTTGAGCTCTTACCAGTTCTCCAGAAAGTGAAATTCTACCAGAATCAAGGCCGCTATCTGTTTCAACGACAACCATATCACCGGTAATAGCTTGAGACCAATTTTCGTTGATGAAAAAATCTTTTCTTGCTCCTTTTTTAAAACTAACTTCTACAATTTTGAAAGCTGATGGATCATGAATATCTAGAACAGATATCCAATCGTAAGTATTCTTTTTATTACATCCACCTGTAGAACAATGTCCGTTGTCTCCGCATCCAGCTGGACTTCCACTTCCGCAACTACTACATCCCATTTCTTTATATTTTAGTAAGCATATAATCCATTATATGCTATTCATTAAGTAAAAATTTAGACTTGGTAGATATTTTCTCCTACATGCATATTCCTCATTACTCTACCTATAGCCAAGCTGTCTGCAAGAAACAAAATTTTTGGGTTTGCATTCCTTTCCACAGCTCCCATACACTCATTTAATATATGTATTATTTGTTCGGTTTTTGAAATATCTAGCAAGCTAGTCATTTTTTGTGCTATTGATTGCTCATATTCGTTTAATCGTACACTATTTCTATTGGTCGTTAAAGAAAATAAGTATTCTCTAAAAAAATGTAAGCCATATTCTAAGAAATTTTTTTGATTTTCTCGTCCCCATTTAGCCATTTCATTCACCCATTTAGAAAGTTCAACGGGTTCCATTTTATAGGATTCTCTAAGCCACTGAAATAGAGCATCTGAATAGTTGACGGAATCTTGCTCTGTAAGATGGATAGCAGAATTCATGTTGCCTGCAGCTAATGCAGCAATTTGATCTGTATCTTGATCTGGATGCTCATAGTTTTCTATCAGATATGACTTTACATCTTCATACGTAAATGGATGCACTTTGAGAAGCTGTACTCTTGATAAAATTGTATTTAATATTGCATCCTGTTTTTCTGCAACCAATAAGATAATTGTATTCTCTGGAGGCTCTTCTATCAGTTTTAATAGTCGATTTCCTTCATTTCTTAAATACTCTGGCATCCACATAATGAGTACCTTATAATCTGACTCAAAAGTTTTAAGGCCTAGTTTTTTTACAATTTCCGTGCATTCTTTTACATTAATATTGGCCTGACCATTTTCAAGATTTAAACTATGCAACCAAGTCTTAATATCCAAAAATGGGTTCTTTTTAAGTATTTGCCTCCATTCAACTAGAAAGTCATTACTGGTTGTTTCGTTTCTATTCTTCCCATCTTTTTTTACTACTGGGAAAGAAAAGTGAACATCTGGATGAATGAATTTATGTGACTTTAGACATGCAGAACAAGTTCCACAACTATCTGACTCATTTCGATCAGTGCAGAGAATATAACTAGCAAAAGCCAGAGCTAGTGGCAACTGTCCACTGCCTGTTCTACCAAGAAATAATTGTGCATGTGCCAATCTATCTTCTTGTGCATTGGAGAGCAAGAAGTGTTTTTCTCTTTCTTTTCCAGGTATATCTTTAAAATACATTGCTTGGTTACAAATTCAAAAAATAAAAATATATAAATTATTCCAATTCTGCGACGTTGATTGTTTATTGTTCCTGTAGAAGTGAAATGAGTAAAGGATTACCTCGTAGATTTTTAGTTTCAACAAGAAATCCACATGGATGCGATTCTATGTTTCTCACTTAGGAGTAGAATCGCATTATGACGTTTTTAAATCACTTCATTAGGAAATGATGGATAAGCACATAAAAAAAGCCGAACACAATTGTATTCGGCTTGTTTATTTTGCTAACTATTTTTTTCTTATTCAGCTGCAGCTTCACCTTGGCCTTCTTTTGCTTCAGCAGCGGCAGCACTCTTAAGTGCTCTTGGAACCTCAACAATAGCAACAGGAGTAGCTCCAGTTGTCATTATTTCCATACCTTCTGGAAAGTCTATATCTCGTACTCTTACTGAACCACCTAAATCCATAGAAGAGATGTCAACAAATACTTTATCTACTAGAGATTCTGGCATTGTTTTTACCTTCACTTTTCTCATCTGAGGAATAAGTTTTCCACCTTCTTTCACTCCAGGAGATACACCTTTGAATCCTACAGGTATTTCAACTCTAATTGGTGTTCCAGGGATTACTCTCAAGAAATCAATATGAACGATTTCATCAGAAATTGGATGAAATGTAATATCTTTTAGAATACACTTGTTGGTTTCACCATTTACATTTATCTCAGCAAGTTTAAAATCTGGTGTATATACCAAAGACTTCACTGATTTTGGAGTAACACTAATTGCAGTGTTGTTGCTTCCCCCATATATGATAGCAGGCACCATTCCTTCTTTTCTCACCTTCTTAGTGTGTTTTTTACCGAAAGATTCTCTTGCTTGTGCTTCTATATTTACTATTTCCATGACAGTATTTTATCTATTTTCTGAAAAGGACTGCAAAGATAATGGTTTTATTCAATTATCCAACTTCTCAATTTAGCCTTTTATTAATTTATTTATTTGTCTTCTTTTCTACAAACAAAGCTGCAATGGATTTGTACTCATGTGTGTTTCGAATTGCTCTTGCAAATAGCTTGGCACAAGGGAGTACTTTAATTTTCTTGCTTTTGTTTTTTAAAGGGATAGTATCGGTCACAATCAGTTCGGTTAAAGAACTATTTTCTATGTTTTCATAGGCTGAACCTGATAGTACTGGATGGGTGCACATTGCACGTACACTTTTAGCACCTTTTGCCATAAGTGCATCAGCAGCTTTGCATAAAGTTCCTGCTGTATCGATAATGTCATCCACAAGTATAATGTCTGCTCCTTTTACTTCTCCAATTACAGTGATCTGTTTTACTTCATTTGCTTTTCTTCGTTCTTTATCACAAATGACCAAGTCTCTTCCAAAGTATTGTGCATAAGCTCTTGCTCTTTTAACACCTCCAACATCTGGAGAGGCAAATGTAACCGTTGATAAGTTTTTACTTTCTAAATAAGGCATAAAGATCGCTTCACTTTTTAAATGGTCCACGGGGATGTCAAAAAATCCTTGAATTTGGTCTGCATGCAGATCCATGGTCATTACTCTATTCGCTCCGGCAGCTTCTAATACGTTTGCCATTAATCGAGCAGAAATAGGAACTCTAGGTTTGTCTTTTCTATCTTGTCTGGCATAGCCAAAATAGGGAACTACTGCAGTAATGTATCCTGCTGAAGCTCTTTTAGCAGAGTCAATCATTAATAGCAGTTCTAGTAGGTTTTCAGCAGGAGCAAACGTAGAGCAAATAAAAAAGACATATGCTCCTCTTACCGATTCATTGATTACTACTTGCATTTCACCGTCGGAGAATTTTCGCAGCTCTATGTCACCTAATGGGTATCCATAATGATCGGCAATTTTTTCGGATAAGTATTGAGAGTTTTTTCCGCTGAATAATTTAATATCAGGCATAGGTTGGTATTTAATTGAATTTCTAGCTGCAAAACTAAAAATAATGCTTAATACGAAAGGCTATTCCTGCATTTAGAATAAAAAAATACCCTTTATTTTTAGCGAAAGCTACCCAATTCTCAATGATTCTACCTTTATCTTCAGAATGGGTATATTAAATATTCGTTTTTCATTTGACGGTTGTATACGATATAGTATACTCAATTGGTCTACTCTTCAGTTTACAAGGCCACCTTTATACCCAGAATTGATTATTTTATTGCACTTTTTATCCTATTGGTTTTAGCATTTTTTTGATCATAAAAAACCTTCAATGATTTTTTTAGTCGTGCTAGAGTCGCCCATAGTATAATAATGAAGACATGGAACTCCAGCCTCATTCAACTCTTTAGATTGCTGAATACACCATTCAATTCCAATCTCTTTGGTATGTTCCTTGTCAGACTTTTCTATTTCTTTTACCAGATCTTCTGGCATGTTTACAAAGAATTTTCTTGGGATTGAATTGAGTTGATATTTACGGGTCAGTGGTTTTAGGCCAGGAACAATAGGTACTGTAATTCCAGCTTTTCTGCATGCATCCACATATTTAAAGTAATGTTGATTGTCAAAAAACATTTGAGTCACAATATAATCTCCCCCTGCCTGAATTTTTTGAAGGGTGTATTCAATATCCATATTAAGGTTAGGAGCTTCAAAATGTTTTTCTGGATAACCTGCTACTCCAATGCAAAAATCAGTATTGGCCCCATTTTCGATATTGGCATCCAAATAAATACCAGAGTTCATTTGATCTATCTGTTTGATCAAGTCTTTCGCGTATTTGTGACCTCCTTTTTCTGGAGTGAATTTATTTTCAAATTGACGGGCATCCCCTCGTAGGGCAAGTACATTGTCGATTCCTAAAAAATTAAGATCGATAAGGGCATTTTCGGTTTCTTCGACATTAAAACCACCACAAATTAAGTGGGGTATAGCATCTACGCCATAGCGATGCATAATCGAGGCACAAATTCCTACTGTACCAGGCCGTTTACGAATGGCCGTTTTTTCGTAGTACCCACTCGCTCTCATGTTATACACATATTCTTCCCTGTGGTAGGTCACATCAATGAATGGAGGTTTGAAATCCATTAGTGGATCCAAAGCATCAAAAATGTCTTGCATGCTACCTCCTTTAAGTGGAGGCAATACTTCAAATGATACTAATGTTTTATCACCTGCTTGCTCGAAATGCTCTGTAACTTTCATAATGCTGATAAAGTTTTTGCGAATATAGAAATAACTCGATTATTTCAATCGAATAAAAGATTTCATTCAACTGAAAACTTCACTTTGTCATGATTTTATTAACGTAATACAAATTTTAATAAAAATAATATTTCATTGGTGTTCAATATATAAATAAGATGGAGTCTATTTTATTAGCCGAATTATTTTACATTAAATCTCCTAGGAAAGGAAAAGTAAAATTTAAATTAGCATAAAGAACTAAATTTGGATTACCTATTTTAGATCAAAAGGTATGAATAGTAAAACTTTAAAGTAAGTATGAAATTAAAGTGTGTATTGCTGCTGCTGTTTCTAATTTCAACTGTCAATATTTGTATTGCACAGGAAGCAGAAGTATTGAAATCTTTACGGATTCATACATTAGAAGAATATGGCCCCCAGATCTTTGATAGGAACGTAAAGTCAACTTCTGAAGGATACTATTATGTGCTGTTGAGTTCAAATAATGATGTGCACATTGAAGACGAAATCTATGTAAATGAAGCGATGCCTCTGGCCTATCAAAGCTCAAATGATGAGCAAGGACACTTATTGCTGTTGAAAATTAATCAGGAATTAGAGGTAGAACAAGTTGTACGAATTAAAAACACTTCCTATTCAAATGCAAGATTGGCTGTTTCAGATGAGCATATTGTTTTAGGAGTTGAACACCGTAAGCACATGTTGATTGGCGATTCAATTTTCCAAATAGCAGATGGACTTGAAGAGTTTACATTACTTCAATTTGATTCCGATCTACAAAATATGCGAGAAATAGAAATTGAGAATAATAATTATCTAAGCGGAGAATTAGAGTTGACAGATGCTTACTTATACGTAGAGGGAACATTTCTCTCAGAACATCAAAGATTTAAGTATGGTACTTCTTGTTTGGACAATTATTACTATATCGATGCCACTACACTGGATACAGTGTATGGATTGAGAACGCCGTACATTATTCAATATGATCTTGAAGCTGAAGAAGTGACTAGAGCATGGAAGCTTGGCGGTTTAGGCTATGACTATGTATATGGAATAGATAAAGATAGTAAAGGAAATATCATTGTCAGTGGAATTGCTGAAACGATAAAGTGGGTAACATTGGATGGTGTGGATTCTATTCAGGTCAAATCATTAATTACTGGATTTTTTGCAAAATATAATGAAGAAGGAGCATTAATATTTGGTAATGTCTTGACTGAATGGACAAATGTGAGGCCTGGAAATGGTTATTTTGAAGGAGGGGATTCTTATTTTTCATTTTCATTTAATGGGGAATACTTGACCATTGATGGAGTTGATATTATCAATCAGAAAACAGATGGAAGTGCAGGAGATCGTACATATTTTGTAGGGAAGTTTAACGAGAGTGGGGGATTAGAGTGGATAAATTCATTAAATCCAAGAGCAAGACAAATGAGAGGAATAAATTTAATTGGAACCGAGGGCGGAGTCATGTTTTCAGGTGAAATAGATGATGATGTTCGTTTAGAAATAGGAGGAGTTTTGTATACAGATGAAAAAAAAGTGAATTTGCTTTATACGCTGGATAAAGAAAATGGAAACATAATTTCTTATGCGGTCACCCCAGCAAAGCACAATGATATAGAAGTAAACGGCCTGTTAATAGACGCTCAAAATAGGATTGATTTGCTTTATAAAACAGTTTGGGAACATACATTGTGGGGCAATGAATTTGATACTTGGTATTTAGGTGGATCCTTTGATACAAGAAGTATTGATACATATTTTTTAAAGCTTGATCTTTCTTTTTTGACCAATTCACAAGATTTAAAAAATGAAAAAGGATTGCTGACTATTTTCCCCAATCCAGTATTCGGGAAAGGAGAGATTAATGTCTATTTAGCAGAAGGGACTAATGGCATTTGGAAGTTGTTTTCTACTAGCGGTGTTCAGATTAAAAGCGGTGAAATCGATGATGATGAAATACTTCGGATTGATGTTTCGAACTTCCACAACGGACCCTATTTACTTCACTTTACTGATGGGAATAGAATGCAAAATGAAATCATTATAGTGAAATAAAATCGGGTGTCAATATCTTTTAAAACTTTTCTCTTGAAAGTAGAATATTTTTGTCCTTCTCAGAATAGTAAATGGAGTAAAAAGAAAAAGGGACACGAAAACTAGATCATGTCCCTTTATATATCATGTCCAAATGATGGATCATTTCTTATATCTCACTTTTACAGTTTCCCCAATCCAGCAACCAGCGGTAACGGTCTGTCCTTCTTTTATACCTCTTTGAAATCCATCTTCAATACTTGGCATTGACGCTGCATATTTTGATAATCTTGAATTAGCATCATCTGTTAATGAAGCATCCACTGATTTAGCATATCTGTATTTTTCCATTGCAGCTAATATTGCTAATCTTTGATTCCATGAATCTCCACAGTTTCGAGCTGATGAACCATACATGTCTCCTATTAGCATATATGGTCTTCCCCAGTTTGCTTTTAATTGTGCCGCTTTTCTTGCTGAACTTCTAGCCGCACTGTATGCTTTTAATTTTCTAAACTGAATAGATGCCAAACTGAAATAATAACTTGCTTTTTTCTCATCATCTGCTTCTGCATCAATAGCTTCTTTATACTTTGCTACTGCACATTCATAATCTCCTTGGTCATAACATTTTTTTGCCATAACAGACGGATTGTTTTTCTCAAATTCAGCTTGTGCTGCTTCGTTTTGTGCGGTTGCCCATGCTTTGTATTTTGATTCTACTTCTACTAAGAATGCATTAGAAGCGTCACACTCCTGAGCTTTCAACTTGGCTACAATTTTTTTCCATATTTCTACGTCTTCTGGAGATGCTTCATACTCTGGTCGGTATTTATCTACAAAAAAGTCACAGTCGAAGATTAAATGTTCAATTACGGCAAATTTTGCATTCATCGCGTCTTTCGCTTGCTGATAGTATGAGCTTAGCTTTGCATTGTTTTCAATATTGTAATCTGCAATTGCATTCAATTCTTCATAAATACTTCTAGCAACTGCTTTATCCATTCTCTCTTTTTCTATTTCATAAACGACGATCGATGCATACGGATCAAAAACGATGTATTCAGCATCATTCCCACTTTTTTCAACAGCCAATTTGAGAGCTTCTGTGGTTTGAGCATAGGGGGTGTTGAATGTGTAGAACATATCAAATGCTTTTCTTCCTGCCAAGTAGCCGATCCTTTTTTGGATACATTCATCATTCGAACATTTGCTGCTTGTGATACTACCTGCGTTATAACAAGCAATTGCTTCATCAATTAAAGAAAGCGCCTTGTTTTTGTATTCTTCTTTCTTTGTTGGATCAGTTTCAGTTTTAAATTTATTCATGTATAGTTTAGCACCATCTGTGAAGTGGTAGTCTCTTTTACCATCTGCTGCAGGTGCAATACTGAATGCTTTCTCCCAATTTTCAAATGCAAGGGTATAATCTTCGGTTTTTATTGCTTGCCGATAGATTGAATGTGCATTTTCCGCATCGTCTTTTTGTGGCGAGTCGATCCATGTTGCGCACTGTGCATTCCCCAATGATACAGTTGCAATTGTGAAAATTGATGCAAGTAGAAGTTTTGTAAGTTGTGTCATAATTCTAAAGTCTTTAATTCTTGTCAATTTTGTTGTTTGAAATCTAAGCATGAATTCTATTTACAATCTTAGATTATATTTTTCGTATTTTAGTTGTATTTCTTCTTAATAAACCACTCGTCATCATTAAATGTAAATCCAAGTGATATCTTAAAGAAGGATTCTGCTATAGGTGATCCTGGTCCTCTTCGACCAAATTCAAATCCTATGTTAGCATGAGAAATCTTCCTCTGATAGATAAATGGCATCCCCATGCCAAATGTCAAACCGTAAGATTTCAATTGTTCTTCATCTATACTTCTCGGGTCAGTTTTATAATACAAACCATACCGGTAATATACTCTTTTGAAATACCTGTTGTATGACTTGTAATCAGGACGGAAAAATCCTCCAAAAGAAACATTATATGTGTCGCTTAATGGATTTTCATCGATTGTTCCGTCTGCATCATTATTGTACACCGACCAATTAGTTAAGCCAAAATCTGCTCCGATCATAAACTTCTCCCCTTTATAGTAACTAGCTCCAAACCCAATCTCCATGGGAAGTTTGCCAGATCCAGCTAAATCTTTTGCAATATAAGCAGTATCTATAAATTGTGTAGTAGAATTTAAAGTTTGTACACCAAATTGTGAGGTTGTTAAATTTGTATTAAAACTAGTAGAGGACTTTAATCGTACGCCTAAAGAAAGAATATCTGGAAGTCTTTCTGTCTTGTTTTCAAGTTTTTTCTGATTTAAAACTTTGGTATAAAGTGCTCCTACACCCCACAAAAATCCATTCAGGTTATATTCCGTGGAGAATAAATCTTGATATGCAAAAGGAAGATCAAAAAACGTGATATTTTGTTCATATCGGATATTTCCAAACAAGTAACCGAGGTTTAAACCAAAGGAAAAGTCTTTGTATTTGATTCCATTGCCCCATACAAATTTATAGCTTCCTCCATTACCTGCATATACTCGTTCAAAATTACCAACTCCCGTGATACTGTCTTGGGAAGTGATATTATAGCCAACTGTTGAGTTGGGCATTAAAGTGAAAGACATTCCGAGTTTGTACTTTCTCTTTTTTTGATCTAAGAGTTCATTCAAAGGATTGCCCAATGGAAAGGCTAAGGAGATGTACTGAAGATTCCCGCTCCATGCCGTATTCTTTAAATCACCACTGGATAAAGTCGTTCTTTTTGCATCCATTCCAATATCAAATGCAGTTGCTCTCAAGGTAGCCAAACTTGCAGGGTTGACAATATTGATATGATACCCATCAATATAGGAAGTACCAATAGAGCCCATCATTCTAGTGTGCATGAAGTTATCATCAACGGCGTCTCCAATTCCAAATCGAGAATATGGAGAATTGCCATTTGTCTGAGCAAAAAGCTGAGTACATGCAAAAATGGTAAATAGAATTGCTATTAATCTATGCTGCATTATAATTTATTATTACATCTAATCCTTCAAGGACTAAAAATGAATGGACAAATATCTTAGAATTTAGGAGATCTTCAAAAAATGTAGCGTCACCGCCAGTTATTATAACGTTAATTTCTCCAATATCTTCTTTTATCATAGCTATAAACGATTCTATTTCCAATAATGTACCATATACTATCCCATTTTGCATTGCTGTAATAGTAGATTTGCCAATATAATCTTTATTGTAAACTGGTTCTACTAATGGAAGTGTAGATGTCATAGTATCCATAGCTGCTGCTCTCATTCGTAATCCAGGAGAAATGTTTCCTCCATGATATACTTTTTTGGAATCTATAACATCATATGTAATACATGTACCGGCATCTATAACCAGACAGTTTTTATCAGGATATACCTTTGTACATCCTATCACCACTGCCAACCTGTCTTTTCCCAAAGTTTTAGGTGTGTGGTATTTATTAATTATTGGAATGGGTGTCTTATGACTCAATTTCAATAACTCTACATGTGTTTTAACTCTCTTTTCAAAAGCTGTTACGCTTTTTCTTGTGCTGCTTGATATGGCTTTTTGGATGCCAAACTTCTTAATTAATTGAGCAACATCATCCTCAGACATGGTATAGAATGCATCGTGGTGGATCATCTGACCTTTGTCAAAAACTCCAATTTTAATCCTAGTATTGCCTATATCAATGCAGAGATTCATATAAATGACTTTCTTACTAGTGTTTGAAGTGTCTTACACCCGTAAATACCATAGTGAGGTCATTCTCATTGCAATAGTCAATACTGAGTTTGTCCTTTATTGATCCACCAGGTTGGATGACTGCCCTCACCCCAGCGTTATGTGCGATTTCTACACAATCTGGAAATGGGAAAAATGCATCCGAAGCCATGGCACAACCTTCAAGTTCAAAACCAAAGTTTATTGCCTTTGCAATCGCTTGCTTACAAGCATCAACTCTACTTGTCTGACCACAGCCCATACCCAATAATTGATTATTTCTTGCTAATACGATGGTATTCGACTTCAAATGTTTTACACATTTATTTGCAAAAATCAAATCTGCCAACTCTGCTTCTGTTGGTTGTCTATTGGTTTGGGTTACGAGTGTATCTTTTGTTTCAGTATTTTTGTCTGTATCTTGTTGGATAACACCATTTAAAAGACTCTTGAAACTCTTATCATTGACGTGAAAGTGTTTGATCTTAAGAAGAATCCTTTTCTTTTTTGCTCCTAACAAATCCATTGCATCTTGATCAAAGTCTGGAGCAATCAATACTTCATAAAATAACTTATTAATTTCTTGTGCAGTGGCTAAGTCAATTTTTGAGTTGCAAATCAAAATTCCTCCGAAAGCTGAAACAGGATCTCCAGCAAGAGCATCTTTCCATGCTTCCAAGACGGTGTTTCTAGTTGCTATTCCGCAAGGGTTGGTATGTTTTAAAACTGCAAATGTAGGAGCATCATGCTGAAATTCTGCCATGAGATTTACAGCAGCATCTACATCTACCAAGTTATTAAAGGACAATTCTTTTCCACCTATTTTTTCAAACATGGCATCCATTTCTCCAAAGAATATTCCTTGTTGGTGTGGGTTTTCTCCATATCGCAAGCTTTGACCTTGATGAATGGACTGCTTAAATGTTGGTTTCTCTTCTTCTTCGAGAGTGTTGAAGTAGTTGAAAATGGCGGTATCATAATTTGACGAAACTTTAAACGCTTTTCTAGCTAGTCGTTGTCTTTCTGCAAGTGATGTTACTCCGTTATTGCTTGAAAGGATATTTTCCAAGTCGCCATATTCATCTTGAGAAGGGATGACAACCACATCACCAAAGTTTTTAGCAGCTCCTCTAATTAGTGCAATTCCACCTATATCAATTTTCTCTATAATAGCTTCCTGATCATTCGTAGATGCTACCGTCTGTTCAAAAGGATATAAATCGACAACTACCAAATCAATTGCTGGGATTTCATATTTAGCCAATTGGCCCAAATGGTCCTTTTCTCTTCTCGCCAAAATACCTCCGAAGACTTTAGGGTGTAGGGTTTTTACTCTTCCGTCTAGGATAGATGGATAAGTAGTTAAATCTTCTACTCTTTCAACTTTTCCACCTAACGATTCAATAAATTTTTGAGTGCCACCAGTACTGTATATTGTGACATTCTGTTCTATGAGTGTCTTTACGATGTTCTCCAATCCATCTTTATGAAAAACAGAAATGAGAGCCGATTTAATTTTTTTGTCAGCCATTATGTTCAGGTAAGTTATTTTGCTATTAATACAGATATCATATCTGCCATTTCCTAAAAAGCTGCAAATGTAATGAATTGTAAGGAAATTGAGGTGTTACCGTCCTGTTAGATTTTTATATGGATCGTCTATTTCACTGTAGCTAATGATACGCTAAAGTATTTTGAGGTACACCGATAGGTATGCTTATCACTCTACATAATGATGTCTTCGTAATATTACTACTTTTGTAGCCTCATTAAAAATGTAAAATGTGTCGTTTGGTATAGCTCTTATCGCTGCCTTTATACTTGGAGCATCCAAATCGGGGCTAAAGGGAATGGGGATCGTTGTCGTGACCTTGATGGCCTATGCGTACAGCGCAAAATCTTCTACTGGGATATTGCTTCCGTTGTTAATATCTGCTGATGTGTTGGCAGTGACGTATTATAACAGGCATGCAAAATGGGAGTATTTACTTCGATTCCTACCCTGGATGGTTGCAGGAGTAGTCGTAGGGGCTATCATAGGTAAGGATTTACCTGAAGAGGTATTTAAAAGAGGGATGGCGATTATTATTTTAATAAGTGTATTGATCATGTTTGGTTGGGAGCGATTTGATAAAGGGAACGTACCGAACAAAATTTGGTTTGCTGGAACGATGGGTTTTTCTGCAGGCTTCTGTACGATGATAGGAAACTTGGCGGGAGCATTTTCAAACATTTTTTTTCTAGCCTTACGAATTCCTAAAAATGAATTTATTGGGACAGCAGCTTGGCTCTATTTTATTATTAATCTCTTTAAGTTGCCTTTTCATGTCTTTAGTTGGGGAACAGTAAACGTATCTTCTCTTAAGACAGATATGTATTTGTTTCCTGCCGTATTAATTGGTTTCTTAGTTGGAATTAGAGTGGTAAAACATTTCAAAGAGAAACAATACAGAAATTTCATTTTAATTATGACGGCTATAGGAGCATTGGTTATGCTTATTCGATAGTTTGCTACAAAAGAAGGTTGAAACTTCTACTAATTTAATACATCAATAATAATATACAGTTCAGCCACGGAATCATACGTTTCATAGAAATTGACTTTCCATAAGACTTCACTTCTCTCATCTTTGGGGTCATGAATAAAAAACAATATATTATGAAGCAGATGAAAAGAGTCTACATGGTCTTCTTGTTAATGGTGTCAATGGTTTCATTGCATGCCCAATACACTCAAACAATAAAAGGGCAAGTCTTAGATGCGGACTCAGAAATTCCACTAATTGGAGCGAATGTAGAGGTCTTATTTGGAGATGAAATAGTAGGAACGTCAACGGACATTGATGGTTATTTTAAATTTGAAAAAGTACCTGTGGGTAGACATATAATCAGAGCCAGTTATTTGGGATATAATTCTGTAACGATACCCAATGTCGTTGTAAATACAGGAAAAGAGGTTGATCTTGAGCTATTGTTGTCTGAAGCAGTGAATAAACTTTCTGAAGTGACGATTACTGCCACTACAGATAAAGATAAGTCAGTCAATGAGATGGCTACCATTAGTGCGAAGACTTTTTCATTGGAGGAAGTGACTCGATATAGTGGGGGGAGGAATGATGCCAGTCGATTGGTTAGTAATTTTGCAGGTGTGGCTACTGCAGACGATTCAAGAAATGATATTGTCATTCGAGGAAATAGTCCAGCGGGGGTGCTATGGAGATTAGAAGGGGTGCCAATTCCAAACCCTAACCATTTTAGCACGTTAGGTACGACTGGTGGTCCAGTCAGTGCACTAAATACCAATTTACTTAAGAATTCAGACTTCATTACTTCGGCTTTTCCTTCGGAATATGGAAATGCCCTATCTGGAGTTTTTGATGTAGGATTTAGAAATGGGAACAGAGACAAATTTGAGTTTACTGCTCAACTGGCCGCTTTCAGTGGGTTGGAGTTTATGGCAGAAGGGCCACTGAATAAATCTAAGACCAGTTCTTTTTTAATTAGCTACCGGAATTCTTTTGTCGCATTGGCAGATAATTTAGGCTTGGATATTGGTACGAATGCTATTCCAGACTATAGAGATTTGTCGTTTAAGTTAGATTTTGGAACAGGTAAATTAGGAAAGTTTTCAATTTTTGGAATAGGTGGTACCAGCGACATTGCATTTTTAGGAGCTGAAATCGATGACAATGACATTTTTGCGGAGGCAGATGCGGACAGTAGAGCGGATTCTAGATTAGGGGTAGTGGGCGTGAAGCACAATTTACTTTTTGGAAATAATGCCTATTTACGAACGGTGGTTTCGGCTTCAAGAACAGAGAATAAATTTACTCAAGAACGGTATTTGGATACACTATTTATGGAAAGTTATGCCAATACGAATGTAGATGATCGTACTGAAAGATTGGCAATTACATCATTCTATAATATAAAACATAATGCAAAATTGACCACCAGAATTGGAATTACATTTGAGCGACTCTCTTTGATTTCAAATGTCAGAGATAGAGAAGGCAATCCCGACATTGATATGGATGGACTTCCAGATTGGCAACAAGTGAGAGATGTGGATGGTGAATTATATATTTATCAACCTTTTTTGCATGCAAAATATAAACTCAATGATAAATTGACATTCAATGGAGGTGTGCATGCACAATACTTGCATATTAATGAAGATTATATTGTTGAACCAAGGGCTACATTAAATTATGCAATAAATGAAAAATCGAGTTGGAATATAGGATATGGACATCATAGTCAAGTACAGCCTTTACCAATTTTATTTTTCTTGTCCCCGAACGATGAAGGTGAACTCATGCCATTAAATCAAGAATTAGATTTCTCAAAAGCACATCATTTTGTAATGGGTTATGACTTTAAGCCAGCTCAAAATTGGAGGACAAAGATTGAAACATATTATCAGTATTTGTATGACGTGCCTGTAGATCGATTTGAGTCTACCTTTTCATTGTTGAATGCAGGAGCAGATTTTGTTTTTCCAGAAACAGGATACTTGATCAATGAAGGATCAGGAAAAAATTATGGATTAGAATTGACTGTTGAAAAGTTTTTCAGTAAGGGATATTATGGGTTATTGACGGGGTCTCTTTTTCAAAGTAAATATACACCGAGTGATGGGGTAGAACGAAATACTGCTTTTAATAATCAATATGTGTTGAATGTATTAGGAGGAAAAGAGTGGAAAGTAAATGAAAGGTTAAGTTTTACGACCGATTTTAAAGTTACAACAGCAGGAGGCCGGTATTATACTCCTATCGATTTGGAAACGTCACAATTAATTAGTTCGGAAGTAAAAGATGAATCTCGAGCTTTTTCAGAACAATTTGATCCGTATTTCAGATTAGACTTGAAATTAGGCTTTCGATTGAATAGTAAAAAAGGATTTTCGCAGATGTTTGCATTAGATTTTCAAAATTTAACCAATCGAGAGAACCCGTTTACCAGACGATATAATCGGAGTAAGAATCAAGTAGATACAGTTCTGCAATCTGGATTTTTTCCTGATATTTTGTGGAGGATTCAATTTTAAATGAAAATGATGCAAAGTCAAAATCGGAGCGTAATGCTAGAAGTGACTGAGAATATGAATTAGATAAATGTTATTTTGGCATTTGAATTAAAAAATGAGCGTAAAAACAGCGAAGTCCGTGTGAGTTTTATATTTAGAAATACAAAAGAGATATTGGGTTTTGATGATAGGTGGTTTGCTATTCACGGCATTGTGATTGTTTCACTAGGAATGAACCTTATCCTATTTGGATCATTGCTTCAAAACGACATGACGAATCTCTTTACGGGATGCTATATTACTTCCTTTATATATACCACATTGTTTTGGATGTTTTTCAGAACACTATATTTGATGGTGACCACAAAGTACCCTGGTTATGAAAACATGAGAAAACGTTATATAGTATTGATTCCAACGGTCATTATTCTATTTATAATTATAAAACTATTGTTGGATTTAATTTTAGATCCTATTCTCATAACGTTTTTGCCAAGTGGCACAGAACCTCATGCACTGTTAGAATTTCTCGGATCATTTATATTCTTAATATTGGTGTTGTCAATTTATGAAGGAACGTATCTTTTTGCTGAGCTTAAAAAAAGTAAATTGCAACAAGAAGTATTGATGAAAGACAATATTAGTTCTCAACTTGAAGGACTAAAAAATCAAGTCAACCCCCATTTTTTGTTTAATAGTTTGAATACCCTTGCTTCCATCATACCAGAGGATCAGGAAAGGGGAGTGAGATTTGTTACAAAGTTGTCTAAAGTGTATAGATACATCCTGGATATTAAGGATCAAAAACTAATTTCAGTAAAAGAAGAGTTAGATTATCTATCTTCTTATACATTTCTTGTGAAAGAACGATTTGGAGAAAATATTCTGATTGATGTTGATGTGGATACCAATGATTTGGAGAAATTAATTGTTCCCTTGTCCTTACAAATTACATTTGAAAATGCTATAAAACACAATGTCATAACCAGTAGTAGACCACTCTATATTCATGTATATGTTGAGAACGGAAATCTGGTTGTGAAAAATAATTTGCAAAAAAAGTCTACAGTAGGAAATAGCACTAAAACGGGATTGCAAAATATTAAAAACAGGTATAGTTTTTTTACTGAGAAGGAAGTAGGAGTGATCTCAACGGTACATCACTTTATTGTAACACTTCCATTATTAACTACATCAATGAATCCTACATGAGTTATAAAGTCATTATCATTGAGGATGAGCCTCCAGCATCTAAAAGGTTGCTCAATATGTTAAAAAAATGTACTGTGCCCTTAGAGGTTATAGAAATACTCGACAGTGTTGAAGATTCCATTTCTTATTTTAAAAACTTTACAAAATTTGATCTCATATTCATGGACGTACAGTTGGGAGATGGGTTGAGTTTTGATATTTTTAAAAAGGTGGATGTTCAAAAACCCATTATTTTCACGACGGCTTATGATGAGTACACATTGAAGGCATTTAAGGTCAATAGTATTGATTATTTACTTAAGCCGATTGATCAAGATGACTTAGAGTATGCCATTGGTAGATTTAGTCAGCAATATTCTAATGATATTGCATCTTTTGATATGACGCATATTGTTGAATCAATAAAAAAGCCAAATTATAAACAACGGTTTTTAGTAAAGAAAGGGAAACAATTGGTTGTTATTCCTTCTGAAGAGGTAGCCTTTTTTTATTCGGAAGATGGGTATACCATATTGGGCCATCAATCTGGATCTAAACACATTATTGATTTGACAATTGATCAATTACTGGATGCCATGAATCCTCGAAATTATCACAGAATCAATCGTAAGATGTTGGTTTCATTAAGCAGTATCTCATCGATCCATGAATATTTTAATAGCCGATTAAAATTGGATTTAATTCCTAGACCAATATTTGATGTAATCGTAAGTCGAGATAGGGTGAAGGGATTTAAAAAATGGTTGAATGGAGAGTAGTCAATAGTATCCAATTGCATTTCATGAAGCAATTTTAATCTCTTTCTTGTTGTGTTTTCATGGATGTCCTTATCTTCGATGTCAAATTTCAATAAAATATGAAAAGATTTATTTTTGGAAGTATTCTATTGCTTGTGATGTATTCTAGCTGTCAAGATGT